>NZ_JBIALR010000007.1:0-306148 GCF_042873675.1 Kitasatospora sp. NPDC004614
AAACGCTCGGCTGGGAAACCCCAGCCGAGCGCCTGCATAAACTCATCGCGGCCTAGACAACCGACCACGTGTTGCAACGACCCCTAGAAACCGCCCGGAGGGCCGGCCCTTTTCAGGGCCTCAGAGCAGCGTCGACCAGTAGTACCAGAAGCGGGTCAGGATGAGCAGGCCTATCAGCAGGAAGCCGGCGGCCGGGACCAGCCACTGGTGGTTGAGGGTGGCCAGGCGGCGGACGGTGGGTGGGGTGGGGAGGATGCCGGTGCGGATGTTGTGGATGGTGGTGGACCAGAAGAGGGTGATGACCACGGCCCAGACCACCATGCAGTAGGGGCACAGGGCGCCGATCTCGTACAGGGCCTGGCGGATGAGCCAGGCGACGAAGGCGAGGCCGACGAGGCTGCCGCCCTGGAGGGCGAGCCAGAACCAGCGGCGGTAGGAGGCGCCCGCGAGCAGGCCCGCGCCGATGGCGGCGAGGGCGCCGAAGGCGGCCAGGCCGAGGATCGGGTTGGGGAAGCCGAAGACTTCGGCCTGTTCGGTGCGCATGACCGAGCCGCAGCTGATGATCGGGTTGATGTTGCAGTTCGGCTGGAAGGCCGGGTTCTCGATCAGCCGGATCTTGTCCAGGGTGAGCTGCGCCGAGGCGGCCAGGCCGAGCAGTCCGCTCAGCAGGATCAGCCAGGAGAAGCGGCGGCTCGCTGCGCCCTTGATTGCTGGGGTGGTATCCCGGGCCGTGGTCATCGCGTCACCCGCCCAGGGTCTGCTTGACCAACGCGCTGAACTGCTCGCCGTTCAGCGCCTTGCCGTCCTTGCCGATCACGTCGAGGGTCTTGCCGTCGAGCTTGACGGTCGGGGTGCCGGTGACGCCGCTCTTGTTGAACGCGGCGGCGACCTTGGTGGCCCAGTTCTTGTAGGTGCCCTCGGTGACGGCCTTGGTGAAGGCCTCGGTCTTCAGGCCGGGGACCTGGCCGGCGAGGTCGAGGATGTGGTTGACGTCGCCGAAGGCGTCCGAGCTCTCGGCGGGCTGGTTGGCGTAGAGCACGTCGTGGAACTGCTTGAACTTGTCGACGCCCTCGTTCAGCGCGGCGCCGGCCGCGGCCAGCGCGGTCTTCGAGCCCTTGCCGCCGAGGTTGTTGTCGAGGAACGCGGCCATGTGGTACTCGATCTTGTACTGGCCCTGGTCGGCGAGTTCCTTCGCGGCCGGGCCGGACGAGGTCTCGAAGGCCTCGCAGACCGGGCAGCGGAAGTCCTCGTACACGGCCAGGGTGTGCGGGGCGTCCGGGTTGCCGTAGACGACCACGGTGCTGTCGGGGCCGGTGGCGTTGGCCGGGACGGCGATCGGGCCGCTCGCGGAGTCGGAGTTCTTGGAGGCGTTCACGGCGAGGGTGGTGCCGCCCGCGATCACGGCGACGGCCGCGACGACCGAGATGCCGATGGTGAGGGCGCGGCGGCGCTTGGCGCGCAGCGCCTCCGCCTGCTGGGCCTGCTTCAGGCGCTCGCGGGCCGAGACCGTCTTGGCGGACTTGTGGGTGCTGGGCATGGTGATCCGTCTCCTCTGCACCCGGCGGGCGGCGCGGCCCGGCTCCCAGGTGGTCTCACCTGGACGGGAGCAGGGGCGGGCGGCGGCCCGGCGGGGTGCGGGTCATGAAAAGTGAAGGGGCAACGGGATGCCCGGAGACGGCCGCGGAACGCGTCGTGCGAAGTGGCGGGGCCGTCAGCAGGCGAGGGCCAGCTGCGGCGGTCCGCGACGCGGGGCGGGGGTGTGGACGGCGTCCTGCGGACGGCGCGGGGCGGGCTCGACGCCGGCCGGGGGCAGCAGCTCGGCCGGGCAGGCCGGGCGGGCCGCCAGCAGCAGCGCGCGCCAGTGGCCGGGCAGCAGCCGGGCCACCGTGCGCAGGGCCTCGCCGACCCCGTCGAGGGCGGCGTCGGCCAGCCGCAGCCAGGCCGCGGCGGCCAGTGCGACCACCAGGTGCACGCCGAGCACCAGCAGGCGCAGCATGCTCGCCGAGTTGTGCGTCCACTCGGCGAACAGTTCGGAGCCGCTGACCCGGTCGCCGCCACAGACCAGCAGGTCCACGCCGTGCATGGGCCGGGAACAGGCGTCCTGGCCGAGGTTGAAGACGGTGTTGAGCAGCAGTTCGACCGGTACCAGCACCGCGGACAGCAGCAGGAAGTGGCGGCGTGCGCCGTCCAGCAGGACCGCGAGCAGGAAGACCGCGACGCAGGCGACTGCGACCAGGGTGAGCGGCAGGGCACGGCCGGTGATCACCACCTGGCCGAACGCGGCCAGCGGCACGGCGAGCGCGGTGAACACCGCGCCCCGCAGGGCTCTGGTCGCGTGAATGCCGGTCATGGCTCCGGAGTATGCCACGCCGAAGGTCCCGGGCACGAGGGCCCTTCGGCCCCGGCGATGGCCGTCCGACCTGCGGATAAGCCCTGGATAAAGGGGACTTGGGCGTGTGCTGGGGCTGCGGCCGGGACGATTGGTGCCTGGTTGGCCGGGGTGCGGCGTGGGTCTTGCCACGCTCCTGCTGTGGTCTGCGCCACACTCCCGGCCGGTCGGTTCACCAGAGATCGACGCTGTGCGCCCGCACCCTCGCGTCGATCTGTGCCAGCAGCTCCTCGGCGGGCAGTGGGTCGAGCCGGCGGCCGTCGCGCAGCCGCACCGCGAGGGTGCCGTCGCCGACCTCGAGCGGACCGAGCACCACCTGGTACGGCGCGAGCCGGGCCTCCCGGACCCGGGCGCCCAGTGAACCGCGGTCCGCACCCAGCACCTCGGCCCGCAGATCGAGCTCCAGACAGCGGGCGGCCAGCTCGCGCGCCGCACCCTCCTGCTCCTCGCCGAGCGGCAGCACCGCCAGCTGCACCGGCGCCAGCCACGCCGGGAACGCCCCGCCGTGCTGTTCGATCAGCTGCGCCGCCGCCCGCTCCACACTGCCGAGGATCGCCCGGTGCACCATCACCGGCCGGTGCTTCGCCCCGTCCGGGCCGATGTAGTGCAGGTCGAACTGCTCGGGCTGATGGAAGTCGACCTGCACGGTGGACAGGGTCGACTCGCGGCCCGCACCGTCCACCACCTGCACGTCGATCTTCGGCCCGTAGAACGCGGCCTCGCCGACGCCCTCCTCGTACGGCACACCGAGCTCGTCCAGCACCCCCACCAGCAGCGCGGTCGCCCGCTCCCACAACTCCGGCCGGGCCACGTACTTCCCGCCGCCCCCCGGCAGCGACAGCCGGTAACGGGACGCGGTGATGCCCATCGCCCGGTACGCCACCGCGATCAGCTCCAGTGCGCCGCGCGCCTCCTCCGCGACCTGGTCCAGGGTGCAGAAGATGTGCCCGTCGTTCAGCTGGATCGCCCGCACCCTGGTCAGCCCGCCCAGCACCCCCGACCGCTCCGAGCGGTACATGCCGCCCAACTCGGCTATGCGTAGTGGTAGTTCACGGTAGCTACGGGAACGGGAACGGAACATCACGGCGTGGTGCGGGCAGAGGCTGGGGCGGAGGACGAGCTGGTCGTCGCCGTCGCCCATGGACATCGGTGGGAACATGTCGTCCCGGTAGTGCACCCAGTGCCCCGAACGCTCGTACAGCTCACGCTTGCCCAGCACCGGCGAATACACGTGCCGGTAGCCCGCGCGCCGCTCCAGGACGCGGATGAAATCCTCCAGGCTCTGCCGCACCACGGCGCCGTCCGGCAGCCAGAACGGCAGACCCGAACCGATCAGCGGATCGGTGTCGAACAGGTCCAGCTCGCGGCCCAGTTTGCGATGGTCGAACACGGCGGTCTCCTCACCGGAAGGGGGACGAGCCGCCACGGCCGCACATGCGAAAGCCCCGGGCGCTCGGCCCCGGGGCTTGATCAGAACAGCAGTCAGCGCGCCGGGACACTCTCCGGCGTCGTCGTCAGCATCGCAGCGCGCTTCATGGCCGGAACGGTAGCAGGACGGGCTGTGGGACGCACGGCGTTTGGGCGCCAACGGGCGTGCCAGGATGGGCCGGTGATCGACAACGAGCCCCTGCTGCGCGGCATCGCCGCCAACCCCGGCGCGCCCACCGCCGTCCTGCTGCGCCTGCTCGCGCCCGAGGCCAAGGCCGCGTGGCCGGTGTTCGCGCAGCGCCGGCTGGCGGACGAGTTCGTCGAGGCGGCGCTGCGCAGCCCCGACGCGGGCGTGCGGAGGGCGACCGCCGGGAACCCGTGGCTCAGCGACGAGCAGTGCCTGAGGCTGGCGGGCGACCCGAACGACCTGGTGGCGGTCAGGCTCTTCTCCGGCAAGTACGCCGAACGGCGACCCCGCCCGCTGTCCGACGCGGTGCTCGAACGGATCCACCTCGCCACCTTCGAGCGGACCGCGCCGCACCTCACCCTCAACGAGATCGTCGGCGAACTGGACCGCTGCGGCGCCATCACCGCCACCTTCCGCCGCCGGACGGCCACCCACCCGTCACCCCAACTGCGCCTCCAGGCAAGCTACTTCCTCGACGCGCTCGACGAAGAGCAGCGCGCGGCCCTGCTGGACGACCCCGATCCGGAGGTCCGCGCCGCCGCCCGGCGCTACCACGCCCCCATGGCGCTGACCGCCGAGGACCTCGCCCACGCCGGCGCCGACCGCAACCGCGCCTACTGGTACGCCACCCGCCTCGTCCCGCCCGAGCTGTTCGAAGCCGGCCTCGCCGACGGCTACGCCTACAACCTCGCCGGAAATCCGCACCTCACCCCCGAAGAGATCCACCGCCTGGCCGCCCACCCCGACCCGCACGTGCGCCACCGCGTCGCCGAACGCGACGACCTCACCCCCGAGTTGATCGCCCTGCTCGCTGCCGACCCAGACTCGGACGTCCGCCTGCGCGCCGAGGTCGAACCCGCCCCGCGCAGGCGCGCCGAGACCCTGGCCGTCAACGGGGTCGACTACTCCTACCCGAGCGCCAATCGCTGGATTTTCCGTAACTCCCTCGACCGTCCCGCCCTCGACTGGTACCACGCCTGCGCCCGCTCCCCGCATCCGCTGCTGCGCCGCGCCGCCGCCACCTGCCCCGAACTCGACGCCCCGACGGTCGAGTTGCTCGCCGCCGACCCCGACCCCGAGGTGCGTCAGCTGCTCGCCCTGTGCCACCCCGATGCTCCGCCGGCCCTGCTGCTGGAGACCTATCTCGCCGTCCCCGAACACCGCCTCCGGCTGCGCCTGCGGGACACGTTTCCGAGCCGGGGCGTGCTCGCCGAACTCGCCCGGCACGACGATCCCGAGGTGCGCGAACTCGCCGCCGCTGACCCGGAGTTCGACGGCGACCTGGCCGCGCTGCTGGCCGACCCCGACCCGAGCGTCCGCCGCGCCGCCGCCGCGAACCCCCGCACGCCGGCCGGCACCGTTGCCGCGCTGCTCGCCGATCCGGACGCCGCGCCCGAGTTGCGGGAAGGGGCCGCTGCCAGTGCCCATCTGACGGAGCGTCAGATAAGCGAACTGCTGGACCGGTTGGAAATTCCTCGCTGACGGGGTGAGCGCGGTGCTATTCGTGTGAGTGCCAATGACGCGTCACCGAAAGGGTGTTGTTCACCATGCAGAACACTTCCGCCGACCGGCTCAGCCTGCTCGTGCTGGGTGGCACGCGGTTCGTGGGCCGGGCCGTGGTCGAGGCCGCGCTGGCCGCAGGCCACCAGGTCACGATGTTCAACCGCGGTCTCAGTGACCCCGGGCTGTTCGCCGAGGCGGGCGTCGAGACGCTGATCGGCGACCGCACCGCGGACCTGTCCGCGCTGGAGGGGCGCCGCTGGGACGCCGTGATCGACGTCGCGGGGTATCTGCCCGAGGTGGTGCAGCGTTCGGTCACCGCCCTCGGGGATCGCGTCGGCCGGTACGTCTTCGTCTCGACGATCTCGGTGCTCGCCGACCTGTCCACCGTGCAGGACGAGGACGGCGAGGTGCTGGAACTCGTCGAGGGCCTGCCGCCGATCCAGCTGTACGGCGCCAACAAGGCCGCCTGCGAGCGGATCGTGCTGGACGCGTACGGCGAGCGCGCGAGCATCGTCCGGCCCGGGCTGATCGTCGGCCCGTACGACACGACCGACCGGTTCGCGTACTGGCCGCGGCGGTTCCGGCGCGGCGGCCGGGTGCTGCTGCCCGGCGACCCGGCCGACCCGACCCAGTTCATCGACGTCCGCGACCTCGCGGCGTGGATCCTCGGCTGCGCCACCGGGCAGCGCGGCGGAATCCACCTGGTCACCGGCCGCAGCATGCCCATCGGCGAGTTCTTCACCGCCTGCCAGGCTGTGGCGGGCTCCGACGTGGAGACGGTCTGGATCGGCACCGAGACCCTGCTGAAGGCCGGCGTCGCGCCGTGGATGGGCGTCCCGCTGTGGAACGGCGACCCGGACTACGCGGCGGCCAACCGGTCCGACATCTCCCGTGCGCTGGCTGCCGGGCTGACGTTCCGCCCGCTGGCCGAGACCCTCGCCGACACCCTGGCCTGGGACACCGCCCGCGGCGGACCGGCCCCCGACAAGGAGGGCCTCAGCGCGGCGGAGGAGGAACGGCTGCTGAACGCCGGATGATTGCGGACCGGCGCGCGGCGCCCACGCTCCGTTAGGGTGGTTGCTCGACCGGGCGGGCCAGCAGGGGAGAGACGTGATGGTGACGGCAGCGGACAGCACCCTTCCGGAGCTCGACGCCGAGGAACTCGTCCGCTGGCGGGCCGGCGGCGGGCAGCTGGTCGACCTGCTGACGGCCGCTCAACGGCTCGGCCCCGTCGCCGGGTTCAGGATCGGCGACCGGCAGGTGGTGCTGGTCACCGGGCCCGAGGAGGTCCAGCACGTGCTGGCCCGCAACCCCGACACGTACGTCAAGCACGGGCACCGCGCGAAGGTGCTGCTCGGCGACGGCCTGCTGTGCGCCGCCGGCGAGCCGTGGCGGCGCCAACGCAAGCTGCTGCAACCGCAGTTCACCGTCCGCGGCATCCGCACCTACGAGCCGCAGTTGCGCGCTGCGGTGGCGGCGCTCGCCGACCGGTGGCGGGCCGCCGCCGACAGCGGCGAGGCGCGCGAACTCGACGCCGACCTGCGGTACTTCTCGCTCGACGTGATCTGGCGCTCGCTCACCGCGCAGGCGCTGGACGAACCCACCTACCGGCAACTGGTCGCCGCCGGGGACAGCCTCGCCGCGATCCCCGCGTTCGCCCCCGCCACCGGCGAGACCGCCGCCGACTTCAGCCAGGCCGTCGCCGACGCCGACCGGGCCGCCGAGCACGCCATCGCGCTCGCCCGGAAGGCCGACGAACCCACCCTGATCGCCGTGCTGCTCGGTGCCGCCGCCGAACTGCCCGGCTACGACGAGCAGTTGGTGCGCGACGAACTGCTCACCCTGATGGTGGCCGGCTACGAGACCACCGCCACCACCCTCGGCTGGCTGTTCCTGCTGCTCGACACCCACCCCGAGCAGCGCGACTGGGCGCTGTCCGCCGGCCCGGCCGGTTCCGCGGAACGGGCGGCCGCGATCCGGGCGCTGATCGACGAGACGCTGCGGCTGTACCCCGTCGCCTGGCTGATGCCCCGGCACGCCGCCGAGACCGGCACCGTCGGCGGCCGGACCGTCCCCGCCGGCGCGACCGTCCTGCTGTGCCCCTACCTGACGCACCGCGACCCGGCGCTGTGGCCCGACCCGGAGACGTTCCGGCCGCAGCGCTTCCTGGCCGCCGAACAGCGCCCCGCGCCCGGCACGTACTTCCCGTTCGGACTGGGGCCGCGCGCCTGCATCGGCGCGCAGTTCGCGGTGCGGGAGATGACGCTGCTGCTGGAGGAACTGCTGCCCGCCGTCCGGCCGGAGATCCGCGAGCGGCCCGGTGGGGCCGGGTACCGGCTGACCGTCCACCCGGACGGGCCGATCCGGGCGGTGCTGCGCCGGGATGCGGGGGACTGGGCGGTGGGGGACCCGGCTGCGGGGGATCGGGCTGCGGGGGACCGGAATGCGGGGGGCCGGGCTGCGGGGGACCGGGACGAAAACCGTTTGTGAGCGGGGCAGCGGGTTCGTCAGGATCGGCGCTGATGAAGACTGATTCGGATACCCCGTCCCGTCCCGTCGCGCTGGTGACGGGAGTCGGCCGGACGGTCGGCATCGGCGCCGCCGTGGCCGAGCAACTCGCCGCCTCCGGCTGGGACATCGCGCACACCCACTGGACGCCGTACGACACCCGGATGCCCTGGGGTGTGGAGAAGGACGCCGTCGAGGCCGTCGGCGCGGCGATCCGCGCGCACGGCGCCCGGCAGCTCGCGGTGCCCGCCGACCTCACCGACCCCGGGACGCCCGCCCGGCTGTTCGACCAGGTGGAGGCCGAACTCGGCCCCGTCACCGCGCTGGTGATGAGCCACGCCGAATCCGTCGACTCCGGGCTGCTCGACACCAGCGTGGAGAGCTTCGACCGGCACTTCGCCGTCAACACGCGGGCGAGCTGGCTGCTGATCCGCGAGTTCGGGCGGCGCTTCACCGGCCCGTTCGGCACCGGCCGGATCGTCGCCCTCACCAGCGACCACACCGTCGGCAACCTCCCCTACGGCGCCAGCAAGGGCGCACTCGACCGGATCACGCTGGCCGCCGCCCACGAACTCGCCCACCTCGGCATCACCGCCAACGCCGTCAACCCCGGCCCCACCGACACCGGTTGGATGAACGACACCCTCCGCGCCGACGTCCTCGCCCGCACGCCGTTGGCCCGACTCGGTACGCCGCAGGACGCGGCCCGGCTGATCGACTTCCTCTGCTCGCCGTCCGGGCAGTGGATCAACGGTCAACTGCTGCAGAGCGACGGGGGATTTCGAGGGGTGTGACGGTGGGCGGTGTTCAGGCCTTCCGCTCGGAGCGTTCGCGCAACTCGCGGGTGCGGGCGGCGAGTTCGGCCAGGGAGAGGCCGGCGGTGCCGTCCGTCAGGCTGCCCAGGGAGGAGCCGTCCGCCCAGGCGCAGACCGGGAGTTCGCGCTTGTCGTCCCAGACCGCCGCGCAGGCGATCGCGCCGCCGAGCGGGCCGGGCTCGAACATGCGCAGGCCCGTGACGGCCGTGCTGTCGCGGAGGGCGGTGGTGTCGGTGTGGGAGTAGCCGCGGAGCATCCAGGCGGCCGCCTGGTCGGAGTCCGGCACCGAACCGCTCATCACCACCGCCAGCAACTCCGCCTGCGCGAAGCCGGTCGCCCCCGGCGGCCCGTACGCCACCACCTGGATGCTGCGGGGCACGAAGCGCTTGGCGTCGTCCGACTCGTACGCGGCCCGCAGCTGAGCCAGGTCCCGATCCTCCGTCACCCGTGACAGGCCCGCGAACTCGGCCGGCAGCGCGACCTTGCGCCGCTCCACCCCCGAGTCCATCGCCCCGGCGGCCAGTACGGCGAGCGCGAGAGCTGCCGCCGCCCCCACGCCGACGTCGAACTGCTTTGCCGTCAGCTGCCGGTACCACGGCACCGGCGGCTGCGGCTCCTCGTCCGCCGCCCAGAGTGCCCGCGGGCTGTCGCACCCCGACTGCGGATGCTGCACGGTACCGGTCACTGGCTCCCCCGACTGAACTGAAATCAGATCGTCCGATCGAACGATGGCGAGCACTTTACAAGCACGCTGACCAGGGGCGACGCGGGGGCTGGGAGCGTTGGTGGCTGGTCAGGTGTTGGCACGGGCCGGGGCGTGGTTGCGGAGCGTCGGAGTGAGCAGGAGGGCGGCCGCGGTGAGGGCTGCGGCGGTGTACAGCGGGCCGGTCGGAGTGCGGAGAGTGGCGGCGGCGAGGAGAGGGCCGGCGGTGGCGCCGAGGTTGAGGGCGGCCGTCGCGTAGGCCCCGGCCATGGTGGGTGCGCCGGTGGCGGTGGCCAGGGCACAGGTGATCAAGGTGCCGCCGACGGCGAAGGAGAGCGCGCCGAGCACGGGCACGAGGACCGGCAGTGCGGTCGGGAAAGCGGCCAACGCCGCCCAGCCGAGCGGCAGTAGCGGGCCCGCCACCGCGAGCAGTCGCATCGGATGCCGGTCGGCGAGCCGCCCCGCGACGGTCACGCCCAGGACCGTGCCGAGACCGAACAGCACCAGCACCACCGGCACCCAGTGCCGCCCGAACCCGGCCGGGCCGGTCACCACCGGGGCGAGGAAGGTGAACGCCGCGAACGTCCCGGCGTTCACCAGCGCGCCCAGCAGCAGCACCCGAAGGAGCCGGGGGCGGGCGAGCTCGGCGAGTTCCGCGCGCAGGGCCGAACGCCCGGATCCGCCTCCGCCCGGGACGCCCCGCAGCACCCCGACAGCGGCCGGCCCGCAGAGCACCGCCACCGCCCAGAACGAGGCACGCCAGCCCAGCAGTTGACCGAGCAGCGCGCCCGCAGGGACCCCGACCACGGTGGCCACCGTCGTCCCCGACAGCAGCACACCCACCGCCCGCCCCCGCCGCTCGGGCCCGACCAGGTCGGCCGCCGCCGTCACCGCCAGAGCGAGGAACCCGGCGTTCGCGAACGCCGCCACCACCCGGCTGACACACAGCACCGGGAACGATGCGGCCGTGGCGCCGAGGACGTGGGCCGCCGCGAACAGCACGAGGAAGGTGAACAGCCCGGCCCGGCGCGGCCAGCGGCGGGCCAGCGCCGCCATCGGCGGGGCGCCCGCGACCATGCCGACCGCGAACGCCGAGGTCAACAGGCCGGCCGTGCCGACCGGGACGCCGAGCTCGGCGGCGAGATCCGGCAGCAGGCCGGACAGCATGAACTCCGAGGTACCCATGGCGAACACGGCCAGGGCGAGCAGGTACAGGGCAAGAGGCATCGCGCGGAACTCCGGGGTGAGGAGCGGAAACGGACAGCCGTCTCGTCACCAGGAGTCCAGGAACTGTGGTCGCGCTCCAGCGCCGCGCGGCCCCTCGGCGGGGCAGGCGCGGGCCAGCAGGGCGGACTCAGGTGCTCAGGGGCCGACGGCGGGGCCGAAGACCCCCACCTCGTCCGACTCGGGGCTCACCACGCCGCGCACACTACCGAACGCCGACCGTGCGGTCATCTTCGGCCGCCAACGTGCGTCAGTGGTAACGGGTTTCCGGCTCCCGGTTCAGGTGTGGCGCCAGTTGGAGACCTCGGCCTCGATGTCCACCGGCGCGACGCCGAGCGGTGGGCCTTCGACGGGGCGGCGGAGGGCTGCGTCGATACGGGAGTTGAGCTCGGAGAGACGCTTGCGCAGCAGCGCCTCGGTGGGTGCGAGGCGGGCGGCGTCGAGTGCCTCGTGCAGCTCGTTGCGCAGGACGAGAGACGGGGGCAGAGAACTCAGGCCCTCGCGTTCCAGCTTCTCCCGGAGCCACCACATCTCGTGGTACGGCCGGTTCTCGTGGGCGAGCGGTTTGCCCGCGCCCGGCAGGTTGTCGAACTCGCCGCGCTCGGTGGCCTCCCGGATCTGCCGATCGACCCAGCTCTCGAAGGTGACGCCAGGGGGCTTGCGGTCGGTCATGGCCGGCTCCTTCCGTTCTTCCGTGTGCGGACGGCTGCACCCACCAGCCTACGTCCTCGCCCAACTCGGCGACTGGGGGCGGGAAATGATGCGCACGGTCTCTTGTCGCAACTGGTTTGTCATGCAAACCTGATGGCATGACAGATGCAACGGTGCCCTCGAACGGCACACCGCACGAAGTCCTCGCCGGCCTGGGCGAGTTGACCCGCAAGGTGCGTGCCGCCCAGCGCGGCACCTGGTTCCCGCTGCTACTGCTCGGCGGGCTCACGTTCGGCGGGATCCTGGTCAGCCGCCTCACCTACCAGATCCTGTCCGTCCCCTGCCCCGAACCCGCCGCGGGCGCCGACTGCACCCTCGTCCGGCAGGGCTCGCCGCTCTACTGGCCGATCGGCCTCGCCCTCGCCTACCTCGCAACCGCGATCTTCTACGTCCGCCGCGCCCGTCGCCGGGGCGTCGGCACGGCCGTCCGGCCCTACGTCCTCACCGGACTCGCGCTGCTCGCCGTGGTGGCCGCCACCTCGCTCTGGATCACCCGGAACGGGATACCGCAGCCCGGCGCGCCGCTCGACTTCTGGGGCCTGCACCTCGCCCCCTCGTCCCCGGCGGCCAGGTTCCTCTCCCGGCTGACGGGCGACGCCCTGGCCGTCGGGCTGCCGCTGCTGGTGCTGGCCCGGGTGGAACGCAGCCGCACCCTGCTGCTGCTCGCCGCGCTGTACCTGGCCGTCGAGCTGGTACCGCTCACGCCCGGCTGGGCGGGCATCCCGATGACCTCGCCCTGGGCCTTCCTGCCGCAGTACGCCGTCCCCGGCGCGCTCCTGCTGCTCGGCGCGGTCGGTTTTGCGCTGGCGGAGCGGTCCGGGGGGCGGTTCGGTGGGCGTTCCGATGGGCGCGCCGCGTGATGACCGAACAGCCAGAACAGCACCCCGCGATCGGCCTGGACGACGTCGTCCATCAACGCGTCCGCCTGGGCATCCTGACCGTCGCCCACCAGGCGCGCCGGGTCGAATTCGGCTTCCTGCGCACGGCACTCGGCCTCACCGCCGGCAACCTCAGCCAGCATCTGACGGTGCTGGAGAAGGCCGGACTGATCGCCATCGAGAAGGGCTACGAGGGCCGCCGCGCCCGCACCTGGCTCACCCTCACTCCCGCCGGTGACCGGGCGCTGCAGGACGAGGTTGCCCAGCTCAAGCGGCTTATCCAGCAGATCGAGAGCGGCAGTTCGGGATCGGCGTCCTGATTTCCGCTCGGGCGGTGGGCAGTTGGCGGACGGCGCGGCTGCGTGGTGTTCGTTCGGTTGCCGGACGGGCCGATGGTGGATGCGAACACCCGCCACCACCTTGGTACGGCGGTTGTCGCGGTCACCTACGAACTCCAGAACCCCGATGACAGCTGGGACCAGCCCGCCGTGGTGTCCCTCGCCCGGATGTTCGTCGCCCGGGTCCAACAGGCCGAACAGGGCCGGACCCCCGACGCCTCCGTCCGCTAGCGCTTCCGTCGCGCGTAGGCTGCCGTCCCGTCCGACCTTCTGCGACGAGGACTCAACCATGAGCAGCCGCAGCACCGTTCGCCTGATCGAGACCGCCGACGCCGCAGCGATAGCCGCGCACCGCGCGCGGGACGTCGAAGCCTTCCGGCGGTGGGAACCGGCCCAACCCGCCACGTTCTTCACCCCGGAGGGCCAGGCCGAGCGGATCGACCGACTGCTGACCGCCCACCGCGCCGGGACGGTCTGGCCGGGCGTGGTGCTCGCCGACGGCGAGGTGATCGGGCAGGTCACCGTCAGTGGCATCCTTCCGCAGCCGCACCTGCGCCGCGCCTCCCTCGGCTACTGGATCGCCACCACCGCCCAGAACCAGGGCTACGCCGGCCGCGCCGTCGGCCTGGCGCTGAAGGTGATGGCGGACGAACTCGGGCTGCACCGGGTCGAGGCGTCCACCAATCTGGACAACCTGGCGTCCCAACACGTGCTGCGCCGCAACGGGTTCAGCTCGTACGGCGTCGCGCATTCGTCGATTCTGCTCAACGGGCGGTGGCACGACTCGCTGCTGTGGGAGCGGATCCTCGAGTGACAGGCGTCCTCGACATTCTCGCGCGGGTTCAGGAGTAGTTGACGTCGCATCGGGTGCGGGCCGAACTCACCCGTATGCATGGCGGATCGGCTGGGCTCCGACGGGAAGTGATCGGCGGGGCGTACGGTCGGGCGCATGCGGATTGTCATTGCTGGTGGTCATGGTCAGATCGCGCTTCGGCTCGAACGGCTGCTCGGCGCGCGGGGAGACGAGGTCGCGGGGATCATCCGACGGCCGGAGCAGGCGGGGGAGTTGCTGGCGGCGGGTGCCGAACCCGTGGTGTGCGACTTGGAGTCGGCGTCGGTCGCCGAGGTGGCCGGGCACCTGGAGGGTGCCGACGCGGTGGTGTTCGCCGCCGGGGCGGGGCCGGGTAGCGGGGCGGCGCGGAAGGACACGGTCGATCGTGGGGCCTGTGTGCTGTTCGCGGACGCGGCGGAGGCAGCAGGCGTGCGGCGCTTTCTGGTGGTGTCCTCGATGGGGGCGGACCGGGAGCCGCCGGCGGGGACCGATCCGGTGTTCGCCGCGTACCTGCGGGCCAAGGCGGCGGCCGACGACGACGTGCGGTCCCGCCCCGGCCTCGACTGGACCGTCCTGCGGCCGGGCCGGCTGACCGACGAGCCGGGCGGCGGAACGATCGAGCTGGCCGAGCACACGGGGCGCGGGTCGGTCTCGCGCGACGACGTGGCGGCCGTCCTCGCCGCGCTGCTGGCCGAACCGCGGACGGCCGGGCTGACGTTGGAGTTGATCGGCGGCAACTCGCCCGTGGACGAGGCGGTTTCGGCGCTGGTCGGTTAGCTGCGGTCGGTGCCGGCGGACATCGTCAGCAGGGTCTCGCGCAGGGTGCGGTGGAGGCCGGCCATGGTGCGGTGGGCCTGCGGGAGGTCGACGTAGATCGAGTTGATGTGCAGGCCGTCGGCGTCCCGTTGGAACCACGAGGTGGTGCCGTTCACGCGCGAGACCCACACGTGGGCCATGGGGCGCCAGCGCGCGTGGTTTTCGGCGCCCGGGCACTTGCGCATGTCGATGTAGGAGAGGAAGTTCACCGGGAACGGCCAGCAGCGGCCGGTGAAGTGCTCGGGTGCGAGGAGTTCCCAGGCGCGGACGAAGGGCACGTCGATGTTCTCCATCATGGTGGTGAACCCGTCCCGGACTCCGGCGAGGAGTTGCGGGAAGTCGAGCTCCCTGGAGACGGAGAACTCGATCGGCAGGGTGTTGACGAACCAGCCGAGGGAGTCCCGCCAGGTGCCGCGGCCGCGTTCGCTGAGTGGGAGCAGGGCGCGGTAGAGGTCCGGGCCGCCCTCCGTGTGCAGGGCGGTTCCGACGGCGGCGAAGAGTCCCATGAACAGTTTGCCGCCCGCGTCCTGGCAGCGGGCCTCCAGCGCCGCGGTCTGCCGGTCGTCCAGCAGCGTCGCGGATTCGTTGACCGCCGGGTACAGGCGGCCGGGCTGGGTGCCGAGGTCCAGCGGGAAATGCGGGAAGATACCGTCATTTCGTTCGATGAACGATTTCCAGTACGCGAGGCGGTCGTCGTCGGCGTCGATGGATGCGTAGCGGTGGCGCTGCTCGCGGGCGAAATCCACGTAACTTCCGGCGGGCGGGAGCTCGGGGTCCTTTCCGGCGGAGTAGGCGGCATATGCCATTTGTACGTCGCGGACGACATTCGGCATTGACATACCGTCGGAGACGATGTGGTCGAACGCGAGGTAGACCGTGGTGGGGCCGCTGTTCCGGAGGACGGCTCCCACCGTGTACGGCGGCCACTCCAGTGTGTCGATCTGCTTCTGAAAGCTGTCGTTCAGGAAGTCGCGGACCTCCTGCGAGGTGTCGAATTCGCCCAGGTGAACGGATTCCAGTTCGATGTCCTCGGGCCGGTGCACGGCACAGGACAGGTCACCCAGGAGCCGCTGGAACTCGCAGCGCAGGACGTGGTGCCGCTGCACGAGGTGGCGCAGCGCCGACTCCAGGGCCGGGCGGTCGAGCGGGCCCTCGATCTCGAACGTGACGGCGAGCCAGGAGGCGAGGGGCTCGCGGCTGTTGCGGGTCTCGTCGATGAGTGAGTGGTGCTTGTCCTGATTGAACGACGCGTTCTTGTCGATTTCTTCGCCGTGGCGGTCCGCGTACGCCACTCCCGAGGACCTGATATTCCACTGGACAATCTGCCCCGGCGCAATATCGGCCGCTTCCAAGGGTGCTTGGCGCATGCTGGTGTTCTCCCTAGCCGGAGGGGCGGTTCTGTGAATCGGCAAGGCGGAAGCGCCCACGCAAAGGGGCTGAATCGGCCGATTCAATACAGAACGTAACACCGTGCATTCGGGAAGTGTCTGATCGGCGCGGCACGAAAATGCGGTCGATTGGCGCCGTTGGGTTTGGACGGGGGAGTGTCAGGGGAAGTGCGGCAGGCTCGGGCGGGCCAGGTGGGGGAGTGTCAGGGGAAGCGCGGCAGGCTCGGGTGGGCCAGGGACGCGGCGCCGAGATGGCCGGCGGCGCCGAGGCGGGTGGGGTGAGGGGGGTGGGAGGGGCGCGTGGCTGGTCGGTGCGACAGGAAGTTGCGGTCGGGCGTCGTCGGGGTCAGATGCCGATCGACAGGCTCGGGCGGGCCAGGGCCGCAGCGCCGATGAGGCCGGCGTCGGTGCCGAGGTGGGCGGGGGCGAGGGTGAGGTGGCGGGTGAAGGGGAGGGCCGCGTAGGAGGAGAGGTGGCGGGCGAGGGGTGCGAAGAGGACGTCGCCCGCGTTGGCGACGCCGCCGCCGATCACGGCGACGTCGAGTTCGACCAGGGTGGCGGTGGCGGCGATGCCGGCGGCGAGGGCGCGGGCGGCGCGGTCGAAGGCGGCCAGGGCGAGCGGGTCGCCGGACTCGGCGGCGCGGGCGACGCCGGTGGCGGTGGTGTCGCCGTCCGGGCCGGGGCGCCAGCCGCTCTCGGTGGCGGTGCGGGCGATGGCCGTGCCGGAGGCGAGCCCTTCGAGGCAGCCGCGCGAGCCGCACGGGCAGGGGCGGCCCTCGAAGTCGACGCTGATGTGGCCGAGATGGCCGGCGTTGCCGGTGGTGCCGGTGTGCAACTGTCCGTCCAGGACGAGTCCGGCGCCGACGCCGGTGGAGACCACCAGGCAGAGCGCGTTGCGGTACGGACGGGCCGCGCCGCGCCAGTGTTCGGCGGCGGTCATCGCGACCCCGTCCCCGCCGAGAACCACCGGCAGGTCGCCGACGGCCGGGTGCGCGGCGGCCTCGGCGCGCAGCGGAAAGCCGCGCCAACCCGGCAGGTTGACGGGGCTGACGGTGCCTTCGGCGATGTCGACCGGCCCCGCGCTGCCGATGCCGAGCGCCCGCACCCGGCGCCACTCGGGCCGCCCGGCCAGGTCGTCCAGGACGCGCGTGACGGCGGCCATCAGCTGGTGCCGGTCGCCGGTTGCCGGGGTCGGCACCTGGAGACGGTGCAGCAGGGTGCCCCGGGTGTCGACCAGGCCGCCGGCGATCTTCGTGCCGCCGATGTCCAGCGCCGCGAGCAGCGGTTCGTCGGGGGTCGCGGTGCCGGCCGGGGGGTGGCTCATGGTGACGTCTCCACAGGTGGGACGGGGAGCGCCGTGGTGCGTGGCAGGGCGCCGTCGGATCGGGTCCTGCGATTCTGACCGCCTCTGACAACGTTGTCCAGCGCGAGTCGGCTGCCGCGGGCCGAGGCTGGGGCCGGGGCCGGGGCCGGGTGCATGGACGGTCGGCGGTGGCGGACGCGTCAGCCCACGGTCGAGCGGCCAGGGTGCCAGGTCAGGGTGGTGGCGGGGTGGCCGAGTTGGGGTGGGGCCGGAGTGGGGCCGGTGTCGCGGGGGCAGGTGCGTGCGCGGCCGTTGGCGGCGGACCGGGTCAGTCTGTGGTCGTGTGCTCGGGGCGCGCCGTGGGCGGCGGGTGGCGGTCAGGTGATGGGCCAGGGTGCCCGGTCGGGGTGGTGGCGGGGTGGCCGAGTTGGGGTGGGGTGAGGCCGGAGTGGGGCCGGTGTCGCGGGGGCAGGCGTGTGCGCGGCCGTTGGCGGCGGACCGGGTGAGCCTGTGGTCGTGTGCTCGGGGCGCGCCGTCGGCGGCGGGTGGCGGTCAGGTGACGGGCCGGGGTGCCAGGTCAGGGTGGTGGCGGGGTGGCCGAGTTGGGGTGGGGCCGGAGTGGGGGCGGTGTTGCGGGGGCAGGCGTGTGCGTGGCCGTTGGTGGCGGATCGGGTGAGCCTGTGGTCGTGTGCTCGGGGCGCGCCGTGGGCGGCGGGTGGTGGTCAGGTGACGGGTCGGGGTGCCAGGTCAGGGTGGTGGCGGGGTGGCCGAGTTGGGGTGGGGTGAGGCCGGAGCGGGGCCGGTGTCGCGGGGGCAGGTGCGTGCGCGGCCGTTGGCGGTGGACCGGGTGAGCCTGTGGTCGTGTGCTCGGGGCGCGCCGTCGGCGGCGGGTGGCGGTCAGGTGACGGGCCAGGGTGTCAGGTCAGGGCGGTGGCGGGGTGGCCGAGTTGGGGCGAGGCCGAGACGAGCTGTTCCCCGGCCTGCTCGACTCCGTCCTCGCCGAAGCGAAGCACGCCGAAGCGAAGCACGCCGAAGCGAAGCACGCCGAAGCGAAGCACGCCGGGCAGGTTCGGTTACCGCGGGCTGAGGCCCGATCGGCGCGGGCCGGAGGTACCCGCACTATTCTCCGTGGCATGACGAGCAGCCTCCGCACCGGTGTCCGACCGACCATGAAGGACGTTGCCGCGGCGGCAGGGGTCGGGCTGAAGACCGTCTCCCGGGTGGTCAACGGGGAGCCCGGGGTGACGGCCGGGACGGCGGGGCGGGTGCGGGAGGCGATCGAGGCGCTCGGGTTCCGGCGCAATGACAGTGCGCGGCTGCTGCGGACCGGGCGCACCGCGAGCGTCGCGCTGCTGCTGGAGGACATCAGCGACCCGTTCTCCTCCGCGCTGTCCCGGGCCGTCGAGCAGGTCGCGGCGGCGGAGGGGTGCCTGCTGTTCACCGGTTCCAGCGACGAACAGGCCGACCGGGAGCGGGAGTTGGCGCTCGCGTTCTGCGCGCGCCGGGTGGACGGGCTGATCGTCGTGCCGGCCGGGGACGACCACCGGTACCTGCTGCCGGAGATCGAGTCCGGTACGCCCGTGGTGTTCCTCGACCGCCCCGCCGGCGGCATCGACGTGGACGCGGTGCTCAGCGACAACGCGGGCGGCGCCCGCTGCGGCACCGAGCACCTGATCGTCCACGGCCACCGCCGGATCGGCTACATCGGCGACCAGCGGGCCATCCACACCGCCGCCGAACGCGAACGCGGCTACCGTGCCGCGATGGCCGGGGCCGGGCTTCCGGTGGACGAACGCTGGGTGGACTGCGGCCCCACCGACCGCGCCCGGGTCGGCGAGGCGGTGCGCCGTCTCACCACCGGACCGGACGCCGTCACCGCGCTGTTCACCGCCAACAACCGCGTCACCCTGGCCGCTCTGCACCACCTCCCCGCCGGTCACCGCCCGGCCGTGGTCGGCTTCGACGACCTGGAGCTCGCCGACCTGCTCACCCCCGGCCTCACCGTGGTCGCCCAGGACCCGGCCGCCCTCGGCACCTTCGCCGCCCGCCGCCTGTTCGCACGCCTGGCCGGGGACGCCGGTGCGCCCACACGGCTGGAGCTCCCCACCACGCTGATTCCCCGGGGCTCGGGCGAGATCCGCCCCTGATCTGTCCTGTCCGGCACGGGAGATGACCGGGTCGAGCAAGTGCCGCTGGTCCGCGCGGATCCGGCCCGCCGGCAGGTTGAGCCAGTGCCGCTGGTCCGCGCGGATCCGGCCCGCCGGCAGGTTGAGCCAGTGCCGCTGGTCCGCGCGGATCCGGCCCGCCGGCAGGTCGAGCAGCCACGGGGATGAGGGTGCCGGGTCGTCGTGGCCGCCGTCTCCAGGACCTTCAGCAGGTCCGTCGCCTGGCGCGAGCGGCGAAGAGCGCGACGGTACCAGAGGCGGCGGGCGGGCCGTGAGGGCCGGAGCCTGACGGGTGGGCGTGGTGATGATCACACCGGACGGGTTGACACCTGCGGGGTGCTGGGCGCGTCCACAGTGAGGGAGAGATTTGCCAGTCGAGCAGATCGGGGAACGCATGGTGTCCGGCGAGCCGAACGAAGCGGTCGGGGCAGAGGGAACGGAAACGGACGGGTCGGCGGTACGCGCCAGGCGATGGCCCGTCCGGACACCGAAGTCGAGACCGCGTCGGGACGCGGGACACGACGGTGCCGAACAGGGCGCGCGGCGTCGGTCGTCGAAGCTGCGCCCGGACTACCCGCGCACCGGCCGCAGCGGCTTACGGCGCTGGCTCCCGTCGTGGCGTCAACTGCTGCTGCTGGCAACGGGAAGCGTCGGCGTGCTGACCGTCGCGGCCGTGGTGATGTACATCCGGACGGACATTCCCAAGGACCTCAACGCGTTCGCCACCCAGCAGAACAACGTCTTCTACTGGGCGGACGGCACCGAGATGGCCCGCATCGGCCTGGTCAACCGGCAGGATGTGCCGCTGGAGCAGGTGCCCGAGCAGGTGCGGTGGGCGGTGCTCGCGGCAGAGAACGAGGACTTCTACTCCGACCCCGGAGTCTCGGTCAAGGGCATCGCCCGGGCGTTCTACCGGATGGGGTCGGGCGGTGACACCCAGGGCGGTTCGACCATCACCCAGCAGTACGTGAAGAACGCCTACCTGAACCAGCGCCAGGACTTCTCCCGCAAACTCGACGAGGCGTTCATCGCCCTCAAGCTCGACCAGCAGGTCGAGAAGCAGGACATCCTCAGCGGCTACCTGAACATCAGCTGGTTCGGCCGCGGCAGCTACGGCATCGAGCGGGCCGCGCAGGCCTACTACGGCAAGGACGTGGACCAACTCAACGCCAGCGAAGGCGCGTTCCTGGCCGCCGTGCTGAAGGGCGCGTCGCTGTACGACCCGGCGCTCGGCGGCGAGAACCGGGCCCGGGCGGTGGAACGGTGGGGCTGGATCCTGGACCGGATGGTCAAGATCGGGAAGCTGTCCGCCGAGGAACGCGCCCGCTACACCGTCTTCCCCGAACCGCAGGCCCCGCCGCAACAGGCCGGCCTGAGCGGGCAGACCGGCTACCTGGTCGACCTGGCGAAGAGCTACGCGCAGAGCCACGCCGAGATCTCCCCGGCCCAGTTCGACCTCGGCGGCTACCAGATCTACACCACCTTCGAGAAGCCCCGGCAGACCGCGCTCACCCAGGCCGTCCAGGACGCCGCGAAGAACCTCGACCCCGAGCACCGCCCTGCCGACCAGAACGTCCACCTCGGCGCGGCCTCCGTCAACGCGGACGGGCGCATCCTGGCCGTCTACGGCGGACCCGACTACCTGAAACAGGGCTTCAACAACGCCAACACCGTGAACGTGCCCGCCGGTTCGGCCTTCACCCCGCTGGTGTACGCCGCCGGCCTCGACCAGGGCGTCCAACGCGAACGGCAAGGACCCAGGGCGCCCGTGCAACCCACCACCAGCTACAACGGCGACAACGGCGTCGACCTCCAGACCCCCGAAGGCCCCTACTGGGCACGCGACGGGAAGAAGGCCAAGTCCGCCAACGACGGCGACCGCAACTGGGGCCCCATCAGCCTGCGGACCGCCGTCGAACAGTCCGTCAACGGCCCGATGCAGCAACTCGGCATGGACATCGGCCTCGACAACGTCCGCAAGAGCGCCCTCGGCTTCGGGCTCCTCCCCGACAGCCTGGGCGACCTGACCCCCGGCTTCTCGCTCGGCAACTCCACGCCCAGCGCGATCCGGCTGGCCGACGCGTACACCGCCTTCGGCGGACAGGGCATGCGCACCGACCCCTACTCCGTCGACCGGATCAGCCGCAACGGCGACGGCCTCGCCGTCGAACGCCCCACCGCCGTCCGGGCCGCCCCCGCACGCGTCGCCACCGAAGTCGACAACGCGCTGCGCGGGGCGGTCAAGGACGGCAGCGGCAAGGAGGTCGGCCAGGCCGTTCCCGGCGCCGCCGGAAAGACCGGCGTCAACCAGGCCCGGACAGCAGGTTGGTTCGTCGGCTACCGGGGCGCCGTCACCACCGCCGTCTCACTGTTCCGGATGGACACCAAGACGCTCGAACTCCTCCCCCTGGCCGGGGTGGCCGGAGCCGCCCCGACCACCCCCGACTACACCACCCCCGCCGGGATCTGGGCCGCCTACATGAAAGCGACAGGATGATGCCGCCGCAGGCTACTTGAGGTAGGTCGGCCAGTCCGGCGCCTGGGCCGGATCGAGCCGGCGGAGCTGGTCCAGGACCTTCGGGTCCTGGGCATCCAGCCAGTCGGCGAGCTCCTTGAACGACACACAGCGCACGTCCTGCTTCTTGCAGACGGACTTCATCACGTCCTCGATCGCCTGCATGTAGATGCCGCCGTTCCAGGTCTCGAAGTGGTTCCCGATGAACAGCGGCGCCCGGCTGCCGTTGTAGACCCGCGCGAACCCGTCCAGGTAACCGTCGCGGGTCTGCTTCTCCCAGGCGTTGTACTTCTTCGGATCGCCGTGGGTGCTGTCGCCGGACTGATTGGCCAGGAAGTTGAAGTCCATCGACAGCACCTGGGTGTCACCGAACGGCAGCAGCTGGAGCGGAAAGTTCCACACCCCGCTGTTCTTCGACGGCCACACCTGGAACTCGCCCGGAGAGCTCGCGTCGTACCGCCAACCCAGCTCCTTCTCGGCCGGTATCAGGTTCTTCTGCCCCTCCAGGCACGGCGCGCGGCCACCCGCGAGATCCTTCCGGTAGTCGAACGGCAGCGGCGCCTCGCCGGTGAACCCGGTGTTGGTCTTCCAGTCGGTGACGAACGAGACGGCCTGGTCGATCTCGCTGCGCCACTCGTCGGTGCTCCAGTCGCCGCCGCCCTTCGGGCCGCAGAAATGGCCGTTGAAGTGGGTGCCGATCTCGTCGCCGTCCTGCCAGGCCAGCCGCAGCTGGTTGAGCGTGTCCTTCACGTGCTGATCGGTCGGGAAGGAGATGGCCGCGCTGCCCGCATCGTGCTGCGGCGGCCGGTAGAGCCCGTGCTTCTTCTCCGGGAGCAGGTAGATCCCGGAGAGGAAGAACGTCATGGTCGCGTTGTTCTCCTTCGCCAGCTTCCGGAACCGGGAGAACAGGTGGTCGTCGTTCTCCAGTGCGCCGTCCCAGGAGAACACCACGAACTGCGGTGGCTTCTCCCCGGGTTTGAGCTTCTCGATCTTCAACTGGTTGGGCTGCGGCCCCGCGTCGGAGGTGGATCCGTCGCCCAGCACCCTCACCTTGCCGTCCCAGGACGGGGACGGGGATGGGCTCGCCGGGGGCGAGGCGGTGCCCGGCGCCGTGGTCTCCGGGTTGGTCGCGGAGAGCGACTGCTGCACCGGGGCGCTACTGCCACCCGTGGTCAGCCCCACCGCGAGCGCCGTGACCGCCCCGACCGCAACCACACCCGCCGCGACCTGAGCCGATCTGACCCGCCCCCTGCTGCCCGCCCGCTTGCCGTCCGTCATCGCTCGCCGTCCCCTCCGCCGTACGGCCGCCCGGCTGGCGGGCCGTCCGACCGGTATGACGTTCTGGAAGATCGAAACGTTTACTGATCCGGCCGATTTAGGTGACTGATGATCCGTCATGTTGAGTGTGGTGGTCAGGAGGTGTGCGCTTCACGTGGTGGCGGTGGGTGTGTTTGAGGTGGGCATGTGCTGATGTGTGGTGTCGGACCGGCAAGTCCTGCCCGCTGCGGGCGACGCGGCGGGCACCTTGTCGTCGATATGCTCCGCGGGTGCCTCTGAAGCGTTCGGACCTGGTCGATGTGGGAGCGGCGTTCGACCTCGCGGGTGCGGAGCCGCAGGTGTTCGCCGTCGGCGGGGCCACGGTTGCGCTCGGGACGGCGGCGACCGTGGTGATCGCGGGGGCGGTGGACGACCCGGCGGCCGGCGGCGTGTGGAACGACCAGGAACTGCGCCTACAGGGTCCGGCGCCCGTGCTCGCCGCAGCCAGGCTGACCGGGGTGGTGCCCTGCGGGAGCGCCGAGTTGGACACCGATCTGCCAGTTCACCTGTTCGCTCGGGTGGACGGACTCTGCTGCTACCTCGGCCTCGTTCGCCCTTCGGGGAGTGCGTGGACCGACGGCGAGCTCAACAGCTGCGAGTTGGCAATCGACCCGCCGTTGAGCCGCGAGATTCTCGACATCGTCCGGCCGGCCGTCGCACCACCCGGCCCGCCGGGGCTCGGTTGGCTCGACCATGTGGACTCGGAGCCGGGAAGGGCGCTGGAGCTCTTCGTCACGGGCTGGCACCCGGAGGCGGTTGAACCGCAGGCGGTCGGCGAGATACCCCGCTCCATTCCGCCCGCACTGGCCGACTTCTACCGGCTCGCGGAGAGGTACCCGGGCATCCTGGGAGGCCAGAACCGGATCAGGTCGGTCGGCGCGGTGCGTCCCGACAGCAGTGCGGGCTTCCTGGTCTTCGCCGACGAGAACCAGGGCGGGTGGGACTGGTCGATCCCGTGGGAGGTCGATGCCACGAACAGCGACCCGGCGGTGTGGGTCGGCGAGTTGGGCGGGGCCGCCGTTCTGGAGCAGGAGCCGCTGAGCAGGTACCTGCTGCAATTCTCGCTCTACGAGGCGGCCTCGACCGCCCCGTACAGTGCTGCCTTGCGGAACTTCCCCGAGCACCTGCTGCCCATGCTGGGGCCCTGCCTGCAGGGCGTGCCGCTACGGACGTTCATGGCTCCCGTCGCGCCGACCGACTTCCTGGTCGGACCGGGCATCGTTGCCGGTGTCTCGCCGAGCTATTTCAACGAGGACGAGGTCGACGTCTGGATCGGCGCCCGCCACCGCAGCGCACTGCGTCCGCTGCTCGAACTCGGCCTGCAATGGCGGCGGTTCGACGGGTAGCTGTGAGCACGCCGAGAGCTTCGGCGAAGACCAGTGCCGCAGGAGTGTCATACCGGAGTAGCCCCAAGCGAGTTGGCTCCGCAGTATGACGGCTTCGTACCCGTCCCACCCGTACCTTCTCACCCGTGCCGAAGAGCGCACGGGGAACGAGAGCAAGGGGACGGGCGATGCGCAGGCGGGGACGGGCGATGGCGGCGGTGGTGCTGGCGGCGACGGTGGCACTGGGTGTGGTCGGGGCTTCCGGTGGGGTGGCGGTGGCGCAGGCGCCGGGGTCGGGCGGGCGGTTGGCGACGGCGGCGTTGCCGGTGCCGACGGGGCCGTTCGCGGTGGGGACCACCAGCGTGCACTTGGTGGATCAGGGGCGGGAGGATCCGTGGAAGGCCGGGCGGGCCCGGGAGTTGATGATCAGCATCTGGTATCCGACCGGGCGGGCCGCGCCGGGCGGTGAGCGGGCGGCGTACATGACGCCCGACGCGGGGGCGCACTTCGGCAGTGCCGGGAGTGTCGGGCAGATGAACCAGGGCTTCGAGGCCGACCGCACCGACTGGTCGGGTGTGCGCACGCACGCTCGGGTCGATGTGCCGGCCTTGCCGGGCAAGGCCCGGCCGGTGGTGTTGTACTCGGCGGGGCTGGGGGATCCGCGTACCTGGGGTACCGGGCTGGTGGAGGATCTGGCATCGCGCGGCTACGTCGTGGTGACGGTCGACCACACCTGGGAGGCGTCCGAAGTGTCGCTCCCGAACGGCGAGTTGGCCACCTCGATAGTCGCGGGGATGTTCGGTCAGCCGGGCCTGGACGTCGGCGCGCTGCTGCGCAAAATGATCGGCACTCGGGTGGACGACACCAAGTTCGTTCTGGACGAGCTGGCGCGGCTGAAGAACTCCGGCACGTTGCCGCCCGGCGTCGGCGCCGCGCTCGACCTCGAGCGGATCGGCATGGTCGGCCACTCCGGCGGCGGCTCGACCGCGCTTCAGGCCATGCACGACGATCCGCGGATCAAGGCGGCCGTCAACATGGACGGGCAGCTGCACTTCCCCGGCCCGGACGGGCACACCGGCGTCTATCTGACCGACGTGGCCGAGAAGGGCCTGGACCGCCCGTTCCTGCTGCTCGGCACCCGGAACGGCGACTCCGGCCCCTACCAGAACCAGCCCGGCTGGGACGCCCTGTGGCAGCACAGCACCGGCTGGCACGCCGACTTCACCCTCGACGGCTCCCGCCACGGCTCGTACACCGACGCCGAATCCCTGCTGCCGCAGCTCGCCCGCCAGGGTGCGATCTCCACCGAGGCGCTGCACGGCGACATCGGAGACATCCGACCCGAGCGGGCGGTGCTCGCGACCCGGACGTACGTCGGCAGCTTCTTCGACCGCTGGCTGCGCGGCCACGACGACCACCTGCTGGACGGGCCCTCGGGGAGCTTCCCGGAGATGGTCTACGAGCCCTGACCGGCCAGCAAGTCAAGCGCCAGCATGCGGAGTTGGTGGTCGGTGTGGCCGCCGCCGGTGGAGGCGAGGGGGTCGTCGGGGATCAGGCGGTGAGGGGAGAAGGCGAGGGCGCGGAGGGCGGGGCGGAGGGAGTCGGGGAGGTGGCCGGTGGCGGCGAGGGAGCGGAGGGCGGAGAGGCCGAGGTCGGTGGGGGCAACCAGGTCGGCCAGGACGGGAGTTGCCAGGGTGGGGGAGCCGGACAGGCGGTGGTGGGCGTCGGCGGCGGCGAACCGGACGTAGTCGCGGGCGGTCAGCAGCGGTTCGAGCAGCGGAAGGAGCGGTGCGGCGGCCGGGCCGAGGGAGGACAACTCGTCGGCGCACCAACGGGGTTGGGGAGATGAGGTGAGCAGCTCGCGGAACGCGGCGAGCGCGGGTGCGGCGTCGCCCGTCAGGCGGTGGCGGGCGACGGTGGCGGCGATCCGGAGGGAGGAGTCCTCGCTGCGGGCGGCGGTGGCGAGGTGGTCGAGCAACTCCGGCTCGAAGGTGCCGAGTTGGCTGAGCGCCCGCGCCGCGGCGACGGCGAGGTAGCTGTTGCCGGTGCGCAGGCAGTCGAGCAGTTCGGGCACGGTTGCGCGGGCGGGCTCGCCGAGCGCGGGGAGAGCGGCGATCAGGTGCAGGTCGGGGGCGGTGGCGAGCCGGCGGCGGATCAGCGGAACCAACCGGCCCGAGGGCATCAACCGGGCTGCCTCCGCCAGTAGTTGGGATTCCGAGTGGGGCGACAGCAGGTCGAGGGCGCGCGGGTCGCGGGCGCGGACCAGGCCGAGCAGGGCGGACGGGTCGGTGGCCGCGTGAGCGAAAAGGGTGTCGCGGAGGCTGGCGTGCGGGGCGGGCAGGCGCTCGATCCAGTGGGCGATGGTGCGCAGGTGGGCGGAGACGCCGTCGCGCTGGTGGGGGAGGGCGGCCAACAGCAGATCCAGGGCCTCGAGTTCGCGGTCGCGCCAGGTCTCGACGATGCGTTCGGCCAGCCAGGTGCCCCGGGTGCCCTGGTCGCCGGCGGCGATCCAGCGGGCCGCGACCGCCAGTGCCGCGTCCGGGTCGCGGGCGAGCAGGCGGGTCAGCCGGTCGTCCAGGGTCCGGCAGTTCGCCCACGGCATGTCCCACGGCGGGCGCGCACCGTCGACGGCGAAGGTCTCGACGAGCTCGGGCGGGTACGGCGGGCCGTCGAGCTCGGCCGCCAACACGGCGGCGGCCAGCCGCACTTCGGGCACGTCGGAGGCGGACGGTGCCCGCCCCGGCGCGCCGAGGGTCAGCAGCGCGTCGGCGCGCACCTCGGGCACGGGGTCGTTCTCGAACAGCTCGCCGATCCGGGCCGTGACGTCGGCGGCGAGGTCCGGCGGCAGGAGGTCGGCGACGGCGGCGACCACCCGCAGGGCGGCCTGCCGGAGCTTCGGATCCGCGTCGGTCAGGCAGGGCAGCAGGTCGGGCAGCACCCGGCACAGCTCCGCGCAGACCCCGGACACCGGGTTGCGCCCCCAGCGGGCCGAACCGACCTGGCCAGGCTCGTGATCGGCCATCATCGCGAGCAGCAACAGCACATCGACCCGGCGGCCCGCCCCGTGCCGCGCGGCGTGCGCGAGGAACGGGACGGCGGGGCCGGACGCCGCGTAGACGTCGCCCTGGTGATAGACCGTGCCGAACAGCTCGTACACCGTCTCGTCGAGCGCCGCCGGCTCCGGCACGTACAGGCCGCCGATCAACTCGGGGACGTCCTCGGCCGAGCCGTACGCGTGCGAGAGTTCCGCCCAGTCGACCTGGTCGAGTTCGTCCGGCGACCTCATGCTGCGCACTCCTCGGGTGGATCGGGTACGGCCGGAACCCTATCCGGGGGTCAGGACAGCGGCGCAGACAGCACTGAGGGATCGAATTCGGGTGCGCAAGTGGACCGCCATGGTGGAGGGTTGGGCCAGGTGATCAACAAGGGGGGACACACAATGACTGGGGCCGTACCGGCGGAGCAAGCTGTTCTGGAGCTGCTCGGGCCGCACTTCTCGACGCCGTCGGCCCGCCCCGAGATCGGGCCCGGCTGGCGGCAGCTGGTGATCGACTGTCATCGGGCGGTTGTCGCGGAGTTCCCCGACTACGAACTCGGGGCCGTGAAGCAGAAGTTCGCCGTACTGGCCTTTCAGGCCTCGCCGAGGCCGTGGAAGCAGGGTGGCAACCGGAGCAGCGCCGAGTCCGATCGCCTCCGGACAATCGTCGAGACCTTCGCCGCCCGCAGCGCGTCGATCTGCGAGCGGTGCGGCGCGGTCGGCCTCAGGCGCGAGGGGAGGCGGATCACGCTCACGCTGTGCTACCCGTGCGAACTGGCCGTTCCCCGGGACCTGAAGTGGCCGTGGCCGCTCCCGGACGACCCGGAGGTCTCGCCGTAGCGCGACCGGGACGGCGTCGCGGCCCGGCCGCGCTCGACGGCCCGACCGGTTCGTGGACAGGCCTGACGGGGCGGGGTTACCGTGCTGCTCGCGCTGCACATCTGCGATCGAGGAGCCGCCCCGATGATGGACACCACCCCGCTCGACCAGGGCTGGAACCTGCACCACGACGGGGAGTTGCTGCCCGCTGCGGTGCCCGGCTGCGTCCACACCGACCTGCTGGCGGCGGGGCTGATCCCCGACCCGTACCTGGGCGACAACGAGCTGGCCGTGGCCTGGGTCGGCCGCCGCGACTGGACGTACAGCCTCGACGTGCCCGCCGACGGCGGCGCCCACGAGCGCACCGACCTGGTCTTCGAGGGCCTGGACACCGTCGCCACCGTCACCCTCGGCGGCGTCGAACTCGGCACCACCCGCAACATGCACCGCAGCCACCGCTTCGACGCCACCGGCCTGGCGGGCGAGTTGACGGTGCGTTTCACCAGCGCCTACACGGAGGCCGAGCGGGTCCGCGGCCTCGTCGGGGAGCGGCCCAACGAGTACCCGGAGCCGTTCCAGTACATCCGCAAGATGGCCAGCAGCTTCGGCTGGGACTGGGGCCCGACGCTGCCCACCGCCGGCATCTGGAAGCCCGTCCGGTTCGAGCGGTGGTCCACCGCCCGGATCGCGACCGTCCGCCCGCTGATCACCGCCGACGGCACCACCGGCCGGGTCGAACTGCACCTCACCGTCGAGCGCACGGCCACCGGCGCCGGCCGTCCGCTCACCGCCCGCGCCACCGTCGCGGGTGCGCAGGCAGCGGCGACCTTCGACGGCGACACCGCCGTGCTCGTGCTGGAAGCCGCCGACGTCGAACGATGGTGGCCGCGCGGCTACGGCGACCAGCCCCGCTACGAACTCGCCCTCACCCTCGGCGACGGCGAGAACCAACTCGACACCTGGCAGCGGCAGATCGGCTTCCGCACCGTCGAGCTGCACCGCACCCCCGACGCCGCCGGTACCCCCTTCACGCTGGCCGTCAACGGTGAGCCGCTGTTCGTCCGGGGCGCCAACTGGATCCCCGACGACACCCTGATCACCCGTGTCACCCCCGCCCGCTACCGCACCCGCCTGCTGCAGGCCGTCGACGCCAACGTCGACCTGATCCGGGTCTGGGGCGGCGGCATCTACGAGCAGGACGCGTTCTACGACCTCTGCGACGAACTCGGCCTGCTGGTCTGGCAGGACTTCCCGTTCGCCTGCGCCGCCTACCCCGAGGAACAGCCCCTGCGCGGCGAGATCGAGGCCGAGGCCCGCGACAACGTGGTCCGCCTGATGCCGCACCCCTCGCTGGTGCTGTGGAACGGCAACAACGAGAACCAGTGGGGCTTCCGCGACTGGGGCTGGGAGGAGAAGCTGAACGGCGACTCCTGGGGCGAGGGCTACTACCTCGGCCTGCTGCCCCGGATCGTCGCCGAACTCGACCCCACCCGCCCCTACTCCGCCGGCAGCCCCTGGTCCGGCAGTTGGGACCACCACCCCAACGACGTCGACCACGGCACCCACCACTCCTGGGACGTCTGGAACCGCGAGGACTACGCCGAATACCGCGCCACCGTCCCCCGGTTCGTCGCCGAATTCGGCTGGCAGGCCCCACCCGCCCACGCCACCCTCCGCCGCGCCCTGCCCGGCGAAACCCTCGCCGCCGACTCGCCCGGCATGCTGCACCACCAGAAGGCCGGCGACGGCAACGGCAAACTCCGCCGCGGCCTGGAACGGCACTTCGACGTCCCCACCGACTTCGACCGCTGGCACTACCTCACCCAGGTGACCCAGGCCCGCGCCATCGCCACCGGCATCGAACACTGGCGCTCCCACTGGCCGCACTGCGCCGGCACCATCGTCTGGCAGCTCAACGACTGCTGGCCGGTCTCCTCCTGGGCCGCCATCGACGGCGACGGCCGGCTCAAGCCCCTGCACCACGAACTGCGCCGCCTGTACGCCGACCGGCTGCTCACCCTCCAGCCCGCCGACCGCGACGGCGCACCCCGCACCGCCCTGGTCAACCAGTCCGCCGAGCCGTGGACCACCACCCTCCACCTGCGCCGCCTCGACACCGCCGGCCGGCTGCTCACCGAGCACACCGAACAGGTCACCGTCGCGCCGCGCGCCGTCCACGAACTTCCGCTGCCGGAAGGCATGTTGACGGACGAAGGGGTGACCAAGGAGTACCTGGTGGCGGACGCGGACGGCCTGCGCGCCGTGCACATCCCCGTCCCCGACAAGCAATTCGCCTACCCGCAGCCCGAGTTCGACCTCGACGTGACGGACGCCGGGGACGGCGCGGTGGACGTCCGGATCACCGCCCGCACGCTGCTCCGCGACCTGCTGCTCCAGCCCGACCGCCTGCACCCCGCCGCCACCGCCGACCGGGGCCTGACCACGCTGCTCCCCGGCGAGCAGGTGACCATCCGGGTGCACGGCGCGGGCACCCCGAGCGCCGAGGAGGTGCGGCAGGCGGTGTTCTGCGTCGAGCCGTCGTGACCGCGCGGGTGCGGCCGTTGAGCTGAGCCGCCGTGCGGGCCCGGCCCGGTTCTGCCTTGAATGGGCGAGGTGCCCGCCGTTCCGTACGGGAGCGGGCACCGGCCCAGGATCGGAGAACGCACATGCCCCACTGCACGACCCGCGACGGTGTGGAGCTCTTCTACAAGGACTGGGGCCACGGCCGCCCCGTCGTCTTCCTGCACGGCTGGCCGCTCAACGGCGACGCCTGGCAGGACCAGCTGAAGGCCGTCGCCGACGCCGGATTCCGCGGCATCGCCCACGACCGCCGCGGCCACGGCCGCTCCACCCCCGTCTGGGACGGCTACGACTTCGACACCTTCGCCGACGACCTCAACGACCTGCTCACCAGCCTCGACCTGCGGGACGTCACCCTGGTCGCACACTCCATGGGCGGCGGCGAACTCGCCCGCTACATCGGCCGGCACGGCACCTCCCGGGTGAAGTCCGCCGTCCTGCTCTCCGCCATCACCCCACTTTTGGCGCAGGGACCGGACAACCCCGAAGGCGTGCCCGCCGGCGTCCTCGACTCGCTCAAGGCCGGCATCCTGCGCGACCGCGCCCAGTTCTGGAAGGACACCGCCGTCCCCTTCTTCGGCGCCAACCGCGTCCACACCAAGGCCACCCAGGGCAACCTGGACGCGTTCTGGTCCATGGGGATGGCGGAGACCATCAAGGGCGCCGTCGAATGCGTGGACGCGTTCGGCTACACGGACTTCCACGCCGACCTGAAGAAGTTCGACATCCCGCTGCTGGTGGTGCACGGCGACGATGACCAGGTCGTCCCGATCGACGCGACCGGCCGCAAGACCGCCGCCCTCGTCCGCGGCGCGGTGCTCAAGGTGTACGAGGGCGGGTCGCACGGCCTGGCGATGGTGACCGGCGACAAGGAGCGCTTCAACCAGGACCTGCTCGAGTTCCTGAAGTCCTGACGGGCGGGCGGGAAATGCGGTGGGCAGGCGGGGGAGCGGCTGCCAGGATGACCGCCATGACGACCACCACCACCGCCATCACCGCCCGGCAGGCTGCGCGCGACGCCCTGGAGGGGGTGGCCCTCGGCGACGCGTTCGGTGAGCGCTGGTTCAAGCGGTTCCGCGCGCCCGCCGAGGCGATCGAGCAGATCAGGGCCCGCCGGACTCCCGAGGAGTCGCCCTGGGAGTGGACGGACGACACCGCGATGGCACTGGCCGTCCACCGCGCACTGATCGACCAGGACGGCGTCAACCGCACCCAGCTCGCCGCGATGTTCGGCGCCGCGTACTTCGCCGACCCGGGTCGCCGCTACGGCTACGGCATGACGCGGCTGCTGCCCGTCCTCGCCGAACACCCCGAGCGGTGGGTGACGGAGGCCCGCGAACTGTTCGACGGGCAGGGCAGCCTCGGCAACGGCGCGGCGATGCGGGTCGCCCCGCTCGGCGCCTGGTTCGCCGAGGACCTGGACGAGGTCGTTGAGCAGGCCGAGTACTCCGCCGAGGTCACCCACGCCCACCCCGAGGGCATCGCCGGGGCCGTCGCCGTCGCCCTGGCCGCCGCGTTCGCCGCCCGCGGCCGCGTGCTGGGGGACGGCCCGACCGGGGCGGACCTGCTGCACGAGGTCGCCGCCCGCACCCCCGACGGGCTGATCCGCGACGGCGTCGCGGCCGCCGCCGCACTGCCCGCCGCCACCGAGCCCTGGCGGGCGGCCGACCTGCTCGGCAACGGGCAGCGGATCCGCGCCTCCGACACCGTCCCGTTCGCCCTCTGGTCCGCCGCCCACCACCTCGACAGCCTCCCCGACGCACTCTGGACCACCGCGGAGGGCCTCGGCGACGTCGACACCACCTGCGCCATCACCGGCGGCGTGGTCGCCGCCCGCACCGGCCTGGCCGACGTCCCGCCCGCGTGGCTCCAGCGCCGAGAGGGCCTGCCGGCCTGGGTGGCGGAAGGCTGAGCTCAGGCGGTCGGGTCGGCGTCCAGCGCGGCGAGTTGGGCGGGGGTCAGGCGAAGCGTCGCGGCGGCGAGGTTCTCGGCGAGGTGGGCGGGGTTGGTGGTGCCCGGGATGGCGAGGACGTGGGGGCCGCGGTGCAGGGTCCAGGCGAGGCGGACCTGGGCGGGGGTGGCGTCGAGTTCGGTGGCGACGGCGGCGACCCGGCGGTCCTGTTCGGCGGCCGCGGCGGCCTCGCGGTGCAGGCCGGCGATGGCGAAGAACGGGACGAAGGCGATGCCCAGTTCGGCGCAGAGCCCGAGCACCCCGGTGTCCTCGGCCCGCCGCCAGTCCAGCCCGAAGGAGTTCTGCACGCACACCACGGGGGCGATCTTCCGCGCCTCCCGGATGTGCTCGGGGCGGACGTTGGACAGCCCGAGGTGCCGGATCAGCCCGGCCTCGCGCAGTTCGGCCAGCGCGCCCCAGTGCTCGGCGACCGAGGCGCAGTCGGGGCCGTTGCGGCGCAGGTTGACCACGTCCAGGTGGTCGCGGCCGAGCTGGCGCAGGTTCTCCTCGACCTGGCCGCGCAGTTCGTCCGGCCGCGCCATGGTCTGCCACTCGCCGGACGGGGTGCGCCCGGGGCCGACCTTGGTGACCACCACCACCTCGTGGCCCCGCCAGGAGCCGAGCGCCCGGTTGATCAACTCGTTGGCGGAGCGCAGCGGCGAGAAGTAGAAGGAGGCCGTGTCGACGTGGTTGACGCCCTGCTCGAACGCGGTGTGCAGGAGCCGGACGGCGTGCCCGCGGTCGATCGGGGCGCCGTCGGAGTTGCCCATCATGCCGTTGCCGGTCAGCCGCATCGCGCCGTAGCCGATCCGGTTCACCTCCAGATCGCCGAGCTGCCAGGTGCCTGCCGCCGCTGCCATCGTCATGCGTCCTCCCCGGGATTGCTGCTGTTCGGAGACGGAGTATGGGGCGCTAGGAGGAGCCGGGAACAGGCCCGGCGGGTGCGCGGAATGTCACCCGCCGAGCGGGAACGAATCGGCCGGGGCCGGGAGTTGGACCGGGTGTGGGTGAGCGGGTGGGGAGCACCCCGGACGGTCGCTGACGTGCGGTGCAGGCAGCCGCTCGGCCTGCGGCCCGGGAGCGGCTAGGCTGGCCCGGTTCGGGCCTTTACCGAAGCTTTTCCCGTGTGCCGCCGCGTGTCGGCCGCCTGTCCCTGCCCCGACGGAGGTACTCCGCCTTGCACCTCGACCAGTGGATCGAGAGCGTTCCACCGACCTCGGTGTACGTGATCATCGGCCTGATCATCGGACTGGAGAGTCTGGGCATTCCGCTGCCCGGAGAGATCGCCCTGGTCTCCTCCGCCCTCCTCGCCGCCAAGGGCATCGTCAGCCCGTGGGGCGTCGCGGGCTGCGCGATCGCCGGCGCGATCATCGGTGACTCGATCGGCTACGCGATAGGCCACAAGGGCGGCCGGCCGCTGTTCGAGAAACTCGGCCGCAGGTTCCCCAAGCACTTCGGACCCGATCATCTGGCCACCGCCGAGCGCGCGTTCCACCGCTGGGGCATGTGGGCGGTCTTCTTCGGCCGCTTCATCGCTCTGCTGCGCATCTTCGCGGGCCCGCTGGCCGGCACCCTGCGGATGCCGTACTGGAAGTTCCTGATCGCCAACGTGCTGGGCGGCGTGGTCTGGGCGGGCGGCACCACGCTGCTGGTCTACCAGGTCGGCAAGGTCGCCGAGCAGTACCTGAAGGGCGCCTCGTACATCGGCCTCGCCGCCGCCGCGGTGTTCGGCGTCGGATCGGCGCTGGTGCTCAAGTGGCGCGCCAAGAAGTCCCGGGCCGCGCATCCCGAGCAGTCCGGCGGCAAGAGCGGTGAGCCGCTCTCCGAGACGCTCGTCGACTGATCTTTTCCGCTGCCCGACCGAGGCCGCCCCGTCCGCACCGGACGCGGCGGCCTCGTCGCGTCCGGGCCCAAAGCGGTGGTGGCCTCGTCGCGTCCGGGCCCAAAGCGGTGGTGGCCTCGTCGCGTCCGGCGTCGCGACCCAAAGGGCAGGGAGTAGGGTCGCACCGCGAAGCGATCACGGAGGTGGGGAATGAGCCCGCAGGACAACCCGCAGCAGCTCTGGACGGCGGTGGACGACTGGGCCGCCGCCCGGCTGATCGGCGAGGACGAGGTGCTGGACGCGGCGCTCGAGGCCGCCGACCGGGCCGGGCTGCCGCAGATCGCGGTGGCCGCCAACCAGGGCAAGCTGCTGCACCTGCTGGCCCGGATGCAGGGCGCCCGGCGGATCCTGGAGATCGGCACCCTGGCCGGCTACAGCGCGATCTGGCTGGCCCGCGCGCTGCCCGCCGGCGGCACCCTGACCACGCTGGAGATCGACCCGGCGCACGCCGAGGTCGCCACCGCCAACCTGCGCCGGGCCGGCCTCGCCGACCGGGTCGAGGTCCGGCTCGGCGCGGCCCGCGACACCCTGCGGCAACTCACCGAGGAGGGCGTCGAGCCCTACGACCTGGTATTCGTGGACGCCGACAAGCCGAACATCCCGCACTACCTGGAGGCGTCGCTGGCGCTCACCCGGCCCGGCTCGGTGATCGTGGTCGACAACGTGGTGCGCGGCGGCAGGCTCGCCGACGAGCAGAGCAGCGACGAGGCCGTGCGCGGCGTCCAGCAGCTGCACGAACTGCTCGCCGGGGACAAGCGGTTGGACGCCACCACGGTGCAGACCGTCGGCCGCAAGGGCTACGACGGTTTCACCCTGATCCGGGTGGAGGGCTGAGCCCGTGCGGATCGGACTGCTCGGCACCGGCCCCTGGGCGGGCCTGGTGCACGCCCCGGCGCTGGCCGCCCACCCCGGCGTCGAGTTCGCCGGCGTGTGGGGCCGCCGCCCCGAGGCCGCCGCCGAACTCGCCGCCGCGCACGGCGTGCCCGGGTACGCGGCGGTGGACGACCTGCTGGCGGCGGTGGACGCCGTCGCCATCGCGCTGCCGCCGGACGTGCAGGCCGAGTACGCGGTGCGCGCCGCCGCGGCCGGCAAGCACCTGCTGCTCGACAAGCCGGTCGCCGCGACGGTGGACGCCGCCCGCGCCGTCGAGGACGCGGCCGCCGCGGCCGGTGTCGCCTCGGTGGTGTTCTTCACCGTCCGGTTCGACGGTGTGCAGGGCCCCTGGATCGACGAACAGGCCGAGCGGGGTGGCTGGTTCACCGCGCACTGCCACTGGATCGGCTCGGTGTTCACCACCGACAGCCCCTACGCGGCCTCCCCGTGGCGGCAGCAGAAGGGCGCGCTGTGGGACGTCGGCCCGCACGCCCTGTCGGTGCTGATGCCCGCCCTCGGCGACGTCGAACACGTCACCGCCGGGCCCGGCCCCGGCGACACCGCGCACCTGATCCTGCGGCACGAGGGCGGCGCGTCCAGCACCGTCACGCTCAGCCTGACCGCCCCGCCCGAGGCCTCCGCGCTCGGCGCGGGCGCCGAACTGCGCGGCGCCTCCGGCGTCACCCGCCTCCCCGACCGGGACGGCCCGCCCACCACCGCGTACGGCCGCGCCCTGGACGCGCTGCTGGCGTCTGCCGCGACCGGCACCCCGCACCCGTGCGACGTCCGGTTCGGGCGGCGGGTGGTGGAGGTGCTGGCGCAGGCCGAGGAACTGCTGGTCAAGTAGAACCGATTCAGGGGTTGGCCGGGCGGCGGTCCGCCGGGCGGCGCGGTGGGATCGGGGTGGCGGGGAAGTCCCGCGGCCCCGTCCACAGTGCCGGCACCGCGTCCGCGCGGCGGGCCAACTCGTAGGCGATCGACTCGTAGTTGACCCGCCAGCCGCGGAAGTGCGGCCAGGCGTCCACGATCGGCCGCTCCAGCCGCACCCCGGCGGCCGTCACCATCGCCACCGCCGCGTCGAACTCCGCGAAGGTCAGCCGGATCGGCTCCTCCGGCTCCGGGTCCGGTTCGAACGGGATCCGCAGCGCGGTCGCGATGTCGCGCAGCGCCGTGAACCCGGCCCGCAGCATCAGCCGGGCCTCCGGCGGGGCCGAGCGCGGGTTCAGCGCCAACTGCATCGCGGCCGCGTCCATCACCGCGATCAGGCCCACGATCCAGCTGCGGTACGGCTGCGGGGAGCGGAACGCGATCAGCACCGGGTAGTTGGAGTGCCCCTCGCCGAGATCAGCCGCCAGCCGCTCCCAGTCCCGGTACAGCTCCGGCAGCCCGGCCTCCGTCCCCACCAGCGTCTGCCGGGCCAGCAGTTCCGGCCCCCAGGCCGGCTCGCCCGCCCGCGACTGGAGCAGCGTGACCTCCAACTCCCGCCGGTTGTACGCCGAGTACAGCGTCGGCAGGTAGGCGATCAGCAGCGCGATGATCAGCGGGCCGTTGGCCGCCGCGAGGAAGTCGAGCACCGACAGGTGCAGCCGGTCGCCGCTGGCGAAGCCGAGCGTGAACAGGCTCGACCCGGCCTCCCGGAACGCCACGTGCCACGGCAGTTCGGACGTCCCTATCAACAGCAGGGTGTACGCGGTCAACGTGAACAGCAGCCAGCAGCCCAGCATCCCGAGCAGGGTCAGCGGCGCCAGCCAGGTCTGCGCCCGGTCGATCGCCCGGTACCCACCGAACGGCGCCGCCACCACCCGCACCACCACCCGCAGCGAGGACCACAGCCGGATCGCCATCGCCGAGTACAGCCCGCGCGGCACCACCAGCGTCCGCAGGATGCTGGCCGCCGTCCAGACCAGCAGCGCGACTCCGGCCACGGTGAAGATCACTCTCATCCGGCCATTGTGACGCCCCACCACCCCCGCCCGGTCCGCGACGGCTCCGGGCCGGTCAGAACGGCCCCCGGAGATGGGGTAAGCTTCTCAGCAGGTCGAACGGAGCAAGTGAGCCACCGGCGACTACACCCTTGCGCGGGTGGCGGAATAGGCAGACGCGCTGGATTCAGGTTCCAGTGCCCGAAAGGGCGTGGGGGTTCAACTCCCCCCTCGCGCACAGCGAAGCCCCGCAGATCCTCGGATCTGCGGGGCTTTCTCGTTCCCTTGAGGTCTCCTCAGATCCGGTTCGCCGTCAGCAGCACGGGCGCAACTGGGGTCGGACGCCGGTGGCTTCGGCGTCGGCGATCCAGCCGCGGAGCATGGCGTCCATCAGGGCGTGCCGCTCGGCCTCGCCATGGACGTCCTGAACGCCGCGATGACAGCCACGGTCGGCCACACCCGGGCGGAGCTCGCCCGCACGCCGGGCGCCCCCGCCCGTCCCCGACGCCGAGACGTGCCCGCACTTCGCAGAGGCGCTCGCGACCGGCGCCGGACTCGACTCAGCTGGACGGGCCGTCGGCGCCCGCGTTCACCGGGGTGCGGCGAATGCGTCCTCGTAGAGGCGGAACAGGCGAGGCAGTGGGGTGGCGGGGGCGGGGAGGGCGCTCAGCGTGGCCCAGCACTGTCGGGCGAGGTGGCGGGCGTGGCGGCCGGGCCAGTGCGGGGGCAGGAGTTCCGGGGGGAGGAGCGGGTCCGGGGTCATGGCTGCGCTGAACTCGGAGGCGAGTTCCACGGCCATGGTGAGCCGTTCGGCGCCGGACACGACGGTGCTCGTGGCCCTCTCGGTGCAGGACGTGGCGAAGGCCGCGAGGTGCTCGTGGCGGGCGGCGATGGTGTCCAACGGCCAGATGTGGGCGGTCAGTTGGGCGGGGTCGGTGAGGTCGCCGACGCGCAGGTCGGTGCTGGTGAGGAAGGTGACCGAGTCGAGCACGTCGAGCTGCCGGGCCCGGGCCTCGACCAGCTCGCCGATCGGGTTGGCCGCGACGTACAGCCCGCCCTGGACGGGTGCCGCGCCCAGGTGCAGGAGGGTCTCGCGCAGTGCGTCGCGGACGGCGCGGCGGGCCTCCGGTACGGCGAACGCGAACAGGTGCCAGGTGCCGTCCCAGGGCGCGAGCCCCGCGTCCTGCCGGTACGCGTACCGGATGTGGTCGGCGTCGGGCGCGAGTCCGCCGTTCGCCGCGTCGGACACGCTCCGCAGGACGGCCCGGCGCCCGCGCCCGTCCTGGCGGAACTTCTCCTCGCTGACCAGGCGTTTGACACACAGTCGGACCTGCTGATCGGTCATCCCGAGCAGTCCGGCGACGGTGTAGAGCTCACCGGCATCGACAGTCCCGTCCTCACGGACCAGCGCGTGCACGAGCAGCCGGGTGGGGATCTCCGGCCGGGAAAGGTTCACAGGTGCGCCCTTCTGAGTGGGCCGACAGCCCGGAGCATGGTGGTGACGGCCCCGAACCCCATCAACGTCCGCAGGAACGGCGTCCGTTGGGTGCGCAGGGCGCGGAAACCGTGACGCGTGTACAGGGCCTGGGCACGCGGGTTGGTGTCGATGACGTCCAGCCGGATCCCGGTGCAGCCGCTCTCGGCCGCGACGGCCGCGATCTCGTCCAGCAGCAGGCTGCCGATACCGGCGCCTCGCTGCGCCGCCGCCACGCAGATGCCGTCCATGACGAGTTCGCCCTCGGCGGGCTTCCGGGAGAGCAGCGCGAGCAGGGCGAGCCGCGGCGGCCCCGCCCACGGGCCGAATACGGACAGCACGTCGCGCGCCGAGCCGCCGGTCAGGCCGCGCCCCGCGAGCTGGTAGCCGGCGACACCGACCACCGCGCCCGTGCTGTCGAGCGCGACGATGCCGCGGTCGTGCCGCAGGTGGGCGGCGAGGAACGCCCGGCCCGTCTCGGGCGGGCCGAGCGCCGGGCCGAGCTTGCGCCCGAACGCCTCCCAGTACAGGGCGGCGACCTGCTCTTCGGCCCCTTCGGGGATCCCCCGCCGAAGCTCAGGACCGGGTGCCGCCGGTTCGTTCGGTGCGCCCATGGCTTCCTCCGCTGCTCGTCGTCCACGACAGGCGTCCACGACAGGCGTAGTACGCTCGTTCTGAGAACGGTCGTTTCACGTTCGATAGATTTGTACTTCGGGGAGGGGCGTATGGGCAAGACCGGCCAAGATGCGGCGATCACGGTTCGACAGAAAACCTCGGACCGCGTTCTGGTGGCGGCCGGATTCCCGGTCCTGGGCGCCGGGGCCGGATTCCTGCTGAAACTCCTGGCGCACTGGGCGTCCACCTGGCCGTGGATCCCGTGGAAGGGGCCGGTCGACCTCATCGCCAAGGCGCCCGAACCGGCCGCCACCATCGGGAGTCTCGTGCTCGGCGCCCTGGCCGGCGTCGCCGTCGTGGTACTGGCCGAGCGCGGCTACGTCACCGTCACCATCGAGAAGGACCGGATCACCACGGATCGCGGCGACTCCACCCAGAGCGCCCCCCGGACGGCGGTCAGCGGCGTATTCGCCGACCGCAAGCGGCTGGTGGTGCTCGGCGCGCAGGGCGAGGAACTCCTCGCCGAGTACAAGAACGAGGGCGCCGACCTCCCGTCGCTCACCCAACTCGCCGAAGCCTTCCGCGCCCAGGGCTACCCGTGGCTGCCCGACGGCGACCCGTACCAGAACGCGTACCGCCGCTGGGTCGACGGCATGCCCGGCCTGCCGCCCGGCGGCAACGTGCTGTTCAAGGCGCGGGCCGAGGCGCTGCAGAAGAGCGAGGAGAAGGAGATCGGCGAACTCCGCCGCGAACTGGCCAGACTCGGCCTGGTCGTCCACGACACCGGCGACCGTCAGTGGTGGCGAGAGACCGGGGCGCCCGCCAGCCCGTAGCGCGCCCCCGCGGCGCCCCATGCGGGGCTGGGGCGCCATACCCTGAGAGCGACGGAAAGGAGCAGTTGATGAGCGTGGACGCGGTCATGCGCACCGAGTTCCCTCCGGGGCATGTGGTCTTTTTCGGCACGGACGGGAAGGTGGTTATGACTCCGCAGAGCTTTGAGCACTCCAGCACGATCAAGTCGATGCAGATCGACTCGCTCTCGCTTGGCAGGCGCGCGAAGACCGCCTCCGACGTGTACCTGGACTTCCCGGCCGACGAAAACTCCGCCCCGGACTTCGCGATCCTTCGGGAGGACGCGGAACGGCAGGGCAAGCGCTACAGCTTCGAGGACGTGCTGCTGATCGCCGAGGTGGTGTCGGTCTCCTCGGCGCGCAAGGACTACGACGACTGCACCGCGAAGTACGGCCGCTACGGCATCCCGGTCTACGTGGTCGTGGACCCGTATGCCGGTGAGGTCGTCGTCCACACCCGCCCCACCGGCTCCGGCTACATCGCGGCGTTCACGCACAAGTACGGCTCGGGCAAGCTGCCCATCGAGCTGGCCGATGGGCGGACTTACACGCTCGACCTGGACGAGCTGCCCCGGCCGGAGCCGGGCGTCAGCTGACGCGTCGGCCGCAGGTCACTTCGCGTACTCGGGGGTCATCGCCCCTGCCAGGGCGAGGTGCACGGCGGCCTCCTCCGTGCGGCCCTGGCGGGTGAGGGTGCGGCCGAGCAGGAGGCGGGCGTAGGAGTCGTCGGGGGACTGGGCGACGAGTTCCTCCAACATGGCTGCCGCGCGGCCGAGTTGGGCGGAGGCGAAGTAGGCGCGGGCGGCCAGCAGACGGACGCTGGGCTCGTCGCCGTACTCGTCGAGCAGGGGGCGGAGGAGGGTCAGGGCGCCGAGCGGGTCGCGCTTGTCCATCAGGGCTTCGGCGTAGCGGAGGCGTTCGACCTCGGCGGGGAGCTGTCGGGGCTGCTGGCCGGCGGCGTCGCGGAGGAAGCGGGTGATGGTCTCCGGCGACTGGGCGCCGGCCAGGGCCTGGCCGGCGACGACCAGGGTGGGGGAGGTGGCGACGCCGCGGGCCTTGCCGATCAGCAGCAGTTCCTTGACCTGCTGGTCGGCGGCGCCGTCGGCCAGCAGCGCGGCGGCCTCGGGGAATCCGGCGTCGGTGGCGAGCTGCGCCAGCGTCTCGGGGTGGCTGATGTCGCGGCCCTCGGTGAAGTGCGCCTTCATGACGGCTTCGGCGAGGGTGTGCTGGAGTTCGGCGCCGCCGTGCCGGTGGGCGAGGGCGAGTAGCCGGTGCGCGTCGTGGCTGCTGGCGCGCCAGGCGGCGCCCCAGTTCGGTCCGAGCCCTTCGGCGGCGGCGATCTCGGCGATCGGGGGCGTCTGCGTCGCCGGGCCGGGCCCGATGGCGCAAGCGGCCCCGGCGTCGTCCTGGCGGCCCAGGATGCCGAGGTCGCTGAGCAGTTCGTCCGCCGCCGAGCCCTCGAACGGCGTGGCGGGAACGGGCGCGGTCGGGTCGATGCGGAACGGCTGCCACAGCACCTCGACCGGTTCGCCGTCCCAGTCGGCGAGGGCCTTGTCCAGCCGCCGCTTGCCGATGTACGCCCAGGGGCAGACCGGGTCGGCCCAGATCTCGATTCGCATACCCATGACAGTAAGCGACGCCTGTCGTTTAAGCAACACTCGTCGGTTACGCGACGGACGTCGTACAGTGAGCCCCATGAACCTGGACGACCCGCGCGTGCAGCGCACCCGAGCCCGGCTCCGGGAGGCGATCCTGGAGCTGGTCGCCGAGCAGGGCCTGGACGCGATCACCATCTCCGCCGTTGCCAAGCGCGCCGGGATCAACCGGGCCACGGTCTACCAGCACTACCCGGACGTGCACGCGCTGGTGGTGGACGCGATGGACGGCCCGATCGCCGAGGTCGCCCGGGCGGTGCGCGTGTGCCCGGCCGACGCGCCGCCCGACCGGGCCCCCGAGTCCCTGGCCGGGCTGTTCGAGCACATCGCGGCCCGGGCCGCCGTCTACCGGTGCGCGCTGGGAGACCAGGGCAGCGCCGGCTTCGCAGGCCGGATGCGCGAACAGGTGACCGCCGCCCTGGCGGAACGCTTCCACGAGGGCAAGCGCCCCGCCGGGTTCGACGACGTCCCGGTGGACGTGCACGCCGCCTACCTGGCCGGCGCGCTGCTGGGCGTCGTCACACACTGGATCACCGGCGAACGCCCCGCTCCGGCCTCCGAGTTGGCGGCGGCGTTCTGGCGGCTGTTCCGAGCCTGAGTGCGCGTATTTGACGATTCGTCAGCTTGTGCCGGTGTATGTGCAGGTACAGATCAAGCCGCCTGCGGTCGAAAGCGGCCGACTCTCTGCCGAACGGGCGCGAGGGCGCACCGTCGACACACCCGCGAGTACCTGCGGCGCCGCGGCATCCCGCACACGATCCTGGAGAAGACCGACAGCCAGGCCGCCCGCCTGCGCAAGGGATCACGAGGTGGACGGCCACCGGGCTTCGACGAGCAGCGGTACAAGAAGCGCAACACCGTCGAGAGGGCCATCAACAAGCTGAAGAACTCCCGCGCCGTCGCTACCCGCTATGACAAGCGCGGCTACGTTTTTCTCGGCACCGTCACCGCGGCCGCCCTGGTCGTCTGGCTGCGGGCTTGAGGACCTCTCACGGGGCGAAGGGCTGGTACTCCTGAGCCTGATCGACGACCTCGGAAGCTGTCAGCTCCCGCCCCCTGGGCCAGAAGATCAAATCGCTTACGTAGCCGGTCGGACAGCCAAGGGCCCTATCCAACGCCTCCAGCACCTCACACGCCTCGGCATCGTCGGCATAGTCCGCGTCCATGATCTTCTGCACCAACGCAACGGCCGTTGCGCGAGCCATCGCCGTCACAGCTACCCCTTCCAGAAGAGGGCAGCCTAGACGGTCACATGATCGGCCGGACAGCTCCTTGTTGCGGGCGTTTCCCGCACGGCTGCGTGCCGAAGCCGTCGGCCGGGAACCGCCTGCTCACCTCGGAGGGGAACATCATGGCTGAGCTCGACCTCGGATATGCGGCGGAGTGGGGCGAAGGCGAGACGCACGGCCGCGTCAAGCTCGTGCAGAACCAGGTCTACCGCAATTCGCCCAAGAAGGACGTGGCGATCATGGGGCCGAACAGCATCGAGATCGAGGTGAACGCGGGCTTCGCCTCCTCTCAGGAAGCGGCCGAGGTCTACTTCACGACGCACCACGGCTCCACCAAGAAGATCGTCGGGATCCTCGACTCCAGCGGAAACCTGTACGTCGCCGGGAAGGTGATCACCGACCAGAAGGACCTGAGCTGGTAGCACCCGCCGACGGCGCAACTGGGCGGCCCGGAGCAGCGGACCGGGCCGCCCGTCGTCGTGTCCAGCCCCCGTGTCGCGCTCGAAAACCGCTTGGGGCAAGGCCGTTGGAGCCGGTAGAAAGGCGGGGTTTGCCAGCGGAGCCGAGAGCGAAGGAGCGGGACTGTGGCACTCCCGGAGGGAATGACGGTGCGCCCGGCGGTAGTTGAGGACGCCGAGGCCGTGTGTGCGCTGCTCAATCAGGTGGACGAGATCGAAGTGGGCCGCGCCTTCACCGAGTTGCACGAGGTCGAGGAGGATCTCGGCCACCCCTCGGTGGACCTGGAGCGCGACTCCTGGCTGCTGCACGACGCCGACGGCCGGCTGGTCGGTTACGGCCTGGTCCGGGACCGTTCGGCGGGGGAGCGGATCAACCTCGACCAGTACCTGCTGCCCGGGTACACCGACGCCGGCCTGCACCTGTTCGCGCTGATGGAGGCCCGCGGCGCCGAACTCGCCCGCGGCAACGGCGCCGACCGCGCCGTCCTGCACCTGATGCTCAACTCCCAACCCACCCTGGACACCGGCGCGTTGGCCGGTCGCGGCTGGCAGCACGTCCGCCGCCACCACGCGCTCAACCGCACCGTCGACCCGAAGACCGACCCGTTCCCGGATGCCCCGGCGGGCCTGCGGCTGCGCGCCTGCACCACCGAGGACGACCGGCGCACCGCGCACCGGCTGATCCACGAGACCTTCGCCGAGCACTTCGACTTCCAGCCCCGCAGCTACGAGAAGTGGTGCGCCGACACCGGCGCGGACACCGCCGACTGGTCGCTGGTGTGGATCGCCGAACTCGACGGCCACGGCGACGTCGCCGTGCTGCGCACCCGCGACGACCGGTCCGACATGGCCTGGGCCACCCAGATCGGCGTGCGCGCCGAGTTGCGTGGCCGGGGCCTCGGCAGCTACCTGCTGCGCCACTACTTCGCGTTCTACGCCGACCGCGGCCGCACCCGGGTCGGCCTCGGCGTCGACACCGACAACGCCACCGGCGCGCCCGCGCTGTACCGCAACGCCGGTATGGTGCTCGATTTCGCCGTCGACACCTGGGAGTTGACCGTCCCTACCACGTAAAAAGCAAGGCCCTGCCCGCGACCGGAGCGGGGCGAAGTCCGGTCGCGGGCAGGTGAATTGACGGATCGTCAGCCGTTGGCGAGGGCCTGGACGCGGTCCAGGGCGCCGTTGAACCAGTTCTGGTCGCCGGGCAGGGTGCCGGAGTCGGCGTACTGCCAGATGGTCTGGTAGGACCAGCCGGCCGGCAGGGTGCCGACGGTGGAGGCGTAACGGGCCACCCACAGCGGGTTGGTGGCGCCGAAGGAGCTGTTGTTGCCGGTGCAGGTGGTCCACCAGTCGGTGGTGGTGTAGATCACCGGGTAGCGGCCGGTCTTGGTGTGCACGTTGTTGGAGAAGTCCCGGATCCAGCTGACCATGCCGGCCTGGCTCAGGCCGTAGCAGGTCGCGCCGTACGGGTTGTACTCGATGTCCAGCGCGGGCGGCAGGGTCTTGCCGTCCTTGGACCAGCCGCCGCCGTGCGCGACGAAGTACGCGGCCTGGGTGGCGCCGGAGGAGGCGTTCGGCAGCGCGAAGTGGTAGGCGCCGCGGATCATTCCGGCGTTGTAGGAGCCGTTGTACTGCTGGGCGAACGAGGGGTTGGTGTAGGTGGTGCCCTCGGTGGCCTTGACGTAGGCGAACCGGCCGCCGTTGGCGTACGCGGTGCTCCAGGCGACGCTGCCCTGCCAGTTGGAGACGTCCATGCCCTTGGTCTGGGTGGCGGCCAGTGCGGCGACGGAGTTCGCGGTGGAGGCCGAAGTGTCCTTGCCCTCGTGGGCGGCGACGGTGGAACCCGCGTAGTCGAGCTCGGGGTGGAAGTTGGCGGGGGTGCTCGGCTTGGCGGCCTGGGCCGGGGAGGCGGCGGCGACCGCGCCGACCAGCAGGGCGGCGGACGCGGCCGCGGTGGCGGCGCGACGGAACGTGCGGCTGGTGCCGGAAGCGGGCATGACGAGTCCTCAGTGGGGTGAAGGGGGAGGCCGATTTTCGGCCGCTGCGGAGCATATAGTCATGGACCCGTCAGTCAACAGAGTGTAGAAGCCACACATCGTCAGAACGTATGTAGAGCGGACAGACATAGGCGTCACTGCTGAATACCCGGGGTTCCACTGGATGTTGACACTACGACAGAAACCCCTTCCTGCTGGCGTAGCCGACCCCCCGGCGGTAGCGTGTCAACGCGCGTTCCACTGCCGGGATGCGCCGGCGAAGCGGAACCGGTGCGCCGGTGGACACGAACTGGGGGAGCGGTGGCGGACGGACGCCTGCTCGCAGTGAGCGACCTCCACGTCGGCGTCGCCGAGAACCGGCCGGTCCTCGACGCACTCCGACCAACAGGCCCGGACGACTGGCTGATTGTCGCCGGTGACGTCGCCGAACAGGTCGACGCCGTCGAAGGCACCCTGCGCTTCCTCGCCGGACGCTTCGCCAAGATCATCTGGACGCCCGGCAACCACGAACTGTGGAGCACCACCCGCGATCCCGTCCCCATCGACGCCCCCGAGCGCTACCGCCAACTCGTCGAGCGCTGCCGGGAGATCGGCGTCGTCACCCCCGAGGACCCGTACCCCGTCTGGACCGGCCCCGGCGGCCCCTGCGCCATCGCCCCCGTGTTCACGCTCTACGACTACAGCTTTCGGGTGCCCGGCGTGCACACCAAGGCCGAGTCGCTGGCCCGCGCCCGCGAGAACGGAGTGGTCTGCACCGACGAGTACCGGCTCAGCCCCGCACCGTACGCGGGCGTCGAGGACTGGTGCCGGGAACGCGTCGAAGCCACCGAGAAAGCGCTCTCCGCACACGACCCGGAACTGCCGCTGGTACTCGTCAGCCACTGGCCACTGGACCGCCGCCCCACCGACGTCCTGTACTACCCCGACTTCGCCCAGTGGTGCGGCACCGAACTCACCGCCGACTGGCACCGCCGCTTCAACGTCGCCGCCGTGGTCTACGGCCACCTGCACATCCCGCGCACCACCTGGTACGAGGGCGTCCGCTTCGAAGAGGTCTCGCTCGGCTACCCCCGCGAGTGGCGCCGCCGCGGCCACCCGCGCGGACTGCTCCGCCAGATCCTGCCCTACCCCGGCCCGGCCGAGCAGCCCGTCCCCGCGAGCGAGCCGGCCTGAGCCAGGGCCTGTCCGGCCGATCTTGCCGGGCGCGTGCCAAGACCGGCCTGAGCTGGCGTTTCACGCGTACGTCCGGTCGTCGGACGGCCCCCGGGGCCGGGCAGGGCGCTGTGGCACGATGGCCGTTCCAGCACCTGTAAGGAGCGCACCACATGATCGCCGAGCCGACCGCCCCCCGTCTCGCCGACCTCGACGCCGTCTCCGGGCCGGCCTTCCGACCGGCCGGGGCGCAGGACGTGCCGGAGGTGGTTGCACTGGTCGAGTCCGCGTACCGGGGCGACGCCAGCCGGGCCGGCTGGACCACCGAGGCGGACCTGCTGGACGGCCAGCGCACCGACGAGGCCGCCGTGGCCGAACTGCTCACCCACCCCGAATCGGTGGTGCTGCTGGCCGAACAGGACGGCCGGCTGCTGGCCTGCTGCCACGTCGAACGGCGGGGCGCCAACGGCTACTTCGGCATGTTCTCGGTCTCCCCGGCCGCCCAGGGCGGCGGCCTCGGCCGCCAGGTACTGGCCCGCGCCGAGGAATGGGCCCGGGACGCCTGGGGCGTCACGACGATGGAGATGACCGTCATCGAACAGCGGCCCGACCTGATCGCCTGGTACGAGCGGCGCGGCTACACCCGCACCGGCGTGTACGAGCCGTTCCCGTACGGCGACGAGCGGTTCGGCCTCCCGCGCAGGCCCGACCTGCGCTTCGAGAAGCTGATCAAGTCGCTGTAACGGAAGCAGTGGTCAGCCGCCGGAGGGCAGCTCGCCGGCCGCGGCGCGTCGCGTCCACTCCACGTACCGGCCGGACTCCCGCGTCAGGCCCACCAGGAACCACAGCAGCAGACCGGTGTCGTCGCTCCAGCCGAGCACCGGGATGAAGTCCGGGATCGCGTCGATCGGGCTGACCAGGTACACCGCCACCACGAAGGTCAACAGCAGCAGCTTGCCCGGCCCCACCCCCGAGTAGCGGCGCAGCAGCACGTCCCGGACCAGGCGCGGCAGCGCCCACACCCGCGCCGCCAACCCTGGCGCGCCCGGCTGCCGGGTCTCCCGGTACAGCCCCCACGCGGAGCGCGTCACCGCCAGGCCGTCCAGCCCGCGCACCCGCGCCGCCGCCTTGCCCTTGCCCATGCGGTCCTCCCGACGAACCCTCCGAACTCCCCTCCACGGTACGGGACTGCCCACTTTTCCCACCGTCCGTGCCGGACCGGGGCCCGTCCGTGACACCCCCGGTGCGATCGGGGCCGAACGGTGACACCTGCGGCGGCATCGGCGGTGCGAGCGCGCGCGGCACCGGGACGCGGCCGAAGCTGGCGGCATGACGACCAAAAGCAACACCGGAAACGGGACCGGGACGGCCGACGAGCCCCTGGTGCGGGTCGCGGAGTTCCGCACCGACAGCCGCTACCGCCTCGTCCACTTCAAGGACGCCGGATGGAAACCGCTCGCCCCCGAGGAGTTCGAACCGGAGGTGAAACACCACTTCCCCGACCTCGACCCGCACGACCCCGTCCGGGTGCACTGGGACGACCGCCCCTGGCAGTGGCCCGCCTGGCACCCCGGCGAGGCCTGAGCCGACCCGCCCCGGAACCCGCCGGCCCGGTCCGCCCGTGCGACCGCCCGGCGGGTTCCGTCCTGTCCGAGCGGGTTCAGCGGGAGCCGGCCAGCAGGCCGAGGATCTCCTCGGTGGTACCGGTCTCGCCAAGGCGCGGGAAGATCCGCCCCACGCTGCCCCGGTGCGCCTCCGCGTCCGTGTCCGTCATCGCGTCGACCGCGAGCGTCACGTGGTAGCCGTGTTCGTAGGCGGCGCGGGCGGTGGACTCCACGCCGATGCTGGTCGCGACACCCGTGAGCACGATCTGCGTCACCCCGCGCCGGCGCAGCTGCCCGTCCAGGTCGGTGCCGTGGAACGCGCCCCAGTTGTGCTTGGTCACCACCAGGTCGGACGGCTCGTGGAGCTCGGGGATCGGAGCGTCCCAGCCCTCGGGGTGGGCCACGGAGGGGCGGGGCTGCTCGGTGCGGCCGGGCATCACGTCCCCGCCGTCGGGTGCGAAGGACACCCGCACCAACACCACCGGCAGCCGCGCGGCGCGGAACGCCTCGGCCAGGCGGACGTTGCGGTCCAGCACCTCGCGCACCGAATACGGGCTGCCGGGGAAACCGAGGAAGGCCTGCTGGAGGTCGATGACCACCAGGGCGGTGGCGGGGTCGAGCGCGGTGACGGACACGGGGTGCCTTTCGTCGTGACGGTCGTGACGAGGGCAGCCGGAACGGGCCCGGACTGCCCAGCCTTACTGCGCAGGTTATCTGTACAGTTCTCCGCCCGTGGGCGGAACCGGACAGCCCGGACCCGAGGACCTTGCCCGCCGTCAGCCGCGCAGCTGCGCCTCGATCGCCGCCACCAGCTCCGCCGACTCCGGCTCGGTCCGCGGCCGGAACCGGCCGACCGGCTCGCCGTCCGCACCCACCAGGAACTTCTCGAAGTTCCACTGGACGTCCCCGGCCTCGCCCGAGGCGTCCGCCAGCTCCGTCAGCCGCGCGTAGATCGGGTGCCGGCCGTCCCCGTTCACGTCGACCTTCTCGAACAGCGGGAACGACACCCCGTACGTGGTCGAGCAGAACTCCTGGATCTCCTCCGCCGACCCCGGCTCCTGCCCCGCGAACTGGTTGCACGGGAAGCCGAGCACGGTGAACCCGCGCTCCCCGTACGTCTGCTGCAACCGCTCCAGACCCGAGTACTGCGGCGTCAGCCCGCACTTCGACGCCACGTTCACCAGCAGCAGCACCTTGCCCCGGTAGTCCGCCAGCGACGACGGCTCGCCCGCCAGCGTCCGGATCGGAAGCTCGAACAGCGACTCCATACCCCACCTGCCCTCTGTACGCCGGCCCCCGGACACCCCGGGACACCGGATGGGAACACCAACACCCCGAACCTACCCCGCCCGGCCCACCCGCCCCAGGATCTCGGGATCTTGTGGCCCGGCCGCCCGGGCCGATCGGCCCCTGGCCGGACCGGGCGGAGCGAGGTGCACTGGAAGGGAAAACCAGCAGGCCGAGCGGAGGAGACCCCCCATGGCACCGCACACCGCGCCGAGCGAACAGGGCGGCGCCCGACAGCTGCTCAGCGGCGGCGGCATCGAACCCGTCCTGCTCGGCGCGGTCGCCGTCGCCACCGCCGTCGGCCTGATCGCCTGGGCCGCCGGCGCCCACGGCTTCGCCGACCAGTGCTGGATCGTCGCCACCGCTGCCGCCATCGCCCCCGCCCTGATGTGGGTCGTCCAGGCCCTGCGGCGCGGCCGGGCGGGCGTCGACCTGATCGCCGTCCTCGCCCTGGTCGGCACCCTCGCCACCGGCGAGTACCTGGCCGGCGCGCTGATCGCCCTGATGCTCTCCGGCGGCCGCTGGCTCGACGCAGCCGCCGAACGCCGCGCCACCCGCGACCTGCGCGAACTGCTCCGGCACGCCCCCCGCACCGCCCGCCGGCGCACCGGCGACACCACCGAGACCGTCCCGCTCGCCGACATCCGGATCGGCGACCGGCTGATCGTCGGCCCCGGCGAAACCGTCCCCGTGGACGGCCGGATCACCGGCAGCCGCGCCGTCCTCGACGAATCCGTGCTCACCGGCGAATCCGCCCAGGTCGCCCGCGCGGCCGGCGACCCCGTCCGCAGCGGCGCCGTCAACGCCGGCAGCGCCTTCGAGCTGCGCGCCACCGCCACCGAGGAACACAGCACCTACGCCGAAATCGTCCGCCTCACCCAGCAGGCCGGCGCCGAACGCGCCCCCGTCATCCGCCTCGCCGACCGCTACGCGGCCTGGTTCCTGCCGCTCGCCCTCGCCGCCGCCGGCCTGGCCTGGCTGATCTCCGGTGACGCGGTCCGCGCCGTCGCCGTCCTGGTCGTCGCCACCCCCTGCCCGCTGCTGCTCGCCGCACCCGTCGCCATCGTCTCCGGCATCTCGCGCGCCGCCCGCAAGGGCGTCGTGGTCCGCGACGGAGCCGCGCTGGAAACCCTCGGCCGGGCGCGCACCGTCTGCCTCGACAAGACCGGCACCCTCACCACCGGACGCCCCCGCGCCTTCGACATCGCCACCGCCCCCGGCCGCACCCCCGCCGAGGTCCTCGCGCTCGCCGCCGCCGTCGACCAGTACTCGCCGCACGTCCTCGCCGAAGCCATCACCGCCGCCGCCTCCGAACGCGGCCTCACCCTGCCCCCCGTCCACGACGTCACCGAACAGCCCGGCCACGGCGCCCGCGCCACCCTCGCCGACGGCAGCACCGCCACCGTCGGCCAACGCGACACCTCGCAGCTGCCGGCCTGGGCCCGGGCCGCCGACAACCGCGCCGCGCTCGACGGCGCCGCCGTCGCCTGGGTCGCCGTCGACGACCGGCCGATCGGCGCCGTCCTGCTCCGCGATCCCGTCCGGCACGACGCCCCGCGCACCGTTCGCCGCCTGCGCGGAGCCGGCGTCACCCGGCTGGTCATGATCACCGGCGACCGCCCCGAACCCGCCCGCGAAATCGCCGCCGTGGTCGGCCTCGACGAGGTCCGCGCCCGCCAGTCGCCCACCGACAAGGTCGCCGCCGTCCGCGCCGAACGCGAACGCGCCGTCACAGTCATGGTCGGCGACGGCGTCAACGACGCCCCCGCGCTCGCCGCCGCCGACGTCGGCGTCGCCATGGGCGCCCGCGGCGCCAGCGCCTCCTCCGAAGCCGCCGACATCGTCCTCACCGCCGACCGCGTCGACCGCCTCGCCGACGCCGCCCAGATCGCCACCCGCTCCCGCCGGATCGCCGTCCAGTCCGCGCTCGGCGGCATGCTGCTCTCCCTCGTCGCCATGGGCTTCGCCGGATTCGGCCTGCTACCGCCCGCCGCCGGCGCCCTGCTCCAGGAACTCATCGACATCGCCGTCATCCTCAACGCCCTGCGCGCCCTGCGCCCCGGGCCCGGCGTCGGACCGGAGATCACCGCCGACACCGAAGAACTGGTCCGCCGCTTCGCCGCCGAACACGACGACCTGCGCGACGTCCTGGAAGCCGTCCGCGACGCCGCCGACCGGCTCACCGCCGCCGACCCCGGCTCCGCCGACGCCCTCGCCGCCGTCCGGCACGTCGACCACCTGCTCACCACCCGGCTCCTCCCGCACGAGGAGGCCGAGGAACACGAGCTCTACCCCGCCCTCGCCGACGCCCTCGGCGGCCCCGAAACCACCGCCACCATGAGCCGCACCCACACCGAGATCCACCGCCTCGCCCACCGCATCACCACCCACCTCACCCACGCCGAACCCACCGGCGCCCTCGCCCCCGAACAGCACGACGACCTGCGCGCCTGCCTCTACGGCCTGCACTCCGTCCTGCAACTGCACTTCGCGCAGGAGGAGGAGAACTACTTCTCACTGAGCGCCGCCTGACGGATTGTCTTCTTGTCGCTACGGCACGCCGGACCGTCCGTCGAACGGCGGACGGTCCCGGGCCGGTGCGCGGACGCATGGTGCGATGAGGCCCCCCTGCCCCGCTCCCGAAACGGACAGCGATGACCACCTACACCGACCTGCGGGCGGTCTTCCTCAACTGCACCCTCAAGCGCTCCCCCGAACGCAGCCACACCCAGGGCCTCATCGACATCAGCGCCGACATCCTGCACCGCCAGGGCGTCCAGGTCGAACAGATCCGCGCCATCGACCACGACATCGCCACCGGCGTCTGGCCCGACATGACCGAACACGGCTGGGACACCGACGACTGGCCCATCCTCTACTCCCAGATCATGAACGCCGACATCCTCACCCTCGCCGGCCCGATCTGGCTCGGCGACAACTCCTCGGTGATGAAGCAGGTCGTCGAGCGGCTGTACGCCTGCTCCTCCATCCTCAACTCCCATGGCCAGTACGCCTATTACGGCCGCGTCGGAGGCTGCCTGATCACCGGCAACGAGGACGGCGCCAAGCACTGCGCGATGAACGTCCTCTACAGCCTCCAGCACCTGGGGTTCGTGATTCCGCCCCAGGCCGACGCGGGCTGGGTGGGGGAGGCCGGGCCCGGGCCGTCGTACCTCGATCCCGGATCGGGCGGGCCGGAGAACGACTTCACCAACCGCAACACGACGTTCATGACGTGGAACCAGCTCCACCTGGCGCGGATGCTCAAGGACGCGGGCGGCATCCCGGCGCACGGCAACCAGCGTTCGGAGTGGGACGCGGGCTGCCGCTTCGACTTCGAGAACCCCGAGCACCGGTAGGGATCTTGGTCGGACCTGGTGTTCCTGGCTGGCGATGTGCTCACGGCCGCGACGGCGAAGGGGACTCGGCGGCGGCCTTGGTGATGACGGCGGTGGCCAGGGCGAGGGCAGCGGTGATGCGGTCTTCGTGGTCGGTCGTGAGGGTGGCCGGGCCGCCGATACCGGATTCGGCGGCGATGGCTGTCAGTTGGTGGCGTTGTTCGGCGGGGAGGCCGTCTGCGAGGCGGTGGCGTTCGAGGTCGCGGGCGCTGTAGCCCTCGGGTTCGGTGAGCGTCTGGGCGACGGCGGTGATGTAGACGCGGGCGGCGTGCGGGAGTTGGCCGGCGGCGGTGGCGAGGTCGGCGACCGTCAGGGCGAGCCGGGTGTCGAACACCGCGCTGCCCTCCCGCGGGGTGACGGCGGCGTGGGTGCGGAGCAGGGCCTCGGTCTGCTCGGCGGCCGGGTCGCCGTCGAGCAGCGTGCACGCGGTGGTCAGAGCGGCGGCGACGGCGTGTTCCCATGGCTCTTCGGCGGCGGTGTCGCGGGCCAGAGCGCGGGCCAGGGCGGTGCGGCCTTCGAGGGCCATGGCGATGGCGGCGACTTGGCGGGCCTCGAAGAGGCGGTCGCCGGGGGCGGTGGACTGCTTGAGGTGGAGGTGGGCGTCGGCCCAGCGCCCGGCGCGGGCCAGGGCGCGGGCCCCGTCGAAGACCTGGATGTCGGCGAGCCACTTGTGGACGTCGGCGCGGTCGGCGCTGTTCGCGGTCAGCTCGGCGAGGGGGATGATCAGGTTGCCACCGAGGGTGGCGTCGTCGTTCTCGGCGACGGCGCGCAGCAGCTCGTCCAGGATCGCGAGTGCGGCGATGCCATTGCCCGCGCGCAGTTCGAGGTGGGCGAGGTTGACGAGGGGTTCGAGGGCCAGGCGGGCCAGATCGGTGGGCAGCGGCCGGTGGGCGAGGTAGAAGCCGGCGTGGTTGTGGCACAGCACGCGGGCCAGGCCGGGTAGGCCGCGGTCGGAGGCGAGCAGCGCGGCGCGGTTGTGGACGCTGGTGGCGGTGGTCGGGTTCTCGGTGTCGGCGGCCTGCCGGGCGAGTTCGGTGAGCTGCTGCACCCGCTGCTCCAGCGGGGCGGCGAGTGCGTGCCTGCGGGGGACGAGGGGCAGGCGGGTGAAGGCGTCGCCGAGCGGGCCGGTGGGCCGGACGCTCATCGCAGCACCGCCTCGTTGGCGTCAACCAGGTCCAGGACGGCACCGGCGGCCGCCGAGGCGAGGGCCGCCTGCTGCTGGTAGGAAAGGCCGAGACGGTTGGCGGCGAACAGCTGGTGGTGGGCGAGGACGGCACGCTGCCCACGCCACAGCTGGCCCTCGTCAGCCAGGGCCCGCAAGGTGAGGCCGTAGACGGCGAACGCGCCGAACCAGGGCGCGGCGTGGGCGAGTCGGCCTTCCAGAAGCGCGGAGCCGGGGGTGGTGTCGGCCTGCAGCAGGGTGCAGGCGGCGTCGACCAGACGGTGGTTCGAGGCCGACAGCTGGGGACCGTCTGCGGGCCGGTTCTCGGCGACCTGCGCCCAGGTGTCGCCGATCTCGTACCAGTCGAGGCCGGCACCGCGCATCGCGGCCGTGCCGAGCAGCAGCCACAGCTCGGCCCGCTGGTCGGGCAGTTTGCCGCGGTGCACGGCGGCGAGGTACGTGAGGGCGTGACGGCTGTCCTGGTGGGAGAGGCGGTGGGCGGCGGGCAGCGCCGCCGCCCCGCCGAACACGTAGGTCTCCGGCTCGTAGATGGCCGGGGTCCAGTCGCTGATCATGCCCGCCTCGCGGCACATGTCCAGGGCCTCGTTGACCGCGGCCGCGGTGGTGGTGGCCTCCAAGGTGCCGGAGGCGCTCTCGCGGTAGCGCAGCCGCCAGCGGTCGCCCTTGCGCAGGAAGTGCCAGGCGTCCAGCAGCCCTTGGTCTTCCAGGGCTATCAGGGCGGGGCCGAGGAGCCGGACGGCGTGCTCCTCGGGAGTGTCGGTGGCCAGGCGCAGGTGGACCTGCGTCCAGGCGCGGTCGCCGGTGGCGAGCATCAGGGTTCTCCTTGTCGGGTCAGGTCGGGTCAGACGAGCAGCAGCAGGGCGTCCCAGCCGATGTCGGGGCTGTCGGCGGCCAGGGAGCAGCGGGTGAGGGCGATGCCGGCGGTGCCTTCGAGCAGGCCGTGGCCGGTGGCGTCGGTGCCGGGGTCGGGCAGGTTGCTGGCGGCGGCGAGGATGCGCAGGGCGGTGGCGTGGTCATCGGTGCGTTCGGCGAAGCGCCGGGCGGCCAGACGGACGCCGGCGGTGCCGTGGCAGACGGTGCCGTCGGTGAGGCTGTGGGCCTGGTCGGGGTCTTCGAGGGCGTCGAGGAAGGCGGCCTCGGCGGTGCGGGCGCGGCCGGTGTCGCCGGTGGCGCGGGCGGCGTGGTGCAAGGCGGTGGCGATGCCGGGGGTGCCGTAGCACCAGGACGGGCGCAGCGGCTTCGACTGCCGGGTGCGGCCGCTGTCGGCCTCGGCCGCGGTCAGTGCCTCGGGCCACCAGACGCGGGCGGTGCCGTTCTGCTGCCAGGTGTCCAGCCAGTCGAGGATGCGCTCGATCGCCTCCAACTGGCCCGGGAGGCGGGTGCCGTCGAGGTAGGTGAGGGAGAGCAGAGCAATCGGGCCGGTGATGCCGTGCGCGATGCCGAAGTTGCCGTGCCCGCCCGGATACTGCTCGTCCGGCTCGCCGTTGGGCGCCAGGTGGGTCCACCAGCCCGAGCGCCCCTGCACCGGCACGGTCAGCCGCACCAGGTAGGCCAGCACGTCGCGCAGCAGCTCCTGGCGGCCCTGGACCCGCAGGTGCGCGCCGAGACCGGTCAGCCCGCCGAGGAGGTCGAACTCGTGGAACTCGGGCCGCTGCCCGGCGTCGATGCGGCGGTGGGCGGCGGCCAGGCGCTGCTCCACCACGTGCTCCACCGCGGAGTTCAGGCCCATGCGCGGCTGGTGGTAGGCGCGCGGCCCGTGGATCGCGGCGAGGTGCAGGACGTGGGCGACAGCAGGAGCGCCGTAGAACACGCCGGCCTCGGCGAAGGAGTGCACGGGCTGGCTCACGCACGCGGTGATCCACTCGTGGGCGGTGTCCCAGCTTCCCCGGCCGGTGGCGGCGCGCTCGATGTGCAGCAGTGCGGTGGCGAGGCCGCCCTTGGCCAGGGACTGGCCCCACTGGGCGGAGGCGTCGGTGGGCGGTGCGAGCAGTTCGGCGGTCATGCCGGTTGTCCTTCCTCGGCGCGAGCGGTTCGGGCAGTGATGGTGAGCGCGGCGGCGCGGGCCAAGCGGTGGCAGACGCGCTCGCTGACCGGATCAAGGCCGACGACCCGGGCGTGGTGCAGGTGCAGCAGCGAGCCGAGGACGTCGGCGGGCTCCAGCTCGCCGTCCCGGCCGAGGGCCTTGCGGTAGTGCTCCAGCGCGTCGGCCCGCACGCTCCACGCCCAGGCGAGGGCGCGACCCCCCTCGGCGAGCGCCAACTTCTCGGGTTCGGAAACCAGTTCGACGGCTAGGCGGGACGCGGTGCGCGGCAGCGGCATCTCGCTGTGCCGGGGCACCCGCTCCAGCAGCCAGGCGTGACCCGCTTCGGGACCGAGCAGCGCGGTGGCGAGGTCGAGCATGCTTGCCGTGGTGACGGTGGCCGGGTCGGTGGAGGTGGCGCGCTGGTAGGCGAGTTGAGCCAGCGCCGCCCGGGAGTCGGCGGCGAAGAACGCCTCCGCCGCGCGCAATGCGGCCCCTCGCCCGTACCGGCCGGACTCCGGCAGGTACGTGTCGAGCTCCATCCGCGTCAGCAGGCCCTCCTCCCGCATCTGCGCCGCCCACGTGCCGATGCGCTCGGCCGCCAGTGACCACGCGGCGATGGCGGAGACCGGGATGCGCAGGCGCAGGTGCGGTTCGGGGTCGGTGTGTCGTATGAACCACCACTGCGGCGGAACCATCCACCGGCCAATCAGCTCGGGCACACGGGACAGGAGTTCGTCGGCGCGGCGCGGGTTGCCGAACAAGCGGGCCGACAGCCACCCAGATGCGCCGGGCAGGTGCCCGGACCGGACCGTGACCGGTCGCCCGGGCCGCGGGTGGGCGGCGGGCAGCGGGGCTTGGGTGGAGTGCAGCTGCACGGTGATCTCGTGCGCCCGGCCGCCGCACCACGAGTTCTCGCCCGGCCCCGGGGCCTCGATCAGGATCGCGGTCGGCTCCCGCAGCAGGTGCTCGCGCAGCAGTACCAGATGCTCCGGCAACCGCAGGTCCAGCGGCAGCCGCAGGTCCTGCTGCGACAGGTACACCGCCGCCGGGACGTTGTAGCGGGCGATCCACTCGCCCACCGCCACCTGCCAGTCCTCCCACGGTGCGTCCTTGCCGGGCAGGTCGGCGGCGGGCAGGTGCCAGCGCGCCGCCGACAGCACTACCTCCCCGTAGCGCACCCGCGGCAGGTAGGGCAGCTGCCCGGCCGCGCCCCAGTTGAACGCGGTCAGCCACGGGGTGTGGGCGTGGGTGATCTCGCACAGGAACCGCACCAACGGGTCGGTGTTCGCCCGGAAGTCCACCGCGTTGAGGACCCGCACCTCCACCGGGCGGCGGTCGGCGACCCGGACCAGCCACATCCGCCGCTCGTCCGCACACACCCCCAGGTCCTCCAGCCGCAGTGCCCCTGATCCGACCTGCGGGTACTCCCCCAGCGTCAGCACGGGCAGCAGTGCCGGGGCCCGGACTACGTTCTCGGCTCGGGCGTACAGCGGCGGTGCCGACACCTGCACTACCAGCGCGTCCGCCCGCAACGGCGGCGCGGCGGCGATCACCGCCTCCAACTCGCGCCGGCGTTCGGGCTCCAGCAGGTACAGGAACCGGCCCGCGGTCGTGCCCGCCGCTCGCGGTACCGCCTGCACCACCAGGGTGAACGGCACGGCCCCGTATGTGAAAGGCCCTACACCGTAAGCCGACAGCCGCAACGTCAGCTCGGCGTGCGGCTGCACCGCCCCTTCCAGCGCCGGGGCGAGGCGCTCCAGCAGCGGGCCATCGAGGTCGACCTCATCCAGGCACTCGACGGCGGCCTTCTGCGCCAACGCCAGAAGCTGGGCGTCGCGCCGTCCGAACTGCGGCGGCACGTCGGGCAGGACCGAGTCCTGGTAGCGGGCGGGGAAGCCCATCCCGGTGTCCGGGTTCACCAGCTCCAGCACCGGCACCACCGCGCCAGGCCCGAACCGCTCCGCGAACCGGCGGTGGTAGTCCACCCAGGCCGGATGGCCGTCCGGGAACGGCGACAGCCGGGTCAGCACCTCGGCCGCGCCGGCCAGCAGCGACGCCACCCGCCGAGGCAGGGCCGCCGGACCCGCGTCCAGCCGCAGATCCACCATTAGCGGCGACGGCACGTCCGGGACCCCGCCCTGTTGGCGGGTCAGCTGCCGAGTCAACCGGGACCGCAGCGTCCGCTGCGCCGTCGGGTCGTCCAACTCGTTGTGCCGGGCCAGCTGCTCGCGGACCGTTCGAAGGGTGTTCCAGGCGGCCTCCGCGGCGGGGATCTGGTCGAGGCCGGTGGTGTGGGCGATGGCGAGCAGGTGGCCGAGCGGGTCGGTCGCGGTCGTCGGCAGGCGCAGGATGCTGATCAGGAAGCCCTGCCGCACCAGCTCGCCGAGCATTGCGCGTGCCTTGTCCGCCGGGGCGGCCGGGAAGCGGTTCGCGAGTTCGCCGAGCGTCACCGACACCGCGCCGTCGGCCGCCTTCAGCACGGCCAGCACCGGGCCGGTGGCGCGGACGGACACCTCCGCCGGTTTCCCGCCCTGCGGGTTGCGGATCACCGGCAGGACGACACGCTCCCCTCGGCGCACCCGCAGCTGGTTGGCTGTCACCGGCAGCAGGTCCCCGACCGCTTCCTCCAACTCCCGCACTACGGAGGCCAGCCAGCGCGCGTCGGGCCGCGCCACCGCCCGGGCCGCCCCCCAGCGGGGCGCGGAGGGGAACTCGCCGAAGGGCACCGCGGTCACCCCGGCGAACAGCCCGAAGGGTGTGGCCCGCTGCTGGCGCAGCGCGTACTGCATCACCGAGGCCGTCAGCCGGCGCAGCCGCCGCCTCGGGAGGTGGTCGAAGTGGAAGACCACCTCGCGCACCCGGGCGGCGAGTTGCGGGCCCGCGGCGACCTCGACGGTCGCCGCGAACACGGCGTCCGACCAGACGTGTTGGAGCCAGGCCCGCCAGTTCGCGGTGGCATGGGGGCCGGTGTCGGCCAGGTCGGGCCACCACCCCGGTCCGGCCCCGGCCGGACGGGCGGCGGCCCGCAGCAGGGCCGGTCCTGCGACGGCGTACACGGGTATTCGCCTCGATTCCGGGAGATTTCAGGAGGTTTCGGAAACGCCGGGGCCCGCCGTGCGGCGGCTTGACGGCCGCACGCCGGGCCCAGGTCACACGGGGAGAGGGGCTGTCAGACGTTGCCGCCGAACGAGGTGCAGGCGGTGCCCGAGCAGGTGCTGCCGCAGCCGTCGTCGGTGGAGCGCAGCAGCGCGGCCACCGGGTCGGCGCCCTCGACGATCGTCACGTCGAGCTCGAAGTCGCTCGCGGCGGCGGTGCCGGTGAGGGCCTGGGTCATGGTGCTTCCTCCTTGAGTCGGTGGTGCAGGGCCTGGTCGCGGGTTACGGCCAGGAGATCGTGAGCCGGACGTGGGTCTTGTCGACAACCAGCCCGTCCGGGAGCTGGTCGTTGGGGGTATCGATCGGCTGGGCGGTGAAGACCGGACCGTCACCGATGCAGTGCTCGCGGTCCCACTTGCGCACCTCGGTGTTGATCAGGGCAGCCAGGGCTCCCCCTTCGGGACCGAAGCCGTGCGCGCCGAACTCGTACGTCACCGGGTCCTCGCTGATCTTGCGCAGCGCGAGGTAGGCGAGGCTGTCGCCGTCCACGATCACCGGGCACGCCATGCGGTTTGCCGGGGCGACCGTCTTGGTGTCCAGCTCCGGGTTGACGGACATCAGGCCGAACCCGGGCAGCACGCTGGCCAGCCACAGGTACAGGGAGTCGAAGGGCTCCTGGTTGCCGATCGTCACCCGGGTCCACCACTCGGTGCGGGGCGTCTCCAGCGCGCCTCCCAGACGGCTGGTGTCCGGGCGTTCCAGCTCGTCGAAGCGCAGCCCGATCTCCTTCGTGCCGCGCGGCAGCACCAGGAACTCGTCGTGCGCGTCCGCACCCTGGATCTTGACGAAGCCGGAGACCGTGGCGGACACGCTCACCAGCCGCTCGCCCTCCCGGCGGAAGGTGATCGAGCGGGTCAGCCCGTGCATCCGCAGCGGCACGGTGATCGTGCCGCCCTCGGCGAGAGCTCCGGTCCACGCTGGCGGCAGGTCCCAAGCCCCGACGGTGACGATGATTCGGTCGAATGGGCCGCCCTCCACCGGCTCGGAGCCGTCCGCAAGCACCACCCGCACCCGCTCGTACCCGGCCTCCGCGAGGTACTTCTCCGCGCGCTCGGTGACGAACGGGTCGATGTCGACCGTCACCACCTCACCTGTCGGGCCGACGAGTTCGGCGATCAGCGCCGCGTTGTAGCCGCCCGACCCGATCTCCAGCGCCCGCATCCCCGGCCGCACGTCCGCCTGTTCCAGCATCTGCGCCTGGATCCGCGCGGCCGACACCGAGCTGACGGCCAGCCCGTACTCGTTCCGCTTGGTCACCAGCGCCCGCTCGGGCTCGTACGCCTCCGCCAACGTTGCCTCCGGCACGAACACATGCCGGGGCACGGCCAGCAGCGCGGCCGCGACGGCAGCCGAGCGCACCGAGCCCGCTGCCCGCAGCGCCTCGACCATCGCCACGCGCAGCGCCTCGTCCTCGTCCGGCAACGGTCGGCCGACGGGATCTGCCAAGGTGGACATCATTCTCCTCTTGATCTGCCGCATGGGTGCGGCACCGTTCCGGAGTGGGGACATGGCCACGTCCCAACTCCCTTTGCGGAAAAGTCATAAGCGCACGCCCGGAGCAGCACACCGCAGCGCCAGGCCGCCGTCGCCGAGCGATGCGAACACCGGGCAGCCGTCCTTCGAGGCGCGCGCCCACTCAAGCGGCCTCTCCGGCACCCGAGTGCTGCGGCTGCCCCGACAGCCGGGCCCACACGGTCTTCGAGCCGAGATCGACCGTCACACCCCAGTCATCGGACAGATCGGCAACCAGCAGAAGCCCCTGCCCGTCCACGCGCACACCTGCGGGGCGCGGACGCGGTCGGAGTTCGGACCGGTTGTCGCGGACCTCCAACCAGCAGTCACCTTCGATCTCCTGGAGCCGCACGGGTACGACCTCGCCGTCACGGCAGGCGTGGCGGATGGCGTTGGTGACCAGCTCCGAGCAGATCAGGACCATGTCGTCGATGCGCTCCGGAGCCCACCCCCAACCCAGGAGGGTCCGCCGAACAGCGCCACGGGCCAGTCGGGCCGATGCCACTGTCGCCGGAAACTTCTGCTCCCACAGCCGGAGCTCCTGTACTGTCACGTCCACGCCCGCTCCCTCCGCCGTCTCCGGTCGCTGCCCCACGAACCGCACGGTTGTTCCCGGCAGTTGGTGTTCGGACGGTGCCGCCCGCTTGCTCAAGACAACCGTGGTTGGCGACTGGGAGTAAGGTGTTGGCCACTCCCAGCGGTTTAACCCGTTTAACGGGAAGTCAGGGGACGTGATGGCGAAGGAAGTTCGGGTCAACGAGCGCCTACGGCAGGCCATCAGGGAATCCCGGATGACGTACGACCGCCTGGCCCTGGAGCTGGGCATCGTCGCAGGTCGACACGGTGACGACGCCCGCCCGGGCAAGTCGTTGATCAGCCACTGGGTGCGCTACAGCGTGGTGCCGTCGGGGGACATGCCGTCCTACCTCGCCGCCGTGCTGTCTCGCCGGCTCGGGCGGACCCTCACCCCGGCCGACCTCGGCCTGGCCGAAGAGGTGGGCGATCTTCGGGACTGGAGCTTGGATACGCTGAGCGTCCTGGCCGATCTCCGACGAATCGACGTGGACGACGTGGAAGTGGATCGCAGCACCGCCCTCCAGCTGATGGCCTACTCCGTCGGCGCGCTCGCACTTCCCACCGAGAGCTGGTGGGAGTCGATGGTGCGCACGGGCGAGGCACGCGGACGAGCCGGTGGCCGACGGGTCGGTGAAGCGGACGTCGAGGCGGTCCGCGACATGACCGGCCTGTTCTCCCAGGTCGACCAGCGACGCGGCGGCGGCCACGCCCGCACCGCCGTGGTGCAGTACCTCACGAGCGACGTCGCACGGTTCCTGAAGGGCACCTTCGCCTCGGAGCGGACGCGTCGGCAGATGTTCTCCGCCGCGGCCGAACTCGCCTACGTGGCAGGCTGGATGGCTTTCGACAGCGCCGACCACGCCGCAGCCCAGACCTACTTCGGCCAGGCGGTCCGGCTGGCGGCGGAGGCGGACGACCCGGCGATGGCCGGCCACGTCCTGCGAGCGATGGCCCACCAGGCACTCGACCTCGGGCACCCGAAGCAGGCGCTCGACCTCGCCACGGCGTCCATCGGCGGAGACCGGTACGCGCTCGCCTGCCCGCGCGAACGCGCGCTGCTCGGGGTGATCCACGCCCGGGGTCTGGCGGCGACCGGCCGGCACACGGCCGCTACCGGCGCCCTGCTCCAGGCCCAGCGTGACCTCGCCGCCGCGGCGCCGGGTGACGACGAACCGGCCCGGGTGTTCTTCTTCGGCGAGGCGAGTCTCGCGCACGAGACCGCCTCCGCCCTGCGTGACATAGGCGATCTCGCCGGTGCGCTGAAGGAGTTCCGGCACAGCGTCGAGACCCGCAAGGCCAGCTCGTTCGCCCGGACGCACGCCGTTACCCTCGGCTACCTGGGTGCTGTCCACGTCCGGCTCAAGAACATCGAGGAAGCCTGCGCCGTCTGGTCGGACGCGCTGGACGCGATGGAGCCCGTCCGGTCCGGGCGCACCCGGCAGACCGCCACGCACATGCGCACCGCCCTCTCGCCGTTCCGGCAGCGTGGCATCCGCAGCATCGACCGGGTCGACAGCCGGGCGGCAGCCTACCTGGAAGCCACCGCGTGAACCGACGTACCGTCACCACCTCGACCGCAGGAGGAGAACCGATCATGACCGACCGCGAGGTGTTCGAAGTCGAGGCGCTCGGCCACGTGGTGGGCGGCCGCACCGAGCCCACCGACGACTTCTGGGGCGGCACCCGGGCGATCATCCGACTCGACGGCACCCGCTTCACCCCCGACGCCACCAAGGGGCTCGAAGACTTCTCCCATCTGGAGGTCGTCTTCCGCTTCCACCTCACCGACCCAACCGACCTCAACCTCGGCGCCCGCCGCCCGCGCGACAACCCCGACTGGCCCGAGGTCGGCATTTTCGGCCACCGCAACATGCGCCGCCTGAACTGGCTCGGCGTCTCGCGCTGCCGCCTGCTCAAGGTCGACGGCCTGGACCTCCACGTCGAGGACCTCGACGCCGTCGACGGCACCTCGATCCTCGACGTGAAGCCGTGGTTCGTCGACTTCGGCCCCCGCGGGGAGATCCACCAGGCGCAGTGGACCACCGACATGCTCGGCGACTACTTCGCTCCTGGCGAGGACGGCAGGGGCCCCGAGTAGCCAAGCGGGCAACTTCCCTCCGAGGAAGCCGATTCCGAAAGGGGACGTCCGAAGTGGCCTGCTGGGCGGCCCCACTTCGGACGCCCCGGGTGAGGGTGCTCCGACGGTTCAGCGCAGGAGATCGAAGACCAGGGCTGCGACGCCGCCGAGGGCGGTGCCGGCCAGGATCTGCGCGAGGGTGTGGGCCTTGAGGACCGTGCGGGACCAGCCGATCGCCGCAGCGCCGAGCGTGGTGAGCAGCAGCCAGGGGCCGAGGGTGAGCACGAGGATCATGACGGTGCCGCCCGCGACGCTGTTGTGGATCGAGATCTGCCAGCCGGTGGTGACGAGGAGGGTGGAGGCCAGCCCCACGAGCATCGCGACGACCAGCGCGGACACCTCGGACGGGGCGCCGAAGGCGTACAGCAGGATGATGCCGGTGGCGACCGACACCAGGCTGAGCACCATCGGCAGGAGTCGCTGACGGCGGACGCGAATATGCCTGTCGGTGAGACCGCCGCGTTTCACACCGAGCGCGATGATGCTTATCGGGACAACGCCGCAGAAGAGCGCGGCCAGCAGCCCCCAGCCGAGGCCCGACCAGGAGCGGGTGCTGTGCCGGCCGATCAGCAGCAGGAGCACGATCACCAGGTTGGCAGGGGCAAGGACGTCCGTGACGACCCGCGCGGCCTTCTGGCGGGGTGTGCTGTCGGCGAAGGCGGGCGGAGCGGGCGGTTGGAACGTCACGGGGTGGCTCCGGCAGGGCGGTCGGGTCGTACGCGACGGCGTACGCGTGTGGTCTCCGGCCGCGCATCGGCGCGGCGCTCTCGCACAGCTTCTCAATGTCTTCCCGCAGGTCAGCTATGGTGTCAGAGTGTTCCGCAGGTCTGGCTCGGCGACAACTCTTCGGTGATGAAGCAGGTCGTCGAGCGGCTGTACGCCTGCTCCTCCATCCTCAACTCCCATGGCCAGTACGCCTATTACGGCCGCTTCGGCGGCTGCCTGATCACCGGCAACGAGGACGGCGCCAAGCACTGCGCGATGAACGTCCTCTACAGCCTCCAGCACCTGGGGTTCGTGATTCCGCCCCAGGCCGACGCGGGCTGGGTGGGGGAGGCCGGGCCCGGGCCGTCCTACCTGGACGAGGGATCGGGCGGGCCGGAGAACGACTTCACCAACCGCAACACGACGTTCATGACGTGGAACCAGCTGCACCTGGCGCGGATGCTCAAGGACGCGGGCGGCATCCCGGCGCACGGCAACCAGCGCTCCGAATGGGACGCCGGCTGCCGCTTCGACTTCGAGAATCCTGAACACCGTTGAACGCCGGGCTGGTCGAAGACGAGAGCTGCAACCGCAGCAGACCGCCGCCGAATCGGAACTTTCCGGGCGTGTGGGGGTTCAGGGGAGCAGGGTGTGTTCCGCGCTCTTCAGGGCGAGGCAGACCGCACCTCCCCGTCGGCCTCTTCACGTCCTGGTTCACGGGTGCCCTCGGAGCCGGTGAACTCCTGCATCGCGCGGGCGCCGAGCACCGCGGGCTGGACCTGCTCGCGGCCATGGGCGGGGACCGCCGTCCGTGGCTCGCGGACCTGTTCTGATCAGCCGGCACCTGCCGCGTACAGGCCCGGTTGATAATGGGCTGACGAACCGTCCGGCGTCTGCGACGATCAGCCCCGTGGCCCTGCGCATCGACCGTGTTCTCGCCGACCGTCCGTTCGCCGAGGTCGGCACGCCTCGGGTGGCGGTGGTGGACGAGCGGCGCGGCCTGCTCGCGGTGGCCGGCTACGTCCGGCGCGGTCGGCCCGCGCCCATGGCTGTGTACCGCACCTCCGATCTGACGTGCGTCGCGGTGCTGCGCTCGCGGTTTCCCGTCAACGCGCTGGCGTTCCATCCGGAGCTGCCGCTGCTCGCGGTCGGCACCGGCGAGTACGACGGCGGGCTCCTCAACAAGGGTGAACTCCTGTTGCTGGACCTCGAATCCGGGCCGGCCGTGTCGGCGTTCCGCGATCCGAACGGGCGCACCGTGCGCGAGGTGGAGTGGTTGGACGGGCAGTCGTTGCGCCTGTACCTGGAGCCGGTCATGAAGGATTCGTGGGTACCGCAGGTGGAGCACCTGGTGGACCTCCACCGGACCGATTGGCGCGCCTTGGAGCCGCGTTCGGTGCGCGGTGCGGAACTGGGCAATTCGAGGACCCGCCCGTTGGCGGCGCACCGGCCACCGGACCCGGCGGCGGTGCTCGATCGGTACGGCCCCGGGCGCGACCTCAGGAGCCTTGTCCATGAGGTCGAACTGCTGGACGACGGGCGGCTGTTGGCCTCCTTGGACGGCGTGCTGCTGGAGTGCCGGCTGCCGTCCGGCGAGCTGTCCTGGTCGGTCCCGGTGATCGCCTGCGGCGGCATGCAGCTCGCGGTGGCGCCCGACCAGCGGTCGGCGTGGGTGCATGCCGGTCCGTGGCACGTGTCGGGTGTTCCTGATTCGGTCAGCCGAATCGACCTGTCGAACGGCACCCGGACCGCCCGGGTGCGGCTGTCCGCCCCGGCCGGCCTGCACCTCGGCCCCGAGGGGCTCCCGGTCCTCGTTCCGCGCGGCGGCCTCCGGGTCCGGCGCGGTGGCGGGACGCTCACCACCACTTTCCGCGCACTTGAGGGCCCCGGCCGGGAGAGCGAGCGGTGGGTGGGCGCGACGGCCCCTGTCCCGCTGCCCGGCGCGGAGGAACCGTTCGTCCCGGGGTCACCTCCGGTCGGTGAACCGGGGAGGTTGCTCGAGCCGGTCTGGGCCCCGCCGCACCCGCTGTTCCCGCTCGCCCTCGCACCCGGCGAGGACCACGACGGCGGCCCGGGCGTGGAACTCCCCGGCGGCGATCTGCTGCAGGCCGGCGCGCGGTGGCGCCGGGAAGGACGCCGCCCCGGCGACTGCTACGTGGCGCGCCGCGACCCGGCCGACGGTGCCACGCGCTGGGTGTTCCGCACCGATGGACCGGCCGTCGTCCTCGACACCGACGACACGGCCGCGTACGCCGGCTACGAGAACGGCGATCTGCTGGCGCTCTCGCTGGCCGACGGCACCCTGCGCGAGTGGGTCCGCCTCACCCTGCGCGGGGCCCCGCTGGCGCCGACAGCCCTCACCGTCACCGCGCCCGGCCGGCTGCTGGTCGGCACCGAGTGCGGCCGCCTGCTCGACTGCACCCTCGCCTGACGCACGCCGACCTCTACTTCGGTCCCCGGCCCGGCCGGGCGCGGATATCAGGCTGTCGGGGCGAGGAGGGTGTGCAGGGAGCGGTTGTGGTGGCGGAGCCAGGCGCGGTAGGCGGGGTTGATGCTGGCCAGGTCGAGGTAGGCGTGGCAGAGGTCGATCCAGAGGCCGTCGAGTGCGGGCCCGCCGACGGTGTCGGGGCGCCAGGTGAGGAGGAGACGGACGGCGAGGGGGTCGCCGTGGACGGGGCGCAGGACGGTGCCGGGGCCGGGCGGTGAGGTGGGCTGGCAGGGGCGGACGGCTTCGCCGGAGGCGACGAGTTCGGCGGCGGTGGCGTTGTCGCGGACCTGGACGACGCGCGGGTCGAGTCCGGCCTCGGCGAAGACCCGGCGCAGGGCGGCGTATTCGTGGTCGGCGGTCGGGTCGACCATCCAGGTGTCGTGGGCGAGGTCGGCGAGGGTGACGACCGGTCGGCCGGCGGCGGGGTGGGTCTCGGCGAGGGCGACGAACTGGGGCTCGCGGGCGACCAGCACCCGCTGCTCGGTGCCGGGCGGCACCTGTAGCGGAAAGCCCTCGCTCTCGTGGACGAAGGCGATGTCGAGCTGTTCGACGGCGACCAGGTGGATCAGGGCGATCGCCGAGATGTCGATGTGGATGGTGGTGTCGGTCTCGGGGAGCCGGTCGTGGATGCGGCGCAGCCAGGCGGCGACCGCGCGGCTGCCGACGCTGCCGATCCGCAGTCGGCGGCGGCCCGGTCCGGCGGCTTCGGCGCGGGCGGCGGCGACCAGGGCGTCCATCCCGGTGATCACGGGCCGGGCGCGGGAGAGCACCGAGTGGCCGAGGGCGGTGGGGCGGCTGCCGGTCTGTTCGCGGGTGAACAGCCGTCCGCCGATGGCCCGTTCGATGCGGTGCAGTTGGGTGGTCAGCGACGGCTGGGCCATGCCGAGTCGACGGGCGGCCTTTCGGACGCTGCCGGTGTCCGCGATCGCGCACAGCACCCGCAGGTGTCGGACGTCGAGCTCCATCACGGGAGCATAGCCAGGCGTCCACAGCCTGCCAAGGGCATGTCAAGCTCCGCTCATGGAGCGTCAAATCAAGGGCCCCGCAAGGGTATTGCCCCCGCCTATCGCCGGTTGCCATCTCCGCGCCCCGCCCGCCCTGCCCCAAGCTCGGTGCAACAACTCGTCACCGCGTCCCGGACACGGCCCTCCCCACGGCCCCGGGACCCGCGAAATGGAGTCCCCACATGAACCGCTCCATGACCGTGCTCGCCGCTGCCCTCGGACTGGTCCTCGCGGCCGGCACCGCCGCCGTGCCCGCCGCCGCGGCCACCACCACCCAGGGCTACACCCCGTCCGCGGGCATCGCCGCCAAGTCCTCCGAGGACGCCAACAACAAGGCGTTCTACGAGGCAGTGATGAAGTCGGCCCGGGCCAAGCAGGCCGCCAACCCCTACCTGATGGCCGTCACCGTCACCTACGACGCCAGCTCGGCCCCGACCTTCCGCACCGTCATATCCCAGGCCGCGCAGATCTGGAACTCCTCGGTCAGCAACGTCCAGCTCCGCTCCGGCAGCAACGCCGACTTCCGCTACTATGAGGGCAACGACTCCCGCGGCTCCTACGCCTCCACCGACGGCCACGGCAGCGGCTACATCTTCCTCGACTACGCGCAGAACCGGCAGTACAGCTCGGTGCGCGTCACCGCCCACGAGACCGGCCACGTGCTCGGCCTGCCCGACCACTACTCCGGCCCGTGCAGCGAGCTGATGTCCGGCGGCGGCCCCGGCACCTCGTGCACCAACCCGTACCCGAACGCCACCGAGCGCAGCCGCGTCAACAGCCTCTGGCAGTACGGCCTCGCCGCGGCCGGCTGACCCCGCCCGTCCGCGACGCACGCGCCGCCCGTCCGCGACGCACGCGCCGCCCGTCCGCGACGCACGCGCCGGGTTCAGTGCAGCGGACCGGGGTGGCTGAAGCGCCCGGCCCGGCGGTGGATGCGGTGCTCGCGCTGCCGCCGGCGGGGTGCGGGCAGCGCCGCCACAGGGGTGACGGGGCGGGAGAAGAACCACCGCTTGACGCCTTCGATCAGCACCAGATAGGTGACCACCATCCCGGCCAGGGCCAGGAAGAAGGCCGGCGGGAGGGGAGTGAAGCCGAGCGTCGCGGCGGCCGGCGAGAACGGCAGCGCCACGCCCACCGCCACCACCCCCAGCGACGCCACCAGCAGCGGAATGCTCGGGCGGCTCCGCAGGAACGGGATCCGCCGGGTGCGGATCGCGAAGATCACCAGGGTCTGGGTGGCGAGGGACTCCACGAACCAGCCGGAGCGGAACAGCGCCGCGTCCGCGTGGAACACACCGAGCATCACCCAGAACGTCAGGAAGTCGAAGAGCGAGCTGGCCGGACCGAACCACAGCATGAAGCGGCGGATGAACGAGATGTCCCAGTGCGCGGGCGCGCGCAGCTGCTCCTCGTCGACCCGGTCGGTGGGGATGGTGAGCTGGCCGGTGTCGTAGAGCAGGTTGTTGAGCAGGATCTGCGAGGGCAGCATCGGCAGGAACGACAGCGCCAGCGAGGCCCCGGCCGCGCTGAACATGTTGCCGAAGTTGCTGGACGTCCCCATCAGCACGTACTTGATGGTGTTGGCGAAGATCCGCCTGCCCTCGGCGACCCCCTCGGCGAGCACGCCGAGGTCCTTCTTCAGCAGGACGGCGTCGGCGGCGTCCTTGGCCACGTCCGTGGCGCTGTCCACCGAGATGCCGATGTCGGCGGCGTGCAGCGCCAGCGCGTCGTTGACGCCGTCGCCGAGGAAGCCCACCGACCGGCCGCTGCCGCGCAGCGCGCGCACCACCCGGGCCTTGTCCTCCGGGGACACCCGGGCGAACACGGTGGCGTCCGCGGCGGCCGCGGCCAGCCGCTCGTCGTCCAGGGCGCCGATGTCCCGGCCGGTGAGCGTGGCGCCGGCGGGCAGGCCCAGGTCGGCGCAGACCTTCTCGGCCACGACCGGGTTGTCGCCGGTGCAGATCTTGACGGTGATGCCGAGGCCGGCGAGGCGGCGCAGCGACTCCGCGGCATCCTGCTTGGGCGGGTCGCGGAAGACCAGGAACCCGGCCAGCCGCAGCCCGGTCTCGTCGGCCCCCGTGATCGTGAGCAGCTCCCCGGCCGGCCTGGCGGCCACCGCCACGACCCGGTCACCGGCGGCGAACAGCCCGTCCAGGACGGGCGCGGCCGTCGCGGGGACGTCCACGCACCTGGCCAGCACCTGCTCCGGCGCGCCCTTGGTGACGAGCACCGGGCTGCCGTCGGGCCGCCGGACGAGGGCGGAGGAGAGCTGGCGCTCGTGGTCGAAGGGGAGGGCGGCGAGCCGCCGGTGCCCGGCTGCCAGCCGGGCGGCTCGGGGGGCCTGCCAGAGCGCGGTGTCCAGCGGGTTGTCCCCCAGGTGGTCGCCGTCGAGGTCCCCCTCGGTGGCGAGCAGGCCGAGCAGCAGCACCTCGTCGCGGGCGGTCCCGGCCGGATCGAGGGCGCTCTCGAAGGTGATCCGGCCCTCGGTGAGGGTGCCGGTCTTGTCGGTCACCAGGACGTCCAGGTCGCCGAGGTCCTCGATGCACACCAGGCGCTTGACCAGGACGTCCCGGGCCGCGAGGCGGCGGGAGCCGGCCGCCAGGCTGGTGCTGACCACGGCCGGCAGCAGCTGCGGGGTGATCCCGACGGCGATCGCCAGCGAGAACAGCAGCGCTTCCAGCAGCGGCCGGTGCAGCACCGTGTTGACCACGAAGATGCCGGTGGTGAGGACCGCGGCGACCCTCAGCAGGAGCATCGAGAAACGGCGCAGGCCCACCTGGAACGCCGTCTCCGGCTGCCGTTCGCCGAGGCCGAGCGCGATCCGCCCGAACGCGGCGCGGCCGCCGGTGGCGACGACCGCCCCGGTGCCGCTGCCCGCGTGCACCACCGTGCCCATCAGCGCGCACGACGACAGCTCCGCCAGCTCGGCCCCCTCCTCCACCCGCGCCAGGCCCTTGGCCACCGGCGCGGACTCGCCCGTGAGAACGCCCTCGTCGCACTGCAGCCCGGTGCAGTCCAGCAACCGGACATCGGCCGGGACGATCTGGCCGAGCGCCAGCCGGACCACGTCGCCGGGTACCAGAGCGGTGACGTCCACCTCCTGCTCGTGGCCGTCGCGCAGGACGACCGCGGTGTGCCGCACCCGGGAGTGCAGCGCCTGGGCGGCCCGCTCGGCCCGGTACTCGTTGGTGAAGCCCAGCACGACACTCAGCAGCAGGATGACGCCGATGACCACCGCATCGGTGCGCTCACCGAAGAAGAAGGACACCAGCGCGGCGGCCAGCAGCAGGAGCAGCAGGGCGCTGCGCAGCTGGCGGCCGAGCACCGCCAGGGCCTTGACCTGGTGCGTGCGCACCGCGTTGGGGCCGCCCGCCGCGAGCCGGCGTTCGGCCTCGACCCCGGTCAGGCCGGCCGGGGAGGCGGCCAGCCGGCTCAGCACCTGCTCGACGTCCTGGGCGGCGGCCTCGCCGACGGGCACCCCGGCCGCCCCCGCGGACCGGTCGGCGGCGGGGCCGGGCCGCGCCGCGGACGGGCGGAGCTCCCGCCGAGTTCCGGCCCCGGTCACGAGGCCGCGCCGGACGGGCCGTCGGTGGGTGCGGCCTGCCACAGGGCGGCCCGGGACGGATCCCGGTCGTTCGCCGCGGCCACGAGGCGCGGCCTCCCTGTGCCGTTCATCCTGTCCACGTCCTTCTCCTCGGTGGGTGGTGCCTGGAGCGCGGGCAGGCCGCGCAGGTCGAACACGAGACGGGCACCGACCTTGCCGTCCGGGACTCGTGCTGCCACCATTCCACCGCCCCGGACCGGCGCGCGCTGGGGCCTGCCGGGGCAGACAAGCGAAGCCGAAGGTCCTGCGGACGGCGGGGCCACCGCCGCGCCGACACCGGGACGTCCGGGCGTACGCCTCCGCGCCTCCCGGGACCTTGGGCCCCGCCCGCGGCGCCCGGCAGGCCCTGGAACCCCGGGCCGTCCTCGGCGAGGCTGATACCCGATCCCGAGCGGTGACGCCGGGGCTTGCCGAACGACGGAGAGCAGGGCACTTCCATGAGCAGGTACATCCTCGCCGGCACCGACGGCTCGGCCGAGAGCATCGCGGCGGCGCGGTGGGCGGCCGACGAAGCGGTGCGCCAAGGCCACGCGCTGCGCATCGTCCACGCCTGGACCTTCGAGGACGACATCCACGCCGCCCCCGACCAGCCGGCGGAAGTACGGGCCCTGACCGAACGAATGCTCGCCGACGCCGCCGAGCAGGTGCGCGCGACGCACCCCGGGCTGGAGGTGCACACCGGTCTCCTGACGGACGACGCACCCGTCGCGTCGCTGGTCGCCGCCGCCGCCGAGTCCGAGCTGCTCGTGCTCGGCTCGCTGGGCCTCGGCGGCTTCGAGGGCCTGCTGGTGGGCTCGATAGGCCTCGGGGCCGCGGCCCGGTGCGAGGCGCCCGTGGTCCTGGTCCGGGCCGAGCGGGCGGACGGCGCCGGCCGCAGGGCCGAGGTGGTCCTCGCCGTCGACACCCGGGAACCGGCGGCCGAGGTCGTCGACTTCGCCTTCCAGCAGGCCGCCGCCCGCGGCGCCGTGCTGCGCGCCGTCCACGGCTGGACCCCGCCGCCGGTGTGGGGCTACGCGGGCTGGGTGACGCCGCAGTTCGAGACCGAGCAGTTCCGCGCCCTGGAAGCCGGGCTGCTCCGCGAGGCGCTCGGCGCGTGGCGCGCCAAGTACCCGGACGTCGAGGTGGTCGAGGACAGCCGGATCGGCAGCGGCGCCGGCGCGGTGGTGGACGCCGCCGGCGATGCCGCGCTCGTGGTGGTCGGCCGCCGGCGCCGCCACCGCCTCGGCGCCCACCTCGGCCCGGTCGCCCACGCGGTGATCCACCACGCCCAGGCGCCGGTCGCGGTCGTCCCGCACAACTGATCCCGGCCCGAACGCGAGAGCCCCGGTGCCGCCACCCGCTTCGTGCGGGTCGCGGTACCGGGGCTCGGTCCGTTGCCCCCGCTTCCCCCGCCACCGGTCCCGCCCCCCGCACCCCCGTGGTCCCGAACCGCGGCCCCGCCCGCGCGGGCCGACAAGTTCACGACCAGGCGGTGTTGATCGGATGTCCACTCACCGCTGGTTCACTGCGAGCACCGACCCCTTCGAGGCCCAGGGAGGACCAACAGTGCTCGAGCGAACGGCAGTCGGCACGGACGCGGCGGGCGGTACTCGCGCGCGGCCCCGCACCGGCGGGCGGCCCGACTTCCCGCCCCACCCACCACTCCGTGAGGGCCCGACGATGAATCGCCCGCCCGTGCCCCCGCCCGCGACGCTGCCGGCCCTGGAGACCGCCCGCGTCCGGCTGCGCGACCACCGCGCCGACGACCTCGACGCCCTGCGCCCGGTCTGGGGCGACGCCACCGGGATGCGCCACCTGTCGACCGGCGTCATGGACGACACCCGGATCCGACGCAGGCTGGCCGAGGCCGTGGCGACCGCAGCCGAGACACCGCGCCGGCACTACCAGTTGGCCGCCTGCCTCCAGGGCGACGACCGCCCCGTCGGCGGCATCCGGCTCTCCGTCGAGGACGACACCACCGGGTACTGCGGCGTCTTCACCATGGCCTGGCACCTCCGCGGCTCGGGCTGCGCCCCCGACATCGGCTGGCTCATGCTCAAGCTCGCCTTCGCCGAACTCGGCCTCACCCGGGTGTGGAGCATGACGTCCCTGGAGAACACCGACGCGATCCGCGCGATCACCCGCTTCGGCTTCACCCCCACCGGCGAGACCGAACGCTACTTCCCCGAAGCCGACACCACCATGCGCCTGCTGACCCTGGAGGTCACCGCGGCCACCTGGTGCACCATGCCGGTCCCGCCCGGCCCCGGGCGTTGCCGACCATGGCCTGACGGGGCGTCAACTCCGTGACAAATCGGTGGCGGAGGTGCCGGGCGGCCTACGACGGCGAGGTGCTCGCCCGGGACGGCGTCGTCTGCGGCACGCTCAACTACCGGCTGGGCCGTTCATGTCGACGCCCGCCGCAGGCGCTCGTACGCGGTCCAGGCGTTCAGTAGCGGCGGTACCACCGAGCGCCGTACGCCGTGGAGGGCGGCTGCGCGGACTTCGGACGGGGTGGCCCGGGGGAAGCAGGAGAGCAGGAGGGCGAGGGTTCCGGTGACGAAGGGGACGGCCACGCTGGTGCCCGCGAGGGCGAGTGGGCGCTCGCCGGGGTTCAGGTGCACCACGGCCCGGCCCGGTGCGCCGAGGCCGTGGGTGCCGATCGAGCTGCCGAGGTCGGAGAGGTCCATCGGGCGGTTCCGGGTGTCGTAGGCGACGACCGGGATGGTCCAGTGGTGGCGGGTCAGGACGGAGCTGCCCAGCCGGCCCTGGTTGCCGGCCGCGACGACGGTGAGTACGTCGTGCGCCGCCGCGTGGTCCAGGGCGGCCGTCAGCTCGCGGTGCCCGCTGCCGGACGGCCGCTCGGGCGCGCCGATCAGCTCCGCGCTGTCGAAGGAGTAGAGCTGGCCGACGGGCCGCCCCGGCGCGAAAGGCGAGGGCGCCGGTCCGTCATGGACATGCCGCCGGACTGCCGGGCCCCGACGTACGGCGAACGGAGCAGAAATCTCGATCGTGGACGATGCGTCTGCTTCGATGCGAGCAGCCCCCACTCCGTTTCTCATTGGGAGAAGAACGTGCTGCCTTCCGTCCGTCACCTGCTCGCGATCGGGACCTGCCTGCTGGCCGTCGGCGCCCCGGCCACCGCCGTCGCCGCCCCGCAGTCCGTCCACCGGCTCAACCCGCAGACCCTCACCGATCTGCAGACCTCGATGCGGGGCGAAGCCTTCGCGAACGCCTCCTACACCTTCTACGCCGACCAGGCGGACCGGGAGCATCTGCCCGCTGTCGCGGACCTCTACCGCCGCACCGCCGAGGTGGAACTCCACGAGCACTTCCACGAGGAGGCACTGCTCGACGGCCTGATCGGCGATGAGGCGGCCAACCTCGCTGCTGCCATCGAAGGAGAGACGTACGAATCGACCACGATGTATCCGCAGTTCGCCCGGGAGGCCGAGCAGGACGGCGACCTGAACGCGGCGGCGCTGTTCGCGGAGATCGCGAAGGACGAGGCCGGCCACAACGAGGCGTTCAAGGCCGCGCTCCACGTCCTGCAGACCGGAGAGGGACAGGTTCCCGCCCCGCCCCAGGCCGACCAGGTCCCGGTGCCCGCAGGCCCGCCGCAGGTGCACGCGGCCCGGACCCTGGCGAACCTCGACGCCGCCCTGCACGGCGAGGCGCTCGCCTTCGCCCGCTACACGGCCTTTGCCGAGCAGGCCGCGCAGTCCGGAGACGCGCGGGTGGCCGCACTGTTCACCGGCACCGCTTCGGTCGAGCTGCACGAGCACTTCGCCGGCGAAGCCGTCCTGTTCGGATTCGTCAAGGACACCCGGACCAACCTGCACGGGACCATCGCCGGCGAGAACTACGAGGCGACTTTCATGTACCCGACCTTCGCGAAGCGTGCCCGAGCCGCAGGTGACCTCGAAGCGGCAGATCTCTTCCGCGACAACGCCCGCGACGAAGCCGGTCACGCGAGGGCGTTCCAGCAGGCTCTCCGCCGGATCGACTGACCACCGGCAGCGGACTTGACGCGCGCAGCGACACTGGGCGGCGGCCGAGAGCCGGGAGTTCGGCCGGGGGGCTGCTGCCTCACTGGGCGCTGCTGTCGGGTGGGGCGAGGTGGGCCGTGATGACGAAGTTGTCGACGGCGGGGGTGTTGTCGGGTTTTTCGAGGCAGGTGAGGACGACCAGGCGGCCGGGGATGTCGGACCAGATGGTGGTGTCGTTCGGGAGGTCGGATTTGGGGATGGTGGTGGCCCGGTCGACGACGTAGGGGGTGTTGCTGACGTCGATGATGGCGCCGGGGGCGACGTTGGAGGTGCCGGTTTCGGTGGCGAAGAGGTAGTTGCCGGGGCCGACGGCGCCCCGGCGGAGGGAGTGCATGGCCACGTAGACGGTGCCCTCGTCGGGGGCGGTGGGGGTGCCGAGGTTGGTGATGCGGTAGGCGGCGGTGAAGCCAGGGGGGACGACCGAGCCGGCGACCTCGTTCATGGTGCCCAGGGGGACGTCGAGGCCGACCGAGGGGACGATGAAGCGGCCTGCGCCGTCGGGCTTCGCGTCCTGTTGTCGGTGCTGCTCCGGGGGGAGTTCGGCGCCGGGGTCGAGCTGGACGGGCCTGCCGTTCATGTCGACGCCCACCTCGGGCGCGAGGTGGTCGTGGTGGGTGAGGGCGTAGTGGCCGAGGAGGGCGGCGCCGGTCAGGGAGATGGCGGCCAGGAGCAGCACCAGCCATTCGGCGCGGCGGGTCAAGGTCATGGGCGTTGCTGCTCCTCGACACGACCGCCCGCCGGCCCTGGGGGGCGGCGGGCGGTGCGGGATCAGATGGGACGAGGTGGGTCAGTGGCGGCGCTTTCTGCGTCGCAGGGTGAGGGTGGCCAGTCCGGTGGCGGTCGCCAGCAGCGTTGCCGCGCCGGTGACTGCCCAGGCCAGGGGCGATGCGCCGGTGAGGGCCAGTGAGCCGCCGGTGTCCACGGACGGGCCCTCGGGGTGGGGGCCGCGCGAGGGCTTGTGGGTGGGCTTGTGGGTGGGCTTGTGGGTGTGAGTGGGCTTGGGGGTGGGGGAAGGGGTGGGGCCGGTCGGGGTGATCGGCAGCGCGGTGCCGGCGGACCCGGAGGTGAGGGTGACACCGTCGGGCTGCAGGCCGGACGCGGTGGCGTTGTTGTGCAGGGTGCCGCCGGCGGTGATGTCGGCCTCGGTGGTGGTGTAGGTGGCGGTGCAGTGGGTGGAGGCTCCCGCGTCGAGGGTGCCGCCCAGCGGGGTGGGGGCGCAGGTGACCGGGCCGAGCGGGCCGGTGCCGGAGAACTCGATCTCGTTGATCGCCAGCTCGGTCAGCGGCACATTGCCGTTGTTGAGGACGTCGAAGGCGTACGTCACGACGTCACCGGCCGCGGTGAGTTCGGTGATCGGCCGGCCTTCCGCGTCCGTGGCGGTCGCGGTCTTGGCGAGCGACAGTCCCGGAGCCGCCGGGTTGATGACGATGGTGTACTCGCGCGTCGAGGTGCCGTCGACGGGGTCCGAGACCTGGACGGTGAACGTGTAGCTGCCCGCCGCGGTGGGGGTGCCGGTGATCGTGCCGTCCGGGTTCAGCGTCAGCCCCGGGGGGAGTTCACCGGCGACGAGTGTCCAGGTGAGCTGCGGGTTCGGGTTCTCGGTGGTCGCCTCGACCACGTCCGAGTAGGGGACGCCGACGGTGCCGTCGTGCAGGAACGGGGTGGTGATGCACGGCGGCTGGGTCAGGCCGCCGAACAGGTTCTGGTTCCAGCCGGAGAAGGTGTTGCAGATCAGCGTGGTGGTCGCGGCGGCGCCGGAGTAGCCCGCGATGCCGTACCCCCAGAAGTCGCGCAGCGGCGGCTGGATGGGCGAGCGGCTGATGTCGTTGTAGGAGATGGTGATGTTCGTGCCGCCGGTGACGTTGATCCCGACGTCCGCGCCGTCCGGGCCGGCGATCGTGTTGTGGTCGACCGTCAGGTTGTTCGCGGTGAACAGCAGCATTCCGGTGGAGCTGCTCGCCGAGTTGTTGGCCGTGTACGTCAGCACGGTGTTGTTGGTGAAGGTGCCGCCGGAGTTGAAGTACTGGACCGAGTTCTGCGCGATGTTGCCGGTGATCGGCGGCGGGGGCAGCGGGATGTTCATGTCCGGCGGGCCGAGGGTGGAGCCGGTGACGTTCATGGTCGCGGCGCCGTTGGCGGTCAGCCCGTTCTTCTGGAAATCCGCCACGTTGACGTCGGTGACCGTCACGGTCTGCGGGCCGCCGCTGGTGGCGTCGACCATGATGCCCTGACCGAAGTTGTAGGTCTGGTGCCGGGTGATGCCGATGACCGTCACGTTCGTCAGCGACCCGGACGCGGACAGGAACCTGATGCCGAAGTAGGCCGCGTTGGTGCGGGAGTCGTCCGGATCCCGGGGCAGGTAATTGCCCTGCACCGTCAGGTTCTTGATGTTCATTGTGGTGGCGCCGGTGGCGTTGCTCAGCACCGCGCCCATCAGCGGGTCGGCCAGGGAAGTGTCGGTCGCGGTGATGGTGTGGCCGGCGCCGTCCAGGGTGTACCCGTCCGGGATGGTGAGGTTGTCCGTGGTGGTGCAGTCGCCGGTCAGTGTGATGGTCGTGCCCGAGGTGGACGAGGCGGTGCAGACCGTGCGGATGTCCACCGTCGCCGCCGAAGCGGGAGAGGGAATCCACACCAGCGATCCCGCCGCCACGACGCAGCCGATGGCAGCTGCGCTTAAACAGCGGCGCCGGCCGGACCGCCGTCCTTGTGGGTGCGGGTGTGAGGACGCGGCATTCGTGCCGAATTGTGACGCTCTGATAATCATCATGTGACAACCTCCCCCGGCAGGCTAGAACCCGGACAATCCGGGCATAGGCCAACACTCCGGACGCCCGGGTCGCCCTGATTGCCAATCACCCGTTCGTCGTCCCGGGGAGGACGGCGAACGGGGTGGGGCGGCGGCTACGCGGGGCGCCGGGCGGGGATGGTGCGGTCGGCCTGGAGGGTGGGGAGTTCGCGGAACGGGCCGTCGTGGTGGGCGAGTTCGGTCCAGGTTCCGGTCTGGACGGTGCGGCCCCGGTCGACCACGACGACGCGGTCGGCGAGGCGGGCGTTGGCGGCGGCGCGCCACGTCACCGTCGTGCCCGAGATCGACATGCCCGGTCACAGCACCGCCGCGATCCTCGCCCACCCGGACCGGTGCTCGGCGGTGCCGACGGCCGTGCCGAGCACGCCCCAGGAGCTGATGGCGAAGCTGATGGCCGGCGAGTTCCGGCCGGTGTGGCTGGAGCCTGGGCGCGAGCAGGTCTGGCAGTTCGTCGACGACGTCCTCGCCGAGCTCGCGGCCCTCACCCCCGGACGCTTCGTGCACATCGGCGGCGACGAGCCGTTCGGGATGCCGACCGCCGACCGCCGCGAGTTCGTGACCCGCGTCCGGGAACGCGTGCGCGCCCACGGCAAGGAACCGATCGGCTGGCAGGAGACGGTCCGGACGCCGAGTGCCCCCGGCGAGGTCGTCCAGCTGTGGATCGACGAGGAGTTGGCGCCGGATCCGGACGCCCCGTTCATGGCGATGCTCCCGCCGCAGCTGGCCGAGATGATCCTCGCGTCGGCCGGCGACGCGGCAGGGGGCACCGAGCTGATGGCCGAGCAGCGCGCCGGCGTCATCCTTTCCCCCTCGGGCCGCACCCACCTCGACCGCCCCTACGCGGAGACGGTCGAGGGCGAGGACGAGGAGCGGCGCAGCCGACTCGGGCACCGGGGCTACCCGCCGGCGACCGTCGAACTGTCCTGCACCGGGCCCATCGTGGGCATCGACACGGAGGCCGGGTTCGAGGCCGCCGGGTTCGAGGCGGCGATCTGGTGCGAGAGCGTGAACGACGCCGACGACCTGTCGTTCCTGCTGCTGCCACGCCTCCCCGGCCTCGCCGAACGCGCCTGGACGGCGGGTCCGGCGCGGAGTTGGGACGATCTGCGGGTCCGGCTGGGTGCGCAGGCGCCGGGCTGGCGGCGGGACGGGTATGTGTGGTTCCCGGACCCTTCCGTTGACTGGCGCTGATTGGGCGTCAGATTCGGTACACCCGAAGGCTGTTGCGGGTGAGGGCGAGCAGGCGGCCATCGCCGAGGTCCTGGACTGCGGAGATGCGTGCGCCGAGGCGGGTGGTGGTGCCGTCGGGGTGGAGGACGGTGCCCGCCTCGGTGACGGCGGCGGCCGGGGGGAAGACGCCGTGGGCGAGGTGGAGTTGAGCGTCGATCCGGTGGACGACCGTGCCGTCGGACGGGTCCACGGCGAGGGCGCCGATGCCGCGTTGGCGGCGCAGCCACAGCAGGCCGTCGGCGAGCACGGGGGCCTCTGGCAGCAGTGGGCCGTCGTGGGTGTGCAGCAACTCCGCTTCGGCGCTGTTGCGTTGGAGGACGGCGACGGACGAGGTGCCGCAGCGGACCGCGCAGCGGTCGGCGTCGAGGACGGTGAACAGCCCCCGCAGCTCGGCGTCCCGGAGGGGCTCGGGGAGCTGCCAGGACTGCTGTTCCCGGCCGGTGCGCGGGTCGATCAGCCAGGCCCGGGTTTCGTTGCCGAGCAGCAGCCCGTCGCCCCACACCATCGGCCGCTGGGTGCGGACGGGTTCGGGCGTCTGCCAGCGGAGCCGGCCGTCCGTCAGGTCGAAGGCCTGTAGGGGTGAGTAGCCGCGCCAACCGCCGGTCAGCACCACGTTGTTGGCCACGGCGAGATATCTGGTGTACCGCTCCACCTCGTCACGCCAGAGGACCTCGCCCGTGGCGAGGGAGAGACAGCGCAACCCCTGCGAGAGCACCAGGACGCGCGGGCCGACGACCACCGGACGATCGGGCCAATCTCCCACCGGGACATCCCACTTGAGGGCTCCGTCGGCCAGGTCGAGGCAGACCAGGCGGGTGTGCCGTTCGTGCACCAGCACCGAGCCGTTCGCTATCGCCGGCTTCGAATACGCGCCGCGCTGGTGCAGCACCCGGTCCCACAGTTTCGTGATCATGTCGGTCTCCCGCCACTCGGCCGACCGCGCGGTCGGCGTGCGCCCCAGTGGCGAACCGGACAGGATACGCCACCGCTGACAGCGGGTTGACGGTGAGATGCCGGTGACCTGACGGCGGTGCGCGCCATCGTGGTCGTCAACAGGAGGCGCTGCGGCACGTGGGCCGAGGCGCTCAGGGCGACGATCGGCAGGGGAACGGGACATGGACGAGGTATTGGTGGAGCGGATGCGGGCGTACCTGGCCGCAGGGCTGGCCATGGACGTCGATGCGCTCGACGCGCTCTACGACTCGGAGTTCGAGAACGTGCGGGTCGACGAGGCGGGGCGTTCGGTGGTGCTGACCAAGGCCGACTTCATGGCCCGCTTCCGCAGCCTGCGGGAACAGGGCATGCGGGTGGGCGACAGCATCGACGACGTCCGGTTCGTGGCGACCAGCCGGCACGGCGACCAGGGAACGGTCATCATGTACCGCACCGAGGGTGGCGGCGCCCCGGCCCGGTACAGCTATGTGTGGCGCCGGGAGAACGGTCAATGGACCACGCTGCTGCGAGAGTTCACCTTCGAGCGGGACCTCTCCGACCTGCTGCGGATGATGGCGGACGCGGCTGCGCGGGCCTGAAGCGGCCGGCCGTCATCGTCAGGGGAGTGGCGCGGGCTCGGTGGGGTCGGCGAGGCGGCGGAGGAAGGTGAGGACGCCCGCGGTGCCGGTGGCGTAGGGGAACGCGGGGCGGGTGAGGCCGGGGTCGGGGAAGACGGGGTGGGGCGGGGGGCCGGCGGTGCGGGTGAGGAGGAGGGTGGCGACGGTGGTGGCGGCGGCGTGGAACTCTTCGGCGGCGGGGGAGAGTTGGAGCATCAGGCTGCCGACCCCGGCCAGGCCGCAGCACTGGGTGACCAGGGGCATCCGCGGGGCGATGGCCAGGCAGGTGCGGGCGGACTGTTCGGCGAGGGTGCGGTACGTGGGGTCGGCGAGCAGGTCCGCGGCGTGGGCCAGGACGGTGCCGATGCCCGCCAGGCCCCGGCACCAGGAGCCGTAACGGCGGGTGGCCGCAGGGTGGTTGGCGGCGTCGATGATCGCGGGGGTGGCGGCGGCGAGCTGCGAGCAGGCGCGGTGTGCGTGCTCCAGGGCGGTCGGGTCGGCGGTGGTGTGGGCGTACTCGAGGAGGAAGTACGCGACTCCGGCGTCGCCGTGGGCGAGGCCCTGGGTGAGTGCGGCGTCGCCCGGGCGCGGTGAGGCGGTGGGGGCGAGGCGGGCGCGGCCGGTGGTGAGGAGGTCGTGGCAGGCGGCGGCGACGGCGAGGTGGCGGGCGTCGTGGCGGGCGTCGTGGGGGGCGTCGTGGCGGGTTTCGTCGCGGGCGAGGTGGAGGTGGCCGAGGCCGATGCCCGCGATGCCGTCGATCAGGTCGGCCTCGGGCGGGCCGCTGCCGTCGGGGCCGTGCGCGGGGAGGGCGATGGCGGGCCCGGGCGGGAGTCCGGCGGCGGTGAGGAAGAGATCGACGCCGGTGCGGCCGGAGTACAACCCCGGTGGCAGGGTGCGGGTTTGGCGTGCGGTCCAGTCGGCGAGCGCGGTGACGGCGTCGCGGACGCCCGGGCGGTCGAGGTGGTGGAGGAGCTCCAGGCCGAGGCCCGCGCTGCCGCTGTAGAGGTCGATCGGGGTCGGGACGGCGGCGCGGGCGGAGAGTTCGGGGTCGGCGATCCGCCGGGCCTCGGCGACACAGTACGCGGTGGTGTGGTCGAGGATTTCGGCGAGGAGGTCGGGGGAGAGGCGCGGGCCCGAAAACTTCTGGGCGGTGGCGGCCGGTTCGGCGTTGCGGAGGCGGGCCGCGCCCGCCGTGCGGGCGGTCGCGTCGAGGTCGGTCAACTCGGCGATCAGGGCGCGGGCTTGCTGGTGCACGGTGCCCGGGAGGGCGAACTCCAGGGCGGCAAGGGTGCGTTCGCGGTTGACGGCCGGGTCGGGGTCGACGATCACCGGGTCCATTCCGGTGACGGCGAAGTGCAGCGTCATGCCCAAGCCGTAGTAGTCGTCGGCGGGTTGAGCAGCCGTGTCGGGCCGGACCACGGGGTCGCTGTAGCCGGGGGTGGAGCCGGCGGGGCCGGTGCCGTGGACGGCGCTGGTGCCGAAGTCGATCAGGTGGCAGCGGCCGTCGGGGGTGAGGACCACGTTGTTGGGCTTGAGGTCGCGGACGACCACGCCCCGGCGGTGGATGCCGTCCAGGATGCGGAGCAGTTCGCGGGCCAGCGGGAGCAGCCGGCGTGGGCCCAACTCGGCGTCGCGGTAGGGGCCGTGGGTCTGGACCTCGCGGCGCAGGTCGCGGTCGCCGCAGCTGGTCATCACCAGGTACTCGTCGTCGCGGTGCCGGAAGTAGTCGAGCGCGCGGGGCAGGCCGGGGGTGGTGACGAGCAGGTCGAGTATTGCGCGCTCGTGGCGCAGGCGGTCGCGGGTGTCGGTGCCGTGGGCGTCCTCGGCGACGTACGCCCGGGCCTGCTTGACCACCACGGTGGTGCCGGTGACCTGGTCGAGCGCGCGGTACACGTTGCCCTGCGGCTTGCGGGTGATGCCGCCGGTGACGCGGTAACGGCCGCCGCCGAAGCCTGAGTTGGTGGCGGGTGCGGGCGGGGCGAACGGGTCCTCGGCCCAGGGCGGGCAGCGGTAGGTGGTGCCGGCCAGGCCGTCGAAGACCCGGCCGTCGGGGCCGGTCATCACGGATTCGAGGCGCCCCCTGCGGCCGGTGCGGTAGTCGCCGGTGAACGGGCCGTACCGGTAGTACACCGGGGCGTCGGGGTCGAGGCGGCGATCGCTGATGATCTGCGGGCCGAGGTGTCCGTGCAGTGCGGCGGTCAACGCGTGGGCCAGCGGCCGGAGTTCGTCCGGGGCGGGGTAGATCGTGAATGCCTTGCCGACCGAAGCGGCGTTCTCGGTACCGGAGTTGAGGGTGCGCAGGGTGTCCGGGTCGCGGGCCCACTTGGCGTGGCAGACGTGCTGCTCCAGCACCGGCAGGACGAGGGCGAGGACGGTGTGAAGCGTGCTGGGGCGAGCGGAGATGTGGAGCTTCCAACCGTGCTCCATCGCCGGCATCCGCGGATCGAGCAGGTACGACCAGATGTCGTCGGACCAGGCGCGGCGGCCGGCGATGGGCCCGGTCACCGTCAGCGGTCGCAGGCGATGCGGGTAGTGGCGGTCACCCACGGGTCGACCAGGCAGGCGGTGGGGTCGTGGTCGGCGCGGTCGTCGTCCTCGAAGAGGAGGCTGTCGTCGTCGACCAGCAGCGGGCCGGCATCGCGGATCTCGGTGAGGGTGGCAACGGGCATGTGACGCCTCCAGGTCGTGTGGTGTCTCCGGCCGCCGCCGCGGGTCGGCGGACGCCGAGGACCGCCCGGCCCGGTGGGGCCGACGTCCTGGATCACGAAGGTAGGGAGGATCGGTGGAGCTGACAAGGGGGCGGGTCGTTCCGACTTCACGGTTCGCGCACAAGCGGGACGTGTGCAGTCGGATTCGGAGGAGAGATCAACTCCGCGGGGGAGGTGCTGTGTTGGAGCCTTCGGTGTCGATGTGCGGGAGCACCCGGTCCATCCACCGGGGCGTCCACCAGGCGGCGTTGCCGAGCAGCGTCATGGCCGCCGGGACCATCAGCAGTCGCACCACGGTCGCGTCGATCAGCACGCTGACGGCGAGGCCGAGGCCCATCATCTTGATCACCACGTTGTCGCTGACGATGAACGCGGCGAACACGCTGACCATGATCAGGGCCGCGCAGGTGATCACCCGCGCCGTGGTCTCCAGCGCGTGCGCCACCGCGCCGCGGCTGTCGCCCGTCACCAGCCAGCGTTCGTGCACCCGGGACAGCAGGAACACCTCGTAGTCCATGCTGAGGCCGAAGATGATCGCGAACATCATCATCGGCACGTAGCTCTCGATCGGGACCTTGCCCGCCACCCCGAGCGCCGGCCCGCCCCAGCCCCACTGGAACACCGCGACCAGCACGCCGTACGAGGCGGCGATCGACACCAGGTTGAGGATCGCCGCCTTCAACGCGACCAGCGGCGCCCGGAACACCAGCAGGATGATCAGAAAAGCGAGGGCGACGACCACGGCGATGATCGGCAGCAGCCGGCTCGCCACCAGATCCAGGAAGTCCACCTGCGCCGCCGTGGTGCCGGTGACGTACGTGGCGGCGGCCGTTCCCTTGACGGCGTTCGGCAGCACGGTGTCCGCGAGGTGGCCCACCAGGTCGGTGGTGTCCTCGTCCTGCGGGGCCTGCGCCGGGGTGACGGTGGTGAACAGCACGTCACCGTCGCCGCTGGTCTGCAACGGCGCGGTGCTCGCCGCGTTCGGGACGTTCGTCAGCGCCTGCTGCACGGAGGACGCGAGCGCGGGACGGTCCGCGGCCGGGACGGCGGTCTGGTCGACCACCACGGTGAGCGGCCCGTTGGAGCCGGGCCCGAACGCGGCGGACATCAGGTCGAACGCCCGCCGGTCGGTGAACGACACCGGGTCCGCCCCGTCGTCGATGTGCCCGAGCTGGATCGACGGCAGCGGAATCGCCAGCACCAGCACCGTCACCAGCCCCGCTGCCAGGTACCACCACGGACGGTGCTCGACCCGGCGCGCGTAGCGGTGCCACATGCCGGTCGGCGACGCGCCGTCCGGTCCGGTGCCCTCGGCGACCGGTGTGCGCACGGTGAAACGATCCATCCGGCGGCCGATCAGGCCCATCATCGCGGGGAGCAGCGTCAGCGCGCCGCACACCGCCGTCACCACCGTGACACCCGCGGCCAGGCCCAGCTTCGCCATGAAGGCGATGCCCGACACCGACAGGCCCGCCAGCGCGATCACCACCGTGCAGCCGGAGATCAGCACCGCCCGGCCACTGGTCGCCACCGCGTGGCCCGCCGCCGTCGGCGGGTCCGAACCGTCCATCAGGTTCTGCCGGTGACGGGTCAGCAGAAACAGCGCGTAGTCGATGCCGACGCCCAGTCCGATCATCGTGGCGAGTGTCGGCGCGACCGTCGCGAACGTGGTCAGCGCCGCCAGCAGACCCAGCAGCCCGAGGCCCACCACCACCGCGACCAGCGCGCTGACCAGCGGCAGACCGGCCGCGATCACGCTGCCGAAACCGATCAGCAGCACCAGCACCGCCACCGCGAACCCGATCAGCTCGCTCACCCGGTCGTCCGGCGCCGGCCGCGCCAACTCGCCCAGCGGACCGCCGTACTCGACCTGCACCCCCGCCTGCCGCAGCGGCGCCACCGCGGTGTCCACCTGTGACAGGTAGTCGTCGCCGAACGTGGTCGGATTGGCGTCGAACCGCACCGTGATGTACGCCGTACGCCCGTCGGAGGAGAGCGGGCCGCCGGGCGGCGCGCTCTGCCCCTGCGGTGGCAACGGATCCTGCGCGGACAGCACGTGCGGCAGGTGCTGGAGGGACGTCACCGCCTGGTTCACCTGGGCCTGGAAGTCCGTCAGCGGCTGGTCGTCGTGCAGCACCACCTGCGCGCTCGTCCCGCCCGCGGACGGCTCGTGCGCCTGAAGCACCTCACGGCCGTTCTGCGACTGCGTACCGGACAACGAGAAATCGTCCGAATACGCACCACCTACGGTCCGGTTGGCGATCTGCGCGCCCGCCAGCACCAGCAGCCAGCCGACGATCACCACCACCGAATGCCGGGCACACCACTCGCCCACCCGCCAGAGCAGCCCCCTGCGCGGAGCCGCCGATCGGCGCTCGGACCGGTTCTCCGACGCGGGCATTCGGCCCTCCCATGAGTCCACCGTCTGGGTCCATCGTCACCACGCACGGTGACCGGAGCTTCCGACGGTAGGCGGGCCCGCTCCGCCCGCGAGCGCGCGGGCGGCGCGACACGGGCAAATCATCTGAACGCCAGGTCAGGGGGAGGGCGTGAGGGAGTCGGTCCAGGCGCGCTGTTCGGCGGTGTCCGGGACGGCGAGGCCGCGGGCGCGGGCGATGCGTGCCCAGGCGGTGTCGGCGTCCAGGCCGTCGAGGATCTGCACGGATGCCGCGAGCAGGGAGGACCGGCCGATGCCCGCGCGACAGTGGAACACCAGGTGGGCGCCGGACCGGAGGATTCCCGTCAACTCATCGAGTGTGGGCCGTATTTGGGCGTGGTCGGGGGTGGTGAAGTCCGGGATCGGCAGGCTGTGGAAGCGGAGGCCGGCCGCGACGGCGAGCTCCGGTTCGGCGGTGAGGCCGAGTTCGGCGCACTCCGGTGCGGTCAGGGCGCTGACCAGGTCGGTGACCCCGGCGGCGGCGAGGGCCGCCAACTCGTCGGCCAGCCACTCGCCGCCGCGTGGGCGGGCCATGGTGCTCAGGCGGCCGGGGGCGGGTCGTTCGACGGTGAACAGGGTGGGGCGCATGATATTCCTTTGCGGCGACGGGCTTTTGCTGGCTTCGATGGTCTGAAATAGCCGTGAGGGAGCGGGAGTTGGACCTGTTCCTGCGGTGGCTGGCCCGTTGCGGAGGAGCGCCAGAACGGCCGGTGGCCGGGCTTGCTCGGCAAGTGCGGGTGGAGGTGCGCGGTGTGGAGAAACTCGCGCAGCTGTCGAAGATAGTACCGGTTTGCGGGCGATGCGTGAGGGGCCGGGGTCGGCGGCCGCGGGTCCGGCGAAGGACTTTACCCACACAGGGTGGTGACATTGCATCAGCTTGGTGCGTGTTATCTTCGCGATCGAAACATCGGAGCAAGATCCCGAGGGGGGAGATCATGCGTCGACGCGTGATCCGTACTGCGGCGGCCGGCCTGCTGGCCGCCGCCGCCATGGTCGGCCTGGTGCCGACCGCCCAGGCCGCCGATCCGGTGCCGCCGTCGCCCAAGTGCACGCTGTCGCAGGACCCGTGGCCGGGCTCGGTCGAGCTCTACCGGGGGCGCGAACTGCGGTCGGGTGACAGCCTGGTCGCCATGGACAAGGTCTCCAGCCTGGTGATGGAGGCCGACGGCAACCTGGTGCTCTACCTGCTCAACTCCACGGGCGGCCCGAAGCACGTGATCTGGAGCAGCGGCACCTCGGGCCACCCCGGCGCCTACGCCGTCCTGCAGGCCGACAGCAACTTCGTGGTGTACCAGGCCGGCGGCAGCGCGGAGACCGGCGGCGCGCTCTGGTCCTCCGGCACCCAGGGGCAGCGCAGCGGCGTCGTGCGGCTCTACCCGGGCGGCACCCTCTCGGTCGCGACCGACGGCCGAGGCTGGTCGACCTACACCTTCGAGACGCCGTCCGCCTTCTGCCCCGGGATCCCGGGGTCGCGGGGGCTGATCACCTCGGGTTCGTGGACCCAGTCCGCCTCGGTCTGGCTGGTCGTCCAGCCGGACGGGAACATCGTGATGTACCGCAAGCGCGACGACAAGGTGCTGTGGTCCTCCGGCACCTGGGGCAACCCCGGAGCCATGCTGCAGATGCAGGAGGACGGCAACCTGGTGCTCTACAAGCCCGCCGCCCAACTGACGGACGCGATCTGGTCCACCGGTACCTCGTGGAGCCCCGGCGCGTACGCCCTGCTCCAGGACGACGGCAACTTCGTCATCTACAAGCGCGGCGGCGGCGCGATCTGGTCCACCGGGACCTGGGGGCAGTAACTCCCCGCGCACGACGCCGAAGAGCGCCACTCCTGCCCGGAGTGGCGCTCTATGCGTGTAGTGGCGTCCGCCACGCCGTCGTGCTCGAACTCACCGTCCTCGCACGGGTGCTGGAACGCGGGCGGCGGACGCGCTGCCCCATTTGCCGCCGAATGGCCGGCAACCCGGCACACTGGACCTCATGAGTTCCCCCACCAGCCACCTTCCCCCCGCCCCGATCGCCGACTCGATCACCGATGGGGACGCCGTCCGGCCGCAGCTGAGCGAGGCCCGGCGGGCCGAGTTGCTCGACTCGCTCAACCAGGCCGTCCGGCACCCCGAACTCTTCGGCGGTACGGCGGCCGTGGTCGAACTGCTCAACACGCTGGCCGCCGCCGACCCGGACGGCGAGCGCGGTACGTGCTGGATCGCCGACACCAACTCCCGCACCATCTCCACCCTGTTGCGCGGCAGCTTCGGCGAGGCCGACCCGCCGCTGGTCGCCTCCCAGTACGGCGAGGACGCCCACCGGCGGGGCTGGCTGCGGCTGGACCGGGCGCTGGGCGGTGAGGAGTTGCGGCAGCTGTTGGACCGGGTGCTGGACTGGGCCGAGGACCGCCGTCAACTGGCCGATGTCATCGCCGAGTTCGGTGAGCCCTCGGTGGTGTACGGCGATCCGGCGCCGGACGCCCCGAAGACCCTCGGCTATGCGAGCGAGGACCGGGACGCCCCGGTCGCCGTGTTCCACTTCGGGGCGCAGGGCGTGCTGTACGCGGTGCGGATCGGCGAGAACCCGCTCGGTGACTGGGCGCTCACCCCGGCGGGCCTGAAGCTGTTCCACTGAGCGCGGGAGTCAGTGGCGCGCGCGGTGGGACAGCGCCCAGGCGGCGATGCCGACGCGGTTGCGGGTGGCGAGTTTGCGCTGGATGTTGGCCAGGTGGTTCTTGACGGTGCCGGGGGAGAGGAACAGGTCGGCCGCGATCTCGGCGTTGGTCGCGCCGTCCGAGACCAGCTCGGCGATCTGCCGCTCGCGCGGGCTGAGGGCCTCGCGCGGGGCCTGCTGGGACGGCTCCGGCGGGGCGTAGTGGCGTAGCAGTCGGAGGGTCAACTGCGGGCTGATCAGGGTGTCTCCGGCCATCGCGGCGCGGATCGCCTCTGCCAGCAGGGCGGGGCTGGAGCGCTTGAGCAGGAAGCCGCTGGCCCCGTGGCGGAGCGCCGTGTGGACGTACTCGTCGAGGTCGAAGGTGGTGACGACGACCACCCGGAGCGGGTCGGCGACGTCCGGGCCGGCCAGTTGGCAGGTGAGGTCCAGGCCGTCGAGGTGTGGCATGCGGATGTCCGCGAGAACGACGTCCGGCCGTATCCGGCGGGCGAGTTGGAGGGCGGTGCGGCCGTCGGGGGCGTCGGCGACGACCTGCATGTCCGGCTGGGCGTCGAGGATGATCCGGTACGCGGTGCGGATGTCCTCGTGGTCGTCGGCGAGCAGGATCCGGATGGTCACGGGGTCTCCGGGTGAGGGGTCGGGGCATGTGGGGTTTGCGGGAAGGCGGCGGTGATCTGCCAGCCGTCCGGGACGGAGCCGGCGTGGAACGTGCCGCCGAGGGCCTCGACCCGGGCGGCCAGACCCGCCAGGCCGTGACCGCCGCGCGAACGCGAACGCCGGGCGGCGGACGGGCCGTCGTTGTGCACGAGTAGCTCCAACCCGTCGCCGGTGTGGGCGAGTTCGATCCGGACGGTGCGGGCGGTCGGGGCGTGGCGGCGGACGTTGGTGAGTGCCTCGACGGCGATCCGGTGGACGGTGGCGGCACACTCACGTCCCACCGGGCCTGCGTCGATGGCGAGTTGGACGGTCGGGCCGCCGGTGGCCGTGAACCGGGCGGCCAGCTCCGGGAGTTCGTCCAGGCTGCGGTGTGTCGTGCGGTCGGAACCGTCCTCGGGCCGGTCGGGGGTGCGCAGCAGGTCGACCGTGCGGTCCAGCGAGGAGAGGGCCTGCTGCCCGGCCTGCTCGATCCGGGCGAACAGCGCGGCCGCCCGGTCCGGTGACTGCTCGGCGAGCAGCGCCCCGGCCTGCGCCAGCGCGACCATCCCGCTGACGTCGTGGGCGACGAAGTCGTGCAGGTCGTGGGCGAGTTCGAGCCGCTGGGCGTGCCGGGCGGCGGCCACGGCCCGCTCGCGCTGACGGTCGAGCGAGTGCAGGTAGCGGCCGACCGTGCAGGCGACGGCCACCGCGAGGGCGCCGAACGTGAACAGCGGCGGCTCGAAGCCGACAAAGCGCATCGGCCAGCCGAGCGTGGCCAGCGCCGGCCACAGCGCCGAGCGGTGCCGCCCGTGCCGGACCGCGAGCGCCACCAGGCCCAGCAGCGCGGCGAGTTCGACCACTCCGGCCAGCCCCACGGCGGGCGCCCCGGCACGGTACGGACCGGCCCACCCGGCGGCGAGACTGAGCGCGACGGAGAGCGCCGCCGCCGGTTCGGTCCGTCGGGGCCGGTACAGCGCCCACGTGATCACCGCTCCGGACACCGCGAACCCCGCTGCGCCCCAAAGGAGTTCGCTGCTCATAAGCGCACTCCGGCGGGTGCTGCTGTTGTGGTGGGGCGCTCTCGCGTGTACGCGGCTGCCCCTTGGTCCCCGTTCATGTGATCACCCTAGGGGCGACCGGGCCGGGTGCGGGTGTGCCGATCGGCACATCTCCGGCCCGGGGCTTGGCCGTTCGGCATCTGCCGGCGGGGTGGGGGCGGGCAGCAGAGTCCTCGGTGTGGCCGGCGGTCGGCCGGCCAGGCACGAGAAGAGGACGAGCAGTGAGTGAGAACATGGAACCGGCACCGCGGTGGGCCGTACGGGCGGCGCGGGCGGCGGCCTGGTCGGTGGTGCCGTCGGGCCTGTGGCGGGTTGCGCTGGGTGTGGGTCTCCCGGTGGGCTTCCACGGAGACCTGGAGCGGATGTTCGGCCGCTGGATGCCCGGCTGGGGCACGGTCTACGTGCTGGCTCTGAGCGCGCTGGCGGAGGCACTGGCGTTCCTGACGATCGGCCTGGTCCGCCCCTGGGGGCGGCGGGTGCCCCGTTGGGTCCCTGCTTTCGGCGGCCGGATCTTCCCCGCCTGGGTGGCCCTGTTCCCGGCCACCCTGGGGGCACTGGCGGTGACGGCGGTGACCTGGTCCGCGGCAATGGGCCCGTGGCAGCACAACATGAGCAACCCGGACTCGCCGCACGGCCTCGCGGGCGTGGTCATGACCCTGTGCTACCTGCCCCTGGTGGCCTGGGGCCCGCTCCTGGCGGCGGTCACGGTGGACCACGCCCGCCGCGCCCACAACGCGTCCAGGGTGGTCGCGGTCCGGGTCTGAGACTCCCTTGCCAATGCAGCCACCGACTCGCCCTGGGCGTCCGCCAGTTGGCGGATCCCTGGGCGGTGGGTGCATTAACAAGGGAGAACTTCGGGGCGAACAGAGGCAGCTCAGGAGGGATTCCGCTTCCGGACGTCGTCTGTGCACACATAGCGTTCGCGGCGTGACGATGTGCGTCCGGTTCGTGCGTGTGTGCGGGGCGGGCGGGCGTGCGGCGCCGTGGCCGAGGGCGGTCTCGGGCCGGTGGAGACCCGGGGGGTGGCGGGCGGTGCGCGGGGAGGGCCTGGGTACGGAGCGGGCGGCGAACGGGCGGTTCCAGTGGCAGTTGAAGGCGTTGAACGGGCGGGTGGTGGCGGTGTCCTCGTCCGTCTACGACTCCCCCGGGGACGCCGAGCGGGCGTTCGCCGAACTGGTGGCGCTGGGACCGGCGTTGGTGGCGCGGATCACCCATGTGCGGGGTGGGCTGGGCTGGACCTGGGTGGTGCCGGGGGTGCGGGGTAATCCGCTGGTCAAGTCCAGTCGGGCGTACGAGCGTTACGCGACGTGCCAGAACGCGTTCCGCCGGTTCATGGCGTTGCTGGCCCGGATGGCGGAGACCGCCGCGCCCGGGGCCGGGCGGTGAGCGGCCCGCGGCTGGTGCCGGTGCGCGGTGCGGACGGACGGGCCGGATGGTCGCTGGTCGCCGCGAACGGGCGGCGGCTGGCCACGGCCGTCCGGGGCTACCGTTCGGAACCGGAACTGGCGTCCGGTGTGGCCGAGTTGCTCGCCGAGCGGGCGGCCCTGCGGTTCGTGCTCAGTCAGAGCGAGGACCGGCAGTGGACCTGGACCGCGTACCTGCCCGCCCGCAGTACCCGGGCCGGGGCGGGCGGCGGGGAGGCGGTGGCCCGCAGCGCCCGGGGCTACCTGCGGCGCGACCAGTGCCGGCAGAGCGTGACCGGGTTCCTGCAGGGCGTCGAGCACGTGCGGCGGATGTGGCGAACGTCCGGGAATCCCTGGTGAGTCGAGGTGTGCGAAACGGGCTCCCGGATGTTCACGAGGGGGGTTCGTGTCTGTCCGGGCGGTGTCGGTGGTGCGGGGGTGAAGCGGAGATGGCCGAGGTGCCCCCGTGAGCACACCTGGAGAAGAACGTGTCCATGGCGGGGAGGAAGGGTGAAGGCGCCCCAATCAGCCCGCTGGCCAGCAAGGTTGCGAGAGCGCGGCAAGGGCGGACGGCGGGGCGGGGGAGCCGGGAGAGCCTTCCGGGCGGCGGTCGGCAGCGGCGAGGATCACTCCGCCGGGAAGCCGCGGAGCTGCCCGGTACCGGACCCCGCCAGGTCCGGTCCAGCGAGGCACGATCCCCCTCGGAGGAAGAGGACCATGCGTCACACCGCTGCCAAGGCGCTCGCGGCCGTTGCGTTCACCGCCGCCCTGTCGACTGTTGCCACCGTTCCCGCCATGGCGGACCCCGCCGCTCTCCCCGCCGCGAAGGACATCGTCGGCGTGGGCTCGGACACCACGCAGGCGCTGTTCACCCAGTTCTCCACCGACTACAACGCGACCCTGCCGGCCACCGACACCACCACGCCGCGCCTGTACAGCTGGGACGCCACCGGCACCAGCCCGATCACCCCGAAGTCGGGCGGCTCCACGATCGCCCGCCCGAACGGCTCGGGCGCCGGCATCAGCGCGCTGAACGCCACCAACAACCTCACCCTGGACTTCGCCCGTTCCTCCCGCGCCGCCCAGTCCACCGACCCGGCGAGCGACGACTTCGTCGCCTTCGCGAAGGACGCGGTCACCTGGTCCGCCCCGACCGGCGGCCTCGCCCCGGCGAACCTGACCACCGCGAACCTGGTCGACATCTACACCTGCGTCAAGACCGACTGGTCGCAGCTCGGCGGCGGCAACGGCGCCATCAAGGCGTACCTGCCGCAGAGCGGCTCCGGCACCCGCTCCTTCTTCCTGCAGGCCATCGGCAACGTCACCCCGGGTGCCTGCGTCGTCAGCGGCCCGGAGGAGAACGAGGGCACCGACTCCCGCCTGACCGACCCCGGCGCCGTCTTCCCGTACTCCGTCGGCCACTACGTGGGCCAGCTGAACGGCCACACCACCAGCACCGACAACCGCGGCACCCTGACCCTGCGCAACGTCAACGGCGTCGCGCCGCTGACCTCGACCAACACCCTGAGCCCCGCCTTCGCCGGCGGCAGCTACGGCCGCGTGCTGTTCAACGTGCTGCGGGACGGCGACTACACCGCCACCACCACCCAGGGCACCGCGCTGCGCGCCATCTTCGGCCCCACCGGCTGGATCTGCGGCCCGACCGGCCGCGCCGACATCATCAGCTACGGCTTCCTGCCGCTGCCCGGCGCCGGCTGCGGCGCGATCATCCACTGACCTTCCGCCCTGCTCAACCACCGCCGCCCGTCCCGCAGTTCACCGGGGACGGGCGGCGGCCCACGCGCCGTGCACGACGTACCCCGCACCCAGTTCGAAGGAGCCACGATGTCCCGCACGTTCGCCCGGATCGCCGCCGCTGCCACCGGCCTCGCGATCGCCGTCACCGCCGCCTCCGCGACCACCGCCTCGGCCGCGCCCGCGGCCGGCAACGCGGTGATCCGCGAGAGCAACGCGTTCTTCCAGCAGGCCGCGCAGGCGGGCATCGTGGCCGTGCCGCTGCCCACCGCGACCGCCGGGTACGACGCGAACACCGGCCTGTCGGCGAGCTTCCCCGTCACCGACGGCTCCGGCAACCTCGCCCAGTTCTACGGGAACATCCAGTTCGGCGGCGGCCTGCTGTTCGTCGACGCGCGGACCGGCAGCGCGGTCGCCTTCCGCCAGTTGGCGTTCTCCGTCGACAACTGGCAGGTCACCGGCGTCCCGGACGGCTCCACCACCCCCGTCGCGCTGTTCGACCCGGCCGGCGACACCGTGGTCACCAAGAGCGGCACCACCCAGAACCTGTCGGCCTCCTCGCTGACGCTCGACCCGGCCGGCGCGCAGTACCTGGACGGCAAGCTGCGCACCTCGTTCTTCACCGCGGGCCAGAGCGTCGGCTCCTTCACGGTCGCCTACACGCCCGCCTCCTGACGCATCGTCACGAGCGCCACTCCCGTACCGCCCGACTCAGCTGGGTCGGGCGGTACGCGCGTTCGTGAGCTGATGGAGCATCAGTTTCGTTCATTCGAGCACCAATTGGGGCCTCGTACACCTGGTGGACAGCATCCGGTCAGACGTGAATGGCCGAATATCGTCGGAGCCGCCGAACGTCGCCGCTCCGCTCCCTGTCATCCGTGCGTGCCTGCTCCGGTGCGCCGTCGCCGGAGGTGCTGTGCCGATGAGAGTCCGCCCGTCAGGGGCCAGAACCCGATCACGCCCGTTGCAGGCCTGGCTGGCGGCCGTGCTGACGTGGACGCTGGGCGCCGCGGCCGTCCTGCTGCCGCTCGGCGGGACGGGCGTCCAGCAGGCGCAGGCCGCCGCCGGTACGACCGTGCCCGGGCCGCCCCGCTGGGACCCGTTCACCTGGACGAGCGGGCCGCGCGGCTCCGTCACCGTCACGCCGACCAGCGGCCTCGGGAACCAGGTGCTGCACGTCAGTTGGACCGGATTCACGCCGACCGTGGACGCCGACTTCCAGCCCGTTCCGGTGGTGCAGAACCCGCACGGGAACTCCGGCTTCGACAAGGTCGCCCGCTACCCGGTGCGGATCTACCAGTGCCGCGGCGAGGACCCGAAGGTCACCGACTGCTACGGCTCCAGCCTGTACAACGCCGACCCGGCCAAGGGCTTCCTCCAGGAGCGGCCCGCGCCCGGCACCAACACGCCCGAGTTCCCGTCCAACATGGCGATAGCGGCCACCCGTCCGGACGGCAGCGGCGAGGCGGACATCGAGGTGTGGACCGCGCAGCAGAGCCAGACCCTGGGCTGCGACCCCAAGCACAAGTGCTCGCTGGTGATCGAGGCCAACTACGGCGGCGACTCGATCGGCGCGAACCAGTATCCGATCGGCGAGATCAACTGCGACGACCACTCGGTCGACTCCGACGGCGTGTTCAACACCGCGAGCGACAACGTGGTGGCCGTGGAGAACACCGGCGGCAAGCGCTGGGCCAGCGGCGAGGCCTGCTCCTGGGCCAACCACGTTGTGGTGCCGCTGGACTTCGGCCCCACCCCGGCGGCGTGCGTCGCCAAGAACGCCGACTTCACCGCGATCGGCCTGGAGATGGCCGACCGCGCCGTCCAGCAGTGGCGGACCGGCCTGTGCCAGGGCAGCAACCCGCTGACCGTCCAGTACACCTCGGGCGGCGGCGAGCCGCAGGCCCGGTCGGCGTTCCTCGGCGGCTCCGGCGCCGACATCGCGCTCACCTCGATCCCCGACCGCAACCCGGCGGGCCGCCCGTACGTGTACGCGCCGCTGGCCAACAGCGCGATCTCGGTGGTCTTCCTGGTCGACGACGGCGACAGCCACCGGCAGATCCGCAGCCTGAGGCTCAACCAGCGGCTGCTGGCCAAGATGCTGACCCAGAGCTACCGGCTCGGCACCGACGACGGGACGGACAGCGTCAAGGGCAACCCGATGTGCGTGTTCGCCGACCCCGAGTTCCTGAAGCTCAACCCGTCCGGCGCCAACGGCCCCACCTGGCCCGGCTGCCTGGCCGGCGGCACCTTCGCCGCCACCGCCCCGATCGTGGTCGGCGGCACCACCGACCTGGTCACCCGGCTGACCACCTGGATCGCCGCCGACCCGGACGCCGCCGAGTTCCTCCAGGGCGCCGCCGACCCGTGGGACGCGCACGTCAACACCAAGTACCTGCGCTCCAGTTACCCCGGCTTCCCGGTCGACGCGTTCCAGCCGCAGGACTACTCCGGCAAGAACAACTGGAAGCAGTACGAGTGGAACCCGGTGCTCGGCGGCCTCGGCCAGGTGCTGCGGATGACCCTGGAGATCCGGCCGTCCTGCCTGAACCCCGATGAAGTCCAGGGCCAGCACGCCAAGTGCATCAGCCAGGACAACGGCAAGCGCGCCCTGTTCGCCATCATGGACTCCGGACAGGCCCAGGCGATGAGCCTGCCCGAAGCCCAACTCCCCAACCCCGCAGGCGGCTTCACCACTCCGATGATCGGCGCCATGCAGGCCGCCGCCGCCGACATGCCGCTCGACGCCGCCACCGGCACCCAGCAACTGCCGTACGGCGACGGCGACTCGGCGTACGCCAAGGACAGCAAGGCCTACCCGCTGACCATGGTCCAGTACGCCATGGTGCCCACCCGCGGCCTGCCCGAGGACAAGGCCGGCGCGGTCACCCGCTTCCTGCGCACCGTCACCGACCCCGGCCAGGGTCAGATCTACGGCCGCCAGCCCGGCCAACTCGCCGCCGGATTCGCCAGTCTGACGGACAATCAGCTGAAGGCGGCGAAGGCCGCGGCCGGACACGTCGCCGCCCAGGACAGCGCCCTGCCCGGCAACCAGACCGCGCCCGGATCCGGCGAGGGCGGCAACTCCGGTGGAAACGGCGGAGGTTCGGAAGGCGGCGGCGGAAACCCAGGCGGCGGTGGCGGCGGTGCCGGTACTGCCGACGGCGCCCCCGGCGGCGGCACCCCGAGCGACAACGCCGCCCCCGGAGGCAGCGCCAAGCCCAGCGGCAGCGCCTCGCCCACGCTCGGCGCCAAGGCCGTCGGCCAGTCCGCCGCCGACCGGGCCGGCCTCGCCCGCCTGCTGCTGCCCGTGATCCTCGCCACCGGCGCCGTCCTGCTGGTCGGCGGACCCGCCGCGCTGCTCCTCGGCGGCACCCCCGCCGGCGCCGAACTGCGCCGCCGGGCAGGCCGGATCGGCGCCCGCCTGTTCGGCCGCTGATCCGCCCCGCCGGGCGGGCGCCCCGCGCGCCCGCCCGACCCGCGGCAGACCGACGTCCCGCCCCACGAACCCTCACCGCGCGGAGAGTTGACACCATGACCGCCGCCGTCCAGCCGACGGAAACCCGCGTCCCACCACCCGACGCCGACCGGCCCCGGCCGATCAGCGCCCCCGCCTCGCCCGCCGACCGGGCCTTCCGCGGCCTGCTGCGCGCCGCCGGCCTGTCCGTGTTCGCGCTGATGGGCCTGATCGCGTTCTTCCTGCTGCTGCGCGGCACGGAGGCGCTGGACGCCGTCGGCTGGTCCTTCCTCACCGAGCAGCGCTGGCGCACCGCCGCACACTCCTTCGGCATCGCCGCGGTACTGCCCGACGGCATCCTGATCGCCGTGATCGCGCTGTGCATCGCGGTACCGGTCGCGCTCACCGCCGCGCTGTTCATCTCCGAGTACGCGCCCGTCCGGCTGCGGCCGACGCTGATCTCGCTGGTCGACCTGATGGCCGCCGTCCCCAGCATCGTCTACGGCCTGTGGGGCCTGTTCTTCCTCCAGCCGCGGATCGTCGGCCTGTGCCGCTGGCTGGCCGTCCACCTCGGCGGGGCGCTGCCGTTCCTGGAGGTGCGCACCGGCGACATCGCCACCTCCTACACCTCGTCCACCTTCATCGCCGGCACCGTGGTCTCCCTGATGATCATCCCGATCATCACCTCGCTCAGCCGCGAGGTGTTCTCACAGGCCCCCGCCGGTGAACGCGAGGGCGCGTACGCGCTCGGCTCCACCCGCTGGGGCATGGTCCGCACCGTGGTGCTGCCGTTCGGACGCGGCGGCATGATCGGCGCCGTGATGCTCGGCTTCGGCCGCGCGATGGGCGAGACCATCGCCGTCGCGCTGATCATCTCGCCGGTGTTCCGGCTCTCCTGGCACGTCCTGGAGAACGGCGGCAACTCGATCTCCTCACTGATCGCACTGCGCTTCAGCGAGTCCGACACCCTCTCGCTGTCCGCGCTGATGGCCGCCGGACTGGTGCTCTTCGCCCTCACCCTGCTGGTCAACGTGGCCGCCGGATTCATCATCAGCCGGTCCCGGTCCGGCGCCTCGACCTCGGACTGACCGGAAGGCCGGCAATGACAACAATCGACGCACAGAACGTAAGTGACTGTCCATCAGATTCAGGAGAGCAGCAGCGGATCCGCCTCGGCGGCGTCACCCGCGAGGAAGTCCTCACCATGGTGGGCGCCGGCGCCGGCTCGCTCGCCCTGGACTGGCTGCTGTACGAGCGCATCCTGCCGTTCAGTGGCGCGTTCGGCTTCCTGCTCTGCTGGTACCTGCTGTTCCTCGCCCTCTACGCGATCGCCGGACGCCTCCAATGGGACGCCCTGACGGTCCGCGAACGCCTCGCCACGGCGCTCGCCTGGAGCTCCGGCCTGCTGGTGCTCGCCCTCATCGGCGACCAGATCGGCTACGTGGCGTACCGGGGATTGGACGCCGCCCGGCACCTCAACTTCTTCACCGAGACCATGCGGAGCACCGCCGCACTCGACCCGATCACCTCCGGCGGCTGCCTGCACGCCGTGGTCGGCTCGCTCGAACAGCTCGGCATGGCCACCCTGTTCTCGGTGCCGCTCGGCGTCCTCACCGCGGTCTTCCTGGTCGAGGCCGGCCAGACCCGGCGCGGCGCCCGCCTGGTCAAGCCCGTCCGGGTGCTGGTCGAGGCGATGACCGCGCTGCCGTCGATCGTCGCCGGACTGTTCGTCCTCGGCGTGGTCGTCCTCACCCTCGGCGTGGAGAAGAGCGGCTTCGCGGCGTCCCTCGCGCTCACCGTGATGATGATGCCGATCGTCACCCGCGCTGCCGAGGTCGTCGTCAGGCTCGTCCCCGGCACCCTCAAGGAGGCGTCCTACGCGCTCGGCGCCAGCCAGTGGCGCACCGTGTGGCACGTGGTGCTGCCCACCGCCCGGCCCGGACTGACCACCGCCGTCGTGCTCGGCATGGCCCGCGGCGTCGGCGAGACCAGCCCGGTGCTGCTCACCGCCGGCTTCACCACCCGGCTCAACCTGGACGCCTTCCACGGCAACCAGACCAGCCTGCCGCTGTTCGTCTGGAACTACATCAAGCAGCCCTACCCCGACATGGTGGCCCGGGCGTTCGCCGCCGGACTCACCCTGATGGCCGTGGTGCTGATCCTGTTCGTCACCGCCCGCATCCTCGGCCGGCACCGCACCCCGACCGACCGGCGCACCCGCCGTCCGCTGCGCCGGGCTCGCGCTGACGCTTCCAACGCGCTTGTGCAGGAGGCGAACTGATGACCACTCAGCCGATAAGGAAGATCCGTCCCGTGCGACTCCGTCACTTGACGTCGGCGCTGCTCGCCGCCGTGCTCGCCCTGCCCGCCGCACTGCTCGGCGCGACACCCGCGTACGCCTCCACCTCGCTCAAGGCGGACGGCTCCAGCTGGGCCGGGCCGGCCATCGACCAGTGGCGGCGCGACGTCCAACCGATGGGCATCGAGATCGACTTCACCGGCAACGGCTCGGCCGCCGGCCGCGTCCAGTGGTCGATCGGCCAGGACGACTTCACCGCCTCCGACGTGCCGTTCCGATCCAAGCCCGACAGCGGCGTCAACGGCGGCGGGGCCAGCAACGGCCAGGGGCAGGCGGAGAACCCGGTGTACGCCTACTCGTACGTGCCGATCACCGCCGGTGGCACCGCGCTGATGTACCACCTGGAGGTCGGCGGCAAGCGGGTCAACGACCTGCGGCTGTCCCCGGACACCATCGTCGACATCTTCACCAACAAGATCACCTCCTGGGACGACCCGAAGATCACCGCCGACTACGGCCGCGCGCTGCCGAAGATCCCGATCACCCCGGTGGTGCGCTCCGACGGCTCCGGTGCCAGCGCCCAGTTCACCCGCTGGATGGAACACACCCACAAGGGCCAGTGGGACGCCTACTGCACCCAGGTCAACGGCGTCAGCTGCGGCGACTACACCGAGTTCTTCCCCGCCGCCGGCCGGATGACCGCGCAGAACGGCTCCGACGTGGTGGCGAACTACGTCCAGTCGCCGACCGGCATCGGCGCGATCGGCTACGACGAGTACGCGTTCGCCAAGCGCAGCGGCTGGCCCGTCGTCAAGGTGCTCAACCCGGCCGGGTACTACACCCTGCCGACCGCGTCGAACGTCGCCGTCGCGCTGACCGCCGCGAAGATCCGCGGCGTGGACGACAACACCTCCACCAGCGACCCCGACTACCTGCAGCAGAACCTCGACGGCGTCTACACCAACAACGACCCGCGCTCCTACCCGATCTCCTCCTACAGCTACCTGATCGTGCCGCGGGCCGGCACCTCGATGCCGGTGACGCCGAAGTTCAACGACGCGAAGGGCAGCGCGCTCAGCCGCTACCTGGCGTACGTGCTGTGCGGCGGCCAGCACGAGGCCGACGACCTCGGCTACTCGCCGGTCCCGCGCAACCTGGTCCGCGGCGGACTGCTCCAGACCCAGCACATTCCCGGCAACGCCAGCCCCGTCGACCCGAACACCCTCTCCAACTGCCCCAACCCGACCTTCGATTCGGGCGGCCAGCTGATCGTGCTGAAGAACGCCGCGCAGCCCAGCCCCTGCGACAAGAAGGGCAGCCCGCTGGACTGCACCGTGCAGAACGGCCAGGCCGTGAACACCGGTGGCGGCAAGAAGTCCGGTGGCGGCAACGGCGGTTCGGGCACGGGGGACAACGGCGGCGGCGCCGGCGCCGGCTCAGGTGATGCCGGGTCCGGCGGTGGGACCGGAACGCAGGCCGTCGATCCGCAGACCGGCGAGCTCGTCGACAACTCCGGCTCCGGTGGCGGCAGTTCGAGCGGCAACGCACCCGGGACGGTGGTCGCGCTTGGCGGGCGCCCGCAGGACTGGCTGCTGTCCACCCTCACCGCGCTCGAACTGCTCGGCGTGGTGACCGTCCCGCCGCTGCTGGCCGCGTGGTGGCGTCGCCGCAACTCCACGGCGGGGCCCCGGTGAGCTTCGTGACCGCCGCAACAGACCTGGCACCCCGTCCTGTTGGCACCGCACCCGAGGAGAACGGGATGACCGCGACCGCCGTGGAGCGGCCCCCCGTGTCGCCCTCCAAGACTGGTAGTTCCACTGCGCCCGGCCGCGGGCGACGGCGGCTGCTGGCCGTCGCCTGGTCGGTGACACTCGCCGCCGTGCTGCTGCTCGGCTTCGTCGGCTACCTGTTCGCGCTCTCCGGACTGCAGGAGGCGCGCCACCAGACCACCGCCTACGCCACCCTGCGCGACCAGCTCGGCAAGGCCACCGCGCCCACCGGGCCGACCACCGACGGGGCGCCGGTGGCCGTGCTGGACATCCCGGCGCTCGGCCTGCACCAGGCCGTCGTGGTCGAGGGCACCGGCGGCCGCGACCTGATGCGCGGCCCCGGCCACCGCCGCGACACCGTACTGCCCGGACAGCCCGGCGTGGCCGTACTGTTCGGCCGCTCCACCGCGTTCGGCGCCCCGTTCGCCGGACTCGCCGGACTGCACGTCGGCGACGGCATCGACATCACCACCGGCCAGGGCACCTTCCACTACACCGTCAACACGTCCGGCGACGGCGACCACCCGATCCGGGACACCGCGCCCAACCGGCTGGTCCTCGTCACCGGGGACTCCGACTGGATCCCCACCAGCACCGTGCTGATCGGCGCCCGCCTCGACGGCGAGCCCGAGGCGCTCGGTGCCCGCCGCCCCGCCGCCGCACCCACGGACAAGGCGCTGGCCGCCGACAAGGGCGCCCTGTCAGCGCTCCAACTCTGGTCGCTGGCCCTGCTGCTGTCCGTCGTCGGCGCCGGAGTGACGGCCCGCTACTGGCGGCGCAGCGCGACCTACCTGTGCTTCGTGCCGGTCGCCGCCGCGCTGCTGTGGGCGGTGTACGAGAACGCCGCCGCGCTGCTGCCCAACGTCTACTGACCCCGCTGCTTTCCCCGTTCTGCCGCTCGTACTGCCGCTTGTACTGCCGTCTGTACTGCCGCTTGTACTTCCGCTTGCCGGAGAGGACCCGTCCGCCCATGACCGAGACCGCACAACCGTCGTACACCGCAGCCGGGTTGGTGAAGGACCCGACCGATCCGCCGACCGTTCCGCTGCCCGCCGTCGCTCCCTCGGGGACGCTCTCCGGACTCGAGACCCGCGACCTGACCGCCTGGTTCGGACAGCGCAAGGTGCTGGAGCGGGTCTCGTTGCAGATGCGGGCCGGCGAGATTACCGCGCTGATCGGACCGTCCGGCTGCGGCAAGTCCACCTACCTGCGGATCCTCAACCGGATGCACGAGATGGTGCGCGGCGCGGCACTGGCCGGCGAGGTGCTGCTCGACGGCGAGGACGTGTACGCCACCGGCCGCCGCCCCGCCGAGGTCCGGCGCCGGATCGGCATGGTGTTCCAGCGGCCCAACCCGTTCCCCGCAATGTCGTTGTACGACAACGTGATCAGCGGGCTGAAGCTGGCCGGCATCAAGGCGAGCCGCGACGAACGCGACCACCTGGTGGAGTCCAGCCTGCGCCAGGCCGGCCTCTGGACCGAGGTCAGCAACCGCCTCGGCACCCCCGGCGGCGCACTCTCCGGCGGCCAGCAGCAACGCCTGTGCATCGCCCGCTCGCTGGCCGTCTCCCCGGACATCCTGCTGATGGACGAGCCCTGCTCCGCCCTCGACCCGACCTCCACCCGCCGCATCGAGGAGACCATCGCCGAGCTGCGCCACCGCCTGACCATCGTCATCGTCACCCACAACATGCAGCAGGCGCAGCGGGTTTCGCAGTCCTGCGCGTTCTTCCTCGCCTCCCACGACACCCCCGGCCGGATCGTCGAAGCGGGCCCCACCGAGCGCCTGTTCACCGACCCCGCAGACCCGCGCACCGCGGACTACGTCAACGGCCGCTTCGGCTGAGCCCTTACCGCTTGCTCCGCTCCGGCCCGGATGACGGTGTGTCACATCCGGGCCGGGCGGCGCGAACGCCTAGCGTGGACGGGGCGACCGTTGATGTGGACCGCGGTGCAACCTGCCGGAGTCACCTCGTCAAGTCGCCGCGTCACCACGTCTTCACCGTCACTGAGGAGAGCGCAGACCATGACTGTCAGCCTGCCCGAGCTCACCGGGGACTACGTCCTCGACCCCGCCCACACCCGGATCGGCTTCGTCGCCCGACACGCCATGGTCACCAAAGTGCGCGGCGCCTTCCACCAGTTCGAGGGCACCGCGCACCTGGACGGCGCCGACCCCTCGCGCTCCACCGGCGAGTTGGTCATCAAGGCCGCCAGCATCGACACCGGCGTCGAGCAGCGCGACCAGCACCTGCGCACCAACGACTTCCTGGACGCGCCGAACTTCCCCGACATCACCTTCCGCACCACCTCCGTCGAGAAGAAGTCCGACACCGACTACCGGGTCACCGGCAACCTCACCATCAAGGACACCACCCGCCCGGTCACCATCGACTTCGAGTACACCGGCAACGCGGTCGACCCGTACGGCAACCTGCGGGTCGGCCTGGAGGGCTCGGTGACCATCAGCCGCAAGGACTACGGCGTCACCTGGAACGCCGCCCTGGAGGGCGGCGGCGTACTGGTCGGCGACAAGGTGGTGCTCGAGTTCGACGTCTCCGCCATCAAGCAGAAGTAGCGACTCGTCAACCTCCGTTGACCCGCCGCAGCGGGAAACCGCTTTCCCGCTGCGGCCGGTGACCAGGCCCCAACCCTCGGACGACCTGCCCGCGCCGTACCATGTGGACCCGCCCGTCCATCGGACGCATACAACACCCCACCCGGGGAAGGCGGTTGCGGACATCGGAACGAGGAGACCCGCCTGATGCGCACGTGCGTCGAACGCCACCTGCCCGTCCACGTGTTCGGCCCGACCGGGGGACGCCGCACCATGATCTGCGGCTACCACCCCCGCGACCCGTACGCCGTCCGGCTCACCTTCCCCGACGGCGCCCCCGACGGCGGCGTCACCTGGCTCATCGCCCGCGACCTCCTCGCCGCCGGCCTGGCCGGCCCCGCCGGCAACGGCGCCGTCCGCATCCGCCCCTGGCCCAACGGCCGCCTCCGCCTGGCCTTCCGCGGCACCGACGGCACCCGCGCCACCGTCCTCGCCCCCACCGCCCCCCTCACCGAATTCCTCACCGCCACCCACACCCTCGTCCCCCCAGGCACCGAACCCACCCACCAGCCGGCCCCCTCCGACCCGTCCCCCCTCTTCCCCGACCGGCAGCAGCCCCTGACGCCGGACCACCCCTGAGCGTCGAGGAGGAAAGCGGCCAGGCCCGCCGGACATGGCGCGTCCGGCGGGCCCGAGCAGGAGTGGAACACGTTGGGTGTAGCTGTAGGTGGCGGTGCCGTTGGCATCGGGCAGCAGGACGCCGCTCTGGTCGCACGTCCAGCCGGTCACCGGCGTGGAGTTGGTGCTGACCCGGAAGCAGGCGAGGCCGGAGACCGCGGTGCCGGCGGGGGCAGGGTCGGTGCCGGTGATGGTGAACGACCCCGCGGTGCCGGCCGGCTTGCCCGGGTTCGGGGAGCCGGACGGCGGGAAGTCGGTGGAGCTGACACTCACGGTCGGCGGCGTCTTGTCGACGCGGAACGAACAGGGGCCGGAGTCCGGGGAGGTGAGAACGCCGTTGGAGGCGTTGGCCCACCAGTGGTACTGGTGACCGTCGGTCAGCGCGGAGTAGGGCACGTTGCAAGGTTCGACGCGTCCGCCGGTCCGAGGCGGGGCCCAGGAGGCGCCGACGGGTGGGGACGCATCGTGTCCAAGCCATGACGCGGTGTAGATCAAGCCACTTTGCTGTCATCTCCCCCCGGCCGGAGCGTCCATGGTCATCCTGGAACGTTCGTCACCGACCGAGGGGAGAATGGTGGACGTTCAACGGCTGCATGCGCGGAATCCAGAGGTCATCGGGCAGACCGCCGCGCTGCTCGGATTTCTGCGCGAAGTGGTGCAGAGCGGGACTCAGCGAGCCCGGGACACCAGTTCCAGGGAGCAGTTCTGGCTGAGCGACCTGCCCGCCGCGATCGCGCGGCCGACCGACCAGCCGGACCGGGCGCTGCTGGTGCTCGACCACGTCCCGCAGAGCGCACCGCCCGACGTGCCCGCCGAACTGCGCGACTGGCTCGACGAGAAGGACTGCGCGAACCCCGACGGCGGTGACCCACCGCTCGCCGAGCGCGGCCCCGAACGCGTCGGCGCCGCCGTGGAACTCCGGCAGGACACCGGCGCCACGGTGGAGCGCGGGGACGCCGACGAGGTACTGCGCTCGTACGGTAGTTGGCTGAGCCGCTGGCGCCGGTGGGCCGAACGTGAACGGGCCGACCGGCCGCTGCGCGAGCTGTACGAGACCGTCTATCGCTGGCACCAGCGCCTGGTGCAGCAGGACGACCAGGTCGAACTCGTCCTCGGTACCGGCCTGTTGACCTGGAGCGAGCCGCGCGGCACCGTCCTGCACCGGCACGTGTTCACCCGCCGCGCCGTCACCCACGTCGACCGCCGCACCGCCCGGATCACCGTCCACCTCACCACCGACGGCGAAATGCGCCTGGAGGACCAGGACTTCCTGGACTCCGAGGACGGCCTGATCCAGGAGCGCTCCACCGCGCTCGCCGAGGAACTGTCCGCCAACCCCGTGCACCCGCTCGGCGAGGCCGCCCTGGAGTGCCTGACCCGCTGGCAGGAACTCGTCCTGCCCCGGCCGGTGTCGTTCAACGCCGGCTGGCGGCCCCCGGCCGCCCCCGACGCGAGCATGCGGCTGACCTTCGCACCCACGCTCATGCTGCGCCCGCTGGACCGCAACGCGGTGCTGCGCTGCTACGAGCGGATCGCCCAGTCCGTGGTGTCCGAACGCCAAGCCCCGCTCGGGCTGGCCCAGTTGGTGATGACCCTCAACCCGCAGGAACGGGCCGCCTGGACCGACACCCCCACCCGGGGCCTGTTCGACGAGGACCCGCTGTTCCCGCTCAAGACCAACGCCCAGCAGCGCGCCGTCCTGGACCGCCTGCAACGCGACACCGGCGTGGTGGTCCAGGGCCCGCCCGGCACCGGCAAGACCCACACCATCGCCAACCTGCTCAGCGCCCTGCTCGCCCAGGGCCAGCGGGTCCTGGTCACCAGCGCCCGCGACCACGCCCTGACCGTGTTGCGCGACAAACTGCCGCCCGCCATCCGCGACCTGTGCGTCCTGCTGCTGTCCGGCGCCCGGCAGGACGGCGCGAGCGAACTGGAACGGACCGTCAACGCGCTCAGCGATCAGGCCGCCTCCGGAGACCCCGCCCAACTGCGCGACGAGATCCGCCGGTTGACCCGGAGCCGGCAGGAACTGCAGAGTCGGCAGAAGCTCCTCACCGAGAAGATCATCGCGCTGCGGGAGGCCGAGCTCTACCAGCACCCCGAGGTCGCCCCCGGCTACTCCGGCACCCTCGCCGCGATCGTGCAGCGCGTCCAGGACGCCGCACCCGGGTTGTCCTGGATCGGCAGCCTCTCCGACCGGGCCCCCGCCAGGCCGCCGCTCACCCCCGTCGAGGCGGAGGAACTGCTCGTCCTGCTCCGCGACGGCGCCGCCGACTGGTCGGCCGGGCCGCTGCCGCCCGCGCCCGGCCTGCTGCCCACCCCCGGCCAGGTCGCCACCGCCATCGCCGACGCCCAGCCCGCCGTCGCCGGACTTTCCGCCGAAGCCGCCGCACTGCGCACCCGGCTCGCCACCCTCGACACCCCCACCACCGACCACCTCGTCAACCTGCTCAGCGCCGGACGCGGCCTGCTGCACCGCCTCGGTGTGCCCTGGGACGCCCGCCACTGGGGCGAGGCCGACTGGACCCGGCGCGCCCTCGCCGACCGGCTCGCCCGCCGCTGTCACGACCTGTGGCAGCGCGTCGCCGACGCCGAACCCGCACTCACGGACACGGCCGTCGGCCTGGCCTCCGTCGGCGTCCGCACCGTCACCCTGCCGACCGGACTCACCGCCGAACAGGCCCACCGGATCGCCACCGCCATCCCCGAACTGCGCAGACAGCTCGCCGGACCACGCACCCTGCGCGGCCTGTTCGCCTCCCGGACACTGCGCGAGGCCGAGGACCTGCTGGCCGGCTGCCGGATCGACGGCCGCCCGCCCGCCGACACCGCCGACCTCGACGCCGTCCACGCCCACCTTCGCGCCCACCTGACCCTGAGCACCGTCGAGGTCCGCTGGGCCCAGGCCGGCGCACCGCTCGACAACGGCCCGCTGGAAGTGCGCCTCGCCGACCTCCAGGAGCGCTACCGGCACCTCAGCGCGATCGCCGGTTTCGGCGGGCTGCGCGAACGGATCGACGAACTGCTGGTCGGCCGCTCCGTGTTCCTCGACCTGACGAACCCGCAGGCCTGGCAGGACTTCACGTCCGCGGTCACCGCGATGTCCGGCCGACAGCGCGCCGAGGAAGCCGCCGAACGGCTGGCCGCCTGGGAACGCTCGCTGCGCGCCCCCGCCGACGGCACACCCGCCACCCCCGAGTCACTGGCCATGGCACAGGCCGTCGCCGACCACGACCTCGACCGCTACACCAAGGAACTCGACGCCTACGCCGCCGCCCACACCCGGCAGCAGCGCGGCCAACGCTGTCGACACCTGCTGGACGCGCTCGCCGCCGCGTCCCCCGCACTGGCCGGCCGGCTCACCGACGAGTGCCGCGACCCCGACTGGCCGCAGCGCCTCGCCCGCCTCGACGAGGCCTGGGCGTGGGCCGGCGCCCGCCGCTTCGTCGAGGACGAGCGCGCCCCCGGCCGGGAGCAGCGGCTGGACGCCGAACTCACCGAACACGAGGCGAAACTAGAGGAGTTGACCGGCGATCTGGCCGCCGCCAAGGGGCGGCTGCACTGCCTGGAACGGATGACCAACGAACAGCGCTCCGCCCTGCAGGCCTACCGCTCCCACATGGCCTCCTACGGCAGGGGAACGGGCAAGAGCGCCGCCCACTTCGGGGCCGCCGCACGCAGCGCCATGCAGGTCGCGCAGGGCGCCGTCCCCGCCTGGGTGATGCCGATCTCCCGGGTCGCCGAAATGATCGAGCCCCACCAGGACGCGTTCGACGTGGTGATCGTCGACGAGGCCAGCCAGGCCGGCATGGACGCCCTGTTCCTGCTCTGGCTGGCACCCCGGATCATCGTGGTCGGCGACGACAAGCAGTGCACCCCGCCGGTCACCGGCTACGGCCGCACCCAGCAGATCCAGGACCGCCTCGCCGCCCACCTCCCTGATGTGCCATGGCACTTGAGGCAGCTGTACATGCCGCACTCCAACCTCTACCAGCTGCTGTCCACGTTCTTCCCGTCCACCATCCGGCTCCAGGAACACTTCCGCTGCATGCCGGAGATCATTGGCTGGTCGTCCGCCACCTTCTACCCTTCACCCGGGCTGATCCCGCTGCGCCAGTTCGGCGGCGACCGCCTCGACCCGCTGCTCACCCACTACGTCGCCGACGGCGTCGCCGAAGGCCGTGACCACCGGATCCGCAACCAGAAGGAGGCCGAGGCGATCGTCGACTGCCTGGCCGAGATGACTGCCGACCCCGCCTACGAGGGCCGGACCATGGGCGTCATCGTGCTCCAGGGCGGCTTCGGCGGCCAGGTGAAACTACTGGAACAGCTGATCCAGCAGCGGATCCCCCCACCCGTACGGGAGAAGCACGACATCCGGGTCGGCACCGCCGCGATGTTCCAGGGCGACGAGCGCCACATCATCCTGCTGTCCATGGTGGTCGACCGGGTCCGCAAGATCGCCGGAGGCCAGCGCAGCGAACAGCAGGCCTACAACGTCGCGGCCAGCCGGGCCCAGGACCAGATGCACCTGTTCTACTCCGTCCCGCCGGACCAGCTGAAGTCCGGCGACCTGCGGCTCAACCTGCTCTCCTACATGCAGAACCCGCCCGCCGCGCTCGCCGAACTGGACGACCTCGGCCCCGTGCTGCCCGACGTGCCGTGCAAGCCCTTCGACTCGCTGTTCGAACAGCAGGTCTACCTGCGGATCAAGGAACACGCGGCTACCACGTCGTCCCCCAGTACCCCGCTGGTAACAAGCGGATCGACCTGGTGGTGGTCGGCGCCCGAGGCCGGCTCGGCGTCGAGTGCGACGGCGACCGCTACCACTTCACACTCGAACAGCTCCGCCACGACCAGCAGCGCGACCGCGAACTCCAGCGCGTCGGCTGGCGGTTCTGGCGCATCCCCGAGAGCGAGTTCCGCTTCGACCCCGAACAGGCGCTGGCCGGCCTGTGGCAGGAACTCGACCGCCAGGGCATCCGGCCCGCCAACTACCACCAGAACCGCCCCGCCACCGAGGACGAGCCCTGGTCGCCGCTGCTGCTGCCCGAACCGGGCGACGAACAGGCCGACGAGGAGGTCGGCACCGCCGACAGCACCGACATTCAGACCGACACCGTCAACGACACCGAAGGAAAACGATGACCACCGCACGCACCCTGCCCGACAGCCCGCTGCTCGACGAGAAGACCATTACCGAACTCTCGCGGGTGGTCACCGGAGAGGACGACCTCTACTACCGCAGGGGCTACGAGATCGCCGGATTCCTGCGCCGCGCCGGCTGGCAGGACGTCCCCGAGTACGAAGGCCAGTTCCGTCGTGAGTGGTCCCTCGAACTGCTGATGGGTCGACGCGACCAGCCCGCCGATATCGAGAAGGTACTGCTTCGGCTGGCCGACGCCCGCGAATACCTGGACGAGCCGGAACTGCTCGCTGACGTGGTCACCGCCGTCAACTCATTCCTGGTCCACGAGGGTTATCGCCTGGAGAGCGCCGGCGGCGGTCCCCGCCTGGTGCCCTGCGACCCCGCCCTCGCCCACCCCTCCGAGTACGGCGCCTCCGAACTCAAGGCCGCGATGACCGACATCGTCGCCGACCCCAAGATGGCCCTGCTGCTCCAACGCCGCCTCGACGAGGCCCGCACCTGCTACGCCAACGGCGCGCACGTGGCGGCCCTCGTGATGCTCGGCAGCCTGCTGGAAGGCGTCCTGCAGCAGGTGATCGTGGAACGCGACCAGTCCCTGCTGGGCAATAACTCCGGAGGAAACGTCAGGTTCGAGACGCTCATCGACGTGTGTCACAAGGCCGGCTGGCTCGACGCGGACGCCCAGAAGTTCAGCCACGTGCTGCGCCGCTACCGCAACTTCGTCCACCCCGCGGCCGAGGCCCGCGAGCCGAGCCGCCCCGACCGTGACACCCTCGGCATCGGCTGGCAGGTCGTCAACGCCGCGCTCAACGACCTCGCCGCCTCGGTGCCGGGCCGGTAGGAATCGCCGCTGGCAGCGGAACGGGTGGCCGTCGCAGGGCGCGGGGGCCATTCGTTTTTCGAGTCGTCGAACAGCCGGGCCTGGTGTCAGGCGCCGGCTGCGTCGAGTGCAACGACCAGGAGCACGATCGCCCCCACGGAGACGGCGAAGCAGGCGAGGACGACACCGATCATGCCGAGTGCCGTGGCCCGCGTGGACAGGTTCTGCTTGACGATCGCGGCGTTGCCGAAGGCGCCGACCGCGGCGACGGCCGCGCCGACCGGGCCGGCGATGAAGATCGTGGCGAAGGGGAGCAGGATGAGGGCGACCTGCCAGCCCTTCATGTAGGTGAAGAGGCCGACCTTGGCGGTGCGGTTGTTGGGTGGGGGGAAGGTGGGCTGATCGGTCATGGGACTCACTTTCGGATGCCCTGGCTGGAGCGTTGGTGGCTGAGGGTGGCGGTCGGCAGGTGACCGGGCCTGACGGGTAGTCGGAGGGCGTTGTCGAGAAGGTCGGACGGCGCGCGACCAGCCGGTCAGGGGCGGTGGTTGAAGACGCGGGCCGTGTCCTGGAGGGCCGGCGTGAAACGGCCGACGTCCGCGGCTCGGGTCGCCAGCGCCGGGCCACCCGGGCGCAGTCGCCTCCGCGAGCGCCGACTACAGGGCCTCGTGTGCGGCGGTGACATCCGAATCAGCGCCCGCACCCCACCAGCTCACCGCCGTCCGGCTCGGCGACCGCGCTTCTTCCGCGACCTGCGCGGGGGCGTCACGTCACTTGCCGATCGCGGCGGCTATCAGTGCGGCCGCCACCAGGAAGACGACTCCGCTGGCGAGGACGACGCCGATCATGCTGAGGGCCTTGACCGGCGTGGACAGGTTCGTCTTGGCGATCGCGGCGTTGCTGAGTGCGCCGATGGCGCCGATGGCCCCGCCGATCGCGCCGCCGGCGAAGAGCAGGGCGAGGGGGATGAGGGTGAGGGCGAGTTGCCAGCCGTTGAGGTGGCCGAAGCGGCCGCCACTGGCGCTGGAGTCGTTGAGCTGGGTGAGCATGGGCTGCTTGGTCATGGGGGGTCGCTTTCGGGGGCGTTGGGGAAGGGCGGCCCCGCGCGGGCGACGGCTCCGGGGTGGTGTCCCGGCGGGCGTTCGGGTGCCCTGGCGGGAGCGTTGGTGGATGAGGATAGCAGTCGGCCGTTGACCAGCCTCGATGGGTGGTTGCCGAGGGGAACGCCCAATTCAGGGGCGGAGGTTGAAGACTCGGGCCGCGTCCTGGAGGGCCGCCGTGAACGGTCGATGTCGGCGGCGCGGGTGAAGAGCGCGGGCGTGACCCGGACGCAGTCGCCGCCGGTGGGGCCGCCGCGGCGGACGGTGAAGATGCGGTGGCGGTCCATCAGGTAGCGGGCGATGGACTCGTCGCCGGCCTGGGAGGTGCGGCCGGCGATGCGGAAGGAGGTGATGGCCCCGTACATCGCCGGGTCGTCGGGGGGTGAGGATCTGCACGTTGCCCAGTGTTCGGGCGGGTGCGACCCAGCGGTCGCGGAGGTGGCGCAGGCGGGCTTGTTTGGCGGGGGCGGCACCGAGGGCGTGGTGGAGGTCGAGGGCGGCGGGCAGGGTGAGGACGGTGGCGGCGTCCAGGGTGCCGTTGTGGACGCGGGAGCGGAGGTCGTCGGGTGGGTAGGTCTCGTCGGCGAAGGCCGGGTCGATGTCGTCGAGGCGTTCGCGGCGGACGTGGAGGAAGCCGAGGCCGAGCGGCGCGCCGATCCACTTGTGCAGGCTGACGGCGACGAAGTCCGCGCCGAGGTCCGGGTGGTGACGGTAGCGCGGGCGGTGAAGGTAGCGCGGGCGGCGGTCCGGAGCGGGCTTCGTCCCCCGTGCGGGTGATGCCGCAATGGGGCCCGACGTCAACGCTGTTCGAACCCCGGGCCCGTGCGGCTGCGGGCGAGAGCGGGACGGCGCGGGCGTCGAATCGCACACGCCCTCACGGCAGCTTTACGTGTCCGGTCGGGTACGTTCGGTGACGTGACGGAACGGTTCGGTGGGCGACGCGAGTGGAGGCTCCTGTGCGTCGTCGCCGTGCTGTCCGCGCTGCTCCACCTGCTGGCCTGCGCGCACGGCCCGTTCACCGGCATCTCGCCCAGCGCGGACTCGGTGCCGAGCGCGGCGGCGCACTGCCCGTCGCCGTCGGATCGGCCCGACGGTCCGTCGCACCAGGAGGAGTGCCAGGGGGTCGACCAGCCGGTGACGACGGACCAGCACGAGACGGGTCCCCATGCCGCCTCGGTCGCGCTGCTCGCCCCGGCGCCCCGCATCGCGACGGCTCAACGGCCGTGCGCGCGCGGCATGGTGGACCGCGGCGGCACCACGAGAGCGGCACTGGGCAGCTGGCGGACCTGACCGGGCCCGCCGTCGCGGCATGCCCCCGTGCCCCTGCTGGGCACCCGGCGCCGCGCCGGCCGCACGCGCCCCGCCCGCCCGTCACCGCAGCGGTCTGCCTCCTTCCGGATCGGCGGACCGCAGGAGAGCCCTGCCATGACCCACGCCGTCGCACGCCCCGAAGTCCCCGCCACCCCTGCCCAGTTGATCGCCGCCGCGGCCCGGCCCGCCCACACACCCGCCGGCCTGGTCGGAGACACGCCGATGCTGTGGATCGGCGAGCCCTTCACCACTCAGGGCCGCGGCTTCTGGGCGAAACTCGAAGGCCGCAACCCCGGCGGCATCAAGGACCGCCCGGCCCTGCACATGGTCCGCGCCGCCCGCGAACGCGGCGAACTGCGGCCCGGAGCCCGGATCGTGGAGTCGGCCTCCGGCACTCTCGGCCTGGGCCTCGCGCTGGCCGGAGTCACCTACGGCCACCCCGTCACCGTCGTCACCGACCCCGACATCGAACCCCTGATGACCGGAATGCTCGCCGCCCACGGCGCCGAGGTCGTCGTCGTGAACACCCCGCACCCGCAAGGCGGTTGGCAGCAGGCCCGGCGCGACGAGGTCCGCGAACTGCTCGCCGCCCACCCCGGCTCCTGGTGCCCCGACCAGTACAACAACCCCGACAACGTCACCGCCTACCGGCCGCTCGCCCACGAGCTCATCGCCCAACTCGGCCGCATCGACGCCCTGGTGGTCAGCGTCGGCACCGGCGGCCACTCGGCCGGCATCGCGGGCGTCCTGCGGAGCTACTTCCCCCGGCTGCGCGTGGTCGGCGTGGACGCCACCGGCTCCACCATCTTCGGCCAGCCCGCCACCACCCGCCTGATGCGCGGCCTCGGCAGCAGCATCCACCCCCGCAACGTCGACCACCGGCTCTTCGACGAGGTCCACTGGGTCGCCGCCCCCGAGGCCGTCTGGGCCGCCCGCGCCCTCGCCATCTCCCGTTACGCCAGCGGCGGTTGGAGCGTCGGCGCGGTCGCCCTCGTGGCCCGCTGGCTCGCCGCCACCAGCGCACCCGAGACCCGGATCGCCGCGATCTTCCCCGACGGCCCCCAGCGCTACATCGGCACCGTCTTCAACGACGACTACTGCCGCACCCACGGCCTGCTCGGCCACCGACCGCCCGAGCGTCCCGACGAGATCGGCCACCCCCGCGAACGCGCCGTCACCCGCTGGACCCGCTGCCGGACCGTCCTCAACCCCCTTGCCGCACAGCCCGGTTCGGAGGCCGCTCGATGAAGACGCTCTGGCAGCAGACCCGCCGCTTCAGCCCCACCGCCCGGCTGCTGATGGCCAACCAGTTCGCCATCAACCTCGCCTTCTACATGCTGATGCCCTACCTGGCCACCCACCTCGCCGACGACCTCCAACTCGCCGCCTGGACCGTCGGGTTGGTCCTCGGCGTCCGCAACCTCTCCCAGCAGGGCATGTTCCTGATCGGCGGCACCATCGCCGACCGCTACGGCTACCGCGCCCCCATCGTCGCCGGATGCCTGCTGCGCACCGCCGGATTCGCGCTGCTCGGCTGGGCCGACTCGGTGCCCGCCCTGCTCGCCGCCTCCGCCGCCACCGGCTTCGCCGGTGCCCTGTTCAACCCGGCCGTCCGCGCCTACCTGGCCGCCGAGGCCGGCGAGCACCGGGTCGACGCCTTCGCCACCTTCAACGTCTACTACCAGGCCGGCATGCTGCTCGGCCCACTCGTCGGACTCGCTCTGCTCACCGCCGACTTCGCCGCCGTCTGCACCGCCGCGGCCGCGATCTTCGCCGCCCTGTCGCTGCTCCAGTGGCGCGCCCTGCCGCCCCGTCGCCGCTCACCGGCTGAAGTCGCCCCGGCAGATGGCGTGTTGGCGCAGTGGCGAACCGTCGTCTCCAACCGGCCCTTCCTGCTGTTCTCCGCCGCGATGATCGGCTCGTACGTGCTGACCTTCCAGGTCTACCTCGCCCTGCCCCTCGCCGCCGACCTGATGCTCGGCAGCGACGGCACCAAGGCCACCACCGGACTGTTCATCGTCTCCGCCGCCGTCGCGGTCGCCGGACAACTGCGCCTGACCGGCTGGGCCAAACGCACCTGGACGCCGTCGCAGGCCCTGGTCCGCGGACTCGCCGCGATGGGGCTGGCGTTCGTCCCGCTCGCCCTGCTGCCCCGGCACGCCGGCTGGGCGGGCACGGCCCTTCAACTCGCCACGCTCACCGCCGCGGTGGCGGTGCTCGCGGCGGCCGGCGCCGTCGTCTACCCCTTCGAAATGGACACGGTCGTCACGCTCTCCGGCAACCGCCTCGTCGCCACCCACTACGGCCTCTACAACACCGTGTCGGGGCTCGGCATCACCCTCGGCAACCTCGCCACCGGCGCCCTCTGGGACCACTCCGCCCAGCACGGCACCCTCTTCGTCCCCTGGCTCACCCTCACCGCCACCGGCCTGCTCTGCGGCCTCGCCGTCCACCACCTCGCCCGCACCGGCCGCCTCGACCGCGCCCCGGCGGGCCCGGAACTGGCGCCGACCTGGCAGGTCGGAGGACCGAACTGCCGTGCAGCCGAGCGAAATTGACAAACTGTCGTGCTCGACGTAGAGGCGTCGCGGATCGCCGACGTCTCTACGTCACGCACGCCCGAGGCCGCCCCGTGCCGGCCTCGGGCGCGTCCTGCGTTCGATCAGCTGGCGTAGACCATGCCGGCCCAAAGGCCGCCCTCGGGGACGCACTTGTAGGCCTTCACGTTGGACGCCTTCATGAAGAACGCGCGGCGGTTGTCGCAGGTCGACCAGGCCGAGTAGTACTCGCCGGTGTGCTGCCAGGTGTACACGGCCTGGACGGCGGACCCCGACGAGGCGGGGGCGGGCGTGGCTGCCATGGCCGGCCCGGCCGCGGCACCCAGGGCGAGCGCGGCGCCGACAGCGGTGGCAGCGAGAGCACGACGAATACGCATGATTGCCTCCATAGGTGGTTTCTCGAGTCAGGCGGCCCTTCGGCCCGGGGGACCCGCCGGTTTCTCGCGCCCCCCGGCCCGCCGCCCTCGGGATCCATCCTGGCGGTCTCGGTGAGTGCGGGCCCACCCCTTTCGGTCCTCGCCGAAATGCCCTGGGGGAGGCCTACTTGAAGCATTCGCGGGTGACCGGAGACGATGGAAGCCGGGAAGGTGGGCGTCCGAACAGAAACCTGGGAGGGCCTCACGTGCTGCGCATCCACTTCACCCCGCAGGACCTCGCCCGGACCCGGATAGCGACGACATGGGGCCCGCTCGGCGAGACGTTCCTCGCGCTGACGACTTTGCACCAGCCGCACGGCACGGCGATGTTCGGCGCATGGCGACAGGAGGTCCACGCCCGTTCCCCCTCCCTCGTCCATCCGGCCTCGTCCCTCTTCCGGGAAACCGTCCTGGACCTGTTCACCGTCACCGGCGCCGCATCGTCCGTCGAGGAGGGGATCGAGGCGCTGCGGGCGGCTCCGGCGGAGCTCCTGCGTGACGAACTCGAAGGGGCCGACGAGGCCCGGGCCCGTTTCTCGCGCTGCAAGGGCCCCTGGGCGGGTGTGACGTGGGGCGACATCGCGTACGACCGGGGGGACCGTGAGGAGCTACTGGTGTTCCTCCGTGACGTGCACCGCATCGCCGTGGCCCCCCACTGGCAGCGAATCCTGTCCCGCCTGCGGGCCGAGCAGACCACCCACGCGCTCAGGCTCGCGCAGGACGGGCCCGAGGCGATGTTCGCCGGCCTGCCGCCGGAGTTCCGCTGGAAGCCGCCGACGCTGGAGATCGGCAGAGGAGCGGTCACGGGCACCGTCGACCTGAAGGGGCGGGGCCTGCTGCTGGTCCCGTCCGCGTTCTGCCAGACCAGGCCGATCAGCTACGCGGACGTGCGTGACGAACAGGCGCCTGTCCTGCTGTTCCTCCCGATCATGCGCGGTGTCTCCGATGCTGCCGCGCTGCTGACGACGGCCCGGCACGGGATCGACAGCGCCTTGTCCGCACTCCTGGGCCGCACCCGGGCCCAGGTCCTGCACGCCATCGGCGACGGCCCGTGCACCACCGGCAAGCTCGCCGAGCGCATCCGCGCGTCGCTGCCCACCGCGAGCGAGCATGCCTCCGTCCTCCGCAAGGCGGACCTGATCACCACCACCAGACGCGGCAGCGCCGTCCTGCACGCTCTCACCCCGCTCGGCAGCGCCCTGCTCAACGGCTGGCACTTCCGGACTTGATCACCCGGCGCCCCGGTCCAGTGGGTCTGCGTGCCAACTCCCGCCGGGCCAGGTAGCCGTACTGGCGTGACCTGAAGCCGCCCCGTAGTACAGTCCGCCGAAACGATCACCATGGGGGGACTTATGGCAAAGGCGCGGCGCCGAAAGATCGCGTGGTGGCTGAGGGGCTTGGCGCTGGTGTCGGGCCTGGTGTACCTGCCGGGACTTCACGCCTCGTACTCGGGTGGGCTGGTGGAGGTCGAGCGCTGGCTCAACCACCCGCTGCTGCTGGGTGGGATCGCGCTCGCGCTGTTCGTGGTCTCGCTGGTGGTCGAGCTGGAGTTCCGCACCTGGGTGTCGCAAGTCGGCTGCGCGGTCGGGTTGGTGGCGCTCCTCTTCGTCGGACTGCCGTTCGCCTGGCTGGTGTTCATCTTCGGCGGGGACGGGCTGGACGTCACCCGGGAGACCGGCCCGGAGCACCCGGACCAGGTGCTGGCGGTCACCAACATCGCTGCCTCGATCGACCCGATCTACAAGGTGCAGGTGCTGACCGGCAGCGGCTGGTCCGCCCGCCACTGGGATCTCGGGGTGTGGGACGAGCGCGACGGGCGCGGCTGGTTCAAGGGCGCCGAGTGGTCCGGGCCGAACCGGATCACGGTGACGTCGGAGAAGGAGATCGCGGTCTTCACCCTGGACCCCGTCAGCGGTCGGCCGGGCGAGCCGGTAACAACGAAGCGGTAGTTCACTTGGCCACGTTGGCCACGTTGGCCATGTTGGCGCCGTCGCGCAAAGCTCGTGGTGTACGAATGGGCTTACGGTGCGTCGTCGGACGCCCCGGACCATGAGACACGGACGACGAAGGCGGGAGGGCGGCTGCTGATGGGTACGGACGGCGACAGCTACGACCTGGTGGTGCTCGGAGCGGGACCGACGGGCGAGAACCTGGCGGATCGGGCGCGGGCCGGTGGGCTGAGCGTGGCGATCGTCGAGAGTGAACTCGTCGGCGGGGAATGCTCGTACTGGGCGTGCATGCCCAGCAAGGCGCTGCTGCGCCCGGCCGCCGCGCTCGCGGACGCCCGACGGCTGGCCGGGACGCGGGAGGCCGTCGGCGGGGAGCTCGACGCGGGGGCGGTGCTGAAGCGGCGCGACGACTTCGCCTCGCACTGGCACGACGACGGGCAGGTCGCCTGGTTGACCTCCGTCGGCATCGACCTGGTCCGCGGCCACGGCCGGCTGGACGGCGAGCGGCGCGTCACCGTCGAGACCCCCGAGGGCGGTTCGCGCACCCTCACCGCGCGCCATGCCGTCGCCGTCTGCACCGGGACGAGGGCCGCGCTGCCGAAGCTTCCCGGGCTGGCCGAGGCCAAGGTGTGGACCAGCCGGGAGGCCACCTCCGCGAGCAGCGTGCCCGGACGGCTCGCGGTGGTCGGCGGCGGTGTCGTCGCGGTCGAAATGGCCACCGCCTGGCGGGCGTTGGGCAGCGAGGTCACGCTGCTGGTGCGCGGCAGCAGGCTGCTCGACCGGACCGAGGACTTCGCCGGACAGCTGGTCTCCGACGGGCTGCGGGAGGCCGGGGTGGACGTCCGGCTCGGCGTCTCCACCACCGCCGTGCACCGCGCCGAGGACGGCACGCTCACCCTCGACCTCTCCGACGGCACCCGACTCTCCGCCGACGAAGCCCTGTTCGCCACCGGACGCGTCCCCAACACCGGCGACCTCGGCCTGGACACCGTCGGCCTCACCCCCGGCCACTGGATCACCACCGACGACACCGGCCTGGCCACCGACGTCCCCGGCGGCTGGCTGTACGCCGCCGGCGACGTCAACCACCGCGCCCTGCTCACCCACCAGGGCAAGTACCAGGGCCGGATCTTCGGCCAGGTGATCGCCGACCGCGCCGCCGACCGCCCCCTCGACCTCGCGCCCTGGGGCCGCAGCGTCGCCACCGCCGACCACACCGCCGTCCCGCAGGTCGTCTTCACCGACCCCGAGGTCGCCGCCGTCGGACTGTCCTGGCGCCAGGCCGAGGACGCGGGCCTGCGGGTGCGCGCCGTCGACTACGAACTCGGCAACGTGGCCGGCGCCTCGCTGTACGCCGACGGCTACCGGGGCCGCGCCCGCGCCGTCGTCGACCTCGACAAGGAAACCCTGGTCGGCATCACCTTCGTCGGCCCCGGCGTCGCCGAACTCCTGCACTCCGCGACCATCGCCATCGCCGGCGAAGTCCCGCTCGCCCGGCTCTGGCACGCCGTCCCCGCCTACCCGACGATCAGCGAGGTGTGGCTGCGCCTGCTGGAGACGTACCGGGGCTGAGCCTCAGAGGCGGAACGAACCGGGGCTGAGCCTCAGGGGCGGAACGAACCGGGGCTGAGGCCGGAACGGTCGGACGCGGCGGGCGAGGTGACGGGAGGATTTCGCGCCATTGCGGTGGCGCGACGTCCCGTCACAATCGCCCGCCGCCCCGTTGATCGCGCCGCCCTTGGTGTGTGAGCGTGGCGGGAGCGGGACGGGCGGCCGTGCGGGGCCGTCGCCGCGCGCGGAGGGAACCCCAGGAGGAACCCGGTGCCCACCCCCGACCGGCCACTGCGTTCGCTGGGTTTCCTGACCATCGGACTGTTCGACGAACACCGGCCCGCCGAGGGCCACGAAGCCACCCTTCGGCTGATCGAACTCGGCGAACAACTCGGCTTCGACAGCGCCTGGTTGCGCCACCGGCACCTCCAGTACGGCATCTCCTCGCCGCTCACCGTGCTCGCCGCCGCCACCCAGCGCACCCGCCGGATCGCCCTCGGCACCGCCGTCACCCCGCTCGGCTGGGAGAACCCGCTGCGGTACGCCGAGGACCTGGCGACCGCCGACGTGCTGTCCGGGGGACGGCTCAACCCCGGTGTCAGCGTCGGCATCCCCGCGCACTACGAGGACGTGAAGGACGCGCTGTACCCCGACTCCGCCGAGCGGGAGGACTTCGGCTACGGCCGGGTCGAACGGCTGCTCGGCCTGCTGCGCGGCGACGCGGCAAGCGCTTTCCGCGGCACCGAGGGCATCGAGTCGTACTCGGAACGCGTCCAGCCGCACGTCCCCGGACTGGCCGGGCGGGTCTGGTACGGCGGCGGCAGCCTGCGCTCCGCCCGCTGGGCCGGGCAGCACGGACTGAACCTGCTCACCAGCAGCGTGGTGAAGGCCGAGGAGAGCGCGGATTTCACCGCCAACCAGCTCGCCCAGATCCGCGCCTTCCGGGCCGAACACCCCGACGGCGAACGGGCCCGGGTCTCGCAGGGCCTGGTGGTGATCCCCACCGACAGCGCCACGCCCGCCCAGCGCGCCAAGTACCGCGCGTACGCGGCCTCCCGGCACGCCCGCACCCTCGCTCCGCAGGGTCCCGGCGGGCTGCTGTTCGCCCCCGACCTGGTCGGCGGCTCCGAACAGCTCGCCGAACTGCTGTACGCGCACGCCGCGTTCCGCGAGGTGGACGAGGTGGCGTTCGCGCTGCCGTTCACCTTCGAGCCCGAGGACTACACGCAGATCCTCACCGACCTCGCCACCCGCCTCGGCCCGCTGCTCGGCTGGAAGCCCACTGCCAACTGACCGTGTGGGTCCGCGCGGTACCGAACCAGCCTGGTGGAAAGGTGAGTTGGCCGTCCGTCAGCCCGATCCACGTGGCAGCGGCGACAGGCGCCGGGGCCGAGTCCGGGGCCGGGGTTCGGGCAGGCGGATGGCCAGCAGCGCGGAGAGCGCCACGGCGGCGAGGCCGGCCGGCCAGAGCAGGGGCAGCCAGGGGCGGACGGATTCGAGCGTCAGGTGCAGCCGGACCACGGCCGTCATCACCAGCACCAGCGGGAGGGTGGTGGCCAGCACGCTCACCCGCGCGTAGCCGAAGCGGATCAGCAGCGGGAACTGGATCGCGATGTTGACGGCGAACAGCGCCCAGCACAGCGTCAGCACCATCAGCACGTCGTGCGTGCCGAGCGGCGTGCCCCCGGTGCGGGCGATCAGGACGGCCGCCGCCGTGCCCGCGCCGACGGTGGCGACGAACCCGGCCAGCGCCCAGACGTAGTGCCCCAGCAGCACGGTGCGGCGCGGCACCGGCAGCACCGCGTACAGCGTCGCCAGCCCCGACCGGTCGGCCACCACGAACGGGTGGACGGCGATCAGCGGGGCCAGCAGGACGGCCAGCACCGGCAGCAGCCGGGCCGGCTGGTGGGCCAGCACCAGGACCATCACGCCGAACACCAGCAGCCCCTGGGTGCGGTACGGCGCGACCGTGCGCAGGTGCAGCACGGTCACCCGGGCCAGGGCGGTCATCGCGTCACCCCGCCGGTCCGCGCCGGGGCGCCGATGTGGACGGCGATCTGCTCCAGGGTGGGCGCCTCCACCAGCACGTCGCGGCCGAGCAGGTCGGCCTCCTCGGTGTGCACCAGCGCCTCGGCGCCGGTCGCCGTCCGGCGGGGGCCGATCAGTTCGACGCCGATCAGGCCGGTCAGGTCGTCCGGCCCGCCGCGTACCACCCGGTACGCGTCCAGGATCTCGTCTTTAGTCCCTGCACGGATGATCTGGCCGCCGTGAATGATCGTCAAATGATCGCCGATCCGGTCAAGATCGGTCGTGATGTGCGTGGAGAAGAGCACGCTGTGTCCTTCGTCGAGCAGAAACTCTCCGATGATGCCGACGAGTTCGTCCCGGGCGACCGGGTCCAGCCCGCTGGTCGGCTCGTCCAGCACCAACAGCCGCGCCCGGTGTGACAGCGCGACGGCGATCATCAGCTTCATCGACATGCCGCGCGACAGGTCCTTGACCTTCGCCCGCGGGTCGAGGCCGAACTCGTCCAGTAAGTGCCGCCAGCGGTCGCCGTCCCAGCGCTGGTAGAACGGGCGCAGCGTGCGCTCGACCTCGGCGAGCCGCCACTCGCCCACCAGGTAGGAGTGGTCGAGCACCACCCCGACGTCCTGCCGCAACTCGACCGGCCCCGGCGCCCGGTGGCCGAGCAGCTCGATCTCGCCGCCGTCGATCCCGCGCATGCCCAGCAGGCAGCGGATGGTGGTGGTCTTGCCGGCGCCGTTCGCGCCGATCAGCCCCATCACGTACCCGGTCGGCAGCTCGAAACTCACGTCGCGCAGCGCGAATTCGGGGCCAGCGGTGGCGTGCACTCCGCGCAGGGCGAAAGCGAGGTCACTTGGCATCGGCCACCTCCCTCGACCCTTCGTGCGCGTCCCTCGACCCTTCGTGCGCGTGCTCCGGCTCGGCCTCGATCAGTCCGTCGAGCATCCGGATCACGTCCTCCCGTTCGAGCCCAGCCCGCCCCGCCGCGTCCAGCGCCGCCTGCAACCCGTCCTCCACCTGCCGCAGCAACTGCTCCCGAACCAGCGCCGAATCCAGCGGCAGCACGAACGCGCCCTTGCCGGGGACGGTGGTGATGAACCCGTCCGCCGACAGCTCCGCATAGGCCCGGCCGGTGGTGATGATGCTTATCCGCAAGTCGCGTGCCAGCGCCCGGACGGACGGCAGTGCGGTGCCCTCGGTGAGTTCCCCCGAGAGGATGGCGAGCCCGATCTGGTCCTTGATCTGCTGATACAGCGGGACCCCGGAACTGTTCGACAACACCACGCGCACGGTGGCGCCCCCTTCGCCTCGTCTCATACTGTTCATGGACACTATAGACAGTCAGGACAGTATGAGTGGAAGGGAGTTCGTCACATCCGCCGCCGTCGGGCAGCATGGCGGGATGCCGGATCTGCTGTGGGACGACGTCAGGGAGTTCTTCGACCCCGACCTGATGGGTGCGCTGCCCGACGTGTCCGTGCCGGGCGCCTCGGTGGCGGACTGGCAGGCGCTGTTCGACCTGGTCGGAACGGCGGGATGGACGTGGGAGTACATGGTGGGCGGCGTCGCCGAGCAACTTCCGCGCGCCGCCGAGGTATTGGCGCGGCCCGCCGATGCGGAGACGGTCGAGCTGCGGGTGCGGCCGGTCCCCGGCGTGCTGGCGATCTTCCGGCTGCTGTCCGACGAGGAGATCGACTTCGACGTCGACCTGCGCGAGTTGCAGGGCCAGACCGGAGTCGACCACCTGTGCCACCTGCTGCGCACGATCGGCCGCCGACTCGGCAAAGCGGTGCAGCTGGCCGCCGAAGGCGACTACGGGCACCCGGTGTTGGGCTTCGACCCGGCGGCGGACCGGGTGGTGCTGCTGGCGGATCCGCCTTCCAGTAGCTGCCCATTTCGTCGCGGGCCGGTCAGTTGTTGCCTGCGGTATCCGGAGGGGGCGGCGTGAGGTCGGCCGGCGGCTTCCTGGTGAACATGAACTCCTCCAGGACCGCCACGAGTTGGGGCCGACTCCGGGTGCTCCAGCTACCGAGGTAGGTGTGCACACCGGCCGGAACACCCTTCCGCTTGAACCCGGCCAGGACAAGGAAGTCGACCTCGTAGCGCCCCTCCGGATCCCCCTCCGGCTCCCAGCGTGCGTCGAAGCACAGCCCGCCGCGAACCAGGTGACCACTCACCAGCACCGACCCGTAGAGCCACTCCATGGTCTCCGGTGAAGGGTCCACGGCGTAGAGGCTGTTCATGTCGATCACCCAGCCGGGCGCCACCCGCAACGGCTGCAACCCCCGCCACGTCTCGCTCGTCACCGTCCCACCTCCGCACGCGTATTGGCCTCGGCCGCCCATGATCGCAGGTTCGCGGCGGGCTCAGCAGGACTGGCGGACCACCAGGTGGGTGGGCAGGACGACGGAGCGGGACGGGGACGGGTCGCGGAGGAGTTCGACGGCCCGGGCGCCGAGGTCCTCGACGGGCTGGCGGACGGTGGTCAGTCCGGGGCGGGCGGTGGCGGCGGCGGGGGAGTCGTCGAAGCCGACCACGGCGACGTCGTCCGGGACGCGGCGGCCCAGCCGGCGCAGCGCGCGCAGGGCGCCCACCGCCATCGCGTCGGAGGCGGCGAACACGGCGTCCACGTCCGGGAATTGACCGAGCAGCCGGAGCATCGCGTGCTCGCCGGACCGGGATCCGAAGTCGCCGTACGCGACGGCGCAGCGGGCCTGGTCGGCGTGGTCGAGCAGGGCGCGGCGGTAGCCGGCCAGGCGGTCCGCGCCCGCCGCGGTGTCGGGTGGCCCGGCGATGGTGGCGATCCGGCGGCGACCGGCCCGGTGCAGCAGGCGGACGGCGGCGCGGGCGCCGCGCAGGTTGTCGGCGTCCACGTGCGCCAGGCGCTGCGACTGCGGCGGCCGCCCCAGCGCGACCACCGGCACGCCCGCCGCCTGCAACAGCCCCGGCAGCGCGGGATCGCCCCACCGCCCGACCAGCAGCACCCCGTCCACATGCCCGCCGCACAGGTACCGCACCAGCGACGGCCTGGCCGGCCCCGGGCCCGCCATGAGCACGGCCAACTCCCGTTCGGGCGCGACGCGTTGAGCCCCCGCGAGGAGCCGCACCGGGAACGGATCGGCATGGAACCGCAGCACGTCCGCGAACGCGACCACGGCGATCGCACCCGTGCCCCGCGCGCTCGCGGTGGGCGCCCGGTGGCGGACGTACCGCAGCTCGAGGGCGGCGGACTCGACCCGGGCGGCGACCTGCGCCGAGACCGGCGCGGACCGGTTCAGCACCCGGGACGCGGTGGCGCTGGACACCCCCGCGTGCGCCGCGACCTGAGCGAGCGTCGGCCCGGGCGGCGGACCGCACGGATCAGGCCGACCTGGAGTCGGGAGCGGTCCAATGCCGCCGGAGTGGGGGAGCGGGTGAAGTGGCAACGCGGCCGCCCTTCCTGGCACGGAACGGGGTATGCCGTGGCCACCCGCCCGGGGCCGCCGGTGTCCGCACCGTAGGTGCTGGTCGGTGCACCGTCAAGAGCCTGCGCAGCATCGACGCCGGGGCCGGCGGAGGAGGTGGCCGAACCCCGGGCCCGGTGCGGCTCGCGCAGGCCAACTCCCTCCCCGTCACTTCGGGGCAATTGCCCAGGGCCTGCCCCGGCGCCACGGAGCGAGGTCTGTGACGCCGGGGCGGCCGGGGACGCCGGGCCGGACGGCTCCGGCTACCAGTTGCCCCAGGTGCCGGTGCTCCAGCGGACGGTGCCGTCGCTGCCGTAGAGCACGAAGTTGCCGTCGTCCTGCACCTTCGCGCGGTCACCGGACCGGCCCTGGATCGGGAGCTCCCACGTCTTGCCGGCCTGGACGCTGGAGAGGAACAGGGCCGGGTTGCTCGTCGATCCCCAGACGTGCGCGTAGTTGTCCGGGTGGCCCTGGGAACCGCTGGCCCACAGTACGGCGCCGTCGCGCTTGCGGTAGAGCACCAGGTTCCCGTCGAGCTGCATGATCAGCCAGACCGAGTTCGACTCGAGCCAGCTGCCGGACCACAGCGTGGTGCGGCCTGAGTCGAGCGTGTCGCCCGGGGCGCCGCCGGGTGTCTGGGTGAGTCCGGTATGGGTGTCCCACCGCAACCCCTGACCGGAGACTGCCAGCCAGCCGTTCCACAGATAGGCCTCAGAGCCCGGGTGGCCCCAGGTCCCGCTGCTCCACAGGCCACCGCCGGCGTCCGGGCCGCCCTGGCGGTAGACGACGAAGTTTCCGTCGGGCTGCATGTGGGCGTACGCGCCCGGGTTGCCGTAGGTGCCGCTGGCCCACAGCACCGGGCCGCGGTGGCCGGTGTCGCTGTCCAGGTAGAGCACCAGGTTGCCGTCCGACTGCATGACCAGCTCGGACTGGCCATTGATCATGCTCTGCCCCGGCATGAGCTTCTGGCCGCTCAGGAGCCTCGTGCTCTCCGAAGCCGGCGGCGTCGTCGCCGTGGCGGTGACGGCGGGCGCCGCGAAGGTGATGACGGCGGCGCCGAGCAGGGCCGCGGTGGCGCGCTTGAAGACGTTCTTCCGCATGGGTGCGGAACCCCCCTTGTTCCTTGCGCCCACGGTTCACGTGGGCGCAAGATTCATACACCGTGAACTCCTCGGCCCGCCACGCAATTTATCGATCTTGCGCGGCGCCACCCCGGGGCGGGACGGCGGGCTACCAGTTGCCCCAGGTGCCGGTGCTCCAGCGGGCGGTGCCGTCGCTGCCGTAGAGCACGAAGTTGCCGTCGTCCTGCACCTTCGCGCGGTCACCGGGCCGGTTCGCGATCGGGAGGGACCAGATGGTGCCGACGCTGGGGTCGATGATCCCCAGCGCACCGGCGTCCGGCGCGCCCGCGAGCCTCAGGAACGTGCCCGGACGGCCGCTGGTCCCGGAGGCCCACAGCACGGCGCCGTCGCGCTTGCGGTAGAGCACCGCGTTTCCGTCGAGCTGCATGATCAGCCAGACCGAGTTCGACTCGATCCAGGTGCCGGACGGAAGAGCAGGGCGCTGTGCGTCGAGCGTGTCGTTCGCGGTGCCGGGGGCCGGGGAGTATCCGGTGTGGGTCTGCCAGTACACCTGCTGACCGGAGACCGCCAGCCAGCCGTTCAGCAGATGGGCGGTCGCGTCCGGGTGGCCCCAGGACCCGGTGCTCCACAGGGCGCCGCCGGTGTCCGGGCCGCCGTTCTGGCGGTAGACCACGAAGTTGCCGTCGGGCTGCATGTAGGCGTACGCGCCCGGGTTGCCGTAGGTGCCGCTGGCCCACAGCACCGGGCCGCGGTGGCCGGTGTCGCTGTCCAGGTAGAGCACCAGGTTGCCGTCCGACTGCATCACCAGCTCGGACGCGCCGCTGATCATGCTCTGACCCGTCGCGAGCTTCTGACCGCTCAGCAGGTCCGTGCTCCGGGTGGCCGGCGGCGTCGTCGCCGTGGCGGTGACGGCGGGCGCCGCGAGGGCGATGACGGCGGCGCCGAGCAGGGCCGCGGTGGCGCGCTTGAAGACGTTCTTCCGCATAGGTGCGGAACCCCCCTTGTCCGTGGGCCCACGATTCTGTGGGCGCACGATTCATACAACCTGAACTGCGCCTCCCGGCAAGCGATTTGTCGATTTTATGCGGGGAAGGCCGACCGGCTACCAGTTGCCCCAGGTGCCGGTGCTCCACCGGGCGGTGCCGTCGCTGCCGTAGAGCACGAAGTTGCCGTCGTCCTGCACCTTCGCGTAGTCGCCGGGTCGGCCCTTGAGCGGGATCGACCAGAGCCGCGAGGACCCGGTGTCGAGTTCGAAGACCTGCAGCGCATTCTCGTCTGCCGAACCGCTGGCGGTCGCGTATGTGTACTTGCCCAAATGGCCGTAGGTTCCGGTGGACCACAGCGCGGCGCCGTCGCGCTTGCGGTAGAGCACCAGGTTTCCGTCGGCCTGCATGACCAGCCAGACCGAGTTCGATTCGATCCAGCGGTGGCCGTCCAGAGTCGAGGGCAGCGGGCCGAACCTGTCGTTCGCGCCACCGGCCTCCGGGCCGAATCTGAGGAGGGTCTGCCAGTAGCCGCCCGGACCGCCGAGCCCCAGCTCGCCGTTCAGTAGGGAGATGACCGCGTCCGGGTGCCCCCACGTCCCGGTGCTCCACAGGGCGCCGCCGGAGTCCGGGCCGCCGTTCTGGCGGTAGACCACGAAGTTGCCGTCGGGCTGCATGTAGGCGTACGCGCCGGGGTTGCCGTAGGTGCCGCTGGCCCACAGCGCCGGGCCGTGGCGGCCGGAGTCGTTGTTCAGGTAGAGCACCAGGTTGCCGTCCGGCTGCATCAGCAGCTCGGTCTCGCCGCTGATGATGCTCTGCCCTGGCATGAGCGTGTGACCGCTCGGCAGGTTTGTGGCCTGGGTGGCCGGTGGTGTTGTCGCCGTGGCGGTGACGGCGGGAGCCGCGAACGTGATGGCGGTGGCGCCGAGCAGGGCCGCGGTGGCGCGCTTGAAGACGTTCCTCCGCATGGGTGCGGAACCCCCCATTGTTCGTAGGCTCGCGATTTACCTGGGCGCACGATTCATACACCCTGAACTGTTCGGTCCGGCAAGCGATTTGTCGACGCCGGGTGGCGCAGACGCGACTGCGCCCCGGCCGGGGGACGGTGGCCGGGGCGCAGCAGGAAGAGGGCGGGGTCAGTCCTCGTAGTAGTTGTTCACCACGACGTCGGGGCCGTCGTCGTCGAACGCCTCGGCCAGCAGGACGCCGCCGACCACGCCGGCCGCGCCCGCACCGATCAGGGCGCCGGTGCCGAAGCGACGACCCTGGGGCTGCTCGGGCGGGTAGCCGCCCTGCTGGGGGAGCGCGGGCTGGGTGGCGGCGGGGTAGCCCTGCTGCGGGTATCCGGCGGCGGGGGCGGTGTAGTACGGCGGCGGGGTGGTCTGGACGCGCTGGGCGCAGGCGCCGCAGGCCTGGATCTGACGCGGGACGCCCCACTGCGGGGACCACAGGACGGCCGTGCTGCCGGGGCCGTGCGCGGGGTCGAAGAAGCACGTCACCGGGGAGCCTCCGGAGGTCTCGGGAAACGTGGGAACCGCCACCGCCACGGTGGGCGTCGGAACCGGCGCGGGCGCGGCGGCAGGCATCGGCGGAGCCGCCGGAGCCGCAGGAACCGCAGGAACCGCCGGAACCGCCGGAGCCGCCGGGGCGAGGACCGCGACGCCGAAGTCGGTGGCGATGCCGGCCAGGCCGGAGGCGTAACCCTGGCCGATGGCGCGGAACTTCCAGCCGCCGCCGTTCCGGTAGAGCTCGCCGAAGACGACGGCGGTCTCGGTGGTCACCTCGGGGCCGAGCTCGTAGCGGGCCAGTTCGGTGCCCGCCGCGTCCGCCACGCGGACGTACGCGCCGCGCACCGAGCCGAACGCCTGCCGGCGCTCGTCGGCGTCGTAGATCGCCACCGTGAAGACGATCCGCTGCACCCGTTCCTCGACCGAGGTCAGGTCGATGCTCAGGCGTTCGCGGTCGGTGCCGTCGCCGGGGTCGCCGAGGTGCGTGACGGCGCCGTCGGGGCTGGTGAGGTTGTTGAAGAAGACGAAGTGCTGGTCGGAGAGTGCCTTCCCGTCGGCGTCGCACAGCAGCGCGTTCGCGTCCAGGTCGTACGCGCCGGCGGCCTCCCACCCGAGGCCGACCAGGACGGTCGTCGGGCCCTTGCCGTCCCGGAGCACGGGAACGTTTGCGCCCTTGGCCAAGGCCGTTGACATGCGGGTCCTCCACTCGAACCGAAGATCGTTCCGTGCCGACAACGCCCCGCCTGAGCTGGGGGTTCCCGGGCCCGCGGAAGGGTGGTGACGTAGTGTCGATCCGGCAGCCGGCGGGGGCTCACCCGTCCGGGCCGGTGCGGTCGCCGGGCGACGGGGCGGGCCGGAACAGTGACAGGGAACGCCGAGCGGAGAGGGGCGGGGGTTGGACGGGCGAGCCGGGCAGGCCGACTGGGGCGAGGCGCTGCGCCGCACCGTCCGCCGGCTGCGCGAGGAGCACCCGGGCCGCTCGCCGGAGCTCGCGCCCGGCCCGCCGCCGATCGTCCCCGACGCCGCGCTCGACCCGGACCTGGCCCGCCCGCCGGAGCAGGACCTGTACCGCCTGCTGGACGCCGTCCCGCAGGCGGCCGTGCTCGCCGAACCCGTCCGGGACGGCGACGGCGCGGTGCTGGACCTGGCCGTGGTGATCGCCAACGAGGCCGTCGTCCGGCACCCGCACCACCCCGAGCAACTGTCAGGGCCCTTTGCCGCTGGGCACGGCGTGTCGCTGCGGGAGGCGTACCCGGGGCTGTGGACGGAGCAGGTCGCGGACGCCGTCGAGGAGGTGCTGCGCACCGGGCACGCCGCCCGCGCCCTGCCGGTGCGCTGGGACGGCGCGGGCCCGGACGGCACCGCCCGCAGCCGCCGGGAGCGGCTCACCGTGCACCGCCTCGGCCGCCGCCTGCTGCTGCTGTGGACCGACGACCGGACCGAGCAGGCGGCCCGGGCCGCGCAGCGGATCGCCCGGGTCGGCTGGGCCGAGTGGAGCCTGCGCGACGGGCGGCTCGACATCTCGCCCGGCCTGGCCGTGCTGCTCGGCCGCACCCCGGACACCGCGACGCTGAGCGTCCCCGAGGTGCTGGCCCGGGTCACCGAGACCGCCCGCCCCGCGCTGTACCGCGCCCTGGACAAGCTGCTCACCACCGGCGCCGACATCGACGTGCTGACCGAGCTGTACGGCATCGGCCGCCCCCGCCGGATCCGGCTGGTGGCCGAGGTGGTCCGCGACGAGGACGGCCCGATCGAGGGCCTGCGGGCCGTCCTGCAGGACGTCACCGAGCTGTACGAGAGCCAGCGCCGGCTGCGCGAGCAGCAGGAGGAGACCGAGCGCCAGGCCCGCCGCGCCGACGCCGAGCACACCGTCGTCAAGCGCCTGCAGGACGCGCTGCAGCCGCGCTCCGCGACCCTGGTCGGCCTCGGCGTCACCACCGCCGTCGCCTACCGCCCGGCCGAGGGCCCGGTCGGCGGCGACTGGTTCAAGGTCCGTCAACTCCCGGACGGCCGCGCCCTGTTGGCCGTCGGCGACGCCCGGGGTCACGGGCTGGACGCGGTCGCGCTGATGTCCATGCTGCGGCACGCGCTGGCCGGGCTGGCGTTCACCGGCGCGCTCGTGGAGTCGCTCGGCGGCTGGCTCAACCGGATCGCCAGCGACGACAGCGACGAGTCCACCGCCACGGCGATCGTCTCCCGCTACTACCCCGACCGGCACCTGCTGCGCTGGATCTGCGCCGGCCACCCGCCACCGGTCCTGCTGCGCGGCGGCCGCGCCACCCTGCTGCCCGCCGAGGTCGGCCCGCCGTTCGGCGTGCTGCCGACCGTCGGCTACCGGGCCGTCGAGACGCTCGTCCGGCCCGGCGACACCGTGCTGCTCTACACCGACGGCCTGATCGAACGACGCGACCAGGACATCGACGTCCGCCTCGCCGCCCTCTGCGCGGCCGTCGAGGCACACGCCGCCGAACCCGAGCTCCAGGACCTGGTGGACGCCGTGGTCCGCGACATGTCCGGCCCGCTCTCGGAGGACGACGCGACGCTGCTGGCGTTCCGCTTCGACCGCTGACGCATCGTCAACTGCCTTGCAGTGCCGGTCAATCCACGAGGTAGAGCGCGGCCAGGCGGGGCAGGCGGCGGTGCATCTCGGCGTCGTCGTCGAAGTCGAAGGACTCGCCCATGCCCGCGTCCCGCTCGGCGAATTCCTTGATGCGGTCGATGCCCTGATCGGCGAGGTGGAGTTCGTAGGCCCGGTGGAAGGCGTCCCGGTCGCCGGTGCGGCGCTCGAAGGCGTACGAGGCCGCGTAGTTGACGTCCTCGTTGAAGAACACGTCCTCCGCGTCGAAGCGGTTCTCGCCGGCCGCCGCCGGGTGCTCGGCGATCACGTCCGGCCCGCCGAGGACCTTCTCGTACCAGGCGCGGCCCTCGGCGATCACGCCGGCCCGGAAGTCCATGAAGGAGTCGTCCGAGCAGCCGCCGCCGATCAGGTAGGCCGCCGCCCAGATGTCCCGCCGGTACAGGGCGTCGCGCAGGCGGACGAAGCAGACCTTGAAGCGCAGGATCTCCGCCTCCGGGCGGGCGGCCAGCACGTCCACCAGCGCCCGCTCGAACGGCACGGCCGGTGTGGTCGCCGCCCGGGCGGAGTCGATCAGCTGCCAGAACTCGTCGTTGTCCATGGCGGCCAGCCTGCCCGCCGGGTACGACACTGCCCGCAACCATGTGGCCGCCCCGTCGCCACCCGGAGGCGGTGGGTGGTGACGGGGCGGCCTGGCGACCCGGCCCGGGGGAGGGACCGGGGGCTTGAGGAGGTGTCAGTCGTGCGGGACGACCGCCACCGGGGCCTGCGCGTGGTGGATCACCGCGTGCGCGACCGAACCGAGCTTCGGGCCGATGTTGAGGGCGCGGGTGCGGCGGCCCACCACCACCAGGTCCGACTGCGCCGACGCCTCCACCAGCGCGGCCGCGCCGCCACCGGTCCGGACGTCCTCCAGCACCAGGGTGCGCGGGTACTTCTCCCGCCACGGCGCGACCGCGTCGGAGACCATGCCGACGGCCAGCGCACCGAGCTCCTGGCGCTCGCTCTCCACCGGGACCCAGCCCGCGTAACCGTAGGTCGGCGGCAGCTCCCAGCCGTGCACCACCCGCACCCGGGCGCCGCGCAGCTGCGCCTCCTCGAACGCGAACTCCAGGACGGCGTCCGCCGGTTCGAGCGCGTCGAAGCCGACCGTCACCTCCGGCTCGTCCGACTCCGGCGCCGGGCCGCCCTCGCGGACCATCACCACCGGCGTCTTCGACCGGCCGGCCACGCCCAGGCTCACCGAGCCGACCAGCAGGCCGCGGAACCCGCCCAGGCCCCGGGTGCCGATCACCAGCAGCTGCCCCTGCTCGGCGGCGGCCGTCAGGCCGTCGATCGCCGAGTCCGGCACCAGCTCCGAGGAGACCGCCACCCCCGGGTAGGCGGAGGCCAGCTCCTGGACGAGGTCGCCCAGCATGTTCTGCGCGCCCATCTCCACTTCGTCCATCTTGACCAGGTCGTTGACCTTCCGGCCCATGTAGGGCCAGGCGTGCAGCAGGCGCAGCGGCGCCCCTCGCCGGCCGGCCTCCTGGGCGGCCCAGTGCGCGGCGGCCCGGCTGCGGACGGACGCGTCTACGGCGGCGAGAACGGGACGAGTCATGGCGATGCCTTTCGCTGTTTGAGTCCCGGCGGGCCCTGCCGCCCGCCTCGGGAGTCGTTGACCACTCTTCCCCCACCCCCCGGGGGCCGCCATGGGTCGCCGGGCCCGCCCGGGTGGGCCGTTGGTCCCTTCGGCGGAGGCGGGCGCCGCGGTGGGCCCAAACGGGCCCAAGGCCTCTGACGGAGCCGGGCGCGGGCGCGCACCATGGAGGTACCACCACCATCAGGGAGGTGACCGAAGTGACCGACGAACACGTACCTGCCGCACCGCTCGCCCGGCGCTTCGCCGACCGCCTCGCCGACCTCGGACTCACCGAGGCACAGGCCGCGACCAGGGCCGGCATGTCGATCGCCTACCTGCGCCGGGTGCTCGAACTCGGATGCGACTTCGACCGGCCCGCGCTGCTCCGGCTGGCCGCGGTCCTCGGCCTGGACTACCAGGAACTCGTCTCCGGCCGCCCCGCGGAACGCGTCCACGCCACCGAGCCCCGTCCGGACGGCCCGCCGCTGGTCGGACCCCCCGTCCTGGGTGAACTCACCGTCCCCGAATGCTGGAGCCGCCTCGGCACCGGCGGCCTCGGCCGCCTCGCCCGCACCGGCCCCGACGGCCCCGTGGTCCGACCGGTCGGCTACCTGGTGCACGACCGGACGATCCTCTACCGCACCAACCCCGACGGCGCCCTCGCCCCCGGCGCGGTCGGCGGGGCCGCGACGGGCGGCGAGGCCGCGTTCGAGGTGGACCGCGCCGGTGCCGACCTCCACGAGGGCTGGAGCGTCCTGATCACCGGCCCCCTCGAGTACGTCACCGACCCCGCCCTGCTCGCCGAGCTCCCCCAGCCCCCCGCGCACGGCCGCTGGGTCCGCCTGACGCCCGACACCGTCACCGGGCGGACGATCCGGACCGCCTCGGGCGCGTAACTCGCTGACGGAGCTCAGGCGTTGCTGTGGTCGCCGGCGTCTTTGACGAAGTCGCCGGGCTTGTACCGGCGGTCGAAGAAGGCCTGTTCCGGGCCGTACCAGCGGATGACGGCGAACCAGCCGCGGCCGGGGACGGTGCGGATCCAGTTCGGGGCGCCCGCCGGGTGGCGTTCAGGGCCGATGCGGAGGGTGACCGACCCGTCCGGGTTGGGGGCGATGTCGTCCATGCCGTTGAGGGACGAGAAGGTCTGGCCGCGGACGTCGATCTGGGCGGCGGTCTCCGCGTCGTACAGGGTGAGGGACCAGAAGAGCCGGGCCGGCGGGTCGGCGGGCAGGTCGATGCGGTAGGTGTGCTCGCCGGTGAGCAGGTCGCCGTCGTGGTCGCGGTAGGCGCCCGCGTACTTGGCGCCGAGACCGACGACCGAGGTGATCATGCCGGTGCTCATCGAGTAGTGGTTGACGAACATGTGCGCCTTGGCGTTCACGTCGGTGTGCCCGGTGGCGCGGTCGCGGAACTCCTCGTCCAGCAGGGTGTGGAAGAAGTCGTCCTGGGCGGTCTTGGCGTGGGCGATCCACTGGCGGTCGGCCCACCACCGGGCGCCCGGCTCACGGTCGTAGCGCGAGGCCAGGGTCTTGGCCGTCTTCCAGCCCGTCCACGCCGCCAGGTCCAGCAGTTCGCGCTGACGCCGCGTCGGGGCGAACAGCCCGCCCTTGCGGATGCCCAGCGAGGCCAGGACGCCGTGCATGTAGGGGTCGACCTGGTCGACCCGGTCGGCCTGGACGAAGGCGTCGAGCACGTCGAAGAACGTGCCGTCCCGGGGGAAGAGTGCGTCGGCCGGGGTGTCGGAGGCATGGGCGAAGTGCATCGGCTCCGCGTCGCCGTGCAGCGGGCGCAAGCGGATGCCCTCGATGGCCGCGATGCCCGGTGACAGGTCGTCGACGGAGCTGAAGAAGCCGCGCAGCAGGAAGTAGATGTTGTCGGTGCGGCTGCGGTAGACGAAGAAGTCGTCCCACTCGCCCGCGCTCTCCGGCTCGGCACCGTCCGGGACGATCAGGTAGCGGCCGCCCTCGCCCCGGTCCGGGCCGGGCAGGCCGATGTCGCCGAGGAACTGCCGCCCGTCGATGACCGGCCCGGTGAGCGGGCGGTGCCAGAAGTCGTCCACCAGCCCCTGAACACCGGGCGCGGCCTCGACGACGAGTGGGCCGGTCACGCCCAGGTCCGCGAAGGCCATGCCGTAGATGACGTCGCAGTTCGGGGTGGTGATCAGCGTCCGGGGCTTCAGCCGCTTCTCGAACACCGCCATCACCTGGTACCCGCGCCCGACCACCGCACCGAGCCCGTCCCGCATCGCGCACGCGCTCACCGTCGGCAGCGCCCACAGGTAGACCTGGGCGGCGCGCTGGAAGAACAGTTCGTCCTCCAGGGCCTGCGCAGACTCCTCGGTCGGATAGCCGCCGACGAACGGCAGTGCCGCCAGGTCCTGGTAACGGTCGGGTGCGGACGTCATGTGGACACCTCTGGTTTGAGTGCGAACCGGGGGATGGCAGACCGCACAATAGCCGCAAAAGGTACATGGGGTGACGGGCGCCGCACCGAGCGTGACGGGGGGTGTCAGGCCGGGCTGCGGCTGGGACGGTGGCGCAGCGCCGGGGCGGCTGTCAGGGTGGCGGCGAGGGTGAGGGCGGCGGGTACGGAGTGGGTGGCGAGCGGGCCGGCCAGGGCGGTGCCGAGGGCGAAGGCGGTGATTTTGAGGCTGGCGCCGGTGGTGAAGATCTGGCCGCGCAGGTGGGCGGGGGACTCGCGGTGGCGGACGGCGAACAGGCCGGTCAGCAGTGGGCCGTCGCCGAGGCCCGCCAGGGTGGCCGCCGCGAGCAGCACCCATGGGTGGCCGTTCGCGCCGGCTGCGGCCAGGGCCAGTGCGGCTGCCTGCAGCAGCGCGCCGATGCGGACGGCCGTGTCCGGCGGGAGCAGGTGGGGGCGTCGGGCGAGTGCCGCGTTCGCCAGCAGGGCGGCCACCGCCGTGCAGGTCAGCAGCAGCGGTCCGCGGCTCGCGCCGCCGAGCGCGCGTTCGCCGAGCAGCGGCAGGCAGGCGGCCAGCATGCCCTGGCCCGCGCAGGCGCCGACCGAGACGAGCGTCGCCCGGGCCAGCGTCGTACGGGACGTCAACACCCTTAGGCCGGAGGCGAGTTCGGAGCGCACCGATCCCGTTGCCCGGGCGGCGGCGTTGCGGGCGGGGAGCGTCCAGGCCGCCGGCAGGGCTGCGGCGATCAGGGCCGCCGCGATCAGGACCGCCGCGTTCGCGTCGAGGGCGACCGCGAGCAGCCCGGCCAGGGCGGGGCCGGCCAGGGCGGCCGCGTCGTAGGTCATGGCGTCCAGGGCGGTGGCGCGGGGGAGCCGGTCGGGCGGGGTCACCCGGGGGAGTTGGGCCGTCCAGCCGCCGGAGAGGGCCGGGCCGAGCAGGCCGGTGGCGGCGGCCAGCGCAAGGACCGCGGGCAGCGGGAGCCGGCCCAGAGCGGCGAGGACGGCGAGCAGGCCGGCGGCGTACAGCGCGAGGGCCCGGGCGAGCAGGCGGCCGGGGTGGCGGGCCCGGTCCAGGTGGACGCCGAGCAGGGGGCCGCCGATGGCCGAGGCGGCGGTCAGGGCCGCCAGCAGGGCCGAGGCCTCGCCCGCCGAGCCCGCCGCGGCGAAACCGGCCAGCAGCAGGGCGGGCCCCGACATCTCGTCACCCGTTCGGGCCAACGCGGCCCCCGCCAGACACCGTCCGGGGAAAGAACTCCTGATCACCCGCCGGACGCTACGTCGGTAACGGAAAACTCGACAAGATGCGTTACATTGCCGACGTGCCGACCACCCCCGCCACCGAACCGCCGCCGAAACCGTCCGTCCTCACCTCGGCGGCCCGCGCCACCGCCGTCATCAACGCCTTCGCCGCCGACCACGCCCCCGAACCGGCCGCCCTCGCCGCGATCCTCCGCGCCCACGGCGAACCCGAGCCCGTCCACCTCACCGCCGAGGACGCCGACGCGCTGCGCACCGCCGCCGCCCGCCTCCGGGAGGTGTTCGACGCGCCCGACACCGACCGCGCGGCCGCCGCCCTCAACCGCCTGCTGCGCGAACGCACCGGCCCGCTGCGGCTCACCACCCACGGCGGCGCCACCGGCTGGCACCCCCACCTCGACCACGACGACGACGCCCCGTGGGACGACTGGCTGATCGCCTCGTCCTGCCTGGCCCTCGCCGTCCTGCTGTGGGAACGCGGCCGCCCGCCCGGCGGGAGCTGCGCCGCGGCACGCTGCCGGAACGTGTACCTCACCCAGGGCAGCGGCCTCGAACGCCGCTACTGCTCCCGCCGCTGCGCCACCCGCGAACGCGTCGCCGCGCACCGCCGCGCCCGGATCGCGGCGACCCGCGATGGCCGGGCCGAGGATGATCGGCTGAACTGACCGGGCCGGGGCGGGGATCGGCCCGGCCGAGCGAGGAGGCGGTGGCAGGTGCGGTGTCTGGTGACGGGGGCGACGGGGTACCTCGGTGGGCGGCTGGTGCCCGAACTGCTGGCGGACGGCCACCAGGTGCGCTGCCTGGTGCGGGAGCCCTCACGGCTGCGGGACCACCCGTGGCGCGGCGCGGTGGAGGCCGTCGCGGGGGACGTCACCCGGCCCGAGACGCTCGACGGGCCGCTGGACGGCATCGAGGTCGCGTACTACCTGGTGCATTCGCTCGGCACGGGGCCGGACTTCGAGGCCAGGGACCGGGCGGCCGCCCGCGCGTTCGGGCGCGCGGCGGCGCGGGCCGGGGTGCGGCGGATCGTCTACCTGGGCGGACTGGTGCCCCCGGACGTGCCGGAGGGACAGCTCTCACCGCACCTGCGCTCCCGGGCGGCGACCGGCCGGGCGCTGCGCGAGGGCGGGGTGGCCGTCACGGAGCTGCGGGCGGCGGTGGTGATCGGCTCCGGGTCGGCGTCGTTCGAGATGCTGCGGCACCTGACCGAGCGGCTGCCGGTGATGGTCGCGCCGCGCTGGGTGGACACCCGGATCCAGCCGATCGCCGTGCGTGACGTGCTGCGACACCTGGTCGGCGCGGCCGGGCTGCCGGACGGGCCGGACACCGACCGGGCGTTCGACATCGGCGGGCCGGAGGTGCTCACGTACCGCGCGATGATGCAGCGCTACGCCCGGCTGGCGGGCCTGCGGCGCCGGCTTGTCGTCGCGGTGCCGGTGCTCACGCCCGGCCTGTCGGCGCTCTGGGTCGGCCTGGTGACGCCCGTCCCCGGTGGGCTGGCCCGGCCGCTGGTCGAGTCGCTGCGGCACGAGGTGGTGTGCGGCGAGCACGATCTCGCCCGGTGGATCCCGGACCCGCCCGGGGGTGCGATCGGCTTCGACCGGGCCGTCACCCTCGCGCTGCGCCGGATCCGCGACGACGAGGTCACCACCCGCTGGTCCTCGGCCTCGCTGCCGGGCGCGCCCAGCGACCCGCTGCCCACCGACCCGGACTGGGCGGGCGGCAGCCTGTACCAGGACGTCCGGGAGCGGCACGTGGACGCGTCGCCGCAGGCGTTGTGGCAGGTGGTGGAGGGGATCGGCGGCGAGCACGGCTGGTACTCGTTCCCGCTGGCCTGGTGGGTGCGCGGGGCGCTGGACCGGCTGGCGGGCGGCGTCGGGCTGCGGCGCGGACGCCGTTCGCCCGGGCGGCTGCGGGTCGGCGATTCGCTGGACTTCTGGCGGGTCGAGGAGATCGAACCCGGCCGGCTGCTGCGGCTGCGCGCCGAGATGCGGTTGCCCGGCCTGGCCTGGCTGGAGCTGACCGTCACCCCCGAGGGCGACGGCGCGCGCTACCGGCAGCGCGCCCTGTTCCACCCGCACGGCCTGGCCGGCCAGGCGTACTGGTGGTCGGTCGCGCCGTTCCACGCGGTGGTGTTCGGTGGAATGGCACGCAACATCGCCGCCCGCGCGAAGGCGCACTGAGACCGGTATCGCCGCCCGCGCGAAGGCGCACTGAGACCGGTGGACGGACGCCGAGTGGGGGGTTGGTTGCGGAGATGCCCCCGAGTCGAGATATCTTGACGTCAAGACGTTGCAGACGTGGAAGCTGGAGCTACGGTGACTGACTCGACCATCATCTACACCCACACGGACGAGGCCCCCGCCCTCGCCACGTACTCCTTCCTGCCGGTTGTCCAGGCCTACGCCGCCACCGCAGGTGTGAGCGTGGAGACCCGTGACATCTCGCTGGCCGGTCGGATCATCGCCGTCTTCCCGGAGTTCCTCCAGGAGGACCAGCGCATCGCGGACGCCCTCGCCGAGCTGGGCGCGCTCGCCAAGACCCCCGGCGCGAACATCATCAAGCTGCCGAACGTGTCGGCGTCCATGCCGCAGCTGAAGGCCGCCATCGCCGAGCTGCAGGCCCAGGGCTACGCCCTGCCGGACTACCCGGACGAGCCGAAGACCGACGAGGAGCGCGACATCCGCGCCCGGTACGACAAGGTCAAGGGCTCCGCCGTCAACCCGGTGCTGCGCGAGGGCAACTCCGACCGCCGCGCCCCGCTGTCGGTGAAGAACTACGCCAAGACCCACCCGCACCGCATGGGTGCCTGGTCGGCCGACTCCAAGACCAACGTCGCCACCATGGGCGCCAACGACTTCGCGTCCACCGAGAAGTCCGCCGTGATCGCCGCGGACGGCGCGCTGCGCATCGAGCTGGTCACCGAGGACGGCGCCGTCACCGTGCTGCGCGAGAACGTCCCGGTGCTGGCCGGCGAGGTCGTCGACGCGGCCGTGATGCGCGCCGCCGCGCTGAACGAGTTCCTGGCCGCGCAGGTCGCCCGCGCCAAGGCCGAGGGCGTGCTGTTCTCGGTGCACCTCAAGGCCACCATGATGAAGGTCTCCGACCCGATCCTGTTCGGCCACGTGGTGCGCGCCTTCTTCCCGAAGACCTTCGCCGCGTTCGGCCCCGAGCTGGTTGCCGCCGGTCTGAACCCGAACAACGGCCTCGGCGGCATCCTGGCCGGCCTGGACAAGCTCGCCAACGGCGCCGAGATCAAGGCCTCCTTCGACGCCGAGCTCGCCGACGGCCCGGCCCTCGCCATGGTCGACTCCGACAAGGGCATCACCAACCTGCACGTCCCCAGCGACGTCATCGTGGACGCCTCGATGCCGGCCATGATCCGCACCTCCGGCCACATGTGGGGCCCGGACGGCAAGGAGGCCGACACCCTCGCCGTTCTGCCCGACAGCAGCTACGCGGGCGTCTACCAGGCCACCATCGACGACTGCCGCGCCCACGGCGCGTTCGACCCGGCCACCATGGGCTCGGTGCCGAACGTCGGCCTGATGGCCCAGGCCGCCGAGGAGTACGGCAGCCACGACAAGACCTTCGAGATCGGCGCCGCCGGCACCGTCCGCCTGGTCGACGCCGATGGCGAGACCGTCCTGGAGCAGGCCGTCCAGCCCGGCGACATCTTCCGTGCCTGCCAGGCCAAGGACCTGCCGATCCAGGACTGGGTCAAGCTGGCCGTCACCCGCGCCCGCGCCACCGGCGACCCGGCCGTGTTCTGGCTGGACTCGAACCGTGCGCACGACGCCGTGCTGATCGAGAAGGTCAAGAAGTACCTGCCGGAGCACGACACCGAGGGCCTGACCATCGAGATCATGTCTCCGGTCGAGGCCACCAAGTACTCCCTGGAGCGCATCCGCCGCGGCGAGAACACCATCTCGGTCACCGGCAACGTGCTGCGCGACTACCTGACCGACCTGTTCCCGATCCTGGAGCTGGGCACCAGCGCCAAGATGCTGTCGGTCGTCCCGCTGATGGCGGGCGGTGGCCTGTTCGAGACCGGCGCCGGCGGCTCCGCCCCGAAGCACGTCCAGCAGCTGGTCAAGGAGAACTACCTGCGCTGGGACTCGCTCGGCGAGTTCTTCGCGCTGGCCGCCTCCTTCGAGCACCTGGCCACCACCACCGGCAACGCCGGCGCCAAGGTCCTCGCCGACACCCTGGACCGCGCCACCGGCACCTTCCTCAACGAGGACAAGTCGCCGTCGCGTCGCCTCGGCGGCATCGACAACCGCGGCAGCCACTTCTACCTGGCCCTGTACTGGGCCCAGGAGCTGGCCGCCCAGACCGAGGACGCCGCGCTCGCCGCCGCGTTCGGCCCGCTCGCGCAGTCCCTCGCCGAGCAGGAGCAGACCATCGTCGACGAGCTGATCGCCGTCCAGGGCCAGCCCGTCGAGCTCGGTGGCTACTACCAGCCCGACCCGGCCAAGGCCGCCGCCGTGATGCGCCCGTCGAAGACCTTCAACGACGCGCTCGCCACGCTGGCCTGACGCCACGGCAGTTGCTGACCGGTCGCGCCGCCGTCGGCCCCCTCACGGGGACCGGCGGCGGCGTGCCGTGTCTGCGCGTTCTGTCTCTCGCGCGTAGGGTGCGGGGCATGGCGACCCCGAAGTTCATCCTCGACCTGCGTGAGCACATCGGGCACGCTCCGCTGTGGCTGTCCGGCGTGACCGCGGTGGTGGTGGAGGACGGGCGGATCCTGCTCAACCGCCGCTCTGACAGCGGACGTTGGGCACTGCTGCACGGCATCATGGAACCCGGCGAGCAGCCCGCCGACGCGGTGGTGCGGGAGGTCCTGGAGGAGACCGGCGTCACCGTCCGCCCCGAGCGGATCACCAGCGTCCACACCCTCCCCGCGTCCGTCTGCGCCAACGGCGACCAGGTCCAGTTCCTCAACGTTGCCTTCCGTTGCCGGTTCCTGACCGGCATCGCGCACGTCAACGACGACGAATCCCTCGCCGTGGAGTGGTTCCCGCTGGACGCGCTGCCGCCGCTGTCCGCGAACGACGCCTTTCTGCTCGGCAAGGCGCTGGACGACGCCCCTTTTTCGTGGTTCGCCCTGGGCTGATCCGTCGGTGGAACTCCCGTGCCGCGCAGCGCCGTTGACGGTACGGCCACGGGGAGGTGGACGGGTGCGGGGCGCGGGCTGGTACCGGGGCGACTGCCACGTGCACACGGTGCACTCGGACGGGGAGCTCACCCCCGCCGAACTGGCCGCGGCGGCCCGCGCCGCCGGGCTGGACTTCCTGATCGTCACCGAACACAACTGCCCCGCCCCGCCCGGCACTTGGGACGGACTCGACGGCGACGACCTGCTGATCCTGCCCGGCCAGGAAGTCACCACCCGCACCGGCCACTGGCTGGCGCTCGGACTGCGCCCCGGCCAACTCGTCGACTGGCAGCACCGGGTGGGCGAACCGGCGTTCCGCCGGGCGCTGCGCGAAGTGCGGGCGGCAGGCGGGCTGTGCGTCGCCGCGCACCCCCACGCGCCGTACCCCGGTGGGGACTTGATGTTCCCGCTGGAGAGCTTCGACGCGGTCGAGGTGTGGAACGGCGAGTGGACCTCCGACCGGCCATGGAACGCGGACAACGAAGCCGCGCACGCCGAATGGGGCCGCCGCCTGGCCGCCGGCGTGCACGCCGGGCACTGGCAGCCCGCCCTGGGCAACAGCGACACCCACCTGGCGGGCCAACTCGGCACCCCGCAGAGCGTGGTGTTCGCCGAGCAGCTCAGCGCCCCGGCGATCCTTGCCGCGCTCCGCGCAGGGCGCAGCTGGATCGCCGAATCCGCCACCGTGGAACTGGAGCTGACCGCCGAGGCGGACGGCCGCCGGGCGGGCATCGGCGAACACCTGGCCACCGCCGGCCGCCCCGTCGAGCTGCGCCTGCGGCTGTCCGGCGTCCCCGACCCGCGGGTGCGCGTGCACACCGAGCGCGGCAAGGCGGACTGGGCGGCGGGCCGGAGTACGTCGGCGGCCGAGACGTCCTTCGTGCGGGTCGAAGTCCGGCACCCGGACGGGCGGATGGCGGCGCTGACCAACCCGATCCTGCTGCGCTGACCGCGAAGTTCGGGCGGTGCGCTTCGGGCGGGTGCTGACGGTGGGGTGCGCGTCCCGGTGACGGTGCGCGCCGGGTCGCTTAATGTACGGGTCATGAGTCCTGCGGACAGGGCGGTCGGGGACCGCGGCACGGCGGTGGTGATCGGCGGGGGGCTGGCCGGGTGTCTGGCCGCGTGGGCGCTGCGCGGCGTCGCGCGGCGGGTGGTGGTGGTCGAACGGGACCGCTACCCGGACGGCGCGGCCTTCCGGGCCGGCGTCCCGCAGGCCCGGCACGGGCACCTGCTGCTGGAGGCCGGGCACCGCACCATCGACGAGCTGATGCCCGGTGCGCTCGCCGAACTGCTCGACGCCGGAGCCCAGTTGGTGTCCATTCCGAGCGGCCTGCGGGTGCTCACCTCGGTGGGCCACCTCGCCGCCTACGACAGCGAGGTGACGATCCTCAGCTGCAGTCGGCCACTGCTCGACCGTACCGTGCTGGACCGGGTCCGCGGCGAGCCGTCGATCGAGATCCTGGAAGGCACCGAGGTGGTCGGCCTGCTCGGCAGCCGGCGGGGCGTCACCGGCGTGCAGGTGCGCGAACGCGGCCGCGAGGGCGCTCCCGTCACCGACCTGTCCGCCGAGCTGGTGATCGACGCCGCCGGGCGCGGCACCCGGTCGGGGCGGTGGCTGATCGGCCTCGGCTTCCCCACCACGCCCGTCGAACGGATCGACGCCGGTGTCGCCTACGCCAGCCGGTTCTACCACCGCCCGCCCGGGCGCGAGGACCAGCTCGCCCTCGACGTGCAGACCCGGGCCCCCGAACACGGCCGGTTCGCCGTCCTGCTGCCCGTCGAGGGCAACCGCTGGATCGTCAGCCTCGGAGGCATGCGCGGCTTCGAACCGTCCATCCAGCCCCAGGAGTTCGAGAAGCAGCTCGGCGAACTCCGCGACCCCGCCATCGCCGAGGCCATCGCCGACGCCGAACCCGTGGGCCCCGCCCGGGGGTTCGTGCCCGGCCCCAGCGTGTGGCGGCGCCACGAGCGCACCGACCCGTCCGGCTTCCTCGCCCTCGGCGACGCCTCCTGCACCTTCAACCCGGTCTACGGGCAGGGCATCAGCGTCGCCGCGCTCGGCGCCCGCGCGCTGCGCGAAGCCGCCCGCCGGCACGGCGGACTCGGCACCGCCACCGTCCGCGAGGCCCGCCGGGCGATCGGCACCGTCACCAAACACCCCTGGGTGATCGCCGGCAACGAGGACGTCCGCTTCGCCGGCACCATCGGCGGCGAGCGCGGCCCCGTCGTCCGGCTCCAGCACCGCTACCTCGACCGCGTCCTCATCCGCGCCACCACCGACGCCACCGTCTCCGCCACCTTCCACCGCGTCGTGTCGATGGTGGAACCGCCGAGCGCGCTGTTCCGTCCCTCCGTGCTGGGACCAGTCCTGTTCGGTCGTTGACGCACCGTCAACGTTCTTTCCGGGCACCGGTTCCGGCTCCGCGCAACCGCGTGGGAGCCTGTGTGACCGAGGCGAACATGTGAGAAGTGTGGGGGAACGGCGGCGGCCATGAGTGAGATCTACTTCAGCAACAACTACCGCGACCTGAGCGAGCAGCACGGAACCGGCGCGGGATTCCAGTTCGAGTTCTCCTGCTCGCGCTGCTACGACACCTGGCGCTCACCGTTCGAGCCCTTCCGCACCGGGCAGGCCGCGAGCTGGATCAACAAGGGCGTCAGCGCCGCCTGGAGCCTGCTCGGCGGTAGCGCCTCCAGCGGCCTCACCAACGCCGCCGACGGCCTGGCCGGCGCCAGCTGGGGCAGCGGCCGCGACGCCGCCTTCGAACGCGCCGTCACCAACGCGCAGCAGCACTTCAACCGCTGTGCCCGCTGCACCCACTACGTCTGCGAACGCTGCTGGAGCGCCGCCCAGGGCCTGTGCCTCGACTGCGCACCCGACACCGCCGCCGAGGCCGTCGCCGCCCAGCAGCGCGGCCTCAACGACGCCGTGGTCGAGAACGCGTACCGGCACGGCCAGTCCCAGGCCCAGCAGTTCGACGTCACCGCCGCCCGCCAACTCGTCTGCCCGCAGTGCAGCGCCGACACCCACGGCACCCCGTTCTGCCCGTCCTGCGGGTTCCGCCTCGCCCAACCCCCGCAGTGCACCTCGTGCCACGCGGAGCTGCCCGCCAACTCGGCCTTCTGCCCGAGCTGTGGCACGCGTCGCTGACCGGCCGCCCGTCAGGCCCGGCCGTTTTTACGGCGGACGGGCCTCGGGGTGTTGGCTGACAGCGGTCGGCGGAGGAGTAGGACGGCGGCGGCCGCGCCGAGCAGGAAGACGGTGCGGGCCGATCTCCTGGTTGCCCTCGCCACGGAACACCCAGGCCTCGCCGTGGGGCAGCGGCCACTTCTCGTTGGGCTCGGGGACGTCGGTGATCCGGCTCGGCTGGTCGGTGATCGGAGCGGCGAGTGTGAGTGGCCTTCGGGGCAGAGGCAATGCGAGGCTTCCGCGCCCGGGCTCGGACGACTCCCCGCCACTCAGAACCAGAACGCCTTGACGACTGCGTTCCCGGATCGGGCGGCCGTTCGGTAGAAGGTGGCGAGCCCGTGGTGGTGGCTCAGGTAGTTCTCCCGGTCGAGGGCCAGGTCGCCGCAGTCTTGCAGCGCGGTGCCGGAGGCAGTCCAGAGCGCGTCGAAGTCGGCGGTGCGCAGGAACAGGGCGGCTTCCCTCACCCGGTCGGGCCGCAGGATCACGAACGGGGGACCGTCCCCGTGGAACACGAGTTCACCGCCGTAGATCGGCAGCCCGCTCGGATCCGCGGCGTCCTCCGGGCCGTCCGGGGTGCCGGTGTAGAGCTGGTTGACGCGGCCGAAGTCCTTCTCGATCGAGTCGGCGATTCCTGCGGTGCACTCGTTGTGGTGGTCGGCCCAGGACGCCCACATGAAGGCCTCCAGCCAGGCCCCGTCCGGGCGGACGTCCGCCGGTGGGACGGCGCGAAGGTGCAGGTGGTAGCTCATGGATCCGTCCGTCGAGGGTGGTCCGGTTTGACGTCCGGAACGTAGCGGACGGCGCCGACACTTCTCCTTTGCGTTCGGTGGCCGGTCTCTGCTGAAGTGTGGGCACCATTGGGGGGATTCGGGGGAGGACGTCATGCAGAAGACCGTGGTTGTGGTGGCCAGGGTCGATCTGGCGCTGGGTCTGAGCGCGGTCGGTCGTCCGGACGAGGCGACGCATCTCCGGGTTGCCGAGGCTGCGGTCGCAGGCGACTTCACGCGAGCGGCCGCGCTGCTGGCCGAGGTGAGTTACTCGGGCTGAAGGAGCGCACCACCCCACACCTGGCCGGCGACAGCCAGTGGTCGGCCGCCAGGGCCCTCGCCGACGTGCTGACGGACCCCACCAGCCGGGGACGGGCGTTGGCGATGATCGCGGCCCGCCGTGGCCCGTCCCCCGAGGGGCGGCTGTTGCTCGCCGAAGCGTTGGCGCTCGCGCCGTGGGATGAGCTGGTCGAGGAGTTCGCGACCGTCGCCCCCGAACTCGTCCCGCTGCTGGTGGACCTGGTGCTGGCTGACGCAGAACCGGCTACCGAGACCCCGTGAGACCGTCAGGTCCCGTTCGTCGGCAGGACGAGGATCCGCTCCGGGTCGTACAGGCACCAGTACGCCGCCGCGCCGATCAACCGGAGGCGGCACCACGGGGTGCCGTCCGGGGCGTGCCACCAGGCGTTGATGCGGCCGAGGGTCCAGGTGGCGGTGTCGTCGAGGCGGACTTCGACGGGTTGGTAGGCGGGGCGGACTTCGGGTTCCGGCGGGGACCAGGTGGGGTCGGTCTGAAGCTGCGGAGGGAGCACGGTGGGCCTCCTTCGAGTCCGATCGGTGGAGATCACTCTACAGAGGTGTAGATAGTGGTGGCGGGGAATCCCGGAGCATGGCGCAACGTCGTCGGTGCGGGCAGTGGATTCGCGCCACGAAGGGTTCTTTTGAACACGACCGTTGGTCATAGACTCGGTGGATGGCTTCTGAGGACGAGGGCGACTCGTACGCGGCGCTGGGCGCGCTGGGTGATCCGGTGCGGCGCCGGCTGTACCGGCTGGTGGCGGCGGCGCCGGAGGAGGTGGGGCGGGACGCGGCGGCGGAGGCGGCGGGGATCTCGCGGTCGTTGGCGGCGTTCCACCTGGACAAGCTGGTCGAGGCGGGGCTGCTGGTGGTGTCGTACCGGCGGCTGTCGGGGCGGACGGGGCCGGGTGCGGGGCGGCCGGCGAAGCTGTACCGGCGGGTGGAGGGGGAGTTCGCGGTGTCGGTGCCGCCGCGTTCGTACGACACGGCGGGGCGGTTGCTCGCGGAGACGGTGGAACGGGCGGGGCTGGAGCGGGAGTTGCAGGCGGCGGCGAAGGCCGAAGGAGTGGCAGCCGCGACGGGGGCGGACCTGGAGGAGGTGCTGCGAGCGCGCGGGTACGCGCCGTTCTGGGACGGCGAGGTGCTGCGGTTGCGGAACTGCCCGTTCCACGCGTTGGCGCAGGAGTTCCCGGGGTTGGTGTGCGGGATGAACCTGGCGCTGCTGGACGGTCTGGCGGGGGAGGAGTGGACACCCGCGATGGAGACGTGCGCGGGTGGATGTTGCGTCGCCCTGTCTAAAAACAAAAATCGTTGACGTTAGATTGTGGGCCACGCCATGCTTGGCCCATGACTGGCTATCACCTCGCGCAGATCAACGTCGGCCGCCTCGTCGCGCGGCCCACCTCCCGGCGGGTCGCCGAGTTCATCGCACAGCTCGACGAGATGAACGCGCTCGCCGAGCGCAGCCCGGGCTTCGTCTGGCGGATGGTGGACGCCACGGACGCGAGGGCACAGGCCGCGTACCCGGAGATCAGGGACGAGCAGGTCCTGATCAACTGTTCGGTGTGGGAGTCGGTCGAGGCGCTGTGGGAGTACGTGTTCCGCAGCGACCACCTGCGGGTGCTGAGCCGCCGCCGGGAGTGGTTCGAGCATGCCGACCGTCCGCTTCAGGCGCTGTGGTGGGTGCCGGCCGGCCACCACCCGAGCGTCACCGAGGCGATGGGGCGGATCGCCCACATACGCGAACACGGCAGCGGCCCGGAGGCGTTCACCTTCCGCGACCGCCACCCGGCGCCGGACGGCCAGGTGGCGGACGCGCACTGAAACAGCGGCTGAAGCAGTGACCGAAGCAGTAGCCGAAGCAGTGGCCGAAGCAGTGACCGAAGCAGTGACTGAAACAGTGGTTGAAACAGCGGGGGTCAGGCGCCGGCGGCCAGGGGGCTCAGGCGGACGATGGTCAGGTCGAGTTGGCCGAAGCCGTCCTCCCAGCCCATCACCGGCTCGCAGCCGTACTTGTCGAGGCCCCGGGCGGAGGCGCCCTCGAGTATCGGCATCAGGCCCTCCTCGCCGTCGGTGAGGAAGTAGGCGAGGTGGGCGCGCAGGCCGGGGTGCTCGATGGTGGCGAGGCCCTCCTCCCAGCTCTCCTCGGGCTCGGCCTCGAACGGCACCAGGTCCTCGGGGGTGCGGCCGGTGTCGAGCGCGGCGCGGAACGCGTCCAGCAGGGTGCCGTCGGAGCGCAGCCGGGCGAAGAACACCACCCAACTGCCGGGAAATTCAGCGAGGTTGACGCCGTGCTGCGCCACCAGCGGGGCGAGGTCGGCGCCGCGGATCAGGCCGTCGCCGAAGCAGGCGGCGGCGACGGCGGAGGCGAACGGCTCCGGCAGGGCGGGCGAGTCGCGATCGGCGGGTATCGCGAAGATCGAACCGGCGGCGTCGAACACCGGGGTGCGGAGGCTGTCGTCGAACAACGAGCAGTCCCAGTGCACCGGTTCGGCGCCGCTCAGCGCCTGCGGCCGCACCCAGGCGGCGTCCCGGTCGAACTCGACCTCGTGGATCAGATTGCCGCTGACGCCGGCCACGTACACCGCGTTCTGGTCGTACTCGTGCAGTGGCCGGCCGAGCATCAGCCCGAAGGCGTAGGCGAGTTGACGGTCCCAGTCGTCCGCGACCGGGGTGTGGTGAGAGGTCATGGGCGGCACCGTAGTGCCGCCGTCCGACAGCACGCCAAAGGAGTCAGCCGAGCGTGCTCGGATCGGTGTTCGCCCCGCACAGCACCACGCACACCCGCTCGCCCTCGGCCGGCCGGTACGCGCCGCCGGTGAGTGCGGCCAGCGCGGTCGAGGCGGCATGCTCGACGGCCAACCGGTGCCCGTCCCAGAGGAGTTGACGGGCGCGGACGATCTCGCTGTCGGGGACGAGCGCGGTGCTTGCGCCGTCCTGCCCGGCGGCCCACAGGGCGATCGCGGAGGCCCGCCGGGCGCCGAGCGCGTCGGCGGCGACCGAGTCGACGGGGACGTCCACCGGACGGCCCGCCGCCATCGCGGCGTGCAGCGCCTGCGAACCCTCCGGCTCGACGGCGACGGTGCGCACCCCGTGCTCGCGGGCCGCCGTGGCCACGCCCGCGAACAGGCCGCCACCGCCGACCGAGACCACCACCGTTCCCAGCGAAGGGAGTTGACGGCGGATCTCGTCCAGCAGGGTGCCCGCGCCGGCCGCGATCAGCGGGTGGTCGTAGGCGTGCGCGGCCAGCGCGCCGGAGGCCTCCGCGTACTCCTCGCAGGCCGCCAGCGCCTCCGCGTACTCGCGGCCCACCTGTCGCACCTTGGCGCCGTGGCCGCGCAGCCGGGCCACCTTCACCGCGGGGGCGTTCTCCGGCACGAACACCGTGGCCCGGACGCCCTGTTGCTGCGCCGCCCAGGCACACGCCAGGCCCGCGTTGCCACCGGAGGCGATGGTCACGCCCGGGTCGGGGAGCGTGCCGGCCTCGCGGTGCGCCTGCAGGAAGTTCTGCGCGCCCCGGGCCTTGAACGACCCGGTGTGCTGCAGGAGTTCGAGCGCCGCCCAGACCTCACCGCCCACGCCGGGAACGTCGAGCGGGGCCACCGCGACGGGCCGGACCCGTCCGGCGATCCGGTCGCCCGCGGCCTTGATGTCGCCGTACGTGAGCTGGTGCACGCTGTCGCTCCTGCCGCGTCGAGGGTGCGCGGGCCGGTCTGGGCCCGCAACCGTTCGGACCCGACGTTACCCGCCCTGCCGCCCCCGGCCGGTGGCGGAGGCGAAGCCCAGCCAGGTGTGCCGGTTGCCCGCCCAACACCAGCCGACCTTCGGGGCGTTGCGGCGCTCGCGGCCGTCCCGCCCGGTGCCGTTGCTGATCCAGATCGCCGGGGTGCGGGCGTCGAGGGTGCCGTTCGGTTTGCGCAGCCGCGAGCCGATGGTCATGAAGCAGCGATTGCGTTCCAGTGCGTCGGGCTGCTGGAGCACCCAGTGGATGCCCTCGGTGAGCAGCAGCGGCGTACGGGCCTCGTCCGTGAGGGCGGGCAGCGCCTCGTCCGGGCTCCAGTTGGCCATCCGGTCGCCCCGGTCGACGCCGGTGAGCAGATAGAGGGGAGAGTCGGGCAGCGCCACCGTGTCGAGCGGGGCGAAGTCGTCGACGTCCGGCATGTCGACGACGACGAAGCCCGGCCGGTCGTCGCGGCGCAGCAGCGGCGCGAGCGCGGACGCGGGTGCGCGGTCCGGGTGGATGGCGAGCAGGGCGCCGTCGCCGGTCTCGGCGGCCTCGGCGAAGGCGCGGACCCCGGTGGCGGACAGGCCGGCGAGCTCGTGCACCCCCAACTCGATCAGGCGTTCGGCCTGCATCGTGAGGGACGGAAGGACGGTGGACGCGGTTTCGGGCACGACGCTCCCAGGGCGGCGAGGCAGCGGGGACCTCGGGTGAACGAGACCGCCCGCCGAGTTGTTCCCGCGCCCCCGGAACGCTCATCCGGAACGGCGCGCGCGCCGATGACCGGACGGGACGACCGTCCCCCGCGGCCCGCCCCGGTCCGCGCACCCCAACGCCCAACCACCGGGCCCGAGTACGGAAGCCGCACACCGAAATGACCCTCGCCGTCGTCCTGTTCACCCAGGACCTGCGCCTGCACGACAACCCCGCCCTGCACGCCGCCCGCGCCGCCGCCGACCAGGTGGTGCCGCTGTTCGTCACCGACCCGGCGATCGCCGCCGCCGGCTTCGCCGCGCCCAACCGCCGCGCGTTCCTTGCCGGTTGCCTCACCGACCTGGACGCCTCGCTGCGCCGCGCCGGCGGCCGGCTGCTGGTGCGCGAGGGCGACACCGCCGAGCAGACCGCCCGACTGGCCACCGAACTCGACGCGGCGAGCGTGCACGTCGCCGCCGGGGTCAGCGGCTACGCCCGGCGGCGCGAACAGCGGCTGCGCCACGCGCTCGGCGACCGCCTGCGGGTGCACGACGGATCGCTGACGGCCGTGCCGCCCGGCGCCGTGACACCCGCCGGACGCGACCACTACGCCGTGTTCACCCCGTACCACCGGGCCTGGCAACAGGTCCGCCGCCGCACCCCGCTGCCCGCGCCGCACACCCTCAACACTCCAACAGGGCTGAAAAGCAACGTAGTTGAGGTGGCCAAGCCCACCGCCCGCAGCCTCCCCGAGCCCGGCGAGAGCGCCGCCCGCCGCGCCTGGCAGCACTGGCACACCGCGCAGTACGCGCAGCTGCACGACGACCTCGCCGCCGACGGCACCTCGCACCTCTCGCCGTACCTGCACTTCGGCTGCCTGTCCGCGAACGAACTCGTCCACCTCGCCGAGCGGCGCGGCGGACCCGGCGCGGAGGCGTTCGTCCGGCAGCTGGTGTGGCGCGACTTCCACCATCAGGTGCTGGCCGCCCGGCCGGCCGCCGCGCACGCCGATTACCGTGCCCGGAACGACAGTTGGCGCACCGATGAGGCCGAACTCGCCGCCTGGCGGGAGGGTCGCACCGGATACCCGATCATCGACGCCGGGATGCGGCAGCTCGCCGAGACCGGCTGGATGCACAACCGGGCCAGGCTGCTCACCGCGAGCTTCCTGGCCAAGTCGCTGTACCTGGACTGGCGGCTCGGCGCCCGGCACTTCCTCGACCACCTGGTCGACGGCGACGTGGCCAACAACCAGCTGAACTGGCAGTGGGTCGCCGGTACCGGCACCGATACCCGCCCCAACCGGGTCCTCAACCCGATCGCCCAGGCCGACCGTTACGACCCGGAGGGGGCGTACGTCCGCCGCTGGGTCCCCGAACTCGCCGAGCTGCCAGGTCGGTTGATCCACCGCCCCTGGCAGGCCGGCCGCCGACCCGCCGACTACCCCGCCCCGCTGATCGCCCCAGGCAGCACTGGGGACCGCCTGCGCGCGGCTCGGGGAATCTGACGACGCGTCAGGACTCGCGCGGCGCCGGCGTCATCAGCACGAAGTCCGCGCTCGCGCCGTCCACGCACATCGCCATCCGTCCGATGCCGGGCGCGTCCACCGGGCCCGTCAGCACCTCGCCGCCCTTGGCGCGCACGGTGGCGGCGGCCGCGTCGCAGTCGGTGACCGTGAACACCGGGTGCCAGCATGGCACGCCCTGGGACACCGCCAGCTGGTCCGGCGGCACCTGCAGCACGCCGCCGTGCATCCGCTCCGCGGGCTGCCCGGCCGGGGTGACGATGGTGTAGGTCGCGCCCCCGCCGCCCGGCATCGGCATGTCCTGGCGCTGCCAGCCGAACACCGTCTCGTAGAACGCCAGTGCCGCCGACGCGTCCGTGGTGTACAGCTCCGTCCAGCACAGCGCGCCCGGGTCGTCCGTCGCCTCCAGGCCGCGCGCCCGGCCCGGCGTCCAGGCCGCGAACTGGCCGCCCTGCGGGTCGCTGAACTGCGCGACCGACGCCCAGCCGTCTGCGTCCTGCGGCTCCAGCCGCACCGTGCCGCCCGCCCGCATGACGGACGCGGCGGTCTCGTGGACGTCCGGGGTGAAGAAGTACACCATCCACGCCGAGCGGGCGCCCCGCTCGGTGAGCAGCCCGATCCCGGCGGCCGTCCGACCGCCCGATTTGGCCAGCCCGAAGGCGCCGCCGCTGTCCTCCATCGGCTCGAACTCCCAGCCCAGCACCGCCCCGTAGAAGTCCCCGGCGGTGGACACGTCCGGCGTGCCCAGGTCGAGCCAGCACGGTGAACCGGGCACGAAATCGGTGGTGATCATGGTGGTCTCCCTTCGCCGGGCACTCCGTTCCCAGCCTGTCACCGGCCCCCGCCCGGCGCGTCCCGGCCCGGACCGGCGGGCGGCGGTCCCGGTACCGCCAAGCGGAGGAAATCCTGTGCAGATCGTCGGGTGGAGCATGGAATTCGCCCGTCGAACGGATCCCCGCCATGACATTTCGCGGAAATTCCTCCCGCTGACCGCGAAATCGTCACCTGCAACAGGGTTCGGACCGCAGGAATCGGGCAGAGGCCGCATACCCCCAGCGATCCCAGGAGAAAGGCACCAGAGTGGCACTGAGCGTGAGCTACGGGGAACGGTACGGCTGGACGGTCGTCCAGGTCGCCGGCGAGGTGGACATCAGTGGAGTCTCCGCACTTCGGGAGCGCCTCCAGCGACTGGTCACCGAAGGCTGTCTGCGCATGGTGGTGGACATCAGCCGGGTCGACTTCTGCGACTCCACCGGCTTCGCCGTCCTGGTCGCGACCCGTCGCATGCTGTCCTCCCGCGGCGGCCGGCTCCGGCTGGTCCTCCCCGGCCCCGAGACCCACACCCGCAAGATCCTCCAGCTCTTCGGCATCCAGCGGATCTTCGACGTCCACGACTCGGTCGACGACGCCCTCGCCGACCTGCGCGAGGCAGCAATGACCGAGAGCACCCTGACCGCGGACGCCGCCGACGCCGTGCCGCGCCCCCGCGAGAGCAGCCGCGCCGCCGCCGACTGACCGGTCCCGCCGCCGACTGACCCGCCCGGCGCGGGGGGCCGTCAACGGCGACGGCAGCACCCGCCCGCAGTGGACAAGCCCGCAGCGTCAACGGCGACGGCTGCGGCATCCACGGCCGCGAGGCATCAGCTCGGAGTACCGAAATCCTGCGTCCACCAGGGCCCACCCGCGCCCTGGTGCACCCCCACGCCCAGCTCGGTGAACTCGCAGTTCAGGATGTTCGCCCGGTGGCCCGGGCTGTTCATCCAACTGGCCATCACCGCCGCCGGGTCCTTCTGCCCGCGCGCGATGTTCTCGCCCCAGCCGCTCCACTCGTAACCGGCGGCGTCGATCCGCTGCTGCGGGCCTTCGCCGTCCGGGTTGGTGTGGTCGAAGAACTCGCGGTCCGCCATGTCGTCCGACTGCTCCTGCGCCGCCTCCGCCAGCTGCCCGTTCGCCGAGAGCGCCGGACAACCCGCCTGCGCGCGCTGGGCGTTGACCAGATCCAGCACCTGCTGCCCGAGATCCCCGGCCCGCTTCCCGGTGGACGGCGCGAGCGCCCGCGACGAGGGCCGGGCCGAGACCGTCGGCTTGCTGGACGGCGACGCCGAGGGCGATGCGGACGGGGAAGACGACGGTGAAGCGGACGCCGACCGCGAGGCGGGGGCCGAAGCGGCCGCCGGAGCGGCCAGCGCCTCCGCCTGCTCCGCACCCGCCACCACCGGCTGCCGCAGCGCCTCCGGGCGACCGTCCGAGGTGGGCGACGAGCCCGGCAGCACGACCGCCACCAGCAGCCCCGCCGCGACCGCCGCCACCCCGCCGCCCACCAGCAACCCCACCCGGCCCGGCCCCCGGCGCGCCGCCGCCCGCCGGCCGTGCCGGGACCCGGCCCGGTGCGAACCGCCGCGCTGCGACTCGTCCCGGGGCGCGCGACGGTGCGAGGACGCGCCTCCCGCGAAACCCGTCGGCAACGCCGAAAGGCCGTCCGGCAGCGGCACCATCGCCAGGCCCGCCAGCAGCCCCTCGGCCGGCATCAGCCCGCGCCGGTGCTCGCCGCACACCGCGCACTCGCGCACATGACGGCCGATCCGCTTGCGCCACAACGCGCTCGGCACACCGTCCCAACCCGCCGTCAGCTCCGCCAGCCACGCGCACCCCGGCACCGCGGCCAGCGCCCGCACCGCCATCCGGGCCGCCTCCAGCTGACCCTTCATCCGCTGCACCCGCACCGCCGCATGCTGCGGCGACACCTCCAGCGCCGCCGCCAGCTCCGCCCGGGACAGCTCGCCCGCCGCCTCCAGCCACCACAGCGCCAACAGGTCCCGGTCGCCCTCGTCCAGCCAGCGCGTCGCCTCCGCGACCTCCCGCCGCTGCTCCGACAGCCCCAGCCGGACGATCGTCAGCCCGACGAAATCGGCGGACGGATCCGCGACCGCCGCCGCGTCCGGCGCCTCGCGCAACGCGCCCTCGTCGCCCTCGTCCCGGAACCGGCGGCGCACCTGGTTCAGCGCGATCGCCACCAGCCAGCTGCGGAACCCGGCCGGATCCCGCAGCCCCGGCAGGCCGTCCACCGCCCGCAGCATGGTCTCCTGGACCACGTCGTCGGTGTCCGGATGCCCCGACAGCGCCCGGCCCACCACGTTGTACACCAGCGGCAGGTGGTCACCCACCAGCTCCGCCACCGCCTGCCGGTCGCCGTGCTGCGCCCGACCGACCAGCGTCGTCACCTGCCCACTGTCCACAGCCCGGCCCGTCCTCGTGTTCTCGCGTCGTGCCCTCACACCATCGGAGATCCACCGGCGGGCGGCGGATAACGGAAAAGTGCGGGGAGATTTCTCCGGACCTGCGGGGGAATCTCCCCGGCCCGGGCAGAAAACGACCCTATGGCCTGCGGTACGGCCATTGCCAGGCGCGACCGGTGGGGGCGGCGGGACATTCATCCCGCCCGGCCAGGCTGTTCGGCCGGTCGGCGGCGTGGCCGTTCGGCCGGTCGGTGGAACGGCGCGAGCGGTATTGAACGCGTTCAGATCTGTGCCATGATGTGGCCGCGAACCATCGGAATCAGGGGGGAGCGGTGGCGAATCCGGCTGCGGTGAACGACTGGCGGCGAAGGGCGCGTCTGTGGGGGCTGGTGGTCGGCTGGTTGGCGCTGGCTCCCGTCGGGCTTCTCGCCGGGATGCTTCTCGGGATGATGACCGGGCTCGTCGGGCTGCTGCTGGGGCCGGTCGCCCTCGGCACCGTCCCGGCCGTCTGCCTGGGCCGCTACCTCGGGCGGAACGGCGAGTGGCTGGCGCTGGACATCGCGTTCGGGGGCGGGATCGTCGTGCTGCCTCTGGTCGCCGCAGTGCTCGGCACGCGGAGCGCGGACCAGTTCACGGCCTGGATGTGGGCCATGGCGGTGGCGGGAACTGTGCTGTACGCCCTGCCGCTGCTGATCGCCGGCGAGGTGGCGGCGCGGGCGGCCCGAAAGCGGCACTGACCGGCGCGTCGGGCGGCGGCGTCACGCGAGTGCGTGGGCGCCCTCAGGTGCCGAGCAGGCGGAGGGACGCCCAGAGCGCCAGGACGGCGGTGGCCAGGGTGGCCGGGGTGGTGAGTGCGCCGAGGCGGGTGAAGGTGCGCAGGCCGCCGTCGTCGATCGCGCGGTCCTGGACGATGCGCCGCCACAGCAGGGTGGCGAGCGAGCCGGCGTACGTCAGGTTGGGGCCGATGTTGACGCCCAGCAGGACGGCCAGCACCGCGCCCGGGCCGGACGGTGCGGCGAGCGGGACGAGCAGCAGCGTGGCGGGCAGGTTGTTGACCAGGTTGGCCAGCAGCGCGGCCAGGCCCGCCAGTGCGAACAGCGTCGGCAGCGAATCGCCGGACGGGACCAGCGCGGCCAGCCACCCGGCCAGTCCGTTGTCCACCACCGCCTTCACCACCACGCCCAGCGCCAGCACGAAGGCCAGGAACGGCACCGCCGCCGCGTGCACGATCCGGCGGGTGTCCGTTCGTCCCGCCGCCAGCGCCCGGACCGCCAGCACCGTTGCGCCGAGCGCCGCGGCCCACGCCGGGGAGACGCCGAGCGCCGAGGCGACCACGAAGCCGGCCAGCGTGCCCGCCACCGTCAGCAGCGCGAACCGGGGCAGCCGGGGGCGTTCGGTGGGTGCGGGCCGGGCGGCCGGGACGGCGAGTTCGGCGGCGAAGAAACGGCGCAGCAGCAGGTACTCGACGCCGACGGCGCCCAGCCACGGCAGTGCCATCAGTGCGGTGAACCGGCCGAAGGTCAGGCCGCTGGCGGTGAACGCGAGCAGATTGGTCAGGTTCGACACCGGCAGCAGCAGCGACGCCGTGTTGGCCAGGTGCCCGCACGCGTACACGTGCGGCCGGGCCCGGACGGCGAGGACGCCCGCCGTCGCGGCCACCACCGGCGTCAGCAGCACCACCGTCGCGTCCAGGCTGAGTACCGCCGTCACCACCGCCGCCACCCCGAACACCTGGCCCAGCAGCCGCACCGGACGGCCGCCCGAGGTGCTCGCCATCCAGCGGCCGCACGCCTCGAACAGCCCCTCGTCGTCGCAGAGTTGGGCCAGTACCAGGACCGCCGCCAGGAACCCCACGACCGGTCCGAGCCGCCCCAGCTCGCCCCATGCCGCGGCCGGGGACACCGCGCCGACCGCCACCAGCAGCCCCGCCGCCGGCACCGCCACCACCGCCTCCGGCCACCCGAACGGCCGCCGCACCGCACTCACCAGCACGACGCCCAGCAGCCCCAGCGACAGCACCTCGGCGCCCATCGCGCCCATCCCTAACCTCCTCCGACCTGCGACTTTCCGCCCATCGGGCGACCGGCCCCCATCCAAGCAGGCGCCCCCGGGCGCCGAGTGGCCCGCCCGTCGGATATGACTGACATTCGGTTAATCGCTTCGGATGTGTGGAGGGCTGGTCGTGGTGGACTGCCGGGACGCGTGGCGCAGGGCGCTGGAAGCGGGATTCTCGATCGGATCGGTGGGGTCGTTCCTGTCGATCGGGTCGGCGTACTCCGTGCTGTCGATCGGATCGGTGGGCTCGGCGCTGTCACTCGGCAGCGTCGGCTCGTCGTGCTCGGTGCTGTCGGTGGGCTCCTGGCGGAGCGCTGCGTCCGTGCTGTCCGCGGAGTCGGTGCTGTCCCTGCTCTCCTACCGCTCGGTGCTCGCGCGGCAGGCCGCGCACCAGCGGCGCGGGGGAGCGGGCTGCCCGCCGCAGGTCGAATGAACTCTCGTTGTTCGCAAGGGTGTTGGCTGCCGGGTGGGGCGAAAATGAGGTGCGGGCAGGCGGGTCCGGCCGCCATCGTGAGGGGATGGCGACAAGCGCGGCGGTCGAAGGCGTAGTGGCGGGACTCGGGGTGGCGGTGCCACTCGGCGCGGTCGGGGTCCTGCTGCTGCAGGAGGGCCGCCGCGGCTGGGCCCCCGCCGCCGGCGGGGCGACGGCGGTCGCGGCGGTCGATGGCGCGTACGCCACGGTCGCCGTACTGGCAGGCCCCCGGGTCGCCCACCTGCTCACCGGCCACGAGAGCGCGGTGCGCGCCGTCTCCGCCCTGCTGCTCGGCGCGATCGCCGTCCACGGCCTGCTCGGCCTGCGCCGCACCGCCGAACCCACCGAACCCGCCGAGGCCCCGTCGGTCGGCAGCGCGGCCCGCGCGTTCGTCCGCTTCGCGCTGCTGACGCTCGTCAACCCGCTGACCGCCCTGTACTTCACCGCCCTGATCACCGCCCGGGGCGCGGACGCCCGGGCCGGCGCCACCGCCTTCGTCACCGGCGTCTTCCTGGCCTCCCTGGTCTGGCAGCACCTCCTCGCCGCGGCGGGCGCCTTCGCCGGCGCGAAGCTCGGCCCCCGGGTGCGGCGCTCGACGTACGCGGCGGGCTACGGGCTGGTCGCGGTGCTGGCGCTGCGGCTGGCGTTCAGCGGCTGAACTGGGCGTCCGGCAGCGGGAATTCGGTTGCGGAGGCGCTGATCGGGCGAAAGGCTCCATTTGCCCCGAGCCCCTTCGAAACTGGACATCCGATGAGCAGCGTCATAGTCAGCACCCGCCACGGCCAGGTCCGCGGCCGCCTCCACGACGGCACCGCGGCCTTCCTGGGAATCCCTTACGCCGCACCGCCGTTCGGCGCCGACCGGATGCGGCCGCCCCGGGCCCCCGAACCGTGGAGCGGCGTGCGCGACGCGCTCGTCCCCGGCCCCAGCGCCCCGCAGCCCGGCTACGCCCCCGCGATGGCCGGACTGCTGGTGGAGGCCGGCCCGCAGGGCGAGGACTGCCTCAACCTCAACGTCTGGACGCCGTCGCCGCATTCGTCCGGCGAAGGACTGCCCGTCATGGTGTGGATCCACGGCGGCGCTTTCCGCAACGGCTCCGGCTCGCTGCCCACCTACGACGGCACCGTCCTCGCCCGCGACGGCGTCGTCTGCGTCACCCTGAACTACCGGCTCGGCGCCGAAGGCTTCCTGCTGCTGCCCGACGGCACCGCCAACCTCGGCCTGTTGGACCAGATCGCCGCGCTGGAATGGGTGCGCGACAACATCGCCGCGTTCGGCGGCGACCCCGGCAACGTCACCGTCTTCGGGCAGTCCGCCGGAGCGATCGGCATCACCGCGCTCATGACGATGCCCTCGGCCGACGGCCTGTTCCGGCGCGCCATCACCCAGAGCGGCGCCGGACACCACGCCCACACCCCCGAGACCGGGCGCCGCATCACCGAACGCCTGGCCGAACTCGCCGGTGTCGAGTGCACCGTCGAAGGCCTCGCCGCCGTCCCGCCCGCGGAGTTGGCCGCGGCCAACAGCCGACTCGCCCAGGAGATCGCCCGCAGCACCGAACCCGCCCAGTGGGGCGAGTCCGCCGGCGGCGGCACCACCGTCCTTCCGGTCGCCGGTACCGCCACGCTGCCCGAACGCCCCGTCGACGCCATCGCCGCCGGCGCGGGCCGCCACCTCGACCTGCTCACTGGCGTCACCGCCGAGGAATTCCGACTGTTCCTCGTCCCGCTCGGCATGGCCGACCGCATCAACGACGGCTTCCTGCACGGCTTCCTCGCCGCCCTCGGCCTCGACCCCGTGGCCGCACGCGCCACCTACGCCGAGACCCGACCGCACGCCACCGCCGCCGACTTGTTCTCGGCCGTGATGACCGACCACGGCTACCGCGTGCCCGCCCTCCGCATCGCCGAGGCCCGCGCCGCCCACGGCGCGGACACCTGGTTCTACGAATTCACCGAACCCTCCCCGGCCCTCGACGGCGCCCTAGGCGCCTGCCACATGGCCGAACTCGGCCCCGTCTTCGGCCACTTGAACGACCCGCTGCTGAACAACCCCCTGCTCTCCGAAAACCTCCGCAGCGCCTGGACCACCTTCGCCCACCACGGCCACCCCACCGCCGACCAGCTGCCGCCCTGGCCCCCCTACCTCCCCGGCCGCGCCGTCATGCGCCTGAACGCCACCGCGTCCGGCGTCCACCACGACCCGGCCCGCGCGGAGCGACTCCTCTGGACGAAGCTGCGCTGACCGCGACCGCGACCGCGCCCGGCGCGCCCGACCAGGGAGGGCCATCGACGTCAGGGCTCCTCGACCAGGCCGGTGGCGAAGGGGAAGTTCTCCAGGAACTCGCGCCGCCGGAGATCTGGTTCAGCCTCGGCCAGGTCGGCGAGGACCCGTATCCGGGCAGCGTATTCGACCTCCCAACGGCCGGTCCTTCGTTGCGAGTTAAGGTGAAACCGTGATCGGGATTCCGGAGGACTTCGCGCGGAGCACCGTGGCTCGGGAGGGTGAACCGGGGCGGGTGTGGGTGACAGTGTTGCCTGCGCTGGTCGGGGGGCTGCTGGAGCGGTGGGGGTGTCGGCCGGACGGGGCGGCGGGGCACGGGCAGGTCGGGGTCGTGGTGCCGGTGCGGACGGCCGACGGGGGCCGGCCGTGCTGAAGGTCTCGTTCCCGCACCCGGGCAACGCACACGAGGCGGACGCGTTCGCCGTCTGGGGCGGCCGTGGTGCGGTGCGGCTGCTCCGGCGCGACGACGCCCGGTTCGCGATGCTGCTGGAGCGGGCCGGCCGGCGCACCCTCGCCGAGCACCCGGACGTCGCCGTGGACGAAGCCGTCGCCATCGCCGGACGCCTCACCCACCGGCTGGCGGTGCCCGCGCCGCCCGGACTGCCACGCCTCGCCGACCGGTCCGGGCAGTGGGCGGCCGACCTCCGCAGGGACGCCGACCGGCTGCCCCGGCCGCTGCCGCGCCACGTGGTGGACACCGCGATCGCCACCGTCCGCGAACTCGGACCCGACCAGCCAGACACCCTCGTCCACGGCGACCTGCACCTCGGCAACATCCTGCCCGCCGAGCGCGAACCCTGGCTGGCCATCGACCCCAAGGGCTACGTCGGCGACCCGGCCTACGACGCAATCACCCTGCTCCGCAGCCGATTTGACGACCTGCTCGCCGCAGGCGACCTGCGGCGGGCCGTGCTGCGCCGACTCGCGATCTACGCCGAGGCCGCCGAACTCGACCACCGCCTTGTCCGCCGCTGGGCCCAGGCCCGCGCGGTGAGCGCCGCCCACTGGGGGCGGGAGCACGGCGACCCGGACTGGCTGGTCGAAGTCACCGACCGGATCGCGCAGTTGCTGTGCGGCAACCACCCGACCCGCACGCGGAGTACGGGCCGAGTCGAGACCTGAGACTCCACGCCGGTTACCTGCGCGGAAAGCGGAGGTTGCCGTCCGGGAACGGATGCCAGGTCTCGGCCCGATCTGCGGCGGGGCCGTCTTGAACTGGCGGCCGGGGATGCAGGATGCTCACTCGCGGAGGATCAACCTGTCTTGGGCGGAGGAGAGTTGGACTGGGCTCACGCGGCCGGTTACGGCGCCGTCGGGGGAGCGGTGGTCGAACTGGTGGTCGCCAATGGGCGGTTGCTGGCGTGGCAGGCGGCGCGGCACCGGGCGCGGCAGGAGAGACGGCGGCGAATGCCGCCGCTGCGCCATTACGTCGACTTCTCGGCGGACCTGGCGGCCGGGCTGAGCCGGATCGCACTCGGGGCGGTCACGGGGTGGCTGCTGCACTCCCAGATCACCGGACTGTACGCGGCGGTGGCGGCCGGGGCCTCGGCGCCCGCGCTGTTGCGGCAGATCGGGTCGTTCACCTCCGCGCAGGCCGTCCTGAGGGGCGAAGAACCGCCGGTGGCCGGGGAGCCCGAAGACCAGAGGCCCGTGCCGGTGCCGGGACGGCCGGGGGAGGTCGGGTCATGAGCTTCGGACGTCGCTACCGGGACTCGCTCATGGCCGATGGGCCGACGCCGGTCCCGTTCCGCCCCCGACTCGGGCCCGAAGTGCCCTGGTGGCGGCGCTACTTGGCGTCGCTCGTCGGCGTCGAGTCGACCGTCGGGGCGGAGCGTGCGGCGGACGCGCCGGTGCGGGAGACCGGGTTCGTGGTGCTGCGCCCGATGGTGCAGCTGAAGATGGCTGCCTGGGTGGGCCCGCGCGGAAGGGTGGAGGTGGCACGTCGGCGGCGCGTTCGGCTGACGCCCGGGCTGGCTTTCGCCGCGGCCGCTGCCACCGTGCTCGCCGGTGTCGTTCTGTTCGTCCCGCACGGTACCGACCGCGATCCGGCAGTGCCGCCCCCGGCGCCCTCGTCGTCCGCTTCCCACGGTGCCGCACCGGCGGGCTGCGGCGAGGCGCGGCGGGCGCTGGACGCGTACCGGGCAGCTTCGGCGTCAGCGTCGGCGTCGGCGTCGGCGGGGACGGGAAGCGCGGGGCAGGCCGCCTCGGCGCGGGCGGCGAACATCGCTTTGCAGTCCGCGAGTTCGGAGGCGGCCCCGTATGTCCGGACGGTGATCCTCAGGCTGGCGGACGAGTTCCGGGAACTGAGCCTCCGCCTGGACGGCACGGCGAGCGGCGATCCCGGGCAGGCGGTGGCGGACATCGAAGCCGACACCACGCTGCTCGAATACCGGTGCGCGGAGAGCCTGTTCGGTTCGCCCTGACCTTCGGCGTCCAGGGTCGAGCAATCCGGAGGAGGAAAGCGGAAGTTGACGATCCGTTCGGGCCGCGGATTGTCAGCGGCGGATGGGAGGGTGCTCGGATGGACACCCGCCTGCACGCCATCGCCGAGTACTGGAACGACGCCGCTCCCGCCTTCGACCAGGAGCCTGATCACGGACTGGGGGCCGAGGCCACCCGACAGGCCTGGGTACGGCGGGTGGCCGAGTGGGTGCCGGGCGGGCCGCTGGACGTGCTGGACGCCGGGTGCGGGACGGGGTCGCTGTCGCGGCTGCTGGCGGAGGCCGGGCACCGGGTGACGGGGGTGGACCTGGCGGCCGAAATGGTGGAGCGGGCCCGGGCGAAGCTGGCCGGGGCGGGGCTTGCCGGGCGGTTCATGGTGGGGGACGCCTCGCGGCCGCCCGTCGGAGCCGAACGGTTCGACGCCGTGCTCTGCCGGCACCTGCTGTGGACGCTGCCCGACCCGGAGGCGGCGCTGCGGCACTGGACCACCCTGCTGCGCCCGGGCGGCCGGCTGGTGCTGATCGAGGGCCGGTGGCGCGAGGCGGGCGCGGAGTCGGAGCCGTACGCGGAGGGCGTGGGCGAGCTGCCGTGGGCGGGTGGTGCGAGCGCGGAACAACTTGCCCGTGCGGTACGGCCGTTGGTGCGTGAACTGCGGGTGGAGCCGCTGTCGCAGGACGCCGAACTGTGGGGCGGCCCGGTGTCGGACGAGCGGTACGCGGTGCTGGCGACCGTCTGAGGCGGGGCCCCGGTCAGGGCGACCGTGCTGGAGTGGGGTCAGCCGGCGGCGCGCCGGTCGTCGGCGACCACGCCCAGCCAGACCTGGGCGGCGTCGTCCAGCGGGACGTCGAGCGCGGCGCACAGGCCGACCACGGTGCCGAAGCCGGGGCTGGGGAGACGGCCCATCTCGATCTTGCGGAGGGTCTCGGGGGAGATGCCGGCGCTCTGGGCGACGGCGACCGGGTCGCGGCCGGCCCTGGTTTCGCGGAACAGCGCGCCCAGGCGCCGGCCGGCTTCGATCTGCTCGGGGGTGAGGGGGATTCGCACCATGCCGCCACGCTACCGATCGCGGTGGCCCGCCGTCGCCCCGCCCGGGAGCCCGGCAAGATCCGGAAGAGAGGGCCTATCGCACCGGCAGCTCGGGTTCGTCGTCCTGCCGGGGGCCGAGGATGCGGCGGTCTGCGGCGTCGATCCGGACGTCGTCGATGCTGGCCTCGCGCCGCCGCATCAGCCCGGTCGGGTCGAACTCCCACAGCTCGTTGCCGTGGCTGCGCCACCACTGGCCTTCGTCGTCGTGCCACTCGTACTGGAAGCGGACGGCGATCCGGTCGCCGTCGAACGCCCACAGGTTCTTGCGCAGGGCGTATTCGTGTTCGCGGGCCCACTTGGCGGTGAGGAAGGCGATGATCTCGGGGCGGCCGGTGAGGAAGGTGTCGCGGTTGCGCCACACCGAGTCGGGTGTGTAGGCGAGGGCGACGCGCTGCGGGTCGCGGCTGTTCCAGGCGTCCTCGGCGGCCCGGACCTTGGCGAGCGCGCTGTCGCGGGTGAACGGCGGGTAGGGCGGGCGGTCCTCGGTCATGGTGGGCCCCTCGTTCGGAAGGTGGAGAACGGCCGTTCTCCATCGGCGTCGGACGCTAGGCTAGGGAACGACCGTTCTCCACGTCAATCCCCCGCAGGAGTGCGCCGATGCCCGCCCCGCTCACCGAAGAGCAGACCCGGCAGGACCACGAGAAGCTGCTGGACGCCGCCGAAGCGCTGTTCTACGAGAAGGGCATCCGCGCGGTCGGCATGGACGAGGTGCGGGCCGCCTCGGGGCTGCCCCTCAAGCGCATCTACCGCCTCCACCCCACCAAGGACGACCTGGTGGTGGCCGTGCTGCGCCGCCGTGACCTGCGCTGGCGGGGCGGGCTCACCGCCGCCGCCGCCGAGGCGCACGCCGAGCCGCGGGCCCGGCTGCTGGCCGCGTTCGACTGGCTGGCCGACTGGTGTGCCGAGCCGGGCTTCCGGGGCTGCGCCTGGATCAACGCGTTCGGTGAGATGGGTCCGGCCTCGCCGGCCGTGCTCGAGGAGGTCCGCTCCCACAAGGACGCCTTCCATCGGCAGCTGGCCGACTGGTGCGCCGCCGCCGGCCTCGCCGAGCCCGCGCCCGTCCAGCTGCTCGCCGAGGGCGCCATCGTCACCGCCGCGATCGCCGGTACCGACGCCCCGGCCCGGCAGGCGCGCGCCGCCGTCGAGGCGATGCTGGGGAGCGGGCCCGGCGGCAGCTGAAGTGGGCGGTATTTAAATACCGTTCTGCTGCTAGGGTGTCCCCGTCCCGCCGGTATTCAAATACCGGCAGCCTCGGAGCGGGCGGCGCGCTGCCGCTGTGCAGGGAGCGTGTCGTGATCGAGTACAAGACCCCACAGGCCATCGAGAAGATGGCCGTCACCGGCCGGTTCGTCGCCGAGACACTGGCCGAACTGTCCGCGATGGTCGAGCCCGGCCGCCAGGTGATGGACCTGGAGCACCAGGCCAGGAAGCTGATCGAGAAGCGCGGCGCGGTCTCCTGCTACTGGGACTACGCGCCGTCGTTCGGCCGCGGCCCGTTCCGCAACGTGATCTGCCTGTCCGTGAACGACGCGGTGCTGCACGGGCAGCCCCACCCCTATGTGCTGCGCGACGGCGACGTGATCAGCCTGGACTTCGCGGTGTCGATCGACGGCTGGGTCGCCGACTCCGCCGTCACCGTCATCGCGGGCACGGCCGCCGAGCAGGACGTCCGCCTGATCGACTCCACCCGGGCCGCCCTGGACGCGGCGATCGCCGCCGCGGTGCCCGGCAACCGCACGGGCGACCTGTCGGCGGCCATCGCCAAGGTCGGCCACGCGGCCGGCTACCGGATCAACACCGACTTCGGCGGCCACGGCCTGGGCCGCACCATGCACGAGGACCCGCACATCGCCAACGTCGGACGGGCGGGGCGCGGCCTGGAACTGCGCCCCGGGCTGACGCTGGCGCTCGAGCCGTGGTGGTGCACCGGAACGGCGGAGCTGCGGGTGGACCGGGACGGCTGGACGCTGCGCTCGGCGGACGGCTCGCGCGGCGCGCACTCCGAGCACACCGTGGCGATCACCGAGGACGGGCCGCGGGTGCTCACCGCGCTCTCCTGAGCCGCGTTGTCTGAGGCGCACCGCCCTGAGGCGCACCGCCCTGAGGCGCACCGCCCTGAGGCGCCGATTTCGCCACGGTCGGTGCCCGGCGAGTGAGCGGACCGTGACCGTTGTGGCCCGGCCCACCGCCGGAAGGGCGGGCGATCGGCAGTCGGTCGCCGGTCGACTGCGCGGCGTGTGCGGTGCGCCGGTGGGGGAGGCCGAAAGCCGGTGAGGCCGGTCACAAGGCGGGCCGGCCGGGCCCGGAAAATCGCGGGCCGACGGGCCGCGGAAGCCCTATTTACCGCCGGTAATGCGGCTCTGACCTGCACAGACCTTCGAATGCTTGGACATCGGCCAGAACGCCCGTAGCTTCGTAACCAGTGCAGGGCGCACTACCCGGGATCACCCGACATCAACGCCCCGGAGCGGCCACCGAGTCGCACCGCACGGGCAGGGTGACCGCGACGGAGAGCAGGTCGGTCAACCGACCGCACCGTCCGATCAACAAGCGTGAAGCAGCAGGCCCGCCAGGGCCCTGGTTCCGCCTTGCCTGCCCGGGGCAGCCGAAAGGATTCGCATGATCTTCCGTAACGAGACCGCCACCGCCACGACCACCGCCACCACCGCCGAGAAGGGCAGCCGTACCCGCAAGCGCGTCCGTGCCGCCATCGTGGCGGGTGCCGCAGTGGCCGTTCTGCCGGTGGCCGGACTCGTCACGGCGACCGGGGCCCACGCCGCCGACGCGTCCACCTGGGACAAGGTCGCCCAGTGCGAGTCGACCGGCAACTGGGCGATCAACTCCGGCAACGGCTTCTACGGCGGTCTGCAGTTCACCAACTCCACGTGGGCCGCGTTCGGTGGCACCGCGTACGCCCCGCAGGCCAACCTGGCCACCAAGGCGCAGCAGATCTCCGTCGCCGAGAAGGTGCTCGCCTCCCAGGGCCCCGGCGCCTGGCCGGTCTGCTCGGTCGTCGCCGGTCTGACCAAGTAATACGGTCACCCGCTGACCGGTCCGCCCCGCCGGACCACTCGTACACGCCGACGGCCGCCCCTCACCTCGGGAGGGAGCGGCCGTCGGCGTGTCCGCGTTTCCGGGGACGCGGCGGGTCCGCGGTCTGCTGGGGCGCCGATCAGTCGAACCAGTCGGGCTCGGCGGCGTCGATCAGTTCGCGCAGCGTCGGCCGGTCGTGGAACGCGCCGGACAGCAGCGCGCCGAGTTCGCGCAGCGCCGCCGCGTCCTCGCCGTACGCCACGAACATGCCGGCCTCCGGGTCGTAGCCGAACCGGCCCTCCAAGTGCGGCGCGCGCGAACGCACCGCGGAACGGGCCACCGCCTCCCAGCTGTAGCCGCCGTTCGGCTGCCCGGCGGCCTCGAACACCTCGTCCACCGCGACCATCCGATCGTCCGACAGCAGCAGGCAGTACGAGCCGGGCCGGTGGTCGTACTCGAAGAACCGCAGGGGGGCGTACATCTCACGATCAGTCATGGCCCGGACGGTATCGGCGGCCACCGACAGCCGGGAGACGGATCAGAACGGGTCCGGCACCGCGTTGTCGTTCTCGTCGTAGAAGGTGGTGCGCTCCAGCACGCCGGGCAGCGTGTGGATCAGGTACATCTCCCAATCGGTGACGCCCGGGGCGCGTTCCCAGGTGGCGGCGTAGGCGGGGATCCGGCCGTTGGCGTCGAACGGGAAGGTGCGCATGCCGTCCTCGTACGCGCGGCCGCGGGCCAGCACGTTGGGCAGGTCGGCCTTGCTGAGGTCCTTCAGCGAGACGTGGATCCGGTAGTTCGGGTCCTCGAGCCGGCCGATCAGCTCCCGGCGCAGCTGGGCCTTGGTGAGGTCCATCAGGTGCTCGTAGCCGTACCGTTCGGCGAACGGCTGCACCCGGCCGGCCAGTCCGAGCGCGAGGTTGCGGGGCGGCGGGACGGCGGACGCGGGTGTCGGGGCCTCGACCTCGTCGGTGCCGCTGATCACGGCCCGCTTGCCGTTCAGCAGCGTGACCGCCGTGCCGCCGGTGTTGACGGTGTCGTCGAACGCGCGCTCGGCGGCGGTCGGTGGCCGGGACGGGTCGCGCAGCGACAGGCCGCGGTAGGTGCCGTCGCCCTGGGTGGCCAGGGCGTCGAAACGGCGGGTCGGCCCGGCCGTGCCCGCGTTCGCCATCGCGAACTTGGTCAGCGCGCCGGGGGACAGCACGGCGTCGACCGGCCGGGGGTCGACCGTGACGCCGTGCCGGCCGGCGTACGAGTCGAACGGCCCGCGACGCAGCGCGCCGGAGGCCCGGTCGCCGCCGTCGGTGCGGGTGGCCGTGACGGACGGCCGGGCGCGGTCGACGGCGGTGCCCGGGTCGGTGGCGGCGGGCGGGGTGGCGAGCCGAGCGAGCAACTCGGTGGCCATCTGGTCCACCAGGTAGCCGCGGGCGCTCTGCAAGGTGCTGCGCTTGGAATCCAGTTCGCCTTTGCGCTTGTCCAGGTCCGCCTGCCCGGACTTGATCGCTTCGCCTTCGTCTGCGATCTTGTTGGCCTTGTCCTTGAGCTGTTTCTGTTCGGAATTGATCGCATCGGCTTCGGCGTTCAGCGCATCCGCGACGGACGGCGGCGCACCGTTCGGGTACTGCGCGACCACCTCGTTGTGCTGCCGGATCTTCTCGTCGTTGGCGTCGAGCGCGTCGAGCACCGCCTTCGACTGCTCGTTGTACGCGCTGGTCCGCCGGTCCAGGTCGGCCTGCTGCCCGTCCAGGCTCTGCTGGGTCGGCAGCTCGGCCAACTGGCGGTTGAACGTGGTGAGTTGGTTGTTGAGGGTGGGGGAGTAGGCGCTGCTCGGGGCGACCGGCTCGATCGCGGCCGCGCCGTCCGAGGAGGCCGCGCCGTCCGAGGGCGCCGCGCCGGCCGGCAGCGCGAGGGCGAACAGGGCGGCCGTGCAGGCCAGTGCGAGGGACGCCAACTTCCGCAGCCGGCCCGTCACTTGGCACGCTCCGCCATCCGGTCGGCCAGCGCGCGGGCGGCCGGGCGGCCGTCACCGGCCTGGCAGACCGCCGACTGGAGCACGGTCGACCCGGCCAGCCGGGCCTCCCGGTAGCACGCCCAGCCGTCGCCGTGGTCCTGGGTGGCCGTCCAGGTCAGCGCGGTGTCGGTGGCGCTGTCCACCCGGTACGTCCAGCGCGAGGCGTTCGCGCCGGAGGCGTCCCGGACGGCGGCGGTGCACGCCTTGAGCCCGTCGGCGAGCGTGCCGAACACCTCCGCCGCCAGGTCGGCGGTGGCGTACCGGCCGACGGTCTGGGTGGCGGTGTGGTCCGCCGACGCGGCGGAGTCCTGCTGCGCCACCGACACGAACGCCGTCCAACCCCCTTGGTAGACAACGGTGGTGGCCGGTCCGACCGCCACCGAACAGCCCGGCGGGTCGGCCGGCAGCGGGGGCGCCGGTTCGCTCGCCCGGGTCTGCTCGTTCAGCGTGCTGCCGACTGCCTTGCTGACCTCGTCCGCGGGCAGCACCACCGCCTGGACCGTCCCCGCCACCACCCGCGGCGAGGTGTCGTCCGCGGGCCACAGCCACCACGCCACGCCGGCCGCCACCGCGACCAGCAGCGCCGCGCCGGCCCCGATCAGCCGCCACCGCCCGGACCGGCCGGGCGCCTTCGCCTCGCTCCCACTGCTCATCGGACTGCTCATCGGACTGCTCATGGGCTCTCCCAAGTTCCTCGACGGCCGACACCGCCGGGCGGCGGCGCCGGAAGGAAATCAGGTGCGGCCGGTGGCCCGGCCGTCGCCAACAGTGTCCGGTCAACTGCGGTGAAAGCGAAGCGATTTGAGCGAATGCGACGTTTCCGTCGGGCGGCTGTGGGAGGCTACCGCCGCTCCTCGGGCCCCTCCTCGTCGCCGCGTTTCTCCGGCTCGGGCTTCGGCTCGGGCACAGGTTCGGTCTCCTCCGGCTCCGGTTCGGGCGCGACGAACTCGACCGCCACGCGCTGCTCGGGGCGGCGTTCCTCCTGGAGGGCCAGCGACTCCAGCACGTCCCGGTCAGGTCCGGTCAGCGGCGGCTGGAGCAGCGAGCGCGGCCACAGCCGGCGGGCCAGCACCACGTTCGTCTCGGACGCGTACACGGTGATCTGGGACGCCAGGTACAGCCAGGACAGCAGGCCGATGACCGTCGCGAAGAAGCCGTACACGGCGGTGGCGTGCCGCAGTTGATGCGCCACCAGCACCGCGCCGAACGCCTGCAGGACGGTGAACAGCGGGCCCGCGAGCAGGCTGCCCGGCAGCAGGCGGCGGGTCGGCACCTCCTTCGGCGTGAGGATCCGCAGGCAGGCCACGAAGACCGCGGTGTTCAGCACCGCCGACAGCAGCAGCCCGCCGACCCGGGCGAGCGTGCCCGCCAGCGTGGTGCCGACCAGCGCCGCGGCGGCGGTGGTCACCACCAGTCCGATGCCCAGCGCGCCGAACAGTGCCAGGCTGCGGGCCAGCCGCGGCCAGTAGCCGGGCCGCCGCACGCCCGGGACGTTCCACACCTCGGCCATCGTGTGCTGCAGCACCTGCGCGATGCCCAGCGCGCCGTACAGCAGGCCGAGGATGCCGATCACCAGCGCCAGCCCGCTGCCCTGCACCGAGTGCACGTTCTCCCGCAACTGGTCGCCGATGATCGGAAAATCGGCCAGCGCGGAGTTGACCACCGCCTCCTGCGCCCCCGGATGACCGTGCAGCACGAAGCCCAGCACGGTGGAGAGCAGGAGCAGCAGCGGGATCAGCGACACGAAACCGTAGTAGGTGATCAGCGCGGCCAGCAGCCCGCCCCGGTCATCGCCGTACTTCTTGATCACGCCGAACACCGCGGCCGGCGGCCGGTGCCGCTGCTGGGTGCGGTCGACGGCACGCAGCGCGCGTTCGATCGGATTCACGGGCAGTCCTTCCTGCTTGCCGGTCGGCACCCCCGCACCTATCGCGGACCGGTACGGACCGTCACCCACCGGCGGGCCGCGCTCCCCCGAACGGGGGAGCCAAGTCCCCTGTCCGGGGGAATCGACCCACCCCCGGCGATTGGGATCGTCGGAGCCATGACGACACCGAACCTCCCGGCAAGCACCCACCGGGGCCGCCTGCGGACGCTCATCTGCGCCGGAACGATCGCCGCCACGCTGCCCTACCTGACGCTGAAGGCCGCCTGGGTCGCGGGCAGCAGCATCGGCGTGCACGGCGACGGCATGCACAGCGGCGCCATGATCGGCGCCAACCTGGCGACCCTCGGCATGGACGCGATCGCGGCCGCCCTCGCACTCGCCCTGGCCCGCCCCTGGGGACGGCGGATCCCCGGCTGGCTGCTGATCCTGCCGATGTGGGTGGCCACCGGCCTGCTCGCACCGATCGCCCTGGTGGTACCCGTCGCGGCCGTGGTCGGCGTGCTCACCGACGGCTTCTCCTCCTCCGGCAACCCGGGCCAGGACTTCATCGACGGCTGGGTGTACGCCGTCGTCTACGGCGGGTTCGGCCTCCAGGCCGTCGGACTGGTCGCCGGGTTCGTGCTGCACGCCCGGGAACGCTGGGCCGGCGTCTTCGCGCTGCGCCTGCGCGACCTGCCCGTCGGCCCGGCCGCCGGGGCGCGCCGGCTGATCGCGGCCGGGGTCGCCGCGTTCGGCCTGATCCCGGTGGGCATCCAGCTGTCCTGGGCGTTCGGCAGCCACGCCCTTCGCCCCGGCGACACCCGCACGGCGAGCCAGTCCCTGATCATCGACAGCGGGTACGCCCTGATCATCCTGGCCGGCCTGATCGCCATGCTGGCGGTGACCCGGCAGCGACCGGACGGCGGGCCCGCCCTCCGGCTGCTGGTCACGGCCTGGGTGGGCACCGGGACGGCCTTCGGCTGGGGGCTCTTCTGGCTGATCTCCTCGTCCCTCAGCACCCCGCTGAACAAGGGCGACGACATGCGCGGCCTGGCACTCGTCGGCGGGTTCCAGACGCTGGCGGGCGCGGTGCTCGCCACCGTGCTGGCCCTGATGGTGGTCCAGGCCGCCGCCGCACCCGCCGGGCAGGGGGCGTCCGAGGACGGCGGCGACCGGAGTGGGATGATCCCGGCGTGACGCTACGGGGGGAGGTCCGCCGGGCCGCCCGGGCCCTGATCGGCCGGGCGGCCCTGCGGCGCTGGGCGCTGCTGATCCTGGGCGGCGCGATGATGACGCCGTTCTGCTTCGTGACCAACATCGCCCTCGGACTCGTCCTCGAACCGATAGCCCCGGCCACCTCGCTGCTCCGGTCGCTGCTGTTCCAGATCGTCGCCTACCTGGCCGCGCTGCCCCTGGTCGCCGCCACCGCCGCGACCCTTCCCTCCGTCCGGCAACTCGAGTCGGCGATCGTCCGGACCCTGCTCCCGGTCGGCCCCTGGGGCGAGCGCCCGGACGACTGGACGGCCTCGCGCGGACGGACCGCCGCCTGGGCCGTCCTGCACCTCGGACTCGGCGCGCCCGTCTCCGGGGCCACGCTGGCCGTCCCGCCCGCCGTCGTGGTGCTGCTGACCGTCCGCCCGTTCCTGGACTCGCCCCCCGGATGGCTGGGCGCCGTTCCGGCCTGGCTCGGCCCCGCCGCCGGCCTGCTGCTCGCCGTGCTGCTGCCGACGGCCGCCCGGGCGGCGGGCCTGGTACTCGAACGCTCCGCGCCCGCGCTGCTCGGACCGTCCGCCGCCGAGAAACTCGCCGAGGCCGAACGCCACAGTGCCCGCCTCGCCGAACGCAACCGCCTCGCACGGGAGTTGCACGACTCCGTCGGCCACGCACTCGGCGTGGTCACCCTGCAGGCCGCGGCCGCCGGCCGAATCCTCGACCGCGACCCGGAGTACGCCCGCCGCGCCCTCGCCGCCATCGAGGAAGCCGCCCGGTCGGCCGCCGACGAACTCGACCACGTCCTCGGCCTGCTCCGCGAGGAGAGCCCCGGCCGCACCCCCCAACCCGACCTGCGCGACATCCACCGCCTCGCCGACACCGCCCGCGCCACCGGCGCACCCGTCGCACTCACCGTCGGCGACCTCGACACCACACCCGCCGTGGTCTCCCGCGAGGCCTACCGCATCGTCCAGGAAGCCCTCACGAACGCCCTCCGCCACGCCGCCGGTTCACCCGTGGACGTGACCGTCGAGGCCGCCGCGGGCGAGCTGCGCCTGCGGATCTCCAACCCCCTGCCCGCTGCGCGCCGCCCCACCCGCCGGGGCGGCCGAGGCACCCGCGGCATCGCCGAACGCGCCCAACTCGTCGGCGGCCAAGCCGAGTTCGGCCCGGTCGACGGGCGCTGGCAAGTGACCGCCCGACTGCCGATCACCCTGGCCCGCCCTTTCACCGAACCACCGACCGCCCCGGAGGGGACCTGTGAGCGCTGACCCCATCCGGGTGCTGATCGCCGACGACGAACCGTTGGTCCGGTCCGGCCTGGCCGTGATCCTCTCCGCCGAACCCGACATCGAAGTGGTCGGCGAGGCCGAGAGCGGCGCCCAGGCCGTCGCACTCGCCCGCACCCTGACACCCGACGTGGTGCTCACCGATGTCCGGATGCCCGCACTCGACGGCATCCAGGCCGCCCGGCGGATCCTCGACACGGTCGTCCCCGCTCCCCGGGTCGTGGTCATCACCACCTTCGAGAACGACGACAGCGTCCACGACGCGCTGCTCGCGGGGGCCGCCGGCTTCCTGCTCAAACGCTCCCGGCCGGAGGCCATCGTGCAGGCCGTCCGGCTGGCCGCGTTCGGCGACACCTTGATGTTCCCCGACTCGGTGCGCGACCTGGCACTCCGTCACCGCCGCGAGGCCACCCCGTTCGCGCACCCGCTCTCCGACCGCGAACAGGAAGTGCTGCGCCTGATGGCCGCCGGACTCGGCAACGCGGAGATCGCCAGGTCGCTGTTCCTCGGCGCGGAGACCGTCAAGACCCACGTCGCGAACATCCTCACCAAGCTCGGCGCCCGCAACCGCACCCACGCCGTGGTCATCGCCTACCGCTCCGGCTTCGTCGCCCCCTGACCGTCACCGCCTCCCCGGCGGCCGCCGACAGGACCGCCCCCAGCGGCTCGCCGGCCGCCCACCAGGCGGCGTTGTCCTCCTCCTCGGCGTCCGGGTCGGCCGGCAGCCAGGCGTGCGTGACGATCCGGCTGAAGCCGGTCGGTTCCGGCAGGTACGGGGTGAGCAGCAGCTCGACGTCCGCCTCGGGGGCCGCCCAGCGGGCGAGGCGGGCGCCGGTGGGCAGGTGATGCAGGGTGTCGGGGACGGCGGACAGCGCGCGGCCGTCGAGCTCGGCGGTGAAGGTGAGCGGCCCGAGCGGCGTCCGGACGGTGGGCGCGGCGACGGGCACGCGTCGGCGGGGGAGGTGCGGCAGCAGCTCGGCGGTCATCGGCGCAGGCTGGCGGCGTGCGATCGGCGCTGTCGCCCGGTTCCCCGGGTGTGCCGTCAGAGGTAGTCCTCCAGGCGGCCGATGGCGAAGCCCTCGGCGGTGGCGGTGTCGACGACGCGGCGCAGCATGTCGGACATGGTGCCGTTCCAGCCGGCGGCCGGGGCGCGGAAGTGGGTGAGGATGATGTCGCCGGAGTGGAGCACCTCGTCCGAGTAGCGGTACTCGAGGTGGTCGGGGAACGCCTCCTCGGTCCACAGCGCGACGGCCGTGACCCCGCAGGACGCGGCGGTGCGCAGGGCGGCGGGGGTGTATTCGCCGTACGGGGGACGGAAGAGGTAGGGGCGGGTGCCGATCTCCTCCTCCAGGCGGTCCTGCTGGTCGCAGATCTCGCGGCGGAGCGCGTCGGCGCCGAGACGGCGCAGGTCGGGGTGGTTGATGGTGTGGTTGTTGACGGACACGCCGCGGTCGTTCATGGCGCGGAAGTATCCGTAGTCGGAGCGGGCCAGGTAGTCGGAGACGAACACGGACATCGGCACGCCCAGTTCGGCGGCCATCTGGGCGAACTCCGGGTCCTTCTCGGCGCCGTCGTCCACGGTCAGGAACACCACGTTGTCCTCGGTGGGGACGCGGCGGACGACCGGCGGCAGGCCGTCGGCGAGGAGCACGTTCGGCCCCTCGGTGAGCTCCGGTTTCTCGGCGGGCGCGGCGGGCGCCGTCAGCGGGAGGGCGGCCAGGCCCCAGCGTCGGGCGGCCGTGAGCGCGGCCTCCTTCTCCCGCGACTGCCGCTCCGCTTCGGACAGTTGACCGTTCATCTCCTGTCCGGCCGCGCCCTCCGGGGCGGCGGCGGCCGGCTGGACGGCGGGCGGCGCGGCGGGGGCGGAGGCGGCGTGGGTGTCGCCGTCGTCCTGGGAGTGCAGGGCGGCGCAGCCGGTGGTGAGGGCGGCGAGCGCGGTGAGGGCGGCGAGGTGGCGGCGGTGCGAGGGCCTGCGGCCACGGTTCTTCGTCGGCATACCGGCCGATGATCCCCTTGTCGCACCATGAGTAATCGGTTCCTCACCCGGCCGGCGCACGTTCGCTCCTCGTTGGCCCCTCGTTCGGCGTGCCGTCACACTGTCACCACTGTTCGAGCGCCCACGCGGGTCGTGCGCCCCCGTACGACCCTGGCGCGCCCTGGCGGGGGAGATGCGGCCGACGGGAAGATAGGGTCTTCGCCGCGTGCGCGGCGGTCGTCGTCAGGGAGGAGTGGTTGCGATGGGTGAGCACGAGAAGCCCGCGCCGGACCCGGGCCAGGGCACCCCGCCGCCCGGGAACTCGGACGGGCAGGTACCGCCCCCGCCGCCAGGCACCGGCAAGCGGCGCAAGTAGGCGCGGTGGCAGAGGAATTGGACCTGCCGTCGTACCGCGACCGGCTCGACCGGACGATGGCGGAACGCGGCGCGTGGCCCGAGGGCTCGCCGTGGGTGCGTGACGCGGTGGCGGCACTGCCCCGGGACGGGTTCGCGCCCGGGCGCCTGTGGCGGTGGGACGGCCTGGCCTGGCAGCCCGTGGACCGGACGGCCGATCCGGCGGGCTGGGCAAGTGAGTTGTACCGTTCGCCGGACGAGGCCGCGGTGACGCAACTCGGCGACGGCCTGCCCACGTCGAGCCTGTCCTGCCAGGCCGTGGTCGCCGACATGGCGGACAGCCTGCGGCTGGAACCCGGGCAGCGCGTCCTCGAACTCGGCACCGGCAGCGGCTGGAACGCGGCACTACTGGCGCGGCGCGCCGGGCCCGGCCGGGTGGTCAGCGTCGAGGCGGACGCGGCTCTCGCCGCCGCCGCGGCCCAACGGCTCGCCGCCGCCGGCCTGGGCGTCGAAGTCCGCACCGGCGACGGCGACTTGGGCGCGCCCGGCGGGCCCCCGTTCGACCGGGTGATCGCCACCTACGCCGTCGAGGAGATCCCCTGGGCGTGGATCGAACAGACCGCCCCCGGCGGACGGATCGTCACCCCCTGGGGCCGCCTCGGCCACGTCGCGCTCACCGTCGCCGAGGACGGCAAGTCCGCCACCGGCTGGATGCAGGGCCTGGCCCGGTTCATGCCCACCCGCACCCAACACGCCCACCAGCAGCGGACGTTCGCCGAAATCCGCGGCACCGCAGAACCTGATCGCCGAGGCGCCACCGACCGCGACCCGGCCCAACTCGCCGACCCGTGGGGCCTGGGCTTCGCCCTGCGCGTCGCCCTCCCCGACCTGACCGTCCGCACCGGCCACGACCAGGACGGCACCAGCGCGTGGATCACCGACGGCCACTCCTCCTGGGCCGTCCTCTCCGCCCGCCCCACCGGCGGCGCCTGGACCACCCAGGGCGGCCCCCGCCGGCTCGCCGACGAACTCGAAACCGCCTGGACCGGATGGGAGACCGCCGGCCACCCCGGCGTCTACGACTACGGCCTCACCCGCACCCCCACCGAGCAGTACGCCTGGGCCAACGACCCTGACACCGGCCCCCGCTGGCCCGCGATCGGCTGCCCGCCAGGGGAACGGCGCGGCCCGACGCCGGTGTGACGGCCGGGCAAGGCCTCCGGCTCAGCCCAGCGAGGCGGCGAACGCGCCTGCGGCGGCGTTCTCCGCGGACAGCATGATCTTCCCGCGGTGTCCCACCTCGACCTGGTAGAACTTCGGTCCGGTCGGCACCATCGGTACCAGCACATGTAGCTTGCAGGTGGTCCCGACCCGCTTGGCGTCGGCCAGCGCCCCGACGGCGACCACCTGGCCGGTCGCGTCGTAGACCGTGACCGCGGTGCCTTCGGAGATGTCGTCGTACCCCCGCAATCCGGCACAGGAGCCGTCCTCGGTGGCGGCGTTCGAGCCCGTCAGCGACATCCAGCCGCTCAGCGTGAACACCTTCGGCGTCGACTGCCGCCCGGCTGAAGCCTGCTCGGAGCCGGAGAGCCACCAGGCCGCGCCGACGCCGCCCGCGCCGACGAGCACCCCCGCCACGCCGGCTGCGACCGGGAGCAGCCAGCGCCGCGTGCGAGCGGCGGGGGCGCCTGCGGTGGGCGGTTCGGCGGGCATGGGCGGAACGGTGACTTCGGCGAGGTTCTCTTCGAGCATGGGCCCGAGCGTCGCAGCTTCTTCATGAAGCCGGGGAAGCAGTGTCTGAACTGTGATGATCGACTTCGTGATGACCGCTGGTCCCGGCCGGATCCGGGGGGCGGCGGGTGGGTGTGGGGCCGCTAGGGTCTGAGGGTGATGCGTGAGTGGGTGGAGCGGGCGGTTCCCGGGCCCTGGTCGTGGCGGCTGGTGGTCCGCGAGGTGCTGGGCGGGCTCGTGGTGTGCGGGCTGGCGGCGCTGTGTCAGATGGCGGACGGCGGGACGTGGCCGACGGGGCTGGTGGTGGGCGCGGCGGGGGTGCTGTTCCTGCTGCGGCGGGGGCTGCCGGGGCCGGTGCTGGTGCTGTCGGCGGTGGGTGTCGGCGGGCCGAGCGGGTTCCTGCCGCTGCTGGTCGCGGCGGGGTACTCGGCGGGCCGCCGGATCACCAAGCCCTGGTACGCGCCGGTGGTCTTCACGATCGGCTTCGTGCTGAACTTCGCGGCGGGCGTGCTGCAGAACCGCCGCGACCACTTCCCGCTGCCCGCGCTGCTCGGCATCTGCGTGGTCGGCTACCTGCTGCTGGGCGTGCTGCCCGCCCTGTTCGGCCGGTACCGGGCGCAGCGGACCGCGCTGCTCGACAGCCTGCGCGAACGCAACGAGCAGCTGATCCGGGAGCGCGTGATGATCGCCCATCAGGCGAGGCTGCGCGAACGCCACCGGATCGCCCAGGACATGCACGACAGCCTCGGCCACCAGCTCGCGCTGATCGCCGTGCACACCGGCGCGCTGGAGGTGGACCGCACGCTCGGCGAGCGGCAGCGCGAGGCGGTCGGGGTGCTGCGGCAGGCCGCGACCGGCGCGATGCGTGAACTGCGCCAGGTGGTCGGCCTGTTGAAGGAGGACTCGGCGCCGGCGGCGGGCGGCGTGGACGCGATCGACCGGCTGGCGGAGAACTCGCAGGCGGCGGGCACGAACGTGGAGCTGCGGCACGAGGGCGCGCCGCGCGAACTCGCCGCCGCCACCGGCCACGCCGCGTACCGGATCGCCCAGGAGGGCCTGACGAACGCGCACAAGCACGCGCAGGGCGCGCTGATCGTGCTGACGGTCCGGTACGAGCGGGACTCGGTGATCGTGGAGGTGGTGAACGGCCCCGGTGGGGACGGCACTTCGGCGGTGTCCGGCGGCCAGGGCCTGACCGGCCTGCGCGAGCGGGCCCGGCTGCTCGGTGGCGCGATACAGGCCACCGCGCAGCCGGACGGCGGGTTCCGGCTGACCGGACGGCTTCCGTACACCTCGGACGGGGCGCTGGCGGCGATCCCCGAGGAAGAGGAACTGCGGGAACTGGCCGGGGAGCTGATCGGCCCCGAGAAACGCCGCCGGAGCCCCGCGATGGGCTGCGCACTGGGCGCGGCCGCGGTGCTGGGCGTGGTCGCGGTGGTCGGCGTGATCGGCGTGCTGATGTTCGTCAGCTCGATGCGCGACGCCACCGTGTCGACCAAGCTGTACGACTCGGTGGAGGTCGGCCAGTCCGAGGGAATGGTGAACGCCCGGCTGCCGGTCGGCAGCGACTTCCTGACCGGCGACTTCAAGAAGTACGGCCCGCCGGTGCCGGACGGCGCGCACTGCCGCTGGTTCGCGGGTGACCTGAAGATCAGCACCGGCGACGGCCAGGACGTGACGCGGTTCTGCTTCAAGGACGGCCTGCTGCTCGAGAAGCAGCACTACCAGACCCGGCCGACCGACCGGCCCTCGTCCGGTGCGGGCGTCAACTCATCGGGATCCCCAGCTCCTTGATCCGCTTCGCGTGCTCGTCATGGATCCTGGCCAGGGCCTGCGGACGGAACGGGTCGTCGGCGGCGATCGCCGCCGCGGCCTCCAACGCCTCGTCCAGCAGGCGCAGTTGGATGTCACGGCGGAGCAATACCGGGTGGTGGCGGGTCAGTTCGATGGCCGCGAGGGCCAGCTTCGGCAGGTGCACCTGCGGGTTGTCCCGGGCCAGCAGGCGGTGCGCCCGGTAGGCCTGCCACGGGGTGGGGGCTTCGCTGCCGGCCAGCAGCACCCGGGCACGCAGGGCCATTTCCTGATCGACGTGTGCGGACACACGACTCCCATCAACTCGTCCAACGGGGGGAATGCGGACGAGTCTGCGCCCGAGCGAACCGCTCGGACAAGGGAAAACAGCTGTGCTCCCGGTCCTACCGCGAGCGCCCGTGAACAGGCAGAATAGGGGTCGACACGCTGCCGGAGCCGGCGGCGGCGGCCAACCGGGCCTCGACCGCGTCGAGTTCGGCACACGCCTCGGCGCGCAGCGCGGGCAGCAGGGTGAGAGCGGCACGGGCCGCGTCCCGGTCGGGCTCCGGATCCCGGTGGGTCGCGGCGACGGCGGCGCGCAGCGGCAGCGTGGCCAGCGCCGTCTCCCACGCGGCGCGGTGCACGCCCGTCGCATAGCGGAACGTCAGGTACTCCAGCGGGCTCAGCGCCAGCGCGTCCTGGTCGGCCGGGCCGGCCAGTCGGTGCTCGGGCAGCAGCCAGGCGACACCGTCGCGGGCCACCAGGTCGAACGCGCGGGCCAGGTCCGGCGCGCTGGAGCCGCGGGCGGTGGCGGTCGACGCGGCCGCCAACAGCCGCTCCAGCATGGCCGCTTCACGCGAATCGGCGGTCCGGTCCGGATGCTCCTGATCGGCGAGCAACTGCTCCAGGTGGTAGCGCTGCCCCCAACTGCCCACCGAGCGGTGCATCGCCCCCGCCCGGGTCTCCCGGATCGCGGCCAGCACCAGCGCCCGCGTGGTCAGATCACGCCGCACCGCGAACCGGTCCCCGTCCGGGAACAGCCGCTCCAGCGCACAGCGCACCGCGGCGACGGTCGGCCCGTCGTACCAGCGAAGCGTCCAGCGGTGCCCGGCCTGCTCGTACTGCGGCTCGATCGGGACGCGGAACTGCACGGACAGCCGGTCGGCGATCCGCCGCGCCTGCGGGCCGCGCTGCGGCCCGGGGGAGGGGGAGGGGGTGTGCATGGCCGGAGACTAGCCAGCACCCTGCGGGGCGGCGGGCGACGCGCGGGGCGGCTCAGCCGTTCGCCGCAGCGCCCGCAGCCGTCCGGGCCGGGGCCGCCACCAGACGCGGCGCGGGCACCCGCCGACCCGCCGCCACCTGCGAATTCACCGGCCGTGCGGCCGCGCCGCCGCACGGCGCGGTGAACTCGATCGCGGCCAGCCGGGCCGCCGACGCGCGCGGCAGCAGCACCACCGACGCCACCCCCGCCGGCAGCGGCGCATCCGCCGTGACCAGCGCGCGCAGCGCCGCACCCGCCCGGCGGTGGCGCGCGAACGCGTACCGCGACACCCGGCGGCCACGCCGCCGCTGACCGTCCGCGGCCTGCGCGGCCGTGGCGTCCAGCAACAACAGGTGCAGCCGCCGCCCCTGCCGGTGCGCGGCACGGGCGATCGCCCGGCGCACCCACGGCAACGCCCCGCAGTCGTGCACCACCAGCGGCCCGCCCGCCCGCAGCGCCGCGTGCAGCCGCAGATAGTGGGCGCCGCGCACCAGCGGCCGGTACAGCGCGTACGGAACGCCCGGCAGGGCGGCGGCGAAACGCTGCCGGGTGTGCTGGGAATCGATCACCCGGGCCCGGGCACAGCGCGCCATCAAGGTGCTCTTGCCGCTGCCGGGCAGACCCGAGACCACCAGGACGTCGTTCGCCGGATAGGCCAGCACGGCCGGCGCCGGACGGTCCGTAAGATCGTGCCGGGCGTGCGGACGCAGCAAATGATGCACACGGGCCCCCTCAAAAGTGTGCCAACGGAACGTCATGTCAACGTCATGCCCCGGGCATTGGGTTCCAGACCTGCGGCAATGCGCCTGTGACGCGGCTGTGGCCGTTCCCGGACACCCTGCACGCTTTCCGAACAAAGATCCGTGGCAGGGTGGACCGATGCGAACGGCCCCCACAGCACGCGCGTGAGGGGACAGAGGGGAATGGGTGGGCACAAATGAGGTTCTGCTTCCTGGTCGAGGAGCACTACCGCCACGACGGGATGCCGCTGGAGGTGGTCCACCACCTGCGGGCGGCCGGCCACCGGGTGGACGTACTGCGCCCCGGCGCCGAACTGCTCGACCTCGCCCGGCTGATACGCAGCGGCACCCATGACGCCTGGGTGCTGAAGACCGTCTCCGGCGGGCCCGGCCTCGGCCTGCTGGAATCCGCCGCCGCGGCCGGACTCACCACCGTCAACGACGCCCGGGCGATCCGGCCGGTCCGCGACAAGGCACAGACCGCCGTGGTCGCCGCCCTGCACGGCCTGCCGATGCCCCGCACCTGGGCCGCCGCCGACCCCGCCGCGTTCGCCGCGATACCCGAACGGCACTACCCGCTGGTCGTCAAACCCGCCGACGGCTCCTCCGGGCGCGCCGTCCACCTCGTCCAGCACCCCTCCCAGCTCGCCGAGCTGGCGGGCACTTCGGACGGGGGCCTGCAGATCGCGCAGCCGTACATCGCCAACGACGGACTCGACCTCAAGGTGTACTGCGCGGGCGGTGAGTTCTTCGCCACCCAGCGCACCTCGCCGCTGCACCCGCACCGGCCCGCCACCGAACGGCCCGTTCCGCTGCCCCGCGAAGTCGCCGCACTCGCCGCGCAGGTCGGCGAAGTGTTCGGCCTCGACCTGTACGGCCTCGACGTACTGATCGGACCCGACGGACCGACCGTCGTCGACATCAACGACTTCCCGAGCTTCCGGCAAGTACCGCACGCCGTCGAACGGGTCGCCGACGCCGTGGTCCGCCTGGCCCGCACCGGCTCCTCCTGGCCGACCCCCGACGCCGGTGCGCTGCTCACGCCTGCCCCCGCCCCCGCGCCCGCGCCCGCCCCTGCGCCCGCCTCGGCCTCGGCCGCCCGGTGAGGGCGCTGCGCATCGCGGTCCTGGCCCGAGACCCCGACCACCCGCTGCTCGCCGCCACCCGCGAACTCCTGGCCGCAGACGGCCATTCGACGGTGCCGGCCGGCCAGGACGCGGACCTGCTGCTGCTCAAGGCACGCAGTGCCGCCGCGCTCCAACTCGCCCGCCGCTACGAACAGGCCGGCACCGCCGTGCTCAACTCCGTCGCCGCCACCGCGTTCTGCCAGGACCGCATGGCGATGGAACAGCGCGCCCGCCGCGCCGGCCTGCCGTTCGCGCCCACCGTCGCCGACGGCCCGCTCGGCGAACTCGGCTGGACCGGCCCCGTGGTGGTGAAGAGCCGGCACAGCCGGCGCGAAGACCTGGTGGCCCGGGCCGACACTCCTGAACAGTGGCAGGCATTGATCGATCGCTGGGCGCCCGAACCGGTCATCACCCAGCGGCCGATCGCCGGCGACGGCTGGGACCGCAAACTCTGGGTGGTCGACGGGCAGGTGTTCGCCGAACAGCGCCGCTCCGAACTCCACCCCGGCGGCCCCGTCCGCCGCCCCTGGACACCCGGCCCCGAAGAACGCGCCCTCGCACTCGCCGCCGGCCCCGCCTTCGGCCTCGACGTGTACGGCATCGACCTGCTGCCCGGACCCGACGGCCCGATCGCCGTCGACGTCAACGCCTTCCCCGGCATCCGCCACCAGCCCGGCGCGCCCGAGGCACTGGCCGCACTCGCCGTCCGGGTTGCCATGGCCGCCGCAGACGGTCGAGACGCGGACGTGGGCCCGCCGCGGCTCGGGTCGTTGGCACCCGGCTGACCTGCGAACGCCGCCCGCCGGAGGCCCGCTTCCACCCGCGCCCTGCCCGACCGCGACGCCCCCGGCGACCCGTCGGTCCACCCCCACTGTCCAATCTGCGAGAATCGGGCGTCGAACGGGGGCCAACGGACGAGGAGGAACGCAGTGCGCGAGGAGGAACCGCGGTCGCGGCTTCCCCAGCTCCGGCTGGACGAACTGCTGGCCGAACTGCAGGCCCGGATCGACGTGGCCCGCGGTACTCGGGACCGGGTGCACAGCCTGCTGGAGGCCGTGCTCTCGGTCGGCCGGGAGCTGGAACTCACCCAGGTGCTGCGCCGGATCGTCGAGGCGGCAGCCGTCCTCGCCGACGCCAAATACGCGGCACTCGGCGTGATCGGCGCCGACGGCGACACCCTCTCCCAGTTCCTCACTGTCGGCCTCAACGAAGCGGAAATCGCCAAGATCGGCCCCTACCCCACCGGCAAGGGCCTGCTCGGCGAACTCATCCGCCACCCCGAACCGCTGCGCCTGGACGACCTCCGCGAACACCCGGCGTCCACCGGCTGCCCCGCCCACCACCCCGAGATGCGCACCTTCCTGGGCCTGCCGGTCCGGGTCCGCGACGAGGTGTTCGGCAACATCTACCTGACCGACAAGCGCGGCGCCGCCGGATTCGACGACGACGACGAATCGGTCATCGCCACCCTCGCCGTCGCGGCGGGCGTCGCGATTGACAACGCCCGCCTGTACGAGGAGGCGCAGCGCCGCCAGCGCTGGCTGACCGCCACCGCCGAGATCAACCGCCGCCTGCTGTCCGGCAGCTCCCGCACCCAGGTGGTCGAGCTGATAGCCCAGCGGGCGTGCGACATCAGCGGCGCCCGGCAGGCCGACGTGCTCACCGTGCTGCCCGACGGCAACGGCCTGCACATGGAGCTCTCCCTCGGCGGCGACCTGACCGGCCGGGCCGGCGCGGACGTCCCGCTGGAGGGCACCATTTCCGGCGCGGCCTGCGCCCAGGGCGCGCCCGTGACCTCGCACGTCCTCGCCGAGGACCCGCGCTTCCCTGCCCGCGCCGACCGCTACGCGGGCCTCGGCCCCGCCGTCGCGGTGCCGCTGGGCCGGGCCGAGGGCCACACCGAGGGCGTGCTGCTGCTGGTCCGGGCGAGCGGTGAACCGGAGTTCACCGAGCGTGAGATCGAACCGCTGCTGGCCTTCGCCGACCAGGCCGCGCTGGCCCTGGAGCTCGCCGAACGGCGGCGCGACGCCGAACAGTTGGCCGTCCTGGAGGACCGCGACCGGATCGCCCGCGACCTGCACGACCTGGCCATCCAGCGCCTGTTCGCCACCGGCATGACGCTGCAGAGCGCGTCCCGCTTCATCGACCACCCCGGGGCCTCCGACCGCGTGCTGCGGGCGGTCGGCGACCTGGACGAAACCATCAAGATCATCCGGTCGACGATCTTCGGACTGCGGGTCCGCGAGGCCGGTGCCGGCCAGGGCCTGCGCGCCCGCGCCGTCCACGTGGTCGAAGAAGCCCACTCCGCGCTCGGCTTCGCCCCCCGCCTCAGCATGGAGGGCCTGCTCGACACCGACGTCCCGCCCGCCGTCGCCGACCACCTGGTGGCCGTCCTCGGCGAAGCGCTCAGCAACGCCGCCCGGCACGCCAAGGCCGGCCGCGTCGAGGTCGCCCTCCAGGCCACCGGCAGCCAGGTCGTCCTCACCGTCCAGGACGACGGCGTCGGCATCCCCGCCCAGGGCCGCCGCAGCGGCCTGCGCAACCTCGAGGAACGCGCCCACTCCCTCGGCGGCACCCTCACCGTCACCGCCCCGCCCAACGGCGGGACCACCCTCAACTGGACGGCCCCACTGAGGCATTGAGGCCTCTGCGGTTCCGGAATTCGGTGGTCGGCGCTTGTGCGGTCCGTTCAGAATGATCTCCGCCAAGTGGCGTTGACGTTCGACCGAAGGGGAGCGTGGCTGTGACGATCGCGCACCAGCTGTATCTGGCGACCGAGGAACCGGCGGAGCAGATCGCCGCCAGGGTCAGCCGGCTGTACCGGGAGAAGGGCCTCAGCGAAGAGCCCCCCGCTCTCGGGGAGCTGCTCGACGTCTCCGGGGCCGCGACCGCGCGCGGGACGAGGATCCACGTTTCGGCTCGGTCGGGGTATCCGGTCGACACCGTCGACCGCGAGTTCGGGGTGCCCTCGAAGATCGAGCTGTGGATCGAGCCGGCCCGGTACGAGCCGTCCGGCCCGCAGGAGGAGGACATCATCGCGCTGGTTCTGGGCCTGCTGGCGGAGCTCCCGGTGGACGCGGTCCTCACCTACAACTACGAGACCGTCTGGCTGCTGCGGCGCGGGGAGGACCTCGTCCTGCACGAGGACCCCCTTATGTGGCCCGAGCACTGGCGGGCGATGATCGACGGGCCGTACCGGCGGGAGAGCCTTCGGTTCTGAGGCTCAAAGCAGCGCCTGTTCGTCCGGTTCCGCCGCCGCCGGTTCCGTCGACGCCCGTTCCCTCGAGGCCCGTTCCGTCGAGGCCCGTTCCGTCGCCGCCCGCGCTGTCTGCCGCTCGCGAGCCCACGCCGCCAGCGGCTGGAGCGCGTCGTTGAGGCGCGCGCCGTCCTCCGTCAGCGAGTACTCGACGCGGGGCGGCACCTCGTCGTAGGAGACCCGGCGCACCACACCGTCGGCCTCCAGCTCGCGCAGGTGGGAGGCCAGGACCTTCTCGGTGATGCCCGGCAGCAGTCGGCGCAACTCGCCGAAACGGCAGCACGGTTGCTCGTGGAGCGCCCACAGGATCAGCACCTTCCACTTGCCGCCGATCACCTCCATCGCGGCGTCGATCCCGCAGACGTGTCCCTCCGGCGTACCCGGTCGGTTCAGCGTCGTCATGCCCCACCCTCCTGACCTGCTCACTCACCCCGGGGTAACCACCCACTGCCAAGTGCGTACTTGATCACTTCCGGGTCCTGGACCAGCCTAATCGGCATGGCACAGAACACTGTTGAGAACACCACCACCACCGCTGACCGCACCCCGGTGACGCTGCTCGGCCTCGGCACCATGGGCACCGCACTGGCCCGCACCTGGCTTGCCGCCGGCCACCCGCTCACCGTCTGGAACCGCACCCCCGCCCGCGCCGAGGCCCTCGCCGCCGAGGGCGCGAAGGTCGCCGACGCCGCCGCCGAGGCGGTCGCCGCGAACAGCCTGATCGTCGTCTGCCTGCTGGACGACACCTCGGTCGGCGACGTCCTGGCCGGGACCGACCTGACCGGCCGGGACCTGGTCAACCTCACCACCAGCACCCCCGCCCAGGCCCGCGCCCGCGCCGAGTGGGCCCGCGAGCGCGGCGCGCGCTACCTGGACGGCGGCATCATGGCCGTCCCGCCGATGGTCGGCATCCCGCAGGCCGGCGGCTACGTCTTCTACAGCGGCTCGCACGACCTGTTCGACCGCCACCGGCCGACCCTCGCCGTCCCGCTCGCCACCACCTACGTCGGCGAGGACCCGGGCTTCGCCGCCCTGCACGACGTCGCCCTGCTCAGCGCCATGTACGGAATGCTGGCCGGCGCCGCCCACGCCTTCGCCCTGATCCGCAAGGAGAACATCGACCCCACCACCCTCGCCCCCCTCCTCGCCGACTGGCTCACCGCGATGGCCCCGTCCGTCCACCAGACCGCCGACCACCTCCGCACCGGCGACTACACCACCGGCGTCGTCTCCAACCTCGCCATGCAGGTCGCCGGCACCCCTACCTTCCTGCGCACCGCCGAGGAGCAGGGCGTCAGCCCCGAACTCCTCACCCCTTACTTCGAGTTGATGCGCCGCCGGCTGGCCGGGGCCAGCGGGGAGGAGGACCTCACGGGCGTGATCGACCTGCTGGCACGCTGACCGGCCGAGGCGGACCGTTCAAGGCGGGCGCGTTGAGTGGGTGGCAAGTGGGTGGCAATCGGGCGAACGTACGGTCGGGGCTCATACCGGGACATCGCACACCGGGCGGTCCCGCCGGCCGTGGAGAGAGGCCTGATGCTACGCAAACTTCCGATGGCGGTCGTGTCACTACTGACGTTGGTGGCGTCGTTCCTGGTCACCGCGCCCGCCGTGCACGCGGCCAGTCCGTGTGATGCGCCCGAGCCGCCGCCGTCCTGCAACACGCCCCCGCCGGATGGCGGGTCGGGGACGCCGCCGACGCCGAGACAGGTGCCGTACAGCTATCCGGAGTCGTTGACGCTCAGCGGCTGGTGCGTGGACGTGCCCAATGGGTCGCCGGTCACCGGGAACGTGATCCAGATCTGGGGGTGCAACAACTCCGGTCCGCAGCGGTGGATTTCGCGGCCGGTGGGGAACGGGGTGTCGTGGGTGAACGTCGGCTCGGGGAAGTGCCTGGACGTCAAGTGGGGCGCCTCGGCCGACGGCACCTCCGTCTGGCAGTGGGACTGCAACGGGACGCCCGCGCAGGTGTGGCGTGACGAGCCGTCGCCCTTCGGTGGCCGGCAACTGGTCAACGCGGGCAGCGGGAAGTGTCTGGACGTCCCGAACGCGGACTTCCGTTTCGGCAACCCGCTGCAGATCTGGGACTGCCACGACAGTCCGGCCCAGCGGCTCGGCCGCCAGGCGGTTCAGCCGTGGCCGGGCTCGCGGCTGCGGCCGATCTACGCGATCGCGCACAACCTCAACTCCGCGGACCGGGTCGGTTCGGCGCTCGACGCCGGATACAACGCCATCGAGGTCGACGCCGCCAACCACGCGTACGGGGGCTGCTTCGTCGACAACTGGGAATGGGTGGCGTGCGACGTCGGCAACCCGGCGTCCGAGAACGTCGACAGCGGCAACGTGGACCGCAAGCGGGTGTCGGCGATCTTCGACGAGATGGCCGCCCAGCGCCGCGCCGGACGCAACCTCACGCTGGTCTGGGTCGACATCAAGAACCCCGAGAACCGCGACCTCGGCACGCTGAAGGCGCTGGCCAGGGACAAGCTGGTGGCGAACGGCATCCAGGTGATCTACGAGGTGACCTGGGGCAACGACAAGCGCACCCTCTGGGACGACCTCAAGCGGGACCTCACCCCGTCCGAGGGCGTGATGGTCACCGGGACGTACCAGGACGCCAGCATCGCCTTCTCCTACAACGGCGGCGGCGTCAACTTCCAGCACCGGCTGGTCGACGACGGCTCCGCGATCTTCGCCACCGCCGTCGGGACCTGCGGCAACGACGGCAGCGACAAGGTCGCCGGCCTGAAGCAGAGCACCGCGATCCGTGACTCCGGCTACCTGACGGGCGTCTTCTCCTGGACCATCGGCTCCTCCTCCGGCGCCGCCGCATGCGCCGCCCGACTGCTCGGCGAGGCGGGCGTGGACGGCCTGATCGCCGGCTACAAGCTCAACGACTACCAGCGCTCCGGCGACACCGACCAGGCCGTGAAGAACATCACCGACTGGGTCAACGCCCACACCGACCGGGCACGCCTGGCGACGATCCAGGACACGGTCTTCGCCTGAGAGCCGCCGGAAGCCTGCCCCCGGGAGCGAACCCCCCGGGGCCGGCCTTTCGTCGCCCCACCACTCGCCCGGCGGTAGTAGCTGTGGCAGCACGGCCGCTCCCAACGGGTCAGCCGCGCCGCCGGCACCCGGGCGTGGTCCGCCTGTGGGAGGAGGCCGGATCCGCCCGGGAGTGGACGTGCTGATCCGCTCCCGGGCGGACGTCAACCACCGTGTTTGAAGCCTAAGTTCGGGGACATGACCAGTTTCCGCCGCGCGGCCGTGACCGCCGCGCTTGCCCTCGTCCTGCCGCTGCCGGTCGTCGCTGCGGCTCCCGCCTTCGCCGCTGCCCCGCCGGTGTCCGCCGCCGCCCCTGTGGCGGCCGGGTTCTCGGCCTCGCTGCCGCGCCCGACCGGACCGTACGCGGTCGGGCGGGACGTGCTGCACCTCGTCGACCGGAACCGCCAGGACCCGTGGGTGCCGTCGGCGGGACCGCGGCAGCTGATGGTGTCGATGTACTACCCGGCCCGGGCCGGGAGCGGGACGCCCGCGCCCTACATGACCACCGAGGAGGCCCGGCTGCTGCTGGAGAGGAAGACGCCGAGCGCCCCCATTCCACCCGAGGCGGTGGCCGGCGTCGGCACCTGGGCGCGGGTGGACGCGCGCCCGGTGGGCGGCCGTTTCCCGCTGGTGCTGCTCTCGCCCGGATTCACCTTCCCCCGGGCCCTGTTCAGCAGCGTCGCCGAGGACCTGGCCAGCCGCGGCTACGTGGTGGCGCTGATCGACCACACCTACGAGTCCACGGGCGTCACCTTCCCGGACGGCCGGACGCTCCCCTGCGCGATCTGCGACCAGCCGCCGGAGGGCGGGCTGCCGGCCATCGCCGAGAGCCGGGCGAAGGACGCCTCGTTCGTCATCGACTGGCTGACGTCGGACAGTTCGCCGTGGGAGCGGGCCCACCTGATCGACCACCGGCGGATCGGCATGGCCGGGCACTCCATCGGCGGTGACGCCGCCGCCGTGACCATGGCCAACGACCGCCGGGTGCGGGCGGGCGTGAACATGGACGGCACGTTCTTCGCGCGCGTCCCGGCCGGCGGCCTCGACGGACGGCCGTTCCTGCTGTTCGCCGCCGGGGTGCACGACGACCCGGGCACGGACCCCAGCTGGGACGAGGCCTGGTCCCGGCTGGACGGCTGGAAGCGCTGGCTCACCGTCGCCGGAGCCGACCACGGCACCTTCAGCGACCTGGAGCTGCTCGCCAAGGCCGCGGGCATGCCCGGCAAGCCCGGGGCGATCGACCCGGTGCGCGGGCTGGCGGTCACCCGGACGTACCTCGCCGCCTTCTTCGACCTCCAGCTGAAGGGCAAGCCGCAGCCGCTGCTGGACGGGCCGTCCCCGGACCAGCCGGAGGTGTCCGTCCAACTCCCGTAGCGCAGGCGGTCGGTGTCCTCGTTCGGCGCGCTCAGCCGGACGGGGACACCAGGCCCGCGTCGTAGGCGGCGATGACCAGGTGGATGCGGTCGCGGGCGTCCAACTTGGTCAGCAGGCGGGCGACATGGGTCTTGGCGGTGGCGGGGGCGATGAACAGCTGCTCGGCGATCTCGGTGTTGGACAGGCCGCGGCCGACGAGGGTCAGCACCTCGTGTTCGCGTTCGGTGATCCCCGGCAGGCTGCGCTTCGGCGGGGCCGGGGTGAGCCGGTCGGTGAGGCCGGTGAGGTCGGCGATCAGGCGGCGGGTGACGCTCGGCGCGATCAGCGCGTCGCCGGCGGCGACCACGCGGATCGCCGCGAGGATGTCCGTCAGCGGCATGTCCTTGACCAGGAAGCCGCTCGCTCCGGCCCGCAGGGCGCCGTAGACGTTCTCGTCGTCGTCGAAGGTGGTCAGCATCAGCACCCGCACCGGCGGGTCGGCCGCGCCGGCGCCCGCGGTGAGCAGCCGGGCGGCCTCGATGCCGTCCATGCCGGGCATCCGGATGTCCATCACCACGACGTCGGGGCGGACCTCGCGTGCCCGTTGGACGGCCTCGGCGCCGGTGGCCGCCTCGCCCGCGAGTTCCAGGCCGGGGGAGTGGGTGATGGCCATGCCCAGCCCGGCGCGCACCAGTTCCTGGTCGTCGGCGAGCAGTACCCGGACGGCGGGTGCGGAGTCTGTGTCGGGGGCGATCATACGGGCAGCCTAGCGGCGACCCGGAAGCCTCCCCCGGGGCGGGAGTTGGCGCTGAACCGGCCGTTCAGCAGGGCGACCCGCTCGCGCATTCCGGGGATCCCGTAGCCGGTGCCGGCGGTGCTGCCGGCGCGTCGGCCGGGTGCACCGCGCTGGCCGTCGTCGAGCACTTCGATGGTCAACTCCCGCTCCTCATAGGCGATGTGGACCTCGCAGCGGTCGGCGCCCGCGTGCCGCAGGACGTTGGTGACCGACTCCTGGACGATCCGGAAGGCGGCCAGGTCGATCTCGGGCGGCAGCGGGCGCGGCCGTCCCTGCCGGCGCACGTCCACCTCGACGCCGGCCTGCGCCATCGTCTCCGTCAACCGGTCGATGGCCTCAAGTCCCGCGAGCGGTGGGGCGATCGAGGGGTCCTCGCCGCCGGTCTCGGCGTGCCGCAGCGAGACCAGCATCCGCCGCAGGCCGGACAGTGTCTCGCGGCTGGTGGCCTCGATGGCGTCCAGGGCCCGGCGCGCCCCGGCCGGTTCCACGTCCAGTACCAGGCTCGCCGCGCCGGCCTGGATCGCGATCACCCCGATGCTGTGCGCCACCACGTCGTGCAACTCCCGGGCGATCCGCAGCCGTTCGACGGTGATCGCCTGACGGGCGGCGTACGTGCGCAGGTCCGCGCTGTACCGGTGTTGCTGGCGTACCGCGTTGCCGACCGCCCACGGGATCGCGATGCCGGCCGCGAACGCCGTGGCGGTGCTCGCCAGGTCGCTGAGTTCCGGCGCGTCGTGCCGGACCACCAGCAATTCGCCGAACCAGACGGCGAATTCGGTCACCCCGGCGAGTACGGAGACCCGGCCCGGGCGGACCGCCGCGAGGTAGCCGAGCAGGACGTTCAGCGCCATGAACAGCGGCCACGTCCGCTCGCCGAGCGCCAGCACGACCACCGATTCGGCCAGCAGCACCCCGAACACCTGGGCCGGCCGGCGCCGGGCCCAGCAGACCGGCAGCGCCAGCGCCACCGCGAGTGCCGTCCGTGGGACGAGGTCCACCAGGAAGCCCGGGTGCCGGAGTCCGAACGACGGGGCCATCTCGAACGTCGTCGACATGAACAGCAGCAGCGCCAACTGCCCGGCTGCGCACCAGCTCAGCGCAGTCCAGACCCCCGACGGAAGTCGCCTCAGCCACGGCGCGCGCGGCACATCCCGATCCATGCGGGTGATGGTAGCCAGCCGTCCCGCCGCCGGCGTCCGCCCGTGGGCATACATCCGCAGGTGGACGGCGGCAGGGCGGTCACAGGTCGAAGAGCTTCGCGGCGTTGTGGTGGCAGACCGCCCGCAGCCAGTCGGATCCGAGGTCCAGCCGTTCCAGGGCGCGGAGTTGATGCAGATAGGGGTAGGGGATGTTCGGGAAGTCGGTGCCGAGCAGGACGCGGTCGCCGAGGTCGGCGAGCCGGGTCAGGGCGGGCCGGGGGAAGGGCATGAAGCTCTCGGTGAAGTCCGTGAACGCCATGGTGGTGTCGAGGTGCACCTGCGGGTAGCGCTCGGCGAGGTCCAGGAACTCCTGGTACTCCGGCATGCCCAAGTGGGCGACGATCAGCCGCAGTTGGGGGTGGCTGGCGAGCACCCGGGCGGCCGACTCGGGACCGGTGAACCGGCCGGGCGCGGGCCCGGAGCCGCAGTGCATCACCACCGGGACGCCCGCCTCCGCCAACATCCCCCACGCCGACCGGAGTTGCTCGTCCGCCGGATCGTAGTCGCCGACCTGCACATGCGCCTTGAACACCCGGGCCCCCGCGTCGAGGGCCTCGCGGACGTACTCCCCGGTGTCCGGCTCGGGGTACAGCGTGGCGGTGTGCAGGCAGTCCGGGGTGCGGCGGGCGAAGTCGACGGCCCAGTCGTTCAGCCAGCGGGCCATGCCCGGCTTGTGCGGGTAGAGCATCGAGGTGAACGCCCGGACACCGAACTCCCGCAGCACGGCCGTGCGTTCGGCTTCCTCGGTGCGGTAGGTGATCGGCCAGGCCAGGCCGCCGACCAGTGGCCCGTTGGCGTCGAAGTACTCCCACACCTTGCGCAGCACCCGTTCGGGCATGAAGTGGGTGTGGACGTCGATCAGCCCGGGCAGCCCGAGCCCGCCCCAGAACCGGCGCACCTCGTCCGCCTCCGCGCGGAACTCCTCGCCCAACGGCTCGACACTGTGCGGCTCGTGGAGTGAACTCACCTGAACTGCCCCTCTCGTGAACATGCGGAACATGCGGAACATGCGGAACGCGCGAGACGCGCGAAACCGGATCAGCGTATGCCGCTCCCGTTTCCGGCCCGCGCCCGCCCTCGGCTCCCCTTCCCTCGACCACCAGGGCCCGGAATCGTACGACGGTCGGACGGGGATCCAGGCGTCCTCCGTGCGGCCGCGCCCTGTGCGGACCAGCCCGCCTGGCAGGCGGCCGCAGACCCTCCGACCATGGACCCTGTGCGTCGCTGCACCGCGCAGCCGGCATCGCCACTCCCGTCCGGAGACCAGCGGAGGAAGCATGACCACGACCCCCGGAGACCCGACCGCCGATCAAGTCGTCGCGGCGCCCACCTATCTGGCGGACATCCGGTTCTTCTTCCGGCCCGAGGACGTCGACCACATGGCCGCCAAGGGGATCGAGCTCGGAACCTACGACGGGGTGAGGAAGAACGGGCTCGCCATCCTCGCGCAGACCTCTCCGCCGAACGCGCAGATGCCCCCGGACCAGGCCGGGAAGTGGAGCGCCGATCGCGTCCAGACGTTCAAGAACTGGATCGTCAACGGCTACCCCCTCGGTACGGCGACGGGCGGCGGGCCCCCGGCGGGTGGCCCGGCCCCGACCAGGCTGCGCAAGGACGTCACCACACTGACCGACGCCGAGTTCACGCTGCTGAAGACCGCGTTCAGCGGCCTGATGGCCCGCGACCCGGCCGCGGCGGACAGCTACTTCGTGCTGGCCGGGCAGCACGGTCTCCCGGAGAGCTGGTGCCTGCACCACGAAGACCGGTTCAATCCCTGGCACCGCCAGTACCTGATCAACTTCGAGGACGCGCTGCGTTCCGTCCCGGGCTGCGAGACGGTGACGCTCCCCTACTGGGACATCACGACCGCCCTGCCGGACCGGCTCCAGCACCCGCCGCTCGACCAGTACGTTCTGCCGGCCGATCCCGGCGCCAACGCGACGCCGCAGCCCGTCACCGGGTACTTCCCGTACACCACCCAGCGGTTCCCCGTCGCGACCATCACCCAGAACATGCAGGACTTCGGGGTGCCGGACGACATCACCACCTCGCTGGCCCAGTCGCTGTGGGGCGCGTACAACGTCAACGGGTACCAGGACTTCTCGATCCAGGCCCACGACGGCGGCCACGGATCGATCGGGCCGACGATGGCCGACCAGAACGTCTCATCGTTCGACCCGGTGTTCTGGTTCTTCCACTGCAACATCGACCGCCTCTGGCTGAGCTGGCAGACCCGCGCCCAGGCGACCACACTGACCGGCTTCCGATCCACTCTGGGTACCGACACCGGCTGGCTCACCGCGCCGTTCAACGCACTGCCGCCGTTCACCACGACCGCCGACCAGACGATCGAGACGACCGTCTCGTACGACCGGCTGGACGTCCCCGGCCCCGCGGAGCGTGTCATGGAGAACCTGTCCGGGAGCACCGACGCCGCCAGCCCCTTCGCGTTCCGCAGCACCGACCCGGTGTCGGTGCGGGTGAAGGGCATCGACCGGCTGAACATCCCCGGGTCGTTCGTCGTGACGCTGCTCGCCGACGGCGCGCCGGTCGCGAAGCGCTACTTCTTCCAGCCGAAGATGCCGCGGAAGTGCCCGACCTGCGTGAAGCACGGCATCATCAACCTCGACTTCCGAATGCCGCAGGAACAGATCCAGGACCGGACGCTGTCCGTCCGCATCGACGTGCCCGGGCACTCCGAGGAGGTCGGCACCGCGTTCCCGCTCGCGCAGGCCGGCAACCCGACCGTCAACGCGCGGCTGCTGGTGCAGGACGCGTAGCCGGTGGCGGCGCGGGCGGCGGACGGGAGGTTCCGGTGCGGGAACCCGTGATCGCCACCGCCCTGCTGATCGCCCTGACCGGCTGGTGCGCGGTGCACGGCGTGTCCGGCATCGCGGCCGGCCGGTGCGCGGACCGCCGGCTGGAGGCGGCCGAGATCGTGATGGCGCTCGCGGTGGTCGCGATGACGGCACCGGCGTTCGACCCACTGCCGCAGGGCCTGTGGGCGGCCCTGCTCGCCGCGTCCGCGGCCTGGCCGGTACGCCGAAGCCCGGCACCCGCCGGGCGTCACCAGGAGCGCCACGCGGTGCCGCCCGGTGCCTGGGCGCACTACGCCCACCACGTCGTCGGCGCGTCCGCGATGGCCGCCCTCGCAGTGGCTCCGAAGCACCACCACGCCGGCGGCAGCGGTGTCCAGGCCGCTCATGCCGCGGTGCCGGCCTGGACGCTGCTTCTCCTGGCGACGTACTTCCTCGGGTACGCCGCCGTCGGAGTCGCCGCACTCCTGCTGCCCCGCCCGGCCACGGGCCGCCACCCGGCCCGTGACCGCGCACCCGGGCCGCCCGCCCTGCTCCGCCTGGTTTCGGCGCGGCGCACGGTGATGGCCATCGGCATGTTCTACATGCTGGTCGGCATGAGCTGACCCCCGGCAAGGCCCCGCCGCCGGAGGGGTGCTCAGTCGGCGGTCAACTCCTCGAGGTCGGCGAGGAGTTCGGAGGCGGTGACGGCGTCCAGGTCGGCGAAGCGCTCGCCGCACTCGCGGCGGGACCGGTAGTAGTCGCGGGCCCGGGTGTCCAGCCACACCGTGCTGAAGGTCTGCTCGGGGAACTCCGTCACCACGCTGACGTAGATGCCCGGTTCGAGCGCGATCACCAGGTGCCGGCCGTTCGGCAGCGGCTTGTGGAACCAGCGCTCGACCCCCGCGTCCTCGGGGGTGCCGCGCTGCCAGCCGCGCTTGGTCATGCCCAGCAGACGGCCCACCGGTATTCTCGCTCCCTCGAAGCGGTGCAGCCGGTGCCCGGCGGCCTCCTCCGCCGTCAATACGGCCGTCGGACGGGCGAGTTGGCGGAACGGCTGGAGCAGCCCGTGGCCGGCGAAGAGCGCGGACCAGGCGGGAACGTCGAGGTACAGGGGGTGGGCGAGGCGGACGACGGCGTCCTCGGGGAGCGTGAACGCCTCGTCGCGGACATCGGCGAAGGCGCCGTCCTCGGCGACCCGGAACGCGGTGTCCGCCGTGCTCCAGACGAGCCGGCGGACCAGGTGCCGGAGCAGCGGATGATCGACCAGCAGGGTACGGAACTCGGCCGCCGACCAGGTCCGTCCGGCGACCATCGCGGCTTCCAGGCGCTGGATCTGCACGCTCGCCAGCGCCCGGACGTCCTTCTTCAGCGCGGCGAAGCGCTTGCGTCCGGCCGGCGCCAGCTCCGGGTCGTCCTGGGCACCGGGCGCGGGCAGATCCTTGCGGCGCTTGCCGTCCGAGTCCAGCACGAACGGAAGCAGCTGCTCGTCGAACCCGACCGTGAACGTCCGCGCACCGTAGTCGACGACCGTCGTACCGTCCGCGTCCAGCCCCAGATCGGGCACCAGCCGGTCGCCGAGCTGCTCGCCCGTCAGGCCCAGCGCCTCCGCGATCTCGGCGACCTTCTCCTGCGCCCGCGACTTCAGCGCCTTGAACTTCACCCGCTGCCCGATGCCGTGCAACTGCATCAGCGCGACGTCGCTGCCGATCCCCGCCAGCACGTCCAGGCCCTCCACCGCGCGGTGGTGCGCACCCGCACCCGGCCACTCGCGCAGCACCGGGGCCAACCGGCGCGCGGTTTCGTCGTCGCCCCACTCGCCCAGCACGAACAGCGCCCAGCTGTCCGCCGCGGGCATCCCCGCCTGCCGCCACTCCTCGAACAGCGCCCAGCCGAACTCCGCCGCCGACTCCGGCCGCAGCAGGTCCGCCACCAGCGGCAGACCCGGATACGGGTCGCGCAACTTCGACAGCGACATCATGGTGACCACGTGCCGCACCGCCGACCGCGGCAGCGCCGCACCGGAACGCAGCACCAACTGCGGCAGCGCACCGAGCAGCAGCCAGTCCGGGAACTCCGGCATCTTCGCCGGCAGCGCGTTGACCAGCGGGTCCGCGCTCAGCGCCGCCGCCACCACGGCCGCCGGCGCATCGCCGTAACGTTCCTGCACCGCCGCCAGCAGGACGTCCACGCCCTGCTGCGCCGCGACCAGCCGCAGCGCGTTCTCGGCGGCCAACCGGGCCCGGCCGGCCTTGCCGACCGCGTTCGGCACCAGCAGCAGCGCACCCTCGACGCCGTGCCGGACGAACCACGAACGAGCCGTCGCCCGCTGCGACTTGAGGCGCACCAGGGCGTCCGCCATCACCCCGGCGACGGTGACGTCGCGGAACGGCAGCAGCAGCGGCACCACGTGCCCGGGCTGGGCCGCCGCACCGTCGCGCAGCAACGGCAGCGCGGCCAGGCCGAACCTGGCGACCACCGGGCGCAGCGACTCCGCCGCGTTCCAGTACTCGCCGGGCCGCCAGCCCTCCAGGTACTGGCCCACGATCTCCTCGGGGCCGTGCGCCAGCAGTTCCGCGCCGTACCAGAGGCCGCCGGCCTCCCTCAGCCGGATCTCCGCCTCGGCGGCCCAGTCGAAGCCCGGACCGAAGGTCCACGGGGACTGCGTGTCCTCCCGCCACTGCTCCGACTCGCCTTCCTTCCAAAGGAGTTGGGCGGTGCCGTCGGCGGTGACCCCGGTCAGCACCTTCGGCTTCCGGGCGGGACGCGGGCGTAGCCACGGCGGCGAGGTCAGCAGCTTGGGCAGTGCGGCGGCCTCCGCCTCCGGCAACTGCTGCTGCGTGTTGCTCAGCGAGGCGACGAACTCGGCGGTGTCGGCGTCGAGTCGCGCCAGCACCTCGGGCAACTGCGAACGGAGCGAGCCGAGGTGACTGACCAGCAACTGCCGTGCGATCGCGGCCTCCGCGCCGACCCGCTGCCGCGCGAACTCCGCCAACAGCCGCACCGCGCGCACCGGGAAGCGGCGCATCGCGTGCAGCAGGCCGGGGCGGACGTGGCGGACCTCGATCCGGTCGAGCAGCAGCCGGAACGCCCGGTCGCCGGGGAACTCGGCTATCTGGAGGGCGAGTTGACGGATCTTGTCGAGGTCGTACTGGGTGTCCAGGGCGCGTCCGAACAGCGGCACGCATGCGGGGCCCACCGCGTCGGCCAGGGTGGGCAGTTGGCTCGGCGGCCAGTTCATCCAGGGGCGGAGCGGCTGCTGGGCGATCCGCGCGACCTGCTCCGCCGTGCCGACCGAGTGCACCAGCTGGGCGACCGAAACCTCGCTGATCTTTCCGAACGCCGGCAGTTCGGCCAGGCATTCGTCCACCCAGCCCGGTACCTCCGGGGCGAGGAACGCGGTCGCCGCCCGGCGGTCCCGCCGGGTCCGGATCGCCGCCAACTCGGCCAGCACGGAACGGTATTCGGGCTCGTCGGCGAGCGCCAGCGCCCGCCGCACCCCCTGCGCCAGCGTGAACGCGAACTCCGCCCCACGCAGCTCCCGGCGGCCCGATCCCTCCGAGATCAGCCCGGCCCGGTGGTGGTTGGGCCGGGCGCAACTCGAGTCGAACTCGAAGGACGCCACCGTGGCGCGGGCCGCGAAACCCAGCCCGAACCGGGCGATCCAGGAGTCCAGGACCTCCTGGATTCCGCCCTTCTGCCAGGTCTCGCGCAGCATCGCCGCGACCGCCGCGGCGCCGATCGCGTCCGGCATCCCGCGCAGGTGCGCGCGGGCGGCCCGCACCAGGTACTGCTCGGAGTTTGCGTCGTCGAGCACCCGCTCGATCCAGGTCTCGTTCTTGGCGATCCGCAGCAGCTCCAGCTCCTCGGCCGCCGCCGCGTCCACCACCGGCCGGGCCGGCCCGGCCGGCACCCCGCCGCCACGGCGCGGCACCACCAGCGGGTACCAGGACTCCGGCAGCACGAAAGCGTCCTCGTCCGGCAGTTCGGCGAACTCGGCGTCCCCGGCGCCCTGTTCGACGGTCTCGACGTCCCCGGCGCCCTGCTCGACGGCCTGCTCGACGGCCGCCACGCTCTTGACGGTCTGCGCAGCCTCGGCGGACGGCGTCGGCGAGGAGGCCGGGGCGGTCGGAGTGGTCGGAGCGGTCGGAGCCTGAGCGCCCCCCGTCTCCCGGTACCCCTTGCGCTCCTTCTCGGCGATCTGCTTCGCGAGGTGCGCCTCGGCGGCGGCCGGGTCCGCGAGTTCCTTGACCTGGAGGCGTCCCTCGGTGCCGATCCGGCCGTAGCGGACCTGCACGGACGCGCCGTCGGTCGCCGCCTCCCAGAACTTCGACGAACCGTCCCCGACCAACTCCCAGCGCCGCACTGCCCCTCCAGACATGCCGATGGCTCCGGGCGGCCGCCGTGATCGTCCGGCCGCCCGGTGGGAACCCTAGCGAGCGGTTCCGACACCACCCCTGGTGGCGCGGAACCGCAGGGGAATCAGGCGCCGCGCTCCGAGGAGGGCGCGGACAGCGTCTGGGTGGCGATGACCGCGGCCTGCACCCGGCGCTCGACGCCGAGCTTGGCGAGCAGGCGGGAGATGTGGTTCTTGACGGTCTTCTCGGCGAGGAACACCCGCTCGCCGATCTGCCGGTTGGTGAGTCCCTCGCCGATCAGTGCCAGGATCTCGCGCTCCCGCTCGGTCAGGTTGGGGAAGTCGGGGGCGGGCGCCGGGGCCTCGCCGCGCAGACGGGCCATCAGGCGGGTCGCCGCGCCCGGGTCGAGCATGGACTGACCGGAGGCGACGGTACGGATCGCGGTGACCAGGTCGGTGCCGCTGATCTGCTTGAGCACGTAGCCGGCCGCGCCCGCCATGATCGAGTCGAGCAGCGCCTCCTCGTCGTCGAACGAGGTGAGCATCAGGCAGGCGAGTTGCGGCATCCGTGAACGCAACTCCCGGCACACGGAGACCCCGTCGCCGTCGGGCAGCCGCATGTCGAGCACCGCGACGTCCGGGCGCAGCGCGGGCACCCGGGCGAGGGCCTGTTCGACCGTGCCGGCCTCGCCGACCACCTCCAGGTCGGGCTCGGAGTCCAGCAGGTCGTGCACCCCGCGGCGGACCACCTCGTGGTCGTCCAGCAGGAACACCCTGATCGGCGCCGATCCCTCGGACATGGCAGCAACTCTCCTCGCGCAATTCGCGGACGTCAGGGCCGGAGCCCGGACGCAGACACCCGGCAGTCTGCTAAACCGTACCCGGGGGCCGGGAGGGGTACCCGCCTCCGACCGGCCCCGAAGCAGGGCCGGTCGGCCCTTGACGGCGATGCTCGGACGTGCCTGAACCGTTGAGGTGTCGTCCCTCGGTCGCCCCTCGGTCGTCCGTCGGTCGCCCCGGTTCGTGCCCGACCGGGCGGGCAAACAGTGGGCCAAGGCCGCCCCAAGGGGACGTCAAGCAGCGGGGACCGGTCCCGACCTGGGCAGATGGGGGACGTTACGCTCCAGCCTGCCCTGGACGGTGGCGGAGGTGACCTACATTGACGTGGGAGTCCGCCCGGTGGGCCGGATCGTCCGGCGGCCCGGGGCTACCGACCTCGCGACAGGAGCAGCACAGTGGTCGATTCCGCCCCCGCGGACGCCGGCTCGGCGCGCGAGCGCCTTCGGGCCTGGCTGCTGGAAGGCCTGTCGGACATGGCCAAGCAGCACCCCGGCCCGCACGCCCAGGCCACCGACCAGCAGCACGGGCAGCGCTGGTGGCGGGTGATGTGCCTGACCGGCCTGGACTACTTCTCCACCCTCGGCTACCAGCCCGGCATCGCCGCCCTCGCCGCCGGCCTGCTCTCCCCGATCGCCACCATCGTGCTGGTCGCCGTCACGCTGCTCGGCGCGCTGCCCGTCTACCGGCGGGTCGCCCAGGAGAGCCCGCACGGCGAAGGCTCGATCGCGATGCTGGAGCGGCTGCTGTCGTTCTGGAAGGGCAAGCTGTTCGTCCTGGCGCTGCTCGGCTTCGCCGCCACCGACTTCGTGATCACCATCACGCTGTCCGCCGCCGACGCCACCGCGCACCTGGTGGAGAACCCGCACCTGAACAGCGTGCTCAGCGGCCACCAGGTAGTGATCACCCTGCTGCTGATCGCGCTGCTCGGCGGCGTCTTCCTGAAGGGCTTCAGCGAGGCGATCGGTGTGGCGGTCGTCCTGGTCGCGGTCTACCTGGCACTGAACGTGGTGGTGGTCGCCGTCGGCCTGTGGCACGTGATCACCGCGCCGTCCGTGATCACCGACTGGACGCACGCGCTCAGCGTGGAGCACGGCAATCCGCTGGTGATGATCGGCGTCGCGCTGGTGGTCTTCCCCAAGCTCGCGCTCGGTCTGTCCGGCTTCGAGACCGGCGTCGCCGTGATGCCGCACATCGAGGGCGACCCCGAGGACACCGAGGACCGGCCCACCGGGCGCATCCGCGGCGCCCGCAAGCTGCTCACCACCGCCGCCGTGATCATGAGCTGCTTCCTGATCACCACCAGCTTCATCACCACGCTGCTGATCCCCGCCGACGACTTCAAGACCGGCGGCCCCGCCAACGGCCGCGCCCTCGCGTACCTGGCCCACCACTACCTGGGCAACGCGTTCGGTTCGGTCTACGACCTGTCGACCATCGCCATCCTGTGGTTCGCCGGTGCGTCCGCGATGGCCGGACTGCTCAACCTGATGCCGCGCTACCTGCCGCGTTACGGCATGGCCCCGCACTGGGCCCGGGCCGTGCGGCCGATGGTGCTGGTGCTCACCGGCATCGCCTTCGTGATCACCTGGCTGTTCGACGCCAACGTCGACAAGCAGGGCGGCGCGTACGCCACCGGCGTGCTGGTGCTGATCACCTCGGCCGCGATCGCCGTCACCATCGCCGCGCGGGCCGCCCGGCAGCACCGGTGGACGATCGGCTTCGCGATCATCGCCGCGGTGTTCGTCTACACCACCGTCATCAACATCGCCGAACGCCCCGACGGCGTGAAGATCGGCGCCTGCTTCATCGCGGCCATCGTGCTGGTCTCGCTCGCCTCCCGGCTCGCCCGGTCCTTCGAACTGCGGGTCACCGACGTCCAGTTGGACGCCGTCGCGGAACGCTTCGTGCGGGACACCGCGCACCGGACGATCCGTTTCATCGCCACCAAGCCTGCCACCCGCGACCTCGCCGAGTACCGCGACAAGGTGCACCAGATCCGCGCCGACAACGACATCCCGGTCGAGGACGACCTGGTGTTCGTCGAGGTCACGGTGCTCGACCCGTCCGACTTCGAGGCCGAGTTGAAGGTCCGCGGCGAGGTGCTGCACGACCGCTACCGGGTGCTGACCCTCGAACACTCCAGCGTGCCGAACTCGCTCGCCGCGATACTGCTGCACGTCCGCGACACCACCGGCCAGCTGCCGCACATCTACTTCGAGTGGACCGAGGGCAGCCCGTTCGCCCAGTTCCTGCGGTTCTTCCTGTTCGGCCAGGGCGAGGTCGCGCCCGTCACCCGCGAGGTGCTGCGCGAGGCCGAGCCCGATCGCAGCCGGCGGCCGCGGGTGCACGTCGGATAGCGCTTTCCGGGACCGGTTCGGAGAGGTGGAAAGCGTTTTCCGAGACCGATCGGTCAGCGGCTCAGGACGGGGAGTTCTCCCGGGCCCACGCGCCGACGCCGAGCCGGCCGGTGGTGCCGAGGTCCAGCTCCGGGGTCACCATCACCGGTGCCGCGTCGGGCGTCGCCCGGACCCGCAGGTACGGGGCGTTCACCGGGTCCACCGCGGTGTCGTTGTTGGTGTTGCGCCACACCACCGTGGACCGCGCGCCCTCGCCCGGCCCGAGCGTGATCCGCTGCGGCGGGTTGTCCGCGCCGGTGCCGGCCGCGATCGCCGCACCGCCCTTCAGCACCTGCAGCGCGTCCACCGGCCGGTGCTGCTCGTCCAGTGCCTGCACCTGCGGGTAGCCGTCCACCGTCACCGGTGACGTCCCGCAGTTCACCAGGTGCAGGCCCACCACTCGCAGCCCCATCGCCGCATCGCCCTGGTCCGCGTACAGCCGCACCCCCGACGCCGGGCACGGGCCGCCCTTCGACGGCGCCTCGGCCGTCGGGACGCTGCGCACCAGGGTGATCTTCACGTTCGGGACGATCGGCGGCAGGGACGCGGTGGTGCGCGCCGGGTTCGGGGTGCCGACCTCGACCCGGCCGCGGACGGTCGCGCCCGGCGGTACCGCCGTTGCCGTGCCGGTCGGGCTGGTGTCCAGGCGCTGGCCGACGCCCGTCCACCCGAACAGCACCGAGAAGTCCGCGGCCTCGCTGCCCGCGTTGGTCACCTCGAACTCCGCGCAGGCGTCGTTCACCGCGAGAATCCGCACCCCGTCCCGGGACCACCCGTCCAACGGCCGCTCCAGCGGCACCCCGCACGGCCCCGCGCTCGCCGACGGCGCGGCCGACCCGCCGCCGGTGGCCGTCACCGACCCGCACCCGACGAGCAGCGCGGCGGCGGTGAGGACGAGGGCGGCGGCGGGTCGCGTGGCGGTGGCAGACATTCGACGAGTTGATCACGTCGCGGGCGGGCCGGTCCGTGACGCCCGTCACGGTCCGGGCAACAGCCTTGCAACGGTTGGCAGTTCACGCCTGATCGCTGCGGTGCGGGCGGCGGGCGAACAGGATGGCCCCCGGCACCTCGGCGTCCGGGTCGGTCAGCAGCTGGGCCTCGACCGTGAACCCGGCTTCGCGCAGCCACGCCGCGACCCGGTCGGGCGAGCGGCGGTGGACGTGGACCCGCATCGGGTGGCCGCCGTAGCCCTGCGTCTTCAGCCGCGACCCGGTGCCGACGTGAAAGCCGATCAGCAGCGGCCCGCCGGGACGCAGCACCCGCCGGAACTGGTCGAGGACCGCCGGGACCACCTCGTCGGGGATGTGGATCAGCGACCAGAAGGCGAGCAGTCCGGCGACCGACCCGTCGGCGAGGTCGAGGTCCGTCATGGTGCCCACCTCGAACCGCAGGCCCGGGTGATCGCGCCGGGCCACCCCGATCATCCCCGGCGACAGGTCGATGCCGAACGCGTCGAGGCCCAACTCGTGCAGGTGGGCGGTGACATGCCCGGGGCCGCAGCCCACGTCCGCCACCGGCCCGCCGCCGGAGGTGCGCACCAGGTCGGCGAACACGGCCAGGGCGGCGCGGAGGTACGGCGCCCCGGCCAGTGCCTCGCGGATCCAGTCGGCGTAGCTGACCGCGACGGTGTCGTAGGAGTCCCGGGTGTCCGTCAGCCAGCCGTCCGCGTTCATGCCCGACACCGTAGTCCAGTGGTCAACTTCCGGGCCCGGTCGGCGAATCACCGACGGCTCACATCGGCAGCGAGTGCAGCCGGACCGGGCCGGCGGGCCAATCGGCCCCGGGCGTCAGCGGCTTCCACATCGCGCCGAGCGGGACGGGCGCCGGGCCGGCGGGCTGGTCGGCCGTCACCGGCTCGGGCAGGGGGAGAAAGCCGAGGCGGGTGTAGAGCGGGGCGCGGCTCGGGAGGCAGAACAGCAGCGCCCGGTCCAGGCCGTCGGCGCGGGCGGCGTCCAGCACGCCGGTGACGGCGAGGCGGGCCAGGCCGTGGCCGCGCAGGCTGGTTTCGACGATGACGCCGCCGACGCCCGCGACGTCGAAGCGCTGCCCGCCGACCTCCACCGTCCCCACCGCCAGCCCGGCGTGCGCGACCACCCGGCCCTCGTGCCACACGCCGAAGTGCCGGTCCTTGGGCCGCCACGTCACGCCGTACGAGCTGGTCTCGAACGGGTCGGCCGCGCCGCCGCCCAGTGCCAGCACGTCCGGCCAGCCCCAGTCGGCGAGCTCGGCCGCTGCCGTGAACTCCGGTGTGTCACCCATGACTTGCTCCACTCGTTCCGGTTCTCGGGACTACGAACAGTCGCATCCGCCGCAGCCGTCGCACCCGCAGCCGTCGCACGCACTGCAACAGCCGTCGTCGCCGCAGCACTGGCAGCAGCTCCCGTCGCACCCGCTGCAGCAGTCACAACAGTCGCAGAGGGAGCCGCAGTTGCGCTGGCAAAAGCCCTGCTGGCGCTCCCGGGAGAACGGGTTGTCGTGCTCGCAGCACAGCAGCTGGCACGTGCAGGCCATGGTCAGCCAGACCGCGCACCCCACGATGGTGTCCCGGCGCGGCTTCGGCGGGCCCGGCGGCTGGTGGGGACCGGCGGGCGCGTCGGGGTCCGTGCCCTGCGGCGCGGTGCTCGCGCAGACATGCCCGGCGCGGCCGAACACCCGGTCCACCGCCTCGCCGGTCTCGTGCGCCAGCAGCCGGTGCACCAGCGCCCGATCGGTGAACTCCACCTCGGCCAGGGCGAGTTTGATGCCGTGCACGGCGTCCCGGCACAGGCGTCGTGCCTCCTCCTGCGAGGTGCCCGACACTGCCAGCGGATTCCACAGCCCCTGCGCCTCGTCCTGCTGCCCGTCCTCGGCCGCGTCCAGCAGGTGCGCCAGCCGTCCGAACAGCCGGCCCGCCTCGGCGAGCGCCGCCGCGTTGCCCGGACGGCCCGCCAGCACCGCCGTGTGCGCGAACGCCGCCGCCGTCGCCTCCTCGGTCGGCGCCGTCGCCAGCAGCAGCGGACCGCCCGCCGTCACCAGCCGCTCCGCCTCCTCCTGCCGGCCCGCCGCCGCCAGCAGCACCCCCGTGTCGAAGCCGACCGCCGCCGCACTGCCCGTGCTCTGCCGCTCCCAGCGCCGGGTTATTCGGCGTGCCCCCGCCGCGACCGGCCGGCGCGCGAACACCCCGTCGCCGTCCAGCACATGGTCCCGGACCTTCACCGACGCCAGCGCCAACGAGACCGCCGCCGCCAGCCGCGCCCCCTCGCCGCGCGCCACCGGCGCCGTCCGCATCCCGCGCAACGGGCACGGCCCCGCCGTCCGGCGATCGGCGGCGCGCGGCGACTGTGCCTCCACCAGCACGGAGATCACCAGGCCGTCGTAGTTGGTCGCCGTCCGCGCCAACTGCCCGTGATCGTCCCGCAGAGCCAGACACAACCCGCACAGGTGTGCCATCCAGGACGCGTGCAGCCGCTCCGACAACCGGTGCCGACACGGTCTGATGATTCCGAACAATTCCCCGCCCCCATTGCCTTGCCCAACCCGCCCTGACCAGCCGCCATCCTAGTGACGCTGCCTCGCCTTGGAAGGTTCCGGGGCGCTCCGGGCTGCTACGGCGTCAGGCTGTGGCCGCCAGGCGCAGGATCTCCGCCGCGACGGCCTCCGGGTGCGGGGCGACCGTCACCGCGGCGACGCCGTCGAGGGCGGGGTGGGCGCCGACGCGGACGGCGTGGTGGGCGTCGCGGAGCAGGGAGAAGTCGTTGATGTCGTTGCCGAAGGCGTTGTAGTGGTCGATGCCCAGCGAGACCAGGGCCTCCCGCTTGTCGGTGGTGCCGGGCGCGAAGTCGATGATCCCCTCGTCGAAGTGGTGGTTGACGGAGAATCCGAGCGCGCGGCAGGACGCGGCGAGGGCGGGCAGGTCGGTCGCGGAGACCACCAGAAGCTTCACCACGGCCGGGAGTTCGGCGAGTTCGACGCGGCGGGCCACCCGGTTCTGGTCGACGCGCTCGAGGATCGGGTGATCGGCCGGGCCGGTGTAGGCGTAGTCCCACGGGCCGTCGGCGAGATAGCCGGCCTTGAACCGTTCGGCCTCGGCCAGCAGGGTGGCGAGCTTCGCGGCCGAGAACGCGGCGCGCATCCGGACCCGCCCGCCGACCGACACCAGACTGCCGTTGCCGCCGATCAGCGTCGAGCAGGGGAACGCGCCCTCCAGGACGGGCAGCAGATCACGGATCGGCCGGGCGGAGGCGAACACCAGCTCGTGGCCGGCCCGCTCGCAGGCGTCGAGGGCGGAGATGATCCGGGCGTCGATCGTCCTCCCGTCGAAGCAGAGCGTGCCGTCGATGTCGAAGACCGTGGTGCGGGCGGGAGGGATGATCATGGTCGGAGCCTAACGATCCTCCTACCTCCGGCCGAGCTCACCCCCGCTCAAGCAGGTGGCCCGCCGTCCGGCCCGTCGTCCGGCCCGTCGTCCGGCCCGCCGTCCGGGCCGCCGTCCGGCCCGCCGGTGAACAGGGGGCCGGTGGGGGAGGCGAGCTGCCACGGGTGGACGGGGCCGCCGGGGGCCGGGTCGGGGGCGACGGCCAGGAGGTGGCCGGTGTCGAAGACGAGGTGCAGGCCCCCGGCGGGGGTGACGGTGGCGCGGGTGACCGTGGCGTGCGCCAGCGGGCCGAGGGCGCCGGATGGGATGACGCCGAGGGTGGGGTAGAAGTGGTCGACCTTCGCGCCGCGCAGCAGCCGGAAGTCGTTGCGCACCGTCAGCCGCAGCCCGCCGTCGAGGTGGAAGACCAACCGGTCGCCGCCGCCCAACGACCGCACCACGCAACCGTCCAGGCCCAGCACCTGCTCCGCCGACCGTTCCATCGTCGCCACCTCCTTGCTCGTACCTTCCCGCCGCGCGGGCCCGGCTACCCGTGCGACCGGTCCCGCTACCCGTGCGACCGGGCCCGGCTACCCGTGCGACCCGTCCCGCTACCCGTGCGACCCGTCCGGTTCGGCGACGACCGCCGGCGACCCCGAGTGCGGTACGCCGTTCAGCAGTTCGGCCGGGCCCGCGCCGGCCGGGAGGGCGCGGACGGCCAGGCACGCGGCCAGCCGGTGCGCGATGGGCGGGATCAGCAGGCGCTGCGCCTCCTCGGGGGTGAACAGGCCCCATTCGGCGATCTCCTCCTCCTGGAGGCGGATCGTCGACAGTTGCTCGGCCGTCACCGTCCCGCCGTCGAACACCAGGACGGTGCGCGGGAGTTCGTCGGCGACCGAGGGCATCCAGTCGATCGCCAGCAGCCGGCCCGGTTCGTGCTGCCAGCCGAGTTCCTCCAGGGTCTCCCGCCGGGCGGCGTCGCGGGGCAGTTCGCGGTCCGCCTCGATCGAGCCGCCGGGCAGCACCCACGCTGTCTGGCCGTTCCACGGGACCAGCCGCACCAGCAGCACCCGGCCCTGCTCGTCCGTGAACAGCGTCCGCGCCTTCGCCCGGATCCGGGGACGGCTCGCGATGTACGTGTCCCGGTCCATCGGTGGCGGCGGCGCGGGCCGGTCGCTGCCGGGCGGCAGCAGCGCCGCGATCCCGGCCGGGCCGGTGTATGCCGGGGCGGGCCACGGGCGCAGGTGCAGGGCGGTGTGGCCGACCGGCCGGCCGTCCGCGAGCTCCAGCGGCGCCGCCGAACGCGGCGCCAGCGCGCAGGACCCGACCCGCCGGGACAGCAGCGGCGGCAGCGCCGACATCAACTGCTCCGGCGTCAGGTACACCAGCGCGTCCAACTCCTCGGCCTCCAGCCGGATTCGGGCCAGCTGAGCCTCGGTGAGCGGGTCCGCCCAGTACAGGAACGCCGCGATGGGCGGCCGGTGGTGGTCCCGCGACCAGTCCAGGCAGGCGAGTTCGCGCAGCACCGGGGTGATGCCCAACTCCTCCTGGATCTCCCGGACGGCGGTGTGCCGGGGCGACGGGTCGGACGCGTCCCAGCCGCCGCCCGGCACTTCGATCGGGTGCTTCGCCCGGTACGACACCCGGGCCACCATCACCCGGCCCTGCTCGTCCGGGAACAGCACCCCCGCCGCCGCCAGCAGTTCACGCCCCGCCATCGCCAACCCCCTCGTCCGGTCCGCATTCGCTGCCTTCAGCATGCCGCAGTGCGGGCCGGCGAACCGTGATGGCGACGAGCCCGTGACAACCCGCCGGGTCGGTCACAGGCTCGCCACAGGGGCCGCAGGTGCGGGCCCGGTGTGCTCGGCGGTGTGCTTGGCGGTGTGCTTGGCGGTGTGCTTTTCGGCGCTCACGCCGCACGTGCCGGCGCGCGCCGTTCGTGCCCGGTGCTCACGCCGCTGGTGCTCCGCGCTCACACTGCCCGGGTCACGCGTTCGCGCCGGTCTCCTGAAGTTGCGCGTACGGTGCGAGCTTCCGGATCGACTCGATGCTCTTCAGGCACTGTTCGCGGGACTCCTCCGGCTCTCCGGTCACCACGATCGATCCGTTGCTCGCCTTCAGGCGGAAGCGGTGGAGACCCTGATCGTCTACGTACAGTTCGAACTTCCCAGCCATGCCAGTGATTACCTCTCGCTCGGGTAGCCCCCCGGTCAACCCCCTGCAACGGCACCGTACGGACTGCCCGGGAGCGTCGCGCGCCGGGTCGGCCATCCGGTGCAGCGGTGTGCGGGCCGGGCTCTTGCGTCAGGCCGGGGGTTCGCGGACCACTTCGGCGGCCGGGCGGTCGGTGCGTACGCCCTGGTAACGGGGCGCGCGGAGCCGGCCGTCGCGGGTCCACTCGGTGAAGCCGACCTGCACCACCAGTTCGGGCCGCACCCAGTGCGAGGTGCGCAGCGGTACGTCCTCGGCCGGGTCGAACGGGCTGACGGGGGCGGCGAGTTGGAGTAGGACGCGGTGCAGGGCGCGGAGCGTGCGGGTGTCGAAGCCGGTGCCGACCTTGCCCGCGTAGCGCAGCAGGCCGGGCTGGTGGCCGGGTTCGTGGTAGCCGAGCAGCAGTGCGCCGAACGCCTCGCGGCTGCCTGCCGGTTCGGTCCAGCCGCCGACCACGAACTCCTGCCCGCGCTCACACTTGAGCTTCAGCCAGTCGCCGGACCGGGCGGCCAGGTACCGCCCCGCCGCGCGCTTGGCGATCAGGCCCTCCCAGCCGTGCGCGCACGCCTCGGCGAGCGGGACGGGGACGCCCGGTTCGGCGGCGGTGTACTCGGACAGTCGCAGCGGCTTCCTGAACTCGACCGCCTCGGTGAGGAGTTGCTTGCGGTCCAGCAGCGGCAGCCCCGTGGTGTCGTGCCCCTGCAGGGCCAGCAGGTCGAACAGCACGTACTCGACCGCGACGCCGCTGGCCAGCGCGCGTACGGGATCGTGCAGCCCCATCCGCTGCTGGAGCCGGGCGAAACTGGTCCGCCCGCCCTCGAAGGCGACGATCTCGCCGTCCACCGCGAACCTCGGCACCGGCTGCGCGGCGAGCGCCGCCACCAGCTCCGGGTAAGCGCTTTCCAGCTGCTGTCCGGTCCGCGACCGCAGGGTCACCCGCGCGCCGTCCCGCACCGCCAGCGCCCGGATCCCGTCCCACTTCCGTTCCAGCAGCCACCCCTCGTCGAACACCCGCCGGGTGCTCGACACCGCCAGCATCACTCCGCCACCACCGCTCACCCCGCCAGCCGTTCCCGCCACCCGCACCCCGCGAACCGGCCCTCACCCGCCCGGCGGCCCGCCCCGCGCGCGCTAGGCTGACGCCCCGACCGGGACCGAAGGGAGTGGCCGCCCGTCATGCCCCGCTGGATCCTCACCGGCGCGCCCGGCGCCGGAAAGACCACCGTGCTGCGCGAACTCGCCGCCCGCGGCCACGACGTGGTGCCCGAGGCCGCGACCGACGTCATTACCCGGGAACAGGCCGCGGGCGACCCGGAACCGTGGACCGCGGACGGCTTCGTCTCCCTGGTGCTCGCCCTGCAACAGGCCCGGCAGAACCCGGCCCCGCCGCCCGGCCGCCACCGGCTGTTCGACCGCTCACCGGTGTGCACCCACGCCTTGGCCGTCTACCTTGGCCGGCCCGTCCCGCAAGCGCTCGCCGCCGAGCTGGAACGGATCGTCGACACCCGGACCTATCGGCGCGAGGTGTTCCTGATCAGCCCGATCGGATTCGTCACCCGCACCGCCGCCCGCCGGATCGACTACCGCGCCTCACTGGACTTCGAGCGCGTCCACCGCGAGAGCTACCGGCACTTCGGCTTCCACCTGATCGACGTTCCGCCCGCGCCGGTCCCCGATCGGGCCGACCTGATCGCCGCCGCCTTGGCGTGCCGGTGACGCATGGACCGCTCCATCGGACCGTGCGCCCGCCGTTCGTGCGTCAAGCCTTCAACGTTCGCTCCAGGAGCGGCCGTTGATCGGCAGGAACTCCAACTGCTCGCGCCCGCCCGCCGGTTCACCCGCCGGCAGTGGCGCGTGCGCGAACCCGCCCGCTTGCAGCGCCCGCAGAAACCCGTGCAGGGCAGGCGCGTTGGGCCCGGCCGGGCGGTCCACTACCGCTCCGCGTCGTAGCACCGCGCCGGCGTTGGCCAGCCCGCCCGTCAACTGCTGCTCATCCATTCGTTGATCGTCCCACCGGGCCCGGGGGAGAGGGCTGTCCGAGCGTTCAGAAGAGTCGCCAGTGGCCCTCGGAGACGATCTCGACGACTCCGTCGGCGACCTTGACGGCGGTCTCGTCGTCGATGGCGTAGGCCGGGTTCGGTAGGGCGGCCGCCCAGCGTTCGGCGTCGGCCATGGTGTTCTCCGGCAGGGCCGGGTGGTCCAGGTGCGGGAAGAGGGAGAAGTCGACGAGGCCCAGGGTCTCGTCGGTGCCCGTGGGCGACTTCCACTCGACGAATTCCGCCCCGATGCGGGGCGTCATCACCATGCTGCCGGCGCTCAGCCCGACCCAGACCTTCTCGTGCAGGGAGGGGAGCAGCTCCGCCAGGCCGGACTGGCGCATCCAGTGGCACAGGTACAGCGCGTCACCCCCGTTGGCGAGCAGGACGTCGGCCTGCTGGACCCAGGGCAGCCAGCGCTCGGCGCCGATGCTGGGCAGGGCGGTGAGTTCCAGGACGCCCATGGATTTCCAGCCGAGTTCGCACATCGGGGTGGTGGACCGTCCGGTGATGAAGCGCCACGCTCCGGCCGGGCTCCCCATGGGGTGTCCGTAGCTGGCGGTGGGGATGCACAGGGCGTCGGCCTCCTCGACGGGCTTGCCCAGGAGGTCGACGAGGGCCTGCCGGATGCTCGGGTTCTTCACTCCGGCGGAGGTGAGGAGCAGTTTCACGATGCCTCCTGCGCAGGGCGATCCGTCCCTGCGGATAGGGTCCTGGAGCCCGCCCCGGCGGGGCGGGGCGTGGGTTGTCAGCAGTGTGGCACGCAGGTGGGTCAGACCAGGCGGGCCGTGACGGTCTTGGGCCGTTGGTATTCGCGCAGGGCGAGGGTGGAGAGGTCGGTGCCTGCGCCGGAGCCGCGGCGGCCGCTGTGGGGGAGTTCGGCGGACTGGGCGAGGTGGCAGTTGAGCCAGACTTCGCCGGCGGAGAGGCGGTCGGTGAGGGCGAGGCCGGTGGTGAGGTCGGTGGTCCAGACGGAGGCGGCGAGGGCCTGCGGGACGGATTCGGCGAGGGCGACGGCCTCGTCGAGGCCGGCGGCGCGCTGGACGGTGAGGAGGGGGCCGAAGACCTCCTCGACCACGGCGGGGTCGTCGGCGGGCAGGTCGGCGAGGACGGTCGCGGGACGCCACAGGCCGTCGGTGCGGCCGGGCGCGGTGAGGGCGGTCCGGGCGGCCGATTTGGCCACGATCCGGTCGTAACGGGCCGCCTGGTCGGGGTTGTTGAGCGGACCGAAGTCGCGTCCGGCGTGGCGTTCGGCCATGGCGGCGGCGAGCGCGGTGACGGCGTGCTCGTACGCCTCGTCGAGGACGATGACCCGGGCGGGCGCTGCGCAGCTCTGGCCGGCGTTGTAGGTGCTGGCGGCGGCGAGTTGCTGCCAGGTGTCGGCGGGGGCGTCGGGCAGCACCAACACCGGGCTGTTGCCGCCGAGTTCGAGGCTGACGGGGGTGAGGCCGGCGTGGGCGGTGATGTCGGCGCCCGCGGCGGGGCTGCCGGTGAACGCGATCAGGTCGCAGCCGGCCGGGACCAGCAGCCGGCCGGTCTCCCGGTCGCCCGGCAGGGCGGTCAACACGCCCGGCCCGAGGGCCTGTTCGGCGTGCTCGGCGAGCAGCAGCGCACTGTCGGGGGTGGTCTCGGCGGGCTTGAGGACCACCGTGTTGCCGGCGGCCAGGGCGGGGGCGCAGCGCCAACCGGCCATCAGCAGCGGGTAGTTCCACGGCACGATGGCCGCGACCACGCCGACCGGCTCCCAGCGGACCCAACTCTGGTGCCCGGCCAGGTAGTCGCCGGCGGCGGGGGAGGTGCCGGCCCGGACGGCGCCGCCGTAGAACCGGAACAGGTCGGCGACCTCGGCGATCTCATTTGCTGCCTCGGTGACGGGCTTGCCGGTGCCTGCGCACTCGGCGGCCAGGTAGTCGTCCGCGTGCTGCTCGATCAGGTCGGCGAGGGCGGTGAGCCGGCGGTGCCGCTCGCGCGGGGTGAGCGCGGACCAGGCGGGCCGGGCGGCCCTGGCGGTGGCGACGGCGGCGGCCACCTCGGGCCCGCGGGAGGCCTCGAGGGTGCGGCGGTGGGCGCCGGTGCGGGGGTCGGTCAGCTTCATCGGGCGGTCTCCATCAGGGGCGCAAGTTGTGGGCGCGCAGCCAGGGTTCGAGGGTGGGCGGCGGTGCGTCAGTGGTCACAAGTCGTAGGCGCGCAGCCAGGGTCCGAGGGTGGGCGGCGGTGCGTCAGTGGTCACAAGTCGTGGGCGCGCAGCCAGGGTTCGAGGGTGGGCGGCGGTGCGTCAGTGGTCACAAGTCGTAGGCGCGCAGCCAGAGTTCGAGGGTGAGCAGTAGCCACAGCTTGCCGCCCTGGCGGGGCAGCAGCAGGCCGCCGCCGCGCATCCAGGTCTCCACGGTGTCGGCTCGGAACAGGCCGCGGGCTCGGGCGGTGGGGCCGAGCAGCAGGTCGGCGGTGTGTTCGGCGAGCGGGCCGCGCAGCCACTGCTGCACGGGCACCCGCATGCCGCTCTTGGGGCGGTAGGTGACGGTGTCGGGCAGCAGGTCGCGGACGGCCTCCTTGAGGATCCACTTCTCCTCGGTGGCCCGGAGTTTGAGCGTCGGCGGGGTGGCGAACGCGTGCTCCACCACCTGCCGGTCGAACAGCGGCGAGCGGCCCTGGATGCCCTGCGAGGAGGTGAGCCGTTCCACCTTGGTGAGGATGTGGTGGGCGCCCTTGGTGCGCAGGTTGCAGTGCAGCAACTGGTCGAGCAGGGAGGGCATTCGGCGGTCCGTGAGGTACGGCGCGACGTGCCGGCGCGGGTGTGCGGCGGGGCCGAGCGCGTCGAGTTCGGCCAGGGCCTCGCCGGTGAGCAGGACCGGCAGGTCCTCCCAGCACTTGCGGTAGGTGTGCAAGTAGGCGTCGGCGCGGGCTAGTTCGGACGGGTCGTCGCGGAGCAGCTCGAACACCAGCATCGGCAGGTTCTTCGGCCCGCCGAACACCGGGTCGCCGCCCTCGCCGTTCAGCGACACGCTCAGCCCGTCGCCGGCGACGGCCTCGGCGAGCATCAGGTTGGGCACGGTGAGCGGGTCGCCGACGGGGCTGTCCAGCAGCGCGACGGTGTCGGCGAGGCGGGCCGCGACCTGCTCTCCGGGCACGGTCAGGACGCGGTGGCGGGTGCCGCAGTGCGTAGCGACCAGGCCCGAGTAGCCTAGCTCGTTGGGCAGTTCGTTGCCGAAGCTGATCGAGTAGGTGTGCACCGGCCGGTCGTGCAGCCGGGCGGCCAGTGCCGTCACCAGCGAACTGTCCACCCCGCCGGACAGCAGGACGGCCACGTCCTCCCCGTCCGGCAGCCGTCGGGCCACCGCCCGCTCCAGCAACTCCCGGAGAACAGAGCCATGGTGACTGATCGTCAAATCAGCATCGGGTGAACCGGCCTGCGGCTCCCAGTACTCCTCGACCCGCACCTCGCCGTCCGCGCCCAGGCGGGTCACCTTGCCGGGCAGCAGTTCGGACACCCCGCGCAGCAGCGTCTCGGTGCCGGGCAGGTAGGCGAAGGTGAGGAAGGAGCGGACGGCGGCGAGGTCCAACCCGGTGTCCACGTCCGGGCGTTGGCGCAGGTGGAGGAGCGAGCTGGAGACCGCCCAGCCGCCGTCCCGGGTGCGGCAGTGGAATGCTGTGCGGGCGCCCATCTGGTCGCGGATCAGTATCAGATCGGGGCCGTCCAACACCGCGAGGGTGAACAGGCCGTCCGCCGCCCGCAGCCCGTCCGGGCCGAGTGCCAGCCAGCAGCGCAGTAGCAACTCACCGTCCGGGCAGGCCGGTTCGGCGGGGTGCCCGGCGGCGGCCAGCGCGGCGTGCAGCTCGTCCCGGTTGTGCAGGGTGACTTCGCCGACGGCGGTGCGGCCGTCCACGGCGAACGGGCCGTCCGCGAAGCCGGGCATTCCGGTCAGCAGGGCGGCGGAGACGCAGCGGCCCTGGGTCTCGAACGGGCCTGCCACCAGGCCGGGTTCGGGGCGCCGGGGGCCGGTGGCGGGCAGGGACAGCACGGAGTAGCGGGCCGGGCGGTGCGGGGCCCGCGGCCCGGTGGGTGCGGGCGTGGCCAGGCGGTGCGACTCAGCCAAAGTCATCACCGTCCCAGGCGCCGCCGTCCGCCGGGCCGCTGCCGTCGTCGCCGTCCCCGGCGGTGCCGAAGCCGCCGTGGTCGTCGAACCCGTCGTCGAACCCGCCGCCGTCACCACTGCCGCCGTCACCACCGGCGCCGTCACCACCACCGCCGTCGCCGCCCGAGGAGCGGGCGCGTTCGGCCTGGCGGCGCAATTCCTCCTCCTCGTCCATCGACAGCAGTTCCGGTGCGTAGTGCGCGGCCGCGATGCCGGCGCCCAGGCCGAGTGCGCCCAGCACCACGCCGAGGCGGCCGGGGAACGAGCTGCGGTTGACCAGCACGTAGCGGCCCTGGCCCCACACGGTGCGGCCGTAGCCGATGTCGCGCCCGTAGCTCTTCCGGCCGTCGGTGTGCGAGCGCTTGACCAGGTCGCGGCCGAGCCGCTCGTCGGTGCCGGAGTCGCCCCGGTCGTCGCGCCAGTGGATCCGGCCGTCGGGGTGGCGGGTGCGCCATTCGTTGCGGCCGTCGGAGTACCGGCGGTGCACCGTGCCGTCGGCCAACAGCTCGTCGCTGTAGGTGATTTCGGGTGGCTGGGTCATTGTCCGGAGTCCTCGGGGGTCAGGGCGTCGGCCAGGTCAGGAAGCCGGTGTCGCGGGCCCGGGTGGGCGCGGCCGGACGGGCGGGCGGGGCGAAGCCGCCGCCGCGGACGGTGCGCAGCACGGTCCGCAGTAGTCGGGCCGGGCGGACGGCCGCGAGCTCCGCGACCCTCCCCCGGGCCAGCCAGTTGCGCTCCGCGGCCGGGAGTTCGGGCGGCAAGTCGTCGGCGTCGCAGGGTGGTTGACCGGCGAGCGCGGCCAGGTGCAGGGCGGCGGCGTGGCGGGGCAGCAGGCCCATGGTGCGCACCCGCAGTCGGGGGCCGGCGTGTTCCCTTACCCGGCGGAACAGCTCCAGCCCGGCGGGCGAGGCGTCGTGCAGCACGTGCACCACCGCGCCCTCCGCCCGTTCCAGCGCGGCCAGCAGTCGGGCGTCCAGCGGCAGCCGTTCCGGAGTGAGGATCGGACAAGCGCCTTCCAGGTGCAGGCGGTTGGCGAGCAGCATCGCGGCGATTGCCGGATCCTGACAGACCAGCAGCCGGGGGAACGCGTAGTCGTACAGGTCGCCCTCCGGTCCCGGCCGGTGCGGGCGGGGCGCCACCAGGTCGGGCAGTACCGGTAGTTGGGGCTGCCGGGCGAGGGAGGCCGCGAAGCGCTCCGCCGACAGCAGCGGCCGGGTGGTGTAGCGCAGGCGGTGCGGGCCGCGGTGCAGCGGCAGCAGCGTGCGGTCCGTCTCGTAATACAACTGCCGTGCGGTGAAGGCGAGATGGCCCGGATGCGCGCAGCGTTCGGCGGCCCGCCGGACGGCCCGGTCGAGCAGCCGGTCGGGTATCGGGGTCAACCCGCGTCCCTCCGTCATCGGGCACCGTCCGCGGGCTGGGCCGACGGGGCGTCGGCGGCCGGGGGCGGCGCGGGCCGGGCCTGCGGGGCGTTGGCGGTCGGGGGCGGCACGGGCAGGGCCTGCGGCCAGGTGAGGAAGCCGATTCGCTGGGCGCGGCGCCGGGTCTCGGCCGCCGTTGTGGGGTCGGCGAGGGCCCGTTGGACGGCCTTCTCGGCCAGGGCGAACAGCTTCGGCGGCGGCATGGCGATCAGCGGCGAGTACCAGCCGGCCGTCAGCCAGTCGCGTTCCCGGCCGGTCAGCCGCTGCCAGCCCGGGGAGGCCGCCAGCGCCGCCGGAGCCGGCGATCCCGTCCGGTCACGCAGCCGCACCGCCTTCGCGGGTTCGAACACCGCGCGCGGTAGCAGTCCGCAGTCCACCACCCGGCGCCCGGGCAATGCGGCCCGGACCGCCACCGTCCGGGCCAGCGCCGACAGCGACAGGTCGCGCAGCATCGCGACCGGCAGCGCGGCCGGGACGTTCGCCAACTCGTCCACCAGCAGCACCTGGTGGCGTTCGGCGAACTCGTTGGCGCGCAGGAAGCCCGCCACGGACGGGAGTTCGCACAGCAGCACGGCCCGGGCCTCGACGGTGCCGGGCTTCGGGTCGGGCGGAGGGTGCTGCAACAGCCCGTCCGGCAGCCGGAGGTAGACCTCCCGCCAGCGGTCGATGACCAGGTACTGGAACCAGGTCGGCGTCAGCCGCGGATGCAGCGGAGCCCCGGCCCGTGTGCGCCACGCCCGGTGGAAATCGCGCACCGCACGCGTGGCCGCGGCCGCCGCGCAGAAGCCCAGGAAAAGGAACCAGGCTTCGCTGTCGATGCCCGCCGCCACCGAACCGGCCGCCACCGCGCACACCGCGGCGACGGTGCCGATCACGAGGTGCTTGCGGTGCTCCTTCGGGCCCGGAAACCCGTACAGGCGACGCTCGTTGAGCCAGTACAGCTGCTCCACGGTGATCCGCAGGCCGCCGCCGGTGCCCTTGGCCACCAGCTCCCGGAACTTGAGGTCGTGCAGGCGGCCGGGCTCCACCTTCGGGTCCAGTGCGAACGGCCGGCGGCAGCGCGAGCAGCGGTGCCCGTGCCGTTCGCGCCGGCCCACGCTCTCCCGGCAGTGCGGACAGATCACCGCGCACCGCCCGGCGGCCAGGTGAGGAAGCCGATCCGCTCGGCGCGCCGCCGGGTCTCGGCCGGAGTCTCCGCGGCAGGGGCGGGTACGGCGACGGCCCGTTCTACGGCCTTCTCGACCAGCGCGAGCAGCTTCGGCGGCGGCAGGGTGATCAGCGGCGAGTACCAGCCGTTCGCCAGCCAGTCGCGCTCCCGGTCGGCCAGCCGTCGCCAGCCCGGCGAGGCGCCCAGGGCCGACGGCGCCCGGCGCGGCCCCGCGTTGTCGCGCAGCCGGACCGCCTTGGCCGGCGCGAACACCGTGCGCGGCAGCAGCCCGCAGTCCACCACCCGCCGCCCGGGCAGCGCCTCCCGGACCGCCACCGTGCGGGCCAGCGCCCTCAGTGACAGATCACGCAGCACCACCACCGGCAGAGCGGCCGGGACGTTCGCCAACTCGTCTACCAGCAGCACCCGGTGGCGCTCCGCGAAGTTGTTGGTGCGCAGGAAGGCCGCCACCGGCGGGAGTTCACACAGCACCACGGCCTGCGCCTTGACCGTCGTCGGCTTCGCACCGATCGGCGGGTGCTCCACCAGCCCGGCCGGCAGCTCGCGGTAGACCTCGCGCCACCGGCCGACCACCCGGCGCTCGAAATCGGTCAAGGACACCTGCGGCCGCATCGGAGCATCGGACCGGAGCCGCCCCGCGCCCCGGAACTGCTGCACCGCCAGGCTCGCGGCGACCAGCGTGACCGGGCCCAGCAGGAACCAGGCGAAACTGCCGATCCCGATCGTCAGCGAGCCGGTGATCACCGCGATCACCACCAGCACGGCGCCGCCCACGACGCTCCCGGCGCGCTCCTCGCCGCCCGGAAAGCGGTGCAGGCGGCGCTCGTTGAGCCAGTACAGCTGCTCCACGGTGATCCGCAGGTCGCCGGTGGTCCCCTTGGCGACCAGCTCGCGGAACTTGAGGTCGTGCAGCCGGCCCGGCTCCACCTTCGGGTCGAGCGCGAACTTGCTCTTGCAGTGCGAGCAGGTGTGTCCGGTGCGCTCGCGCTGGCGTCGGTCGGTCCGGCAGTTCGGACAGATCATCGGGCGTTCTCCCGGGTCGGGGCGTGCTCGATCGGAGAGTCGGTCGGTGAGGCGGGTGACGTGGTGGGCGCAGTGGGCGAGATGGTCGAAGTGGTGGGCGCAGTGGGCGAGATGGTCGAAGTGGTGGGCGTGGTCGGCGACTTCGACGGCGCCGACGTCACCGGGAGTCCTCGAGGGCCGCCGCGATCCGGTGCAGCCGGTGCGCCAGTCGCTCCCGCACGGTCACCGTACCCATCCTCTGACGGGACGTCACTTCCCGCAGCGCGGCGGCGAGTTCGCGCTTGCCGCGCTGCTCGGCGACCTCGGCGGTGATCGCGTAGTCCTCGTGGTCGATGCCGTAGCCGGTGTTCGCGGCGAGGATCGCGAGCCGGTTGCCGCTGCGGTTGCCGAACGAGTGCGGCATCAGCTCGGGGATCCGGATCAGCGTGCCCGGCGCCAGGTCAACGGCCACCACCCGGCGGCGCCGCGCGTCGTACAGCCCGCAGGACGCCGGGCCGAGCGCCAGCACCAGGTGCTCACCGCCGTGCGCGTGCGGGGTGAACGCGGTGTGCGGCGCGACCAGGCCCAGCTTGTAGGTGGCGTTCGACGGGCGCTGCGGCGAGGTCGCCGCGTCGCCGATGAAGTAGTGCGCGTACTGCTGGTCGTCGATGAAGCGCAACAGCCCGCTGTCGGGGTCCTGCGGCCCGAGTTCCCGCGCCCCCGCCCGGTCGGCCCGCAGCACCCGCCCGTCCGGGCGCAGCCGGAACAGTTCGGCGCCGTCCGGCAGCGCGGACGCCTGTCGTTCCAGGCTGCGCAGCCCCCCGCGTATCGACACTCGCGACCCCCTCGTCGGTGCTCGCGGTGATGCTACCCGGGCTGCCGGGCGCGCTGACCGGCGCGATACTCGAACAAATGCTGAACTCTGCGGAGGTGAGAGCCATGCCCGCGACTGTTGCCGGAGCCTCGGGACCTCGTCCGGTGCGGGGGACGTACGCCTGGCTGACCGAAAAGCACAACTCTTCGCTGGTTTTCCTGCTGGCCCTCTCGCTGGGCCTGGCCCTGGTCGCCCCGCAGGTGACCGAACTCTGGTTGCTGATCGTGTTCTCGGTGGTGTGGGGCGCGACCATCGTGGCCTTCGTCTCGCAGTTCTGGGGCCGCCACGAACACGCCCACCCGCGCCATCAGGCCCGCCACGCGGCGTGATCACCGATGGGTGCAGGTCCGGCGGCGGTCGGCCGCCGGACCACGCAGCGCGTTCTCAGCCGCCGGACCACACCGTGGTGATGTTGCAGAACTCGCGGATGCCGTGACCGGACAACTCCCGCCCGTAGCCGGAGCGCTTGATCCCGCCGAACGGGAACGCCGGGTGGGAGGCCGTCATCCCGTTGAAGAACACGCCGCCCGCGCGCAGGTCGCGCACGCAGCGCTCCCGGTCGGTCTCGTCGCGTGTCCAGACGTTGGAACTCAGGCCGAATGGTGAGTCGTTGGCGATCGCCACCGCCTCGTCCAGGTCGGCGGCCCGGTACACGGTGGCGACGGGGCCGAACGCCTCGTCGTGGTGGATTTTCATCCGCGGCGTGATGCCGGTCAGCACCGTCGGCAGGTAGTACCAGCCGTCCGTCAGCGCTGGGTCGTCCGGCCGCTCGCCGCCGCAGGTGACGCTCGCGCCGTGCCGGACGGCGTCGGAGACCAGCTCCTCAAGGTCGGTGCGGCCCTGTTCGGTGGCGACCGGGCCGACCTCGGTGGCGTCCGCCATCGGGTCGCCGACCACGAGGTCCCGCATCCGGGCGGTGAAACGGGCCAGGAACTGGTCGTAGACGTCGGTGTGCACGATGAAACGCTTCGCCGCGATGCAGGACTGGCCGTTGTTCTGTACCCGGGCCGTCACCGCCTTCGCGACCGCGGCCGGCACGTCCGCCGACGGCAGCACCAGGAACGGGTCGCTGCCGCCCAGTTCGAGGACGGTCTTCTTCACTTCGTCGCCGGCCACCCGTGCCACCGCACGGCCCGCACCCTCGCTGCCGGTCAGCGTCACCGCCGTCACCCGCTCGTCCCGGATCACCGCCTCCACCGCGCGGGACGGGATCAGCAGCGTCTGGAAGCACCCCTGCGGGAACCCGGCGCGGGCGAACAGCTCCTCCAGCGCGAGCGCCGTGCGCGGCACGTTCGACGCGTGCTTCAGCAGCCCGACGTTGCCGGCCATCAGCGCGGGTGCGGCGAACCGGATCACCTGCCAGAACGGGAAGTTCCACGGCATCACCGCCAGCACCGGGCCGAGCGGCCGGTAGCGGACGAACGCCGACGCGCCACCGGAGTCCGCGATGTCGGCCGCCGCCGGATGCTCGTCGGCGAGCAGCGCCTGCGCGTGGTCCGCGTACCAGTGCATCGACTTCGCGCACTTGGCGGCCTCGGCGCGGGCCTGGGCCAGTGGCTTGCCCATCTCCAGTGTCATGGTGCGGGCGATCTCTTCGTTGCTCTTCTCCAGCAACTCGGCTGCCCGGTGCATCAGTTCGGTGCGCTGCGGGAACGCGCTCAGCCGCCAGGACTCGAACGCGGACTGGGCGCGTGCCAACCGGGCTTCCACGCCTGCTTCGTCCAGCGGATCGAAGACCTCGACGGTACGGCCGTCGGCCGGATTGACGGTGGCGATGGGCATCGGAAAACCACTCCTCCTTCGATGCCGCCCGGCCTCTTCCGGGCGGGGGCGGACCTCGAAGGGAGCGAGGAGGTGGAGACAGGAATCGAACCTATGTACGCGGCCCTGCAAGCCGCTGCCTCGCCTCTCGGCCACTCCACCGGGCTCCCTCGCGTGACTCAAAAACTAGCGGGAGATGCCGGTGAACTGCGGCGCGACGCACCGGCGTGTCGGGCAATTCGCCGAAACCGTCCGCCTGTTGAGGCGTTTCCGGGTCGGGCCGGTGTGATCACCTTTTGATCGACGGTGGGGTGGCCGCCTCACGCCGGGCGATTACCCTGGGCGGCGTGCAGATCGACGACCTGAAGCGGCTCCGCAAGGCCCGCGACACCATGGACCGCGACTACGCCGAACCGCTCGACGTCGCGGCGCTGGCCAAGGTCGCGCTGATGTCGGTCGGCCACTTCCAGCGCAGCTTCCGCGCCGCGTACGGCGAGACGCCGTACAGCTACCTGATGACCCGACGCATCGAGCGGGCGAAGACGCTGCTGCGGCGCGGCGACCTGTCCGTCACCGAGGTCTGCATGGCCGTCGGCTGTACCTCGCTCGGGTCGTTCAGCACCCGCTTCACCGAACTGGTCGGCGAGAGCCCCAGCGCCTACCGGGCCCGCGACCACAGCGCCGCCGAGCACATCACCGCGTGCGTCGCGATGTACCTGACCCGCCCGATCCGCGGCACCGACACCGGCCGGCCGGGCAGCGCGGTCGCCAGTCGTACCGGCGCCGACGCGGCGAAGCCGATCAGGAACGGAGAAGCGGAAGCGGGCGCCGATCAGTAGCGTCGGGGGCATGGACATCAAGCTTTCGCAGTGCTTCATCGCCGTCGACGACCACGACGCCGCGCTCGGCTTCTACCGGGACGCGCTCGGGCTGGAGGTGCGCAACGACGTCGGCTTCGAGGGGATGCGCTGGGTGACCCTCGGCTCGGCCTCCCAGCCCGACGTGGAGGTCGTGCTGGAACCCCCCGTCGCCGACCCGGGCGCCACCGACGCCGACCGGCAGGCCGCCGCCGAACTGCTCGCCAAGGGCCTGCTGCGCGCCGTCAACTTCCGTACCGCCGACTGCGATGCGACGTTCGAGAAGATCCGGGCCACCGGCGCGGACGTGCTCCAGGAACCGATGGACCAGCCGTACGGGGTGCGCGACTGCGCGTTCCGCGACCCGGCGGGCAACATGGTCCGGTTCGCCCAGCCGCGCCGCTGACCCTTCTGGGGATGGCTGCCGCCGGGGAGAGTCCCTGGCGGCAGCCGTCCGCGTGCTGACGGAACCGGTCAGCCCGCGATCAGCGGGTAGTGGTCGGACAGGTCGGTATAGGTGTACGAGGTGCCCCAGCTGCTGACCGTCCACGGCGCGCTGTGGAAGCGGTGCACGGTGTTGGTGTACTGCGCCGGGCGGGCGTGGTCGGCGCGGTAGAGGACGTAGTCGAGGTCCTCCTTCGGCTCGCCGGGGTAGCGGTAGGCGGCGATCGAGTTGTCGACCGTGTCGAAGGAGTTCGCCCAGCCGTCCCGGGTGCTCGCCGGGGCCAGGCTGCCGTTGGAGAGCAGCGCCGGGTACTCGCTGCCGTGCGAGTCGATGTTCAGGTCGCCGGCCACCACGATCGGCTCGCTCGCCGGGATCTGCTTGGCGTCCAGGAACGCCTTCATCGCGCGCAGCTGCTTGCCCCGGATGTCGGCGGCCTGGCCGCTGGAGCAGCCCGAGTCGGTGGACTGCAGGTGGGTGCCGACCACGTGGGTGCGCTGCCCGTTCACGTTGATCTGCGCGTAGACGAACCCCTTGTTGGACCACCAGTCCGAGCCGCACGCGTCCTTGAACACGTACTGCTCCTTGCGCAGGATCGGCCACTTGCTGAGCAGCGCCACCCCGCCGTCCTCCGGCGTGGTGCTGCTGTAGCTGCCGGAGGTGGCGTCCCACCCGCTGGTGGAGCGGCCGACCACCGGCGTGTGGTACGGGTACGCGGCCGAGGCCTTCGACACCAGCGCGTCGGAGGTGGCGTTGTCGAAGGCCTCCTGCAGCACCACCACGTCGTGGCCCGGGAAGAAGTCCGCGCCCGCGATGGCCTGCGCCCGGTAGGCCTGGCCCCAGTTGGGGTAAAGGTTGGTGCTCATCAGGAAGGTGTTGTAGGTGAGCACGTTCAGCGGGGCGACGGTGAGCGGCGCGCTCTCGGCGTGCGCGGCGGCCTGAGGAACCGTCAACAGGGCTGCGGCGGCGGCGAGTACAGCGGCGAGGCGGGTGGTGCGGGTGGCGGGCATGGAGGCTCCGGGGGTGTGGGGCGATCGATGTTGTGCAGTCAACTCGGGCCTTCGTGACGCGGACAAGACACCGGGCGGCGGGCGGGTGAACTCGACCGAAACACCCCCTACCGACGGGTAGAAAACGGCCGCTGCGACAGGTGTCAACCATCGGTTGACACCCCCCAACTGTCAACCTAAGGTTGCCTCATGGCTGACACCTCTGGAGTGAAGACCTCCATCCGGCTCGACGACCTGATCGAGGGCATCAAGAAGTCGTACCCCGAAGCGCTGGACCAGCTGTCCAACGCCGTCCTGGTCGCCGACCACCTCGGCGACATCGCCGACCACCTGATCGGCCACTTTGTCGACCAGGCCCGCCGCTCCGGCGCGTCCTGGACGGACATCGGCCGCAGCATGGGCGTCACCCGTCAGGCCGCCCAGAAGCGCTTCGTCCCCAAGGACCCCGGCGAGGTCCGCGAGATCGACACCGCACAGGGCTTCAACCGCTTCACCCCGCGCGCCCGCAACGTGGTGGTCGTCTCCCACCAGGCCGCCAAGGACACCGGCAGCCCCGAGATCCGCCCCGAGCACCTGGTGCTCGGCATGCTCGCCGAACCCGAGGGCCTCGGCACCGCCTACATCGTCGGCCGGGGCATCACCCTGGACGCCGTCCGCGAGGCCGCCCTCGCCGCCCTCCCGCCCGCCGCCGAGGACGTCCCCGCCCTCATCCCCTACGACGCGGGCGCCAAGAAGGTCCTCGAACTCTCCATGCGCGAGGCCCTCCGCCTCGGCCACAACTACGTCGGCACCGAACACCTCCTGCTCGCCCTCCTCGAACACGAGGCCGGCACCGGCATCCTCACCGACCTCGGCCTCGACAAGACCGCCGCCGAGGCCGCCCTCCTCGAGGTCCTCGCCCAACTCACCCCCGACGCCTGACCGTTCAAGACCCGGCGGGCCCGCCCAGAACGAGGGGCGGGCCCGCCGTCGCGGTCAGGTAGGGAGCATTTCCTTGCGGTGAGCGTCCAGGGCGGCGATGCTGAACCTGGTGTCGGGATGGTGCTCGCCAAGGGTCGCGCTCCGGCCTGAGACCACCGACTCGTACTGATCGAGGGCTCGTTGCGCCTGGCCATTCTCGGCGTAGGCACGGGCGAGAGAGTGTTGGCTGAACAGTGTCTCCGGATGGCCGGCGCCGAGAACCCTCGACTGGGCGTCGACGATTTGCATCAACTCTGTCACCAGCTCGGCATTGTGATACGACTGCAGCTGGATCTCCGCTTTGAGCGAGTCGATCCGCAGGGCCAGCCGGTCGTGCCGGCCCGCCTCGGCGGCATCCCGAAGAGTGGTCAGCCGGCACAGGTTGCGGGTGACCACGGCCATGCTCAGGGCGCTGGCGATGGTGTCGGCGTGGAACTCCCCTTGCCGCGGAAGCCGATAGCGGAATGCGGCAGTGGCATACCGCCAGGCCTGGCCGTTGCCGAGGCGCGCGGCTGCGAGGGAGAGGAGGTCAAGGGTGCGGAGGCGGACTTCGATCGGCACGGCCAGGTAGCCGCTTCCAGGTGGCCACCATGCCCTGCGGAGCGTCAACAACCGGGCGTGAGCCTCTTGGTAGCGTCCCTGGGCCAGCGCGAAGTCCGCTGCTCCGAGCAGACTGAAGCGCCCTTCCCGTGACGTCATGTCCGCCGGATCGATGGCCATCAGTGCGTCGACGCACTCTGCCCAGCAGGGCCAGTCGATCCACTCGGCCGTACCCTCGTTGGCTGGCACACGGTTCAGCAACGCGGACCCGGCCAACCCCGCCGCCCTGCTGCGCTCCGACACGCTGAGCAGGCCACGCATCAGATCGGCCTTCAGTAAGTCCATGGTGACTCGATCGGCATAGCGCTGGACCAGGCCGACCGACTCCGCTGGCTGCAGCGCCTTGTGAAACCGGTATGGCGATGGCGCGGACAGTTCAGTGCTGGCAGGGCGCCAGAGGGAACGGTGGATGTGGCCGCTGGGGTTCGGAATCGGGAGCGGCCCGCCCTTTACGATTGCGAGTGCACCGAGAGCGTCGCGGGTCGTCGGCGTGGTTGAGGCGGGGAGCGCGTCGACGACCAACTGCATTTCGGCGATGAGCGTGGATGGGTAGTCGTCAGGGCCAACGTCCCCGAAAGCCAGATCGGGATGCTGTTCGATCAGATTGACGAAGGTACGGACGGCACAGCCTCTGTGGAGCCATAGGGCGGCGTAGCAGAGTGCCAGTGGGAGATGGCCGAGCCGCGCGGCGAGATATGTCGCGTCCTCTGCGGATAACCCTGTGACGGAGCGGGTCAAGTAGTCGACCGACTGGTCAGGCGTGAAACGGCCGATCTCCACGGTCAGGACGGGCGGGAGCCATTGGCGGCTGTCGCGAGAAGTGACGATGACTCGGACGCCGGAGTCATCCAGCACCCTGGGAAGGTCATCAGGGGTGAGATCGACCGTCGGAAGGAGGACGAGCGGGCGGCGCAGATTCGGAAGTTCGGTTCTTGCGAACTTCTCCAACTGCTCCCGCCGGTCGCCGACGCGGCCGGGCGTCCATGCTCGTGGCCAAAGTCGACGGGCAGTCAATTCTGCTGTCACTTCACAATGGACCAGAGACGTCTTCCCTACCCCGATACCTCCTGTCACCGCCACTACGGAGGAATGCTCCACGCCGGCCACGACCTGCTGGACGAGGGACGAACGATCGACTCGGACCCGGACCGGGCTCGAGCTGGTTGACCTCATGGGGTGTGTCGCTCCCTCGACTTAGCGGACCTGTGTGCGTTCGGCATCGACAGGACTGGCCGTTTGATGAACGAGGTAGGCGATGCGGGGTTACGTCAGCGTACGTCCGTGTACCAGTCCGTCTCCGTGCTGAGCCGATCGAGGCTGACCCATTCCTGGGCGAGACGCTCTCCGCGCAGCAGTAGATCGACCGCCTGCGCCCGGTGTCGGGGGTCCAGCCAGGCGGCGAGCCGGATTGCCTCCGCAGGCTTGATCCGCGCCTCCTTCGGCATGGCTCGTCCGGGGCGGCCGTGGCGCAGCAGCATGTCGTACAGGCCGACTGCTGGCCGAATGTCTTCCAGCCACGGAAGCTTGCGCCTGAGTGCAGTCAGTGGGATGCGCAGGCCAGTGGTGTCGAGGTCGCCGAAGTAGACCACGTGCGAGACACCGTCGTCCGGGCCGAGGCTGCCGATCGAAGCGGTGAAAGTGTTGCCGATTCCCCAGGCGACATAGCCGAGTCCGTGGTCGATGTGCTTCAGCATGTGCGAGATCGACCAGTACGTGGTTGCGTTCTCCACCACCAGGAGACCGCGCCCTGGGCCGGTTCGGTGGTAGCCGCCGCCTTCCTCGTCCAGCGGGACCGTGTCGAAAGCCCGGGTGAGCAGCGGCGGGTCCACCTGAAAAGCATTGACGAGAGGCATCAGTTCATCGGCGTTGGAGAGGATCGGCTTTGGCTTGAGGTCATCGAAGACCTTCTCAGCCGGGTGCTTGGCCTGTTGGAAGAAGGCCTCACCGCCGAAGATCTCCAGCGCGCGTTCCCGGACAGGCAGTGGCCGACCGGTCGGGCTGCTGTGGAACCAGGAGTTCATCGCTGTGTACGCCGCACGAATGGTGACGGTGGTGTAGTGCCTGTCCCAATACGGGGAAGCCCAAGACATTCTGCTGTGCCAGACCGGTTCGGGTGGGACCTGTCGGACTGAGGATCGGTACGGCAACAGCCGCACACGTAGCGGCAGCGGTGTCTTCTCACGGTCTGTCGCGCTGTCCGAATACTCCAGCAGCCCATGACTTCTGAGTTCTTTCAGGTAGTCGGAGAGGAGGCGCCTGGGAAGGGCTCGTTCACGGCCCGACGGCGTAGGCAGACCTTGGGCGGCGTCGAAGACCTCGGTAAGTGACAAATATCCCCGTTTGGTGCCGTCCCAGCCCAAGTCCCGAGCTCGGTCACGCAGTCGGTCCAGCAACTCCACTGCCTGCTCGCTCAGTTCGCCGTCCTCCTGTGGGTCACTCGGGCGAGTCGGCATTGGTCCCCTTCTCCTTGATGAAATAGCGGGTCGCAGTGATGGCCGCGCGATCGTCGTCGCCGTTCAACTGCTCGTCCAGGTAACGCCCGAACACTTCCTCTACGGACAGGTACTTTCGCGCCGCGCTGAGGTCTGCGTCGTTGCGCATCCTGATGACCAGTGGGAAAACGTCGAGTGCTGTGGTGTCGAAGAGGCCAGTCGTGTAGACGAGCTGGACGCCAAGTGCGGTGGCAACAGACTGCTGGAGGCGCAGCAGATAAGTGGCAGAGGCCCGTCCGATCGGATTGTCGAGGAAGAGCGTGCCGGAGTGATGGTTGCCCATTCGGCCACGGTCGTTGGCGCGGAGTGCCGCCATGGTGCAGTAGAGGATGATTGCGGTGGTGAGGGTCTGACCGCCTGAGAAGATCGAGCGGAGTTCTGATACCCGGACCCGCTCGGTGCGCAGCACGGAGTCCGGCTTGAGGATGGAGACCTCGAAGCCTTTGGGTTCGGCCGCGCTCGTTACGCCCTTGAGGATCAGCGACGTACCGGAGCGGCGCAGCTCACGACCCGCGGCGATGGCCGTCATGGTCTCCTCGGCGGCGGCATCGACGATCTCGGCCATTCTGGACCGGAGGACCGCCTCGTCCACTTCGTCGTACTTGATCCGCAAGAACTGCTGCCCGGACCAGTCTCCCAAACCCTTGGGCAGAGCGGAGAAACGCTGGGCTCGTTTCAGAATCTGCAGTGCCTCACCGACCTGCTGTGCGAACTGGTGAACGATCTGAGTCCGGTGGCGGTCGATCGTCGAGAGGTCGTTGACCAGTGACCGCAGCCGGCGTGTCATGGCATCGGCCCATTCCGCGGCGAAGCCGGGCAGATCGCCGCGGTCCGTGTTGAGCATGATTTTGTGGCTTGCCGTGCGAAGGAGCAGGAAACGCTCCTGGCCCGCATGTCTGGCGAGCCGGTCGGCTTCCTTTCGTTCGGATTCCTGTGCGGCGGCGGCCTGCCGACGGGCCTCGTCATAGGCGCTCCGGGCGGCGCGATGCTGGGTCTGCGCCACTGCAAGGTCCCCCGGGAAGGGCGGCGGGGCATCGACCATCTCGGCAGGTTCGGCGTCGGCGAACTCGGGCCAGTCGGCGTGGAACTTCGCGAACATTCGATGCGTCTCCTGGGCCTCGGCCAGGGAGCGCTCCAGCCTGGTGCCGTGGAGGCCCATCTCCTCTACGTTGAGCGCAGCCCGGTCCCGCGCCAATGTCGCTTCGGTGATCTGCCGAAGGCCGTGCGAGATGTGCCGGGGAGGCTCCCAAGGGGTGAGGTCGATCTCCCCCGGCGGGGCCGGGAAACGCTCGTATTCCTCACGGCGAACAACCAGTTTGGCGTGCGACTCGGCTGCACGACTGGCCTGTTCGGGATCGGACAGCTCGGCCAGTCGGCGGGCGGCCTCACGCGAGGCGTGATCGGCTCCCTCGGGCGAGTCCAGCAACTGGCGCGCGCGTGCCACCACATTGCTTGGGTGGTCGCCGAGTTCGAGCGTCAGCTCGTCGGCCTCGTGCTCCGCACGGGTGAGGTCAATCATCAGCTGATCGCCGGCCGAGGCCCGCAGATACGCCTCGGAGGCGCTCTTGTGGCTGCGCCGAAGTACCTCCAGCGGTTCGGAAGGAGGCTCCGTGCTCACCCGTTCGACGGGTTGGATTGTGCCGAGACCGGTGATTTCCTCCGTCAGTCGTGCTGCGGAAGCCCGGTGCCCGTCGGCATCACGAACCCGGTCGGCTGCGCGGGCCCGGAACTCCGCAGCGAGTTCGGCGGCGGTGCGAGCCGCAGTGCGTTCCTGGTCGGCAGCAGTGTGCTCCCGTGTGGCAGTGGCTTGCCATTCGGAGACTCTTGCCTCTTGCGCGGCCAGTTCGGTGAGCTGGTGAACCGTGGCGTCGAGGCGGGGTTGTGCGAGCTGCAGCGGCTTGACCGTTGCGTGCACCTGGGTGCGGCGCAGATTGACGCCGTCAAGTGCGGCCTGCAGCGAGGCGACCTCCTGTGCACCGGCTGTGGCCTGTGCGTCGGCGGCGGCTAGCAGTTCCCGCAGTTCGGCCAGGCGACCGGGAGGGAACTCGCGACGCCACTCCTGAACCCGGGCGCGGAGAGCAGCCGCGTCGTCCCTGCGGGTCGAGAGCACAGTCAACTGCTGCTGCCGGTTCCGGTATCGCAGCTGCAACTGCCGCCGCTCGGCATCTGCAGCCTGCTCGTCGTAGAGGGCGGGGTGAGGCGGAACAACGAAGTCCACTCCACCGGGCGGGGTGTGCTCGACGGTCATGGCTGCAGTGGTACCGACCGGAAGGTAGGACAGCGGGTGCAGTTCGCTGCCACTCAGAAGTTTCTGGGCCTGGGGCAACTGTTCGGGGTCGTTGAGCAGGATGCCGACAGCAAGGTGTGGCACCTTCTCGGCCAGCGAGCGGCGGCGATTCACATTGGGGATCGCAGCCAGATATTCCCATCCAGCCCACGCGGTGATGCCCTCGTTGCGCAGGGAGTCTCTTGCGAGAACCACCTCTGGTTCGGCAGGCAGCAGTTCGTTGGTCTCCAGAGCAAGACGCTTCGGTTGGTCCTGGGCATCGGCCACCTGCAGCTTCGTGATGGCGGCGGTGGCCTGCTCCTGTACCTGGGTGAGTTCAACTGCGAGGGTGTCCGCGGCGGTGTCGAGGACGTCGGCCGAGTAGCCGAGCAACTCGCCGAACGCCGGATCCGTGCGGAGTGCTTCGGCACGGTGTGTTGCTGAGGTGAAGTCCCGTTCGGCGGAGTCTTGGGCACGGATCAGTTCGGCCTGGCGAAGCAGATTGGCCTGCAGTGCGTCGGAGGCCAGTTTCTGATCGTGTTCCAATTGGTCGCGTTCGGCTTCCAGCACGGCGATCCGGGTGGAGTTCGCCTTCGCTGCCGCCGATGCCTGCTCGAGCGCTGTGGGCACCGAAGTGCCAATCGGGAGCAACCCCCTTTCGATTGCCGCACCGATGGAGTCGTTGACCTCGCGGATCCGCGCCTCGGCTGCCGCTGCCGCGGACTCGTGTTTAGCGGCCCGGCCGATGGCCGCGTTGTGGTCGTTCTGCGCGGCAATAGCCTGTCCGGTGGCTTCTTGGGCGGTCTGGTCGGCGATGTCGGACTGGCGGAGCAGCGCTTGGACAGCGTTCTTCAGCGCGACGGCGAGCCGCGCTGCCGCACGGTCGCGAGCGATCAGTGCCGGTTGAGCAGCTTGTTCCGCCGCCGCGACCACGGCGCGGGCATCCTTGAGCCGCTGTTCGGCGGTGAGTTGACGGAGTAGCAGAGGTGTGAGCTGCCAGGCCTTGGCGGTAGTGGCGGCCAGAGCCGCCTCCCGCTTCGCGTCCTGGTGCTCGGCGATTGCCTCGTTCAGCCGAAGTGAGGCGACCAAGCGTTTCAGTTCTGTGATGGTAGTGCAGAAGGCGGAGTGCTCCTTCTTCTCCTGCGCCAGGTCGGTGGTGAGCTGCCCGTATTCGATTTTCATGCGGTGAACGGACTCGGACTCGGCCTCGGCTCGCGCGTGCAACTGCCGCAGTAGCACTGCCATGTTCCGCGCCGCGTGGTGCCTGTGCCGCCGGGCAGTCTCGGCAGCGCTCCGGGAGGTGGCGAGCTTCGCGAGGATCTCTAAGGCGCCTTCGACGAAGTCGCGTTCCAATACCAGCTGACTCCGTTGCCCTAGTTGGCCCGCGTAGGTTTCCAGCAGTTCGGCCAGTTGACGCGGAGGTCCGGCGGGTAGGACGGCGTTCAGCAGAAAGGTGACAAAAGCGGTGTCGCTCGTGAAGGAGAAGGCTTCGGCCGCCTCGCCCTCATCGGCGTTCATACTGCGTTGATAGCGGAAGAGTTCCGGGTCGAGGCCGAGTTCGGTTAGGCGGTCTGTCCATTCCTTGTGCCGTTCGAACTGTGCGTACTCCATGGCGGGATCGTCGAGTGCGGACCTGAGCGCGTCGAGATAGGAAGCGAGACGAACGTACCGGTTGCTGTCGGAGATCGGCAGGTTCTCCAGACCCAGACGGGCGTTGGGCCGGAAGTGGTACCAGCGTTCGACGAGATTGCGGGAGTCGCTGCTTGGCCTGAGGTCCTTCCATTCGGAGACTTTCCCGGTGATCAGTCGGCGCCCGCTCCGGACGTGGGTCCACTCCAGCACAATGTGGGCGGTGTCGCCCTCCAGGACGAAGCGCTCCAGTACGCCGCTGCCCGCGGCCCCGACCGCCATCCGGCGTCCGGGCAGGACCACCGAGAAGATCAGCTTGATGAGGACTGACTTCCCGCCGCCGTTCTCCAGGAACAGGACGGTCGCGGGTGATGGCCGGCGGGCAGCCGTCCCGCCCCCGAAGAATGCCAGCTGGTCGTCCGCTACCGGGCGTCCGACCCCGCTGAGATCGAGTAGGACGTCTTGGTAACGTGCCCCGGCCGGGCCAACGGACTTCAGTAGGACCCTGGAGAGTTCATACACCGGAGTCTCCCTGCGTCGTCTCGCCACTTTGCTCGTCCGACGACGAGCCGATGTACAGGGTTCCGTGCGGTTCCGCAAGAATAGGAACGACTTTCAACTGAAGTAGTTCCTTGAACGCCGTAGTGGAGGCCAATTCGCGGATCTGCACGTTGTAGCGTGGCGTACTGCGGTAGACGGTCTCGCCGTCCACGTCGCCGAGCTCTACCAGCAGACCTTGTTCGGTGAGGAACCTCAGCGCTCTGCTGATGATGCTCGTAGTCGAGTTCGGCGCTGCGCGGTTGTCCTTGGTAGTGGAGACCTCGGGGCGGCGGCTGTACGCGCGCCATGCACGGTCCAGCTCAGGGGCGTCCGCAGGGGTATCCAAGGAATGCTCGACCTGTTCGGCCCGTGACTTGAGCTTTCGGCAGATCTCCCGCACGGTCTGGTCCACGACACGAGCCGTGACCCGGCCCACATAATTGTCGTCGGCCAGATCTGCGGGGCGAGGGAAAACCAGGGCTGCCACTGCGAGGTGGACGATTCCGTGGAGCACTTTCTCGCCTGGCTTGTCCACAGCCGCCGAGCGGGAGTAGTCCTCCATGCGGATCTCGAACACCGAACCCTCGGTGGAGGCCAGGACCACGCCGGTCGCGGCCGAGACCCTGACCACCCGCAGGCCGAACCCGGCTGCGATCCGGGAAGTCAGCAGCTGGAAGTCCTGGTTTTCCTGGTGGCGCGTCACGAGCGCTTGGTAGTCGGCGTCCTGAGATGGGTGGTACCTCGGCCGGAGGCCGAAGGCGAGCAGTTGGGCGGCTTCCTCGGCGTCGGCGGTGCTTGTGGCGACGGTCATGAGGGAGCCTCCTCGGCAAGGTCGATGGTGCTATTCGGTTCCGTGCTATCTGGCGTGAGCTGGATTTCCGCCGTCTGGAGGAGTAGATCGTCCCCACCGAACCGGGGCAGATCGAACGGCTCGCCAGTTCGGACGGCGATCAGGACGCTTGGATCTCCCTGAAGCCGGTGTTGGTTGGCCTGGGGACTGAACGCGTGGACGGCGCGATGAAGCAGGAGGTCGGCGGTGCTGGGCGCGATCTCCTCGGCCTCCGCGAGCAGTTGACTCAGCCGGCGGGGGCGGCGGTGCAGATTGAGCAGGTCGTCGGTGGTGGCCCAGTCATCGATGGTGAATGGCATGCGATCCTCGGTGCGCTGTACTTCCGGCTCCGGGATCTCGGTGCCGAGGCGCTGCCGTTCGGCCGGCGGCCGCAGCAGCCGCGTCACGAGTGAGGGCAGGCCGAGAACGGTGGGTCGCTTCAAGCCGCCGGCGTCGCGGAAGAAATTGGCCCCGAGTGCTATTGCGTCTCGGACCGAAAGTCCGAGCATTGGCGTCAGCAACTGTCCGTGCAGGTCGATTGCGGCGGTACGGGGAGGCTCGACGAACTGCTGCCGGTCTTGTTCGGAGCGGAAAAGGTCGCCGGCAGTGAGCAGCCGGTTCTGCAACTGCATGTGGCGCCGGATACAGTCGCGGACGATCACTACCAGCTCAGCGGCCCGCTGCTTGTGCTGTTCCTCATCCGATTCGTCGCGCGCCTTGCTGATGTTGGTCAGGATATGGTGCTCAGCCCTGTAACGATCCTCGATGTGGTCCAGAGCGTGCTCGAGTAGGGCGGGAACCTCGTTTTCCCAGTCCACCGCCCGGACGTTGCGTGTGGTGGCTTCGAGAAGCTGGCGCAGCATCTCGCCGTACTGCACCGTTCGGTAACGTGCCTGTTCGGCAGCCAGCTTGGCCTCTGCAAGCCGACCTCGTCTGATCAGGCTCTCGAGTTTGACCTCAGCCGCGATCTGGGCGGACTCGACATCGGTGTCGAGGGCCCCGACGAGGACGTTGATTGCTTCGTCAGTGGCGCGTAGGTAGATCTTGCCGTCGGTTCCGACCCGCTCGACCAGCAGGTTGAACTCGAAGGAGAAGCGCCGGTAGACACCGTCATTGTCCACGGCACCGTAGACCTGGCTGAAACTTCGGTCGACCGTACCGATGTTGATCAGTCGTTGCAGGACGTGGAGGGCGATCTCCCGGTGCTCCTTCTCCAGTCGGTCCGGGGCTTGGATCGCGGCGAAACGGGTCGTGTGGGTCAGTACCCGGTCCTGGTCGGCACCGGAATCGAAGTCCATGGCAACGGTGACGTGGTCAATGGTGTGAAGTGCGAGTTCGGCGAGTTGATAGATCTCGGCGTCGACCCATCGCAGGCTGCCCTTGTTGCCGTCCAACGCCTGTAGCGGGGCAGTGCAGGCAAGGGCTTTCGCCCGGCGCGCCAGGCCTTCGTCCCAAAAGTTCGCAGGTGAGGATCTCTTGCTGTCGACCACGGGACGACACGCTAGCCACATTGGTCGGCCGATGTTGTTGAACCTGCGGAAGTTCAGGCCAGGAGGCGACAACTGGGCACCAGGAAACCCGACTATGTCGTGATGTGGCATCGCAAATCGATTGACGGCTGCCTGTCCGTGACGGTTCGCTGCAGCCGTGACCGGGCCGCGCATCGAACGGGCGGCCGACGACGGGGTGTCCGACGGCTCAGGTGTCGTCGGCAAGGGCGTGGACGAGGGGGAGCGGCGGATGGTGTACCGACTCGAAGGGCCGGTGCTGGAAGGGGAGTTGGTGCGGCTGGAGCCGTTGGAGCAGCGGCATGCCGGGGAGTTGGCGCGGGCGGTGGAGGAAGCCCGGGACAGTTATGGGTTCACCTGGGTGCCGCGGGGCGAGGAGGTGGCCGGGTACATCGAGGCGCAGCACGCGCGGGCCGCGGACGGGCGGTTGGCGCCGTATGCACAGATCGCGGTGGGGAGTGGCCGGGCGGTCGGGGTGACGGCGTACTGGGAGCCGCGGACGCTGCCGGACACCGAGGTGCTGTTCGCGGTGGAGGTCGGGTTCACCTGGCTGGCGGCCTCGGCGCAGGGGACGGGCATCAACGCCGAGGCGAAGCTGCTGCTGTTCCAGCACGCGTTCGAGCAGTGGGGCGTGGCCCGGGTGGACCTCAAGACCGATGCGCGCAATGCCCGTTCGCGGGCGGCGATCGCCGCCGTCGGGGCCCGGTTCGAGGGCGTGCTGCGGAAGTCGGCCCGCTCGTGGGTGCCCGGCGAGGACGGCGGGCTGCGGGACGCCGCGATCTTCTCGGTCATCGACACCGAGTGGCCGCAGACCGAGGCCGCCCTCCGGGAACGTGTCGCCCGCTACACCTGATACTTCGTGTGTGGGGGTGGCGGGTTGGCCGGGCCGGGCGGCGGTGGGGGTGCGCCGCCCATGCCGGTCGGCTTGCCGGACGGGGATTTCTGCGGGGCCACGGCGTTCCTCCTCGGAGCGGGCGGCGGTGGGCGGGCGGGGCCGCGGGTGAAGGTACGGTCATCTGCTGACTGCCCGACTGCCGCCCCTGCTATGCGAGTTGGGTGGTCGATTCGCCGGGGCGGGGCGGCGTCCGGTCGAGGGTGGGCGGCTCCCAGACGTGGTGGCGCAGGATCGCCCGGAGCGTCGGCCCCGGGGGCATCAGCGGCATCGCGGTGTTGCGGACCGCCACCGCGAGCGGGTGCGACAGTCCCGGCCCCATCCGTCCCGCCTGCCGGGCCGCCCGGGCGACGGCCTGGGCGCGCGGGCGGCGCACCGCGTCGTACCGGGAGAGTGCGGACGGCAGGTCGGGCGCGCCGGCGACGGCGGCCGCCAGGGTCACCGCGTCCTCCAGCGCCTGGCAGGCGCCCTGGCCCAGGTGCGGGGTCATCGCGTGCGCCGCGTCGCCGAGCAGCGCGACCCGGCCGACCGTGAACGTCGGTAGCGGGGTGCGCAGTTCGCGCAGGTCGTGGTGGAGCACGGCGTCCGGCGGGGTGGCCGCGAGCAGTTCCGGGATCGGCTCGTGCCAGCCGCCGAAGCGCGAGCGCAACTCGGCCAGCGGATCGGCGAACCGGGTGCCGGGCGGCAGCGGAAGGACGGCGTGCCACTCGGCCCGGCCGTCCGGCAGCACGATGTGGCCGAACTCCGCGCCGCGACCCCAGGTCAGCTCGAACTCGCTGTCCAGCGCCACCGGTTGATCGGTGATCGCGCGCAGCACGGCCGCACCGGTGGCCACCGCGCCGGGGTGCTCCGGCAGCAGCAGGCCGCGCAGCCGACTGCCGACGCCGTCCGCCGCGACCACCAGGTCGGCGTACCGCGTGCCGTCCGAGCAGCCGACCCGGACCTGCCCAGGCCCGTCCTGCGCCGGTTCGTTCTGCCCAGGCCCGTTCTGCCCAGGTCCGTCCTGCGCTGGTTCGTTCTGCCCTGGCCCGTCCTGGTCGATCGTCAGCGCGCGGACGCCGATCAGCAGCGACTCGGCGGGCAGTGCGGCCCGCAGCAGCCGGTGCAGTTCGGCGCGGGCGATGCCGACGATCGGGCTGCCCACCGCGCGCTCCAGCGCGGCCCCGTCCATCCGGGCCAGCCAACGCCCGTCCGGCCTGCGGGTGCCGCCCCGGTACTGACCGTGCGAGGCGGCCCGGACCGCCTCGCCCGCGCCGAGCTCGTCCAGCGCCCGCAGCCCGTTCGCGGCCAGCGAGATCGCCGCCCCGGCGTCGTCCGGCACCTCGGAACGCTCCAGCACCGTCACGTCCCAGCCGACCCGGCGCAGTCCGAGCGCGGCCGCCAAGCCGCCGATCCCGCCACCGACCACCACCGCAGTACCACGCACCGTCGAACCCCCAGTTCTTCTACAGATGTAGAAAGGACGGTAGCGGAGCTTACGGGCCCGCCCATGGCGGGGTGTTAGATGAGGGCATGGCCACCGACCGACGCACCCTGCTCGCCGACGCCGCCCTCGGCGTCCTCGCCGACCAGGGCATCCGCGGCCTCACCCACCGCGCCGTCGACCGTGCGGCCGCCCTGCCCGACGGCACCACCTCGGCCTACTACCGCACCCGCGCCGCGCTGCTCACCGCGCTGGTCCGGCGGCTGGTCGAACTCGACCAGCACGAACTGGAGTTGACCGCCGCACAGGCCGCCGCGCCGCGCACCGCCGCCGACCTCGTCGACGGTCTCGCGCTGCTCGCCCACCACCGGCTCACCGGCGACGGCCGCCGCCGCTCGCTCGCCCGGTACGCCTGCGTGCTGGAGAGCGTCCGCGACCCGGAGCTGCGCGAGATCCTCACCCCGCGCGAGAACACCGGCCGGGAGCTCGTCCGCCACTTCCTCGCCGCGCACCGCGTCCGCGACGTCGAGGACCGCGCGCTCACCCTGCTCGCCGGCTTCGACGGGCTGGTGCTGGACGGGCTGGTGCGCGGCGAGACCCTCCGGCGCGAGGCGCTGGAGGGCCTGGTCGCGGCGGCCCTGCGGCCGTAATTCCGCTAGGAGTTGGCTGCCCACTGGTGGGCGGTGCCCTGGTGGAGGGCGGCGTAGACGCGGTCGCGCAGGGCGTTGGCGTCGCTGTCGGTGAGGGTGCGGTGGAGGTGGCGCAGGATCACCTTGACCAGCAGGTTGTGCTGGTCGGGACGGGCCCCGAGGCGGGTCAGGGCCTGCGGGGGAAGGGCGTGGCACGGGGTGGTGGAGAGGATCTCGACGGCCTCCACGCAGTCCGCGTCCGCGCCGAGCGCGTCGCGGACCCGGTCGCCGAGGTCCTCCGCCAGGTCGACGCGGTCCACCGCGATGGACAGGTCGCGGCGGATCGCCGGCAGCGCGGAGACCGGACGGTACGGGGCGAGATCGGTCAACTGGGCGGCCACCGCCGGGTCGGTGGAGCGCAGGATCCGGATGTCCGGGATCCCCTTGACCAGCATCAGCACCCGGTCCAGCCCCATCCCGAGCGCCAGCCCGCTCCACTCCGGCCCCAGCCCGGACCCCGCCAGCACCTCCGGGTGGGCGAGCCCGCACTCCGCGATCTCCACCCACTCGCCGCCGAGGTTCACGTCCAACTGCCGCCCCGCCAGCGTGTACGGATGCACGCGGTCCTCGGTGCGGTACTCCGCGCCGGGCAGCAGGGCGTCGGCCAGGGCGGCGATCATCTCGGTCAAGTCGGCGGGTGTGGTGGGCAGTTGGCGGCGGGTGAGGTACCAGAGGTCGAGCTGGTGCGGGGTGCCGGTGTGCAGCCGGTCGATGCTGTCGCGGCGGTACACCAGGCCCGGGCAGACCAGCAGGACGGACTCGGCAGCCGGGTCCGCCGCGAGGGCGCGCAGGGCGCCAGGGACGAGTGCGCTGGAGTGGCTGCGCAGCATACGGCGGTCGTCCACGTAGCGGGTGTAGCGGGTGTCCCGAGTGACGTCGTCGGCACGGTAGTTGAGGTGGTCGTAGTTGTCGGCGACGGTGACGATCCGCTCGCCGCGGTGCACCCGCACCGGGCAGGACCAGTGCCGGGCCAGCGCGTCGGTGGCGCGATCCACCAGGAGCTGCACGCCGTGCGGCCCGGCGGCCGGATCGGTCAGATCGCGGACGGCCAGATCACGGGCGAGCTGATCGGCGGACAGCGGACGGGGAGAGGAAGCGGGCAGAGCGGACATGACGGGCCTCCGGGCCTGAGCAGGGGATTCGAGGGGGAACACACACCCCCCGGCCCCTGGGCGCAACCCGCCGCCCGGGACCGACCCGCTCAGCCGGACTGCGTCACCGGCGCGGCGAAAACCGACCCCAGCGGCACCCATCGGGAGCCGGGGGGCCACTAAATCGGCGAGAGATCGCTACGACGGCCACGGGCAGAGCATAGGCACCCCGGCCCGGCCGCCCGCAACCGGTTTTTCTCCCGCACCCCGAGGCGGCGCCGGGCGGCGCGGCGCGGACGACCGCCTTGCGCCTTCGCTCGTCGGCGCCGCACATGCGGGCTGACGCCTCCTCAGTTCCCGGCGCTCGGTGCAGCTGTTGGTGGCGGGACGGGCCTGGTACGGTTCCCCCGTCGCGTTTGAACGCGTTCAATAATGGGGGGGAGCATGGAAGCCGTAGACACCACGGAGCGGCCGGATCCGGTACCGCGGGCGGCGCGGTTCACGGCGGTGCTGGCGGTGCTGTGTGCCGCACCGGTCGTGCTCTGGGTGGTCCTCATCGACGCGTGGACCATGGGAGGTCCGCTGGTGCTCGGCGCCGTGACCACCGCCGTGCCGCTGTTCGCCCGGGAGGCCGCCAACTTCTGGACAGGCTGCGTGATCATCGGTTGGATACTGTTCGCCGTCTCCGTTCTCGGCTGCATCTTCGGGCTGTTCCTGTTGATGCCGGCGAGCATCGTCCTTCTCGCCGCGGCAACCCAGGCCGATCCCCAGGCCCCACGACTGCCGATGTACGTCGGCATCGTGATCACGGCCGCAACCCTGGGGTTCGTCTGCTGGGCGTTCGGGCAGGGCTGAATCGCCGCGCTCTTCCGTGAGCCGGACACTCTCTTTGCGAACGTCCAGGAGGGCAGCCCCCTCCTGGGTGGGAGGCGCACCGTCCCGAGTGCCCCGGAACTCGGCCACGGCGCCGTCAACCTGAACCAGACCCGCGCCGATCTGCCGGGCGTCAGCCACATCAGGATCTGCAACCAGCAGGCCCCGAACTGTCACTGACCATCGACGGGCCGACATGCGGAGCGGCGGCCGACCTGGCCGAGGCTGTCCGTGCCGACGAACCCGTCCCCGACGGCGTGGCCCACCCGGACTCCCCGGAGCCCGGGGGCCACTGAATCGGCGGGAGACCGCTACGCCGGCCACACGCAGAGCTCGGACGCCCCGGCCCGGCCGCCCGCGACCGGTTTTCCGCAGGGGTCGGCCGGCCGGCCGTTCGGTACCCTTCGGCATGCATTTCACCTCCGGCGGGACGGGCGGCCCGCGCCTTGACGACGCCGCAATGGCGCAGCTCGATCTCGGCAGCAACGTCCGGGGATTCCTGCCGGGCGCGGCCGACACGCAGGGAGCGGCCGAGCTGTTCTTCCGGGCCGGCTGGCGGGTGCGCCGGTCGGGCTGGACCGAGTTCGGGGTCGAACGCGAGTTCGCGGAGCTTGAGCTGACGCCGGGGGAACCCGTGCTGTTCAGCGGGTACGTCGACCCGGAGCGTGTCGCCGAGCTGCTGGCGGCGCTGGGGGAGACGGGGCTGCCCTTCCGGCTCGAGTTCGAGGATCGCGAGGGGCGTGAGCACGTCCATCACTCGGCCGGCCGGTGCGGCTGACAGTCGTCGAAGGTCCCAATGTGGTGGCGCTTAAGCCGAGTTGAAGGGGTCGCCCCTACCGTCGAGCGGTGCTGACGCGATGCGGGAGCTGGGTGCGCCGGAATCCGGCGCTGGGGGCGGTCGGAGTTGCGGCCGTCTGGCAGGCGACGATCGTGGTGGTGGCGAAGGCGCTACCGCCGCTGGATCCGGGGTGGTTCCCGCAACTCGGGCCGACCGTCGCCAACTTGGCGGGCGCGGCGGTGATGCTGGTGCTGCTCCGGGCCTGGGGGCTGCTGGCGGCCGGCGGGGTCACGAGCCTTGGGGCGACGGCGCGTTGGGTGGTGCTGCTGCCACTGGTGGCGCTCGCGGGGCTGGCGGCGCTGCCCGGGATCGAGGGAAGTACAGCCACCCTGGTGGGCGGCGTGGTGCTGATGCTCAGCGTCGGGGTCAGTGAGGAACTGAGCAGCAGGGCACTGGTGTTGGAGGTCGCACGGCCGCTGGGTCGGGTGCCCGCGGTGGTGCTGACGGCGGTGCTGTTCGGGGTCGGGCACCTCGGCAACTGGCTGTTCTTCGGCTCGCCCCTGGGCAATACGCTGTGGCAGGTGCTGGAGGCCGGCGCGTTCGGCTTCTGCCTGTGCGGCGCGCGCCTGTACATCGGGAGCATCTGGCCGCTGGCGCTGGTGCACGCGCTCTCCGACTACCTGGAGATCTACTCGCCAGGGAAGACACCCGACTGGCTTCAGGCGGTGACCGTGGTCGTCGACCTGGGCCTGGGCCTGGTGCTGCTGCTCCGGGCCCCCGAGGCTCCTGCGCCTGCCCCTGGGTCATAGGCTCGGCATCTTCGATCGGCGGGAGGCGCGGGAAATGACGGACAAGCAGGCCGGGGTCGGGCAGGCCTACGACGCGGTCGCGGAGCTGTACGCGACCATGTTCACGGGTGAACTCGCCAGCCGGGGCGATGAGTTGGCGTTGATGGGGGAGCTGGTCGCGGCGCCGCCCGTGTCAGTCGACGGGCTGCCCGTCGGAGACCTCGGCTGCGGCCCGGGCGAGGCGACGGCGCTGCTCGGCGGGCTGGGGATCCGCGCCGTCGGGCTCGACCTGTCGGCCGGGATGCTGGCCCAGGCCCGGCGCCGCCACCCCGGGGAGAGTTTCGTCCGCGGCTCGCTGCTCTCCCTCCCGTTCGCCGACGCGAGCCTCGGCGCGGCGCTCGCCCGCTACTCGCTGATCCACCTCCCGCCCGCCGAAGTCCCGTACGTCCTGGCCGAGTTGCGCCGCGTCCTGGCCCCGGGCGGCCGCCTGCTGCTCGGCCTCTTCGCTGCCGACCCCACCCTCGGCGACACCGACCACCCCGTCCCCTTCGACCACAAGGTCACCACCGCCCACCGCTGGCCGCTCGACACCCTCGCCGCCCTGCTGTCCGAGGCCGGCCTCACCGAGACCGCCCGCAGCGTCCGCCAACCCGGCCCGGGCGAGCGCTTCCCGCAGGCGGCCCTGCTGGCGGAGGTCGCGTCCTGACGGCCCGGCGGTCAACGAGGTGAGTGAGGCGGGCGCGCGACGGCGCACTCTTTCGGGTGGAACCGGCGAATCGCCCTTGCCGGTGCCTGCGCGGGGTGTCACTTTGAGGCCTCAAGGTGAGGGTTTTGCTCGGGCTTGATGTGGGCGGCGCATCGGACATTTCACGTCGCCCAGGGCCGGTCCGGATTTCCCTCTTCGCCGTCCTTCGCGAAAAGGAGCCCTTTCGTGCGCTTCGCCGGACTGGTGCGGTTGGCAGCCTTTGCCTCCGCGGTCGCGTTTCTCGTCCCAATGGCAACCGCCACTGCCGCCCCGGCTCCGCCGAATCGGACCGTGCAGGCAGTTCCCGTCTCCGTCACCGCGGCGCCCCGATCCGTCGACGAACCGCACTGCGCGGGGGAGTGGATCGACTCCAACTCCGATGACACAAAGGAGATGAAGAGCTGGCTTTGCCTGTACGACGGCGGAGCCTCCAACGTCTATGCGGGCCTGTGGACCGAGTGTCGCTGGTGGAAGATCATCGGCTGGTCCGCGCCGCCCAATGGCTGTCGTATTTGGGAGCCCAGCTACTACAAGCTCACGGCACCGGACGGCACCGTGTACGAGGGCACCTTTCCCGGCGCGTCCGGTTCGAGCTCGGCCTACTCGGAGAGCGCCCGATACATCTGCCAGGAAGGCACTTGGAAGGTGTGGGGCTACTACGGCGTCCAGATGAAGGACGTTCTCGGCAACTGGGGCAGCAGCGTGGCCGGCACCCACGAGGGCAGCTTCACCGTCCACTGCCCCTGACCCCCGCAGGCCTCCCCGGACACCATCACGCCGTGCGGCCCGGTCCTCGAAACCATCGAGGGTCGGGCCGAAGCCATGTCGATGGACCAGGGGCGCCGCATCAAACCACTGCCGGGAGCGGACGGACCGCGAGGGCGTACGGCCGATGGCATGACGTCCCGGGCCCGGACACATCGTCGGACGGCGCCGGCGGAACGCAGAGGGGACACGACCTCCCGGTCCGGTGAGGCGGATCCATTTCCCAGGAGCACGGAGCACGCATGTCGACGGAGCAGAGCACACCCACCATGCCGCAGGTGGCCATGACACTGGCGGCGATCGCCGCGACCGGGGCCACGCCGCGTCCCTCGGGCGAGACGGTGGCGGAGCAGCAGGAACGGATCTCTCTGGGCGTCAGTGAGCAACTGGCCGAGCCCTCCCTCGCGACCGGGAACGGCTGGTCCCTGACGTGGCTGGCACTGAGCCCGGACAACGCGAACATGGCGTTCCTGGCCGCGAATCGCTCCTCCAACGCGTTCGCCGTCGTCCTGCGGGGAACGGTCGGCAACGTCACCGACCTGCTGGAGGACCTCGGCGTGGGCACGGTGGTGCCGTTCACCGCCGTCGGCTCGCCACCGGCCCCGGTGTCCGTCTCCAAGGGGGCGATGGAGGCGTTCACCCAGGTCGTCACCATGACGGCGGGGGGCACCACCCTGGTGCAGGCACTCGCCGACGCCCTGGCGGGGGCCGCGTCGAACCCCACCGTCCACGTGATCGGTCACAGTCTGGGCGGCTGCCTCGCCACCATGGTCGCGCCCTACCTCCAGGCACAGACCTGGCAGGGCGTCACCCCGAAGTTCGCCCTGTACACCTTCGCCGCCCCCACTGCCGGCGGCCCGGACTTCGTGAAGTACGTCAACTCCCTGAGCTGGGCCGCCAACGAGCGCTACTTCAACGCCTGGGACCTGGTGCCGCAGGCCTGGACCTCGCTCGACGACGCGAAGAAGTGGTACCCCCATCCGCCCGGCCCGGAGGCGAACGAGGACGTCAAGGCCGTGATCACGGCGATCGCCGCGCTGCCCGGGCCGCACGGCTACGCCCAGCCGGGCACGCCGAACCAGTTGCACCCGGACTACCAGAGCGACTACGACCACGTCATGGTCAAGAAGACGCTCCAGGACTTCATGGGCCAGGTCGCCTTCCAGCACGCGAACCCCACCTACCTGGGTCTGCTCGGCGCCCCCGACGTGCTGTCCGGCCCGGTGGTGCGGGCCGTCAGCAGCAACGCCGGCAAGGCCGGCAGTGCGGTCGTCATCGCCGGCAGCGGTTTCGGCGCGGGCACGGCGGTCGACTTCGGCACCGTCCCCTGTCAGGACCCGGTCGTCAGCGGCGACGGCACCGCGATCAGCGTCCTCGCGCCGCCCGGTGCGGGCGTGGTCGCCGTCCGGGTCACCACCAACCTGGGCACCTCGCCGGCCGTGCCCTTCGGCCAGTTCGCCTACGGCGGACCCGCCCCGGTGGTGATCACCGGCATCGACCCGGACAGCGGCCGCAAGGGCCACTCCGTCACCATCACCGGCGTCAACTTCGAATCCGACGCCCAGGTCTTCTTCGGCGACAACCCTTCCCCGTCCGTCCGGATCAAGCGCACCGGCGCGCCCAGCGAGCTCGTCGCCACCGCCCCCGACCCGACCACCGGCCCCGGCAAGCCCCATACCGTCGACGTCACCGTGCTGTCGCAGGGCTACTCGTCCCCGACCGGCCCGGTGAGCGAGTTCACCTACAAGGAACTGTGAGGGGGCGGCAGGGGCCTCAGTCGACCCAGCCCCGGCGGTGGGCCTGCCAGCCGAGTTGGATGCGGGTGTCGGCGCGGGCGAGGGACATCAGGCGGCTGATGCGGCGCTGGACGGTGCGCAGGCCGAGGCTGAGCTGTTTGGCGACGGCGGGGTCGGTGGCGCCGGAGAGGAGGAGGGCGAGGATGCGGCGGTCGGTCTCGTCGGGGTCGCCGGCGGGGGCGGGGCCGACGACGAGGGTGCGGCCGAGGGGGTGGGCCCACTCCCAGGTCTGTTCGAACAGGACGGTGAAGACGGTGACCAGCGCGGGGGCGCGGACCACCAGGGCGACGGGGTCGGAGGCGGAGGCGGTGAGCGGGACGAGGGCGAGTGAACGGTCCGCGATGATCAGCTTGGTGGGGACCTGCTCGACGACCCGGATCTGCTGCTGACGGTCCATCGCCTCGAACAGCGGGTGCGCGGCGCCCGGTTCGTCCAGGGCGCGGCGCTCCAGCACCACCCGGTAGCCGACGCCGCGTTCGACGGCCGCCGACTCGGCGCCGGTCTCGTCGGCGGCGACCACCTGGTGGCGGCCCGTCACCAGCGCGAGCAGTTCGTGCTCCGCGCCGGCCTGAAGCTGCGTGACGCGGTGGCTGATGGCGGCGCGCCCGGCCACCACCTCGATCAGGTCGCGGTGCGCCTGGCCCTCCCGGGCGGTCGCCGAACGGTAGGCCTCGGTGAGGGTGGAGGCCGTCAACTCGGCCTCCCGCAGGGCGTGTCGCTGGCCGGTGAGCAGGGCTTCGAGGGCGACGGCCGGGGGAGCGGCGGTGTAGCGGCGGCCCGCGCCGGGGGCCACCAGCCCGCAGGCCTGGAGCAGTTCGAGCGAGCCGGTCGGCACGGGGCCGCAGCGGGCGGCCAGTTCGGCGCGGGTCGCGGGGCCGTGGGCCACCAGGTGGGTGTAGACCCGCTCGGCGTGCTCGTCCAGACCTATCGCCGACAGCATCCGCGCTCCGTTCGCCGTGCTCAGGGCCGCCGCCCGTGCCGCTCGCACCGCTCGCGAAGGCGGTGGCGGTTTGCCGCCGGGCGGTGACCCGCCAGGCCACATCATGACCGGTCAGCCCGGTTTTCTGCCAGGCTCACCGGCCATAACCCGACACCTGGAGGCGTTCATGACACGGCCGGCGCGCATACGTGGCGCGATGGCACTGGTGGCGGCGGGCATCCTCGCCACCGGTACGCTCACCACGATCGACCAGGCATGGGCCGCCCAGCCCCAGAACCCCGGCTCCACCCTGACGGGACGCCAGAGCGCCGCCCCGCACACCGTCACCCTGATCACCGGCGACCGGGTCCAGCTGGGCACCGGTACCGACGGCCGCACCGTCGTCACCGTGCTGCCCGACGAGCAGGGCAACGTCCCGCTGACGTTCACCCAGCAGGAGAACGGCGACCAGTACGTCGTCCCGCAGCACGCCTCCGCCGCGCTCGCCGCCGGCACCGTCGACCGGCAACTGTTCAACGTCACCTCGCTGCTGCGCCAGGGCTACGACGACCAGAACGGCAAGACGTTCTCCCTGATCGCCACCTACCGGGACGCGAAGGCCGCCGACGCCAGCCCGCAGGCGCGCGCGAAAGCCTCGGGGACCAAGCGGCTCAAGGCAGTTGACGGCGTCGCGTTCGCCCCGGCCAAGGAGGACGCCGCCCGCACCTGGAACCAGCTGGTCGGGCCGGACGGCAAGGGCCGCGACGGCCTGACCAAGCTGTGGCTGGACCGCAAGGTCCGCACCACCAACGACGCCGAGACCAGGCAGATCGGCGCCCCCGCCGCGTGGGCCGCCGGGCTCGGCGGACAGGGCGTCAAGGTCGCCGTCCTCGACACCGGCATCGACGACCAGCACCCGGACCTCGCCGGACAGGTCGAGGGCCGCCGCAACTTCACCGGCGCGAACCCGGACACGCCCGACGAGGACGTCCACGACGCCGTCGGCCACGGCACCTTCGTCGCCTCCGAGATCGCCGGCACCGGCAAGGCGTCCGGCAGCAAGGAGCGCGGCGTCGCCGACCAGGCCCGGCTGCTGGTCGGCAAGGTGCTCGACGACGGCGGCTCCGGCACCGAGTCGCAGATCATCGCCGGCATGCAGTGGGCCGCCGACTCCGGCGCCGACGTCGTCTCGATGTCGCTGGGCAGCCCCGAACCCACCGACTGCACCGACCCGATGTCGGTCGCCGCGCAGCACATCGCCGAGCAGTCCAAGGCGCTGTTCGTGGTCGCCGCCGGCAACCTCGGCCAGTACCAGTCCGTCAGCTCGCCCGGCTGCGCGCCCGCCGTGCTCACCGTCGGCGCCGTCGACCGCAAGGACAACACCGCCTCCTTCTCCTCGCACGGCTCCGTCACCGGCAGCCACACCCTGAAGCCGGAGATCGCCGCACCCGGCGTCGACGTCAAGGGCGCCGCCACCGGCGGACGCGGCGTCTACGCCTACACCCAGATGTCCGGGACGTCGATGGCCACCCCACTGGTGGCCGGCAGCGCCGCCCTGGTCAAGCAGCGCCACCCCGAGTGGAACGCCGCGCAGATCAAGGCCGCCCTGGTGTCCTCCGCGCTGGCCACCGTCCCCGGCGACGTCCAGCAGACCGGCGGCGGCCGGCTTCGCGCCGACCTCGCCACCACGCAGAGCGTGCTCGGCGCACCCGCCGTCGGCTTCGGCGACTTCGCCTGGCCGCAGCAGAAGTCCGACACCCGCACCGTCCAACTCCCGTACACCAACACCTCCGACAAGCCCGTCACGCTCAAACTGACCGTGCAGCGCACCGACGGCGACGACGAGACGGCGATCACCTCGAAGGTGGTCAAGCTCGGCACCGACAGGATCACCGTCGCCGCCGGGGCCACCGCGCAGGTGCCGCTCACCCTCGACCCGACCGCACACCTGACGGGCGGCCAGTACGGCGACATCACCGGCCGGGTGCTGGCCACCGCCGACAACGGGAGCACCGTCTCCACCCCGTTCAACGCCTACGTCGAGCCCGAGACCCTCGCCGTCCGGGTCAAGCTGATCGACCGCGACGGCAAGCCCGCCGCGTCCGAGGTCGGCAGCAGCATCACCATGGTCGACCTCGGCCAGGCCACCGGCAGCCGGCAGGCCCCGAACGCCAACGGCGAGATCGTCTACCGGCTGCGCCCCGGCAGCTACTCGCTCAGCGGCTACGTGGTCACCCCCGAGCGCGGCGACAGCAGCGGCGAGGCCGCCCCGAAGGCCGTCACCGCGCTCGCCATGCCCGAGATCCAGCTGACCAAGGACACCGTCCTCACCCTCGACGCCCGCCAGGCCACCCGGATCGAGGTGCAGGCCGAACGCGACCTCCGGGTCCGCGGCGCCTCACTCGAACTCGGCCGCTGGTGGGGCGACAAGTGGGTCGACTCCACCGGCGTGCGCACCGGCATGCTGCCCGTCGAACTCTCCGCCTGGGGCTCCGGCAAGGCCCGCACCGGCGGCTTCGAATTCGGCAGCTACCTGCGGATGGCCGCCCCCGAAGTGGTGCTCAAGGGCGCCGGCCTCACCCTGGAACCGCACTACGCCCAGTTCGCCGCCGAGGCCCAACTGCCCGGCACCGGAAGCGCGTTGCTGGCCACCGCCGCCAGCGCCTCCGAGGCCGATCTGACCGCCGCCGGTGTCTCGGGCAAGCTGGTCCTCGTCCCGGACGACGGCACCTCGCAGCGCGTCGTCTCCACCAACGCCAAGAACGCCGGCGCCGTCGGCGTCCTGACCTACCGCCAGAGCCCTGGCGTGTACGGCAAGAACGACGTCAGCCTGGACGCCCCCGTGCTGCCGATCACCGCTGCCGAGGCCGCCGCACTGAAGACCGCCCTCGGCAAGGGCGCCGTCACCCTGGCCTGGACCTCCACCGCCGACAGCCCCTACGTCTACAACCTGGCGTTCCACGACGCCGGTTCGATCGGCGCCAAGCAGCGCCACACCGTCCGCGACCGCGACCTCGGCACCGTCACCGAGAACTGGCACTCCACCGGCACGCCCGTCCGGATGAGCGACTACCTCAGCATCGAACGCCCGTGGAACCCGTACGCGGGCAGCGCCGTCGGCCAGGGCCTGGTCGCCACCCCGTCCACCCGCACCGCCCACTACACCGCCGACGACACCACCTGGCTGCACGACGGACAGAGCAGCTGGCCGTTCACCGAGTTCATGCAGGACCTGCCGCGCCGCTACCAGGCCGGACAGCAGCGCACCGAGGAGTGGTACCAGGGCGTGCTGCGCCCCACCGCCGGACGCGCCGCCGACGGCACCGCGCTGCTGGTCGGCGAACGGCAGGCCGACCTGATCGGGGTCGACTTCACCCGCACCCTGTGGGGCGACGGCAACGCCGACCACACCGGCAGCCAGTCCTACTTCGGCGACGCCGCCGGCGTCGAACTGTTCAGCGACGGAACCTCGTTGGGACGCTCCTGGTTCGGCCCGTCGTTCGTCTGGCAGCTCCCGAACGAGGCCAAGGACTACACCCTGGTGCTCGACCAGGCCCGGTTCTACCACCGCGACCTGTGGCAGCGCTCCACCGCCGTCCGCACCGAGTTCGGCTTCCGCTCGGCCACCGACCCGGCCGCGTACTCGCAGGCGCTGCCGCTGCTGTTCCCCGACTACCGGATCGACCTGGACGGCAACAACACCGCCGCCGCCGGACCACTGCGGATCGCGCTCTCCGCCACCGGCCAGAACGGCTTCACCCCCGGCCCGCTCACCACCGCCCAGCTCGCCTACTCCTACGACGGCGGCACCACCTGGACGGACGCCGCGGTCGGCGCCGACAAGGTCGCCACCCTCGACCACGCGGGCGCCGCCGGCAAGAAGGTAAGCCTGCGGATCACCCTGGCCACGGCGAACGGCGCCAAGGTCACCCAGACCGTCACCGACGCGTACGCCGTGCGCTGACGTACCGGTAGCAGCCCGCGCCACAGGCTCGGCAGGGATTCCCTGCCGAGCCTGTCCGAGGTGCCGGGGGGTCAGGCCGCGTCGGCCGGGAGCCGGTCGTCGGCGGGTGCGAGGCCGGCCGCGGGGCCGCCCGGGGTGGCGGTGGTGCGCAGGATCCCGGCGGCGGCGGCCGTGGTGGCGCACATCAGGGTGAGCAGCAGGAAGGTGCGGTTGAGGGCGGTGAAGTGGGTGAGCCAGCCGATGACGGCCGGTCCGGCGAGCATGCCGAGGTAGCCGAGTCCGGCGACGCGGGAGACGTTGGCGCCCGCGGCGGCGGGGTCGGCATGACCGGCGGCACTGAAGAGCTGCGGGACACAGCCGGACAGTCCGAGGCCGAACAGCGCCCAGCCGAGGAACGCGGCCCACACCCACGGGGTGAGCGCGGCGATCGTGATACCGACGGCGGCGGTGGCCGCGCCGTAACGCAGGACGGCCGTCGGGCCGTGGCGGGTGACGACCCGGTCGGCCAGCAGGCGGCCGGTGGTCATCGCGGCGGCGAAGGCGCCGTACGCGAAGGCGGCGGTGGACGCGGGCATGCCGAGCACGTCCTTGAGGTGCAGGGCGCTCCAGTCGTTGGCGGCGCCCTCGCACAGCATGACCATCAGCGCCAGCACGGCGAAGACCCGGATCTGTCGGCGGACCTTGCCGCTGTCGGCGGTCATGGGCGCTCCGGTGGTTTCCCCGTCCGGTTCGGCGGCCTCGGCAGCCGAGGCATCGGGCAGCAGGGCGCGGGCGGTGAGCAGGGCGGTGGCGAGGCCGAGCGCGCCGAGGACGGCGAGCGTGGCCACCGGCCCGGCCCCGACGGCGGTGGCCGCGGCGGCGGCGCCGGCGGCGAGCACGCCGCCGACCGAGAAGGTGGCGTGGAAGCCGGACATGACGGGGCGCCCGTACGCCTTCTCCACGTGTACGGCGTGGGCGTTCATGCTCACGTCCAGGCAGCCGTTGGCGAAGCCGAAGACCAGCAGCGCCCCGGCGAGCGTCCACGGGTTCGGCGCCAGGGCGGGCAATACCAGGGACGCGGCGCACAGCGCGCCGGAGGCGGGGACGACGGTGCGGGCGCCGAGGCGGTCGGTCAGGCGGCCCGCGGCCTGCATGCCGCCGAAGGCGCCCAGGCCCAGCAGGACGAGCAGCCCGCCGAGGGCGGCGTGGCTGATACCGACCCGGGCTTCGACGGCGGGGATGTGCACGACCCAGGCGCCCATCAGGGTGCCGCACAGGACGAAGTAGACGTAGGTCGCCACGCGGGCGGCCCGGAGCGAGCGTTCCATGCCACCGACCATAACGAACATGCTTGATGTGCGAAACCCTGATATCGAACAGCTTGCTTGTTTGATCCGGGGTGCGGTTCAATTCCGGTATGAACACCGCGGCGCGCCACACCCTGATCGCCCAGACCGTCCGGGACGCGGGCAGCGCCACCGTCCTCGAACTCGCCGAACTCACCGGCGCCTCCGAGATGACCATCCGCCGCGACCTCGACACCCTCGCCACCCAGGGCGCCCTCGAACGCTTCCGCGGCGGCGCCCGCACCCTGCTGCTGCGCGGCGAGGAACCCCCCTTCGCACTGCGCGCCCGCGAAGCCGTCGACGCCAAACGCCGCATCGCCGCCGGCATCTCCGCACTCATCGCCGACGGCGAGACCGTCCTCCTCGACAGCGGCACCACCTGCCTGGAAGTCGCCCGCCTGCTGCGCGAACGACCCGTCACCGTGATGCCGCTGTCCCTGCCCGCCATCCACGTCCTCGGCGACACCCCCGGACCGGCCACCCTGCTCGTCCCCGGCGGCCGCCCCCGCGCCGCCGAGGGCGCTCTCACCGGCCCCCTCGCCCTCGCCTCGATCAACGCCCTGCGCTTCGACACCGCCGTCCTCGGCTGCTGCGCCCTCAGCGCCGCCGACGGCCTGACCGCCCACAACCTCGACGACGCCACCATGAAGAAGGCCGCCATGGCCGCCGCCCGCCGCACCGTCGTCGCCGCGGACGCCGGCAAGCTCGGCCGCACCGCCTTCGCCCACGTCGCCCCCGCCGCGAGCCTGCACACCCTCGTCACCGACACCGGCGCCCCCGCCGGCGAACTCGCCGCGTTCGAAGCCGCCGGCACCACCGTCGTCAGCGTCTGACGCGGCGCACGCCCTCAGGCGGGCAGCCCGTGCAGGAACTCGGCCACCAGACGGTGCAGTTCGGCCGGGTGCTCCAGGTGGACGTCGTGGCCGGCGCCCGGCAGGCTCGCCGCGTGCACGTCCGGACGCAGCGTCAGCATCCGGTCGGCATCCGCGGCCGGAATGATGCCGTGCTGGCCGAACACCAGCAGCGCCGGGCAGTGCGCCGCGCCCGCCCAGTCGTCCCAGCGCTCCCGGACGGCGTTCTCGGCCAGCGCCGCCACCATCACCTCCGGATCGAACCGCGGCCACCAGCCGTCCGCGCGCTGCTCCAGACCGTCCGCCCACGCCACACCCAGCGGCCCGCCGCCGAAGAACCGCACCGCCGACGCGTGCTGCGCGAACGGCACCGGCCAGGCGGCCAGCATCTCCCCGATCTCGGCCGGCGCATCCGGCGACACCCCCGCGGCCGCCTCCACCAGCACCACCCCCGCGAACCGGCCCGGGTGCGCGGCCGCCGCCAACAGCGCGGTGTGCCCGCCCAGCGACTGCCCCACCAGCAGCGGACGCTCCAGCCCGAGCGCGTCCGCCACCGCGACCACGTCCGCCACGAACGCGTCCCGCCCGAGATCCCCCGGACGGCGGGTCGAACGGCCGTGACCACGCTGATCGACCGCCACCACCCGATGCGCCGGCGCGAGCGCCGCCGCCAGCGCGTCCCACTCGCCCGCATGCCCCGCCAGCCCGTGCAGCAGCAGAACCGGCCGCGCCTGGGCCGCACCCGCCCAGTCCCGGCAGTGCAGTTCGACTCCGGCACCGGCCACCGTCCGGGCCGTCCACGGGCTCTGCGTGCTCATCCGCTCATCTCCCAGCGCTGCGGGGCCGGTTGTCGGCCGCGGGGTGTGGGGCGACAATGCCACGCGGAGGCGATGTTGATCAATGACACTCGCCAGTAGCGAACGACTGTGACCAGCCGCTGGCATGACGGACCGTCACTCGGGTGCTCGCCGGAGGTCTATCGTTCTGAACGCCGAACGTTCCGTGCCCGGAACACCCGATCGAATTCCCTGCACCCCCAGGAGCCTTGGTGGAACCGACAGCCCCGCCCGCCCTGCCCGCCCGCAGCGCCCTGGTCGCCGACGCGCTCGCCGCCGCCGGCCTCCCCGGCACCGTCCGGGTGCTCGACGACTCCGCCCGCACCGCGGCCGAAGCCGCCGCCGCCCTCGGCTGCGAGGTCGGCGCCATTGCCAACAGCCTGGTCTTCCACTCCGACGGCGAAGCCGTACTCGTCCTCACCAGCGGCCGCCACCGCGTCGACACCACCGCCCTCGCCACCCGCTGGGGCCGCGGACCACTGCGCCGCGCCACCCCCGAACAGGTCCGCGAAGCCACCGGCCAAGCCATCGGCGGCGTCGCCCCCACCGGCCACCCCCGCCCCCTCCCCACCATCGTCGACCAGGCCCTCACCGACTACCCCCAGATCTGGGCCGCCGCCGGCACCCCCCACACCGTCTTCCCCACCACCGCCACCGAACTCCTCCACCTCACCGGCGGCACCCTCCTCCCCGTCGGCCCCTGACACCCCGTCACGACGAACTCCGACCCCTCGCAGCGAGGTCCCCCCTCAGCCTCCGCGACGGGCGGCCGCCCCCTCCCGCAGGGTCAGTCGTGGCTGAGGTGCGTGAGGACGGCGCGGACGCGGTGGTGGCCGTCGCTGGCAAGTCTCGTCTCGCCGTTTCCTTCGCCGGAGGCGCTTCGCTTTCCGGCGCCCCGCCGGGGGGCGGCCGCCCCCCGCAGGGTCAGTCGTGGCTGAGGTGCGTGAGGACGGCGCGGATGTGGTGGTGGCTGTCGCTGGCAAGTCTCGTCTCGCCGTTTCCTTTGCCGGAGGCGCTTCGCTTTCCGGCGCCCCGCCGGGAGGGCGGCTGCCCCCCCCGTAGGGTCAGTTGTGGTGGGGGAGGTGCGGATGTGGTGGTGGCTGTCGCTGGCAAGTCTCGTCTCGCCGTTTCCTTTGCCGGAGGCGCTTCGCTTTCCGGCGCCCCGCCGGGAGGGCGGCCGCCCCCTCCCGCAGGGTCAGTCGTGGCTGAGGTACGTGAGGACGGCGCGGACGCGGCGGTGGCCGGTGTCGGAGGGGGAGAGGGCGAGCTTGGTGAAGATGTTGCCGATGTGTTTGTGGACGGCGTTGTCGGTGATGAACAGGCGGGTGGCGATGGTGGTGTTGTCGTTGCCTTCGGCCATCAGGGCGAGGACTTCGCGTTCGCGGGGGGTGAGGGTGGCGATGGGGTCGTGGGCGGGGCGGGTGAGGAGTTGGGCGATCACCTCGGGGTCCATGACCGTTCCGCCGGCGGCGACCCGCCGTAGGGCGTCGACGAATTCGCTGACCCGGCCGACGCGGTCCTTGAGCAGGTAGCCGACGCCGCCGCGCCCGTCGGAGACCAGTTCGCCGGCGTATTGGCGTTCGACGTATTGGGAGAGCACCAGCACGGGCAGGCCGGGGTGGTCGCGGCGGGCCCGGATGGCCGCGCGGATGCCCTCGTCGCGGAAGCCGGGCGGGAGGCGGACGTCGACGATGGTGACGTCCGGCCGGTGCTCGGCGACGGCGGCGAGGAAGGCGGACGCGTCCTCGGCGATGGCGGCGACGTCGAAACCCTTGGCGGTGAGGAGGAGTTCGAGCCCGCTGGAGAGCAGCACGTTGTCCTCGGCGATCACGACCCGCACGGCAGCTCCACCTCGATCGTGGTCGGCCCGCCGACCGGACTGTGTACGTGCACCGCGCCGTCCAGCGCCAGCGCGCGGTGCCGGATCCCGGCGAGGCCGGTGCCGCGCGATTCGTCCGCGCCGCCCGACCCGTCGTCGGAGACCCGCACCGTCAACCGGCCGCCGTCCCGGCGTACTTGGACGACTGCCCGGGCCGCGCCGCTGTGTTTGGCGGCGTTGGTGAGCGACTCGGCGACGGTGAAGTATGCCACGGCCTCCACCGCCGCCGGGACGGAACCGAGGGGGCCGGTGTCGAGGTCGGTGTGGATCGCCGCCCCGGCGGCCAGTGCCGCCAGTGCCCCGGTGAGGCCGCGGTCGGCGAGGATCGGCGGGTAGATCGTCCGGATCACGGCGCGCAGTTCCGCCATCGCGTCCTCGGTGCCCTGCTGCGCCTCCGCCAGCAGCTTCGAAACGACCTCCGGCTCCTCGCCGAGCAGGTCGCGCGCGACCCCGAGCCGCATCGCGATCGCCACCAGCCGGGCCTGCGTGCCGTCGTGCAAGTCCCGTTCGATGCGCCGCAGTTCGGCACCGTGCGCGTTCATCGCGCCGACCCGGGTCTCGGTGAGTGCCGCGACCTGGACGGCCAGCCGCTCGGCCGCCGACGGCGACAGCAGCAGGACGCACAGCCGGGCGTGCAGCCGGGCCAGCGGCGGGACGGCGAAGTACGTCAGTGCCGCGAACACGGCCGCCTGCGCCGTCCCGAGCGTCAACGCGGTGCCCCAACCGGTCAGCGGGACGCCCGCCGCGAAGCCGCCCGCGCGGGTGCCGGGCGGCAGTGCCCACCAGAGCGGGACGGTGACGGCCGTGGTCAGCGTGTTGCCCGCGCACAGGGCGGCGACCAGCCCGAACGCCAGGCCGCCGACGGTGTTCGCCACGATCCACAGCAGCACCCGCCACCAGGAGACCCGGACCGGCCCGGAGGGCGCGTCGCGCAGCAGCCGGTCCGCGCGCCGCCGGTGCCAGGCCGCCCAGCCGCGCGCCGCCCGCGGTATCAGCAGCACCGGCAGCGCGACCGGCGTGGCCGCGCCCGTGCAGAGGCTGCCCAGCAGATACCCCAGGTCGCGCCACAACGCCCGCAACCGGCCGTCCCGTTGATCACTCATTCGGGCAAGTCTGAGCCATCGTCACCGGGTTCGGCACTACAGCCAGCTGCACCCTTTTCCCACCAGTACGGGGTACCGACCGCGCACCCCGGCCAGGCCTAGCGTCAACGACCATGACGAGCACAACGACCGAGACCCCCCGCCGCTCCCGCCGCCGTATCCTGCTGCCGGCCGTCCTCGCGGCCGGCGCCCTGACCGCAGGCCTGCTGGGCGCGAACGCCGCCGTCCAGCGACACGACGGCCCGCGCACCAACCCCCGGCTCCAGCGCGACGTCGACGCGCTCACCGCCCTCGGCGTCACCGGCGTGCAGGCCCGCCTGACCGGCCCCGACGGCCCGGACGCAACCGCCGTCGGCGGCGTCGCCGACACCACGACCCGCCAGGCCGTCCCCGCCGACGGCTACTTCCGGATCGCCAGCGTGACCAAGGCCTTCGTGGCCACCGTCGTCCTGCAACTCGTCGCCGACGGCAAGCTCTCGCTGGACGACACGGTGGAGAGCCGGCTGCCCGGCGTGGTGTCCGGCAACGGCAACGACGGGCGGGCGATCACCGTCCGGGACCTGCTCCAGCACCGCAGCGGCCTGCACGACGACTACCCGGACTACACCTCGGCGGACGACTTCCAGCAGCACCGCAACGACACCTACACGCCCCAGCAGACCGTCGCGCGGGCGATGGCCCACCAGCCGGACTTCCAGCCCGGCACCAAGTGGAACTACGACAACACCGGTTACGTGCTGCTCGGCATGATGATCGAGCGGGTCACCGGACACCCGTGGCACCAGGAGGTGCGGGACCGGATCGTCCGGCCCCTCGGCCTCGACCACACCTCCTGGCCGGGCACCGACCCGGCCCTCCCGCAGCCGCACGCCGCCACCTACCAGCGCTTCCAGGACGGCGGACCGCTGGTGGACGTCACCGAACAGGTCGGCGCGGGCACCAACGGCGAGGCCGGCCTGATCTCCACCACCGCCGACCTCGGCCGCTTCCTCCAAGCCCTGCTCGGCGGCCGCCTGCTGCCGCCGGCCCAACTCGCGCTGATGCAGCAGACCGTGCCGGTCGGCCAGGACTTCGAGCAGCTGATGCCGGGCGCCCGCGACGGACTCGGCCTGTTCTCCCGCCCGCTGTCCTGCGGCGGCGTGTACTGGGGCCACGAGGGCGGTGACTCCGGCTGGATCACCGCCACCGGCGTCACCGCCGACGGCCGCCGGGCCGTCGCCGTCTCGCTGTCGGGCGTTCAGATCGCGGGCCCGGAGGACGTGGCGCGGATCGCCGCGGCCGAGAACAAGCTGGTGGACGACGCGCTCTGCGACGCGAAGGACAAGTGAGGGGACGGCCGGAACAGCCGCCGGCGCGGCGGCCGGAGCTGGTGGCGGACCGTCGAACGAGGCGCCCGTAGCGGTCGCTGAGGAGGCGGTCGAGCAGCCCGGCGAGTCGGGCGGGCCCGGCGGGGGAGAGCGTGGCGCCCAGCACCTCACCGGTCGGACCCCGCCCAGGTCAGCATGCCCGGAGCAGGCCATCGACGACGGACAGCCCGATGTCGTTCCCGGACGCAACCAGACCGGAGGCGTCACCGTCGGAGCTGATGATCGCCATACGTATCATCGGTCAGCATGGGCCCGGAAACGGGCGGGGGCGGCCTCGGGCCGCCGGGGGCAAGGGGGACGGACAGTGCGACGGGGAATCAAGGTGGTAGGCGCTTTCCTGGTGGCCGGCGCGGCCATCGGCGCCATGGCGGCCTGCGGCGACGGGAGCACGCCCGGCGAGGAGGCCGCCGAGTACGCCGCCGCCGCGACCACCGGACTGCGCACCGACCTCGAACCGGTGGTGACGCGGTTCCACCGCTTCGGCGAGCTGGAGAGCGCGCAGTGGGTGATGCACTGGCCGCGCGACCTGCCCTGGACGCCGCAGTCGACCCAGGAACGCCCGATGTTCGCGGTCCTGCACCTGAAGCCCGGTCAGGTCCGGCGCCTGCTCGACGGCCGGCGCGGCAAGCCCGCGGACGCGCCCACCTTCGACACCGACGACCTGCCGGGCGGCGACGGCCTGCCCGCCTCACTCGCGCCGTACGTGCCGGCCGACGCCGCCTGGGTGGCCGTCCCCGAGCTCGACGAGGTGCTGGTGCGGGCACACCGCGGGGTGTCGGTGTCCTTCGACCCGGCGAGCGACACCGTCGTGATCCAGTGCATCGACGCGCTCGACCCGGACGAGGTGCAGAAGCGGACGGCGGAAGGGCAGACCTTCCTCATCACCCCGTCGCCGTTCGTGCTGCCGACCTGATTTCTCGTTCTTCAGGCGTACCCGGACGGGACGGCTCATCCTCCGAGCTGATGATCACCGCAGTGCCGTCGGCCAGCATGGTGCCGACAAGCGGGCGTGGGTGGCTTCCGGGCTGCCCGGGGCGAGGGGGACGGACAGTGCGGCGAGGAACGATGTTGGCAATGGCTGTCCTCATTCTCGGCGCCCCCATCGGCGCCCTGACGGCCTGGGATCTCGCGACCACCACGTCCGACCAGGCCGAGTACGACGCCCAGACCACCGGGCTGCGCACCGACCTGGTGCCGATGGTGACGCGGTTCCACCGCTTCGGTGAGCTGGAGAGCGCGCAGTTCGTGATGCACGCGCCCGGCGCCCATGCCCGGGAGATGGTGCCGTTCCCGGACCAGCCGTATCCGCTGTACGCGGTGCTGCACCTGAAGGCCGGTCAGGTCAAGCACCTGCTCGACGGTCGAACCAGCAGCCCCATGGCCGCCCCCACCTTCGCCGCCGACGACCTGCCGACCGGCGGCCTCTCGGTGTTCACCGGCCCGCCGGGCGGCCTGCCCGCCTCGCTCGCGCCGTACGTGCCCGCGAACGCCGTCTGGGTGGCCGCCCCGGAGCTCAACAAGGTGCTGGTGAAGGCGGACGGCGAGGTGACGGTGTGGCTCGACCCGGCGAGCGACACCGCGGTGGTCTACTCCGTCAACCCCGATGACCCGGACGAGGTGAAGCAGATGGTGGACACCCAAGGCCACACCTCCCTCGTCACCCCGTCACCCTTCGCCCTCCCGTCCTGACAGCCCGCCGAAGGGCGGCGCGGGCGGCCGCGCATAGCATCGGGCTGTCACAACCCCGCACCGCCCGCAGGAGCGTCCGCCCATGCAGATCGACCTCGCCGCACCGCCGTTGCCCGCCACCGCGCCCGACCTGGCCCGGGCCGCCGAGGAGCGCGGGGCAGGCCGGTTCGTGCTGTCCGAGACCTCGCACAACCCGTTCCTGCAACTGGCCCGGGCCGCCGACCGGACGGAGCGGATCGGCCTCGCCACCGGCGTGGCGATCGCCTTCGCCCGCACCCCGATGATGCTCGCCTACGAGGCGTGGGGCCTGCACGAGAGCTCCGGCGGGCGAGCGGCGATCGGGCTCGGCACCCAGATCAAGCCGCACGTCGTACGCCGCTTCGGCATGCCGTGGGACCGCCCGGCCGCCCGGATGCGCGACTACGTGGCGGCCGTGCGTGCGATCTGGCACAGCTGGCAGACCGGCGAACGCCTCGCCTTCCGCGGCGAGTTCTACCAACACACCTTGATGACACCGGTGTTCGCACCCGCGCCGCTCCCGTACCAGCCACCGCCCCTGCTGCTGGCGGGCGTCGGACCGCTGATGACGGCCACCGCCGGCGCGGTCGCGGACGGCCTCCTCGCCCACCCGTTCGGCTCGCCGCAGCACCTGGCCACCGCCGTCCTGCCCGCCGTCCGCGCCGCCCGCGCCAAGTCCGAGGCGGAGAACGCCCCTTGGACCACCCGCCCGTTCGAAGTGGTCGCCAACGTGTTGGTCGCCACCGGCCACGACGAGGACGAGTACCGCACCAACCTCCGCCTGGTCCGCGAACGCCTCGCCTTCTACGCCTCGACCCCCACCTACCGCCCCGTCCTCGAGACCCACGGCTGGGCCGCCCTGCAGGACGAACTCCACCCCATGTCGGTCCGCGGCCGCTGGGAGGAGATGGGCCGCCTGATCGACGACACCGTCCTCAACACCTTCGCCATCACCGGCGAGCCCACCGCCGTCGCCCGCGAACTCCACCACCGCTACGGCCAGTTGGCCGACCGCCTCTGCCTCAGCGGCCCCGACGGGACGGACGCCGCGCCGCTGCTGGACGTGCTGTCGGCTGCGGTCGGCGGGCGCTGAATCAGCCCGGCCCCGGGCTCGCCCGCGTCCTTGCCGGGGCCGCGCCCGGCCCGTGGCTAGCCTGGCGGAATGAGCGAGCAGCACAGCGGGCGGCGGCGGCCGCGCTATCGGGCCCTGTCGCCGTTGCGGGAGCTCCTGCGGGAGTCGTTCTGGTTCGCGCCGTTGGTGGCCTGCGTGGGGGCGGTGCTGCTGGCGGGGCTGACCGACCTGATCGACCAGGAGCTGTTCTTCGAGGCCGCGGCCACCAGCGGCACCGAGAACCTGCAGTCGTTCGCCTCCGCCGCCAAGAGCGTGGTGTCCACCGTCAGCGCGGCGATGCTCACCTTCATCGGCGTGGTGTTCTCGATCTCCCTGGTGGCGCTCCAGATGGGCGCCAGCCAGATGAGCCCCCGGGTGCTGCGCCTGTACGTGCGCAGCCGGCTGACCAAGGCGACGTTCTCGACCTGCCTGGCGACGTTCGTCTTCACGCTGCTGGTGCAGCTCGGCTACGACGACACCACCGACCCGGCGCGCGCCGTCTCCGTCCCGGTGGTGTCGACGATCGTCGCGGTCGCGCTGGTGATGCTCAGCCTGGCGCTGTTCGTGCTGTACGTGCAGGCGACGATGCGGCTGCTGCGGGTGCCGCACATGATCGACCGGGTCACCCGGGAGTCGCTCCAGGTGCTGACGGCCTACCGCTGGCTCGCCCCGGACTCCGCCACGGACGCCGGCCCGCGGCCGCACGGTCCGACGCTGCTGCACGAGGGCCGGGCCGGGGTGCTGCGGGACGTCAACATCCGCCGCCTGATGCGGGTGGCCCGGCGACACGGGGCGGTGCTGCACCTGGTGCCGCGGATCGGCGACTTCATCGCGCCCGGCACCCCGACCGTCCTGGTCGCGGGCGGCACCCCGCCCCGGCCGGGGCGGATCACCACCGCGCTGAACGTCGGCGTGGACCGCACCATGCACCAGGACCTCAGCTTCGGCTTCCGCCAGCTCGTCGACATCGCCATCCGCGCCCTGTCACCGGCGATCAACGACCCCACCACCGCCGTGCAGGCCGTCGACCGGATCCACCAGCTGCTCGCCGTCCTCGCCCCCTACCAGGTGGGCGAGCTGCGCCACCGGGACCGGGACGGCGCGGTGCGGCTGGTGCAGCCGGTGCCGGGGTGGGAGGCGACGGTCGATCTGGCGTTCACCGAGATCCGGATCTGCGGGGCCGGCCAGCCCCAGGTCACCCGCCGCCTCGCCGCCGCCCTGGACGACCTGCTGCGGATCACCCCGGAGCCACGCCTCGCGCCCCTGGTGACGCAGCGCCGCCTGCTGGAGCGGGCCGTCACCGCTGCCGTCCCGGACGAGCAGGACCGGGCGTTCGCGCTCACCCCGGACCGCCAGGGCATCGGCTGAACACCCTCCAAACGAAGGATCCGCCCGGGAAGAGCTCCAGGGCGGATCCACAAGAAACAGGAAGGCGGCTACCCGGCCGACCCCGCGCTGCGGTTCAGCGAGGCCAGGTACTTGTTGTACGCCACCAGCTCGGCGTCACCGTCGCGGTCGGCGGCCCGGTCACGGCGGCGGGCCTGGCGCTCCTCGGACTTGGCCCACTGGAGGGTGAGGGCGATCAGCACGATCGCGGTGGGGATCTCACCGAACGCCCAGGTGATGCCGCCGGCGAGCTGCTGGTCGGCGTGCAGGTCGGTGCCGATCGGGGCCATCTCGGCGGTGAAGGTGTTGACCAGCTGCCCGGAGGCCATCATCACGGCCACGCCGAAGAACGCGTGGAAGGGCATGCCCATGAACAGTTCGAGGATCCGCATCACGAAGCCGGGACGGTGCGGGCCCGGGTCGACGCCCATGATCGGCCAGAAGAACAGCATGCCGACGGCGAGGAAGTGCAGCATCATCGCCAGGTGCCCGAGCTGGTACTGCATCAGCCAGTCGAACAGCGGCGTGAAGTACAGCCCGTACAGGCTCGCGATGAAGACCGGGATGGTGTACGCGGGGTGCGAGACGATCCGGACCAGCCGGCTGTGCAGCAGCGCGACCAGCAGTTCGCGCGGCCCCCGTCCGCTGCCCTTGCGGGCCGGGCGCAGCGAGCGCAGCGTGAGCGTGATCGGCGCGCCGAGCAGCAGCAGGATCGGCGACAGCATGGACAGCACCATGTGCTGCATCATGTGGGCGCTGAACAGCACCATGCCGTAGTCGTTGAGCTTGGTGTTGGTGACCATGAACACGGTGCCGACACCGGCGGTCCAGAACAGCGCCCGGCCCACCGGCCACTTGTCGCCGCGCCGCCACAGCCGGATCGCCCCGGCCAGGTACAGGCCGAGGGCGAGCGCGCAGAAGACCAGGTACGGCCAGTCCGGCGACCACTCCATCGCCCGGGAGAGACTGAACGGCGGCAGGGGGCCCCCGCCGTGGTGGTGCATCCCGGTCATGCCGTCGCCCATCGGGCGGCCCCGCTTTCGTCCATTGCCGTCCGGCACCGCGCGGTGCCGCGGGTCCGGTTTGGTCGGTTTCGTTCGGACCCAGCCTAGGCGCCGCTTACGGCGAGCCGACCAGCGCCCCCGGCACGGGGGTGTTCCCTGCGGCACGGCCGGTGGCCCGTCTCACAGGAAGTAGAGGCGGTTCAGCGAGACCTCCTGGGCGGGGTCGGAGTGCAGCGGGGTGCCGTCGAGGGTGACCAGGCCCCGGGTGGCGTCGACGAGGATCTCCCCGAGGCGGTTGTTGCGGACCAGGTCGGCGGGCCCGATGCCGCGGGTGTGGCGGACCGGGACGCGGCGGCGCCGGGTGGTCATCGTGTCGTACGGCCGGGCGGCGGTGCCGGCCTCGGCGGCGGCGCCGCTGGTGAAGGCGACGGAGAGGTCGGCGGGGGTGGCGCCGTGGGCGCCGAACAGCGGCCCGAGGACGAGGGGCTGGCAGGATTCGGTGGCCGCGTTGGGGTCGCCGGTGACGCCGTAGGCGGGGAAGCCGGCCTTGAGGACCAGGTACGGCTTGGCGCCGAAGGAGGCGGGGTGCCAGAGCACGAGGTCGGCGAGCTTGCCGGTCTCGATCGAGCCGACCTCGTGCGAGAGGCCGTGGGCGATGGCCGGGTTGATGGTCAGCTTGGCGATGTAGCGCAGCACCCGTTCGTTGTCGTCGGTCGGACCGTCGCCGTCCAGCGGGCCGCGTTCGGCCTTCATCTTGCCGGCCATCGCGAAGGTGCGGCGCACGGTCTCGCCGGCCCGGCCCATGCCCTGGGCGTCGGAGGAGGTGATGCCGATCGCGCCGAGGTCGTGCAGGACGTCCTCGGCGCCCATGGTGCCGGCCCGGATCCGGTCGCGGGCCATCGCGGCGTCGCCGGGCAGGTCGGTCTTGAGGGCGTGAACGGAGACGATCATGCCGTAGTGCTCGGCGACCGCGTCCCGGCCGTAGGGCAGGGTGGGGTTGGTGGAGGAGCCGATGACGTTCGGCACGCCCGCCATCTTCAGCACGTTGGGGACGTGGCCGCCGCCGCAGCCCTCGATGTGGAAGGCGTGGATGGTCCGCCCTTCGAGGACGCGCAGGGTGTCGTCGACGGACAGGCACTCGTTCAACCCGTCGGTGTGCAGGGCCACTTGGACGTCGTACTCCTCGGCGACGGACAGCGCGGTGTCCAGCGCCCGGGTGTGCGCGCCCATGTCCTCGTGCACCTTGAACCCGCAGGCGCCGCCCTCGGCGAGGGCTTCCACCAGCGGCGCCGGACGGGAGGACGAACCGCGGCCCAGGAAGCCGATGTTGACCGGCCAGGCGTCGAAGGAGTTGAACGCGTGCCGCAGCGCCCAGGGGGAGTTGACGCCGACGCCCCAGGCGGGGCCGAACTCCTGGCCGATGATGGTGGTGACGCCGGAGGCGAGTGAGGCCTCCATGATGCGGGGGGACATCAGGTGGACGTGGGTGTCGATGGCGCCCGCGGTGGCGATCAGGCCCTCGCCGGAGACGATCGCCGTCCCGGTGCCCACGACCACGTCCACGCCGTCCAGGGTGTCCGGGTTGCCGGCCCGGCCGATCGAGGCGATCCGGCCGTCCCGGACGCCGATCGAGGTCTTGCGGACGCCCTGGATCGCGTCGATCACCAGGACGTTGCTGATGACGAGGTCACAGGTGTCGCGGACCGCCGCGGCCTTCAGGTGCAGGCCGTCGCGGGCGGTCTTGCCGAAGCCGGTCAGGAACTCGTCGCCCGGCCGCTGCGAGTCGGATTCGACCCGGACGACCAGGCCGCTGTCGCCGAGCCGGACCCGGTCCCCGGCGCGGGGGCCGTGCACGGCCGCGTACTCGGACGCCTCGATGCTGCTGCTCACTGCGCGGTCTCCTCCGTGTCGTCGTCACCGTTGATGCCGAGGTAGCCCTGCTCGGCCGCCCGGCGCAGGGCCGCCCGCCGGACCTCGGGTGCGTCCAGCGGCCCGTCCACCAGCCCGGCGAAGCCGATCGCCACCCGCTCGCCGCCGATCGGCACCAGGCCGACCTCGACGTCGGTGCCCGGGTCGAAGCGCACCGAGGAGCCGGCCGGCACCGCCAGGTGCATCCCGTACGCGGCGGCGCGGTCGAAGGCCAGGCGCGGGTTGGATTCGAAGAAGTGGAAGTGCGAGGTCACCGAGACCGGTACGTCCGCGGTGTTGCGGACGGTCAGCGTGCGGACCGGCCGCGGCGCGGGCTCGGCGCCGCGGCCCGGGAGCACGGCGCCGGGCGCGGCCCCGCCGAGGCCGCCGCCGCCGAACGGGTCGGCGACGACCGCGAGCCGGGTGCCGTCCTCGAACACCGCCTCGACCTGGATCTCGGTGATCAGGTCGGGGACGCCGGGCAGGACCTCGGCGGGGGACAGGACGGTGCGTCCGCGTTCGACTGCCTCGGCGAGGCGCAGGCCGTCGCGGGCGGCTTCGCAGACGGTGTCCGAGATGAGCGCGGTGGCCTCGGGGACGTTCAGCCGCAGGCCGCGGGCGCGGCGGGCGCGGGCGAGTTCGGCGGCCGTGAAGATCAACAGCCGGTCGCGTTCGGTCGGGGTCAGCTGCACGGGGTTCCCTTCGTTCCCGGCGGTACGGGTGTCAGCCGGTCCTTCCCGGCGGTACGGGTGTCAGCCGGCGGGCTGGTCGTGGGTGGAGCAGTGGATGCCGCCGCCGCCGGAGGCGAGGGTGTCGATCCGCAACGGGACGGTCTCGCGCTCCGGGAACAGCTCCCCGAACACCTCCCGGGCGTGCCCGTCGGCCCGGGAGTCGCCGAACGACGGCAGGTAGACGGCCTTGTTGCCGAGGTAGAAGTTCAGGTACGAGGAGACGAAGGCGTCGCCGCGCCCGGTGATCCGGTCGGGGTCGGGCTGGCCGACTTCGATCACCTTGAGCCTGCGTCCGGCCGCGTCGGTGGCCTGTGCGAGTACGGCGCGGGCCTGGTCGGCGGAGCGGGACCAGACGTCGGGCGGGGTGCCGGGGAAGGGCCGGTCCAGCAGGACGACCCCGGGGGCGGCGAACCGGGCCAGACAGTCGACGTGGGCATCGGTGATGTCCTGGCCCCGGACGCCCGCCAGCCAGATCACCTTGGTGACGCCCAGCGCCTGCTTCAGTTCGGCCTCGATCCGGTCGCGGTCGCGCCCCGGGTTGCGGTTGGCGTTGACCACCGAGCTCTCGGTGAGCAGCAGCGTCCCCTGCCCGTCGCTCTCGAAGGAGCCGCCCTCGGCGACGAGCGGGGTCGCGATCCGCTCGATCCCGTACCCGGACAGCACGGCCCGGGCGATCCGGGCGTCGTTACCGTGCTGCTGCTTGCCGCCCCAGCCGTTGAAGTTGAAGTCGACGCCCTTGACCTTCCCGCCCTCCTCGACGAACACCGGCACGGTGTCGCGGGCCCACAGATCGTCCACCGGGACGGACCGCAGCTCGACGTCGCTGCCGCAGACGCTCCGGGCCGAGTCCTCCTGGCCGGGGCGGACCAGCAGGACCAGCGGCTCGCGCCCGCCGATGGCCCGGGCCACCGAGGCGATGTCCTTGCGCACGGCGCCGAGCTGCCCGCCCCAGACGTCCTCGGAGGCGGGCCAGGCCATGAAGGTCCGCTCGTGCTTCTCCCACTCGCTGCCGAGCCGGCGCCCGGGCGCGCGGCCGGTGGGCGCGGCGGAGGACGCGGGGTCGCTCGCGGACGGCTCCGCCGGTGCGTCGCCGCGGGCCGCGCAGGCGGTCGCGCCCGCTGCGATCAGGCCGGCGCCGGCGAGGGAACGCAGCACCGTGCGGCGCGTGGGGGAGGGGTGGGACACGGGGGACTCCGGTGGTGCGAGGGCGGATCGGTCCGGCGGGCGGGCTCCGGGTGGTGCCGCGGGTGGCGCCGGTCGGCGGTGGGCACGGTCGCCCGGCATCGCCGGAGCTGAACTCTCGCACTGACTGAAAAATCAGTCAAGCTCGGACTGTCGACTCGACCGCGCCCGGGCTGCCGGGGGGTGGCCGGCTCAGGCCGGCCCGCGCCCCAGTTCGGCCCGGACGGCGCCGCGCAGCAGCCGGCGGGCCTGCTCGACCGGCAGTGAACCGCTGTGCCAGCGCACACTCAGGCCCTCGACCAGCGCGGTGAGCCGTTCCGCGGCCGCCGCGTGGGCCGGGGCGGTGCCGGCCGGATCGGCCCGGGCGAGCAGTCCGGCGACATCGTGCACCCAGCTGTGGGTGCTGCGGGCCAGCTCCTCGCGCAGGTCCGGCTCGAACACGGCGGTGGCCCGCAACTCGCCCCAGGCGATGCTGTTCTCGCGCACCTCGGCGGTGTCCTGGAGCTCCAGCAGCAGGACCTGTTCGAGCTCGGCGAGCGGATCCCCGGGGCGGTCCGGACGGTCCTCGGTGGTGTAGTGGTCGGCGCGGTCGCTGATGTGCTCCAGCGTCTTGCGCAGGACACCCGCCCGGTCGGTGAAGTGGTAGTAGATCAGCGCGATGGACACCCCGGCCTCGGCGGCCAGCTCGCCCATCCGCAGGCCGCGCACCCCGCGCCGGGCGATGACCCGGGTGGCGGCCGTGAGTATCCCTGTCCGTCGGTCCGACATGGGAGCCGACCTTACCCTCTCGGGGCCGTGCCTCGACCGGATCCTGACTATTTCGTCAGGAAAATCTGCCCAGCCCGGTCCGGAGGGTTGACTGAATTTTCAGCGAGGTGAAGGATGCGGGGCACCGTCCGGCCGGCCGTCGAGGCGTCCGAGGCGGCCGAGACGCCCGAGCCGCAGGAGCCGCGACGCGTCTCCCCCGGCGGCGCACGTGCCGACGCACCGCGGGGCAGGCCGCCGGGCCCTCCGCCCCACCCGCACACCCGATCCCGAAGAGGTTCCCCATGACCGCCACCCACCGCATGCCCGCCGAATGGGCCGAACACGAGGGCTGCCTGATGGCCTGGCCCGTCCGTCCGGACCTGTGGGGCGACACGCTCGCCGAGGCGAAGCAGGAGTACGCCGAAGTCGCCCGTACCATCGCGCAGTTCGAGCCGGTGACGATGGCCGCCCCGCCCGGCCACGGCGACGAGGCGCGCGCCATGTGCGGCGACGCCGTCTCCGTCGTGGAGCTGCCGACGGACGACTCGTGGTTCCGCGACTCCGCCCCGATCTTCGTGCTCGACGCCGAGGGCCGCCGCGCGGGCGTCGACTTCCGCTTCAACGCCTGGGGCCGCAAGCACCACCCCTGGGAGGCCGACGACCGGATCGCCGCGCTGCTGCTGGACCACCTCGGCGTACCGGCGATCCGCTCCGAGATGATCCTCGAGGGCGGCGCGATCACCGTCGACGGCGAGGGCACCCTGATCACCACCGAGCAGTGCCTGCTGCACCCCAACCGCAACCCCGGCATGAGCCGGGAGGAGATCGAGGCGGAACTCAAGGAACGACTCGGCGTCACCAAGGTGATCTGGCTGCCGTACGGCGGCCTGCTGGACACCGAGACCGACGGACACGTGGACGGCGTCTGCGCCTTCGCCGCCCCCGGCAAGGTCGTCGTCCAGCTCCCGGCCGACCCCGCGCACCCCGATCACGCCCGGATGCGCGCCAACCGCGCCGTGCTGGAGCACTCCACCGATGCGCAGGGCCGCCGCTTCGAGATCGTCGACGTCCCGCAGGCCGCGTTCGTCGAGGTCGGCGGCCGCGAGGTCGAGGTCGGCTACCTCAACTACTACCTGGCCAACGGCGCCGTCGTCGTCCCGATCGCCGGCCACCCCGAGGACGAGGGCGCCCTGGCCGTCCTCGCCGGGGCGTACCCGGGCCGCAAGGTCGTCGGGGTCCGTGCCCGGGTGGTGGCCTGGGGCGGCGGCGGCATCCACTGCATCACCCAGCAGGTCCCGGCCGCCCGCGGCTGACACGCCGACCCGCACCGCCGGACCCGCCGGACCCGCCGACCCGCACCGCCAGACCCGCCGGGCCCCGCCCCACGAGGCCCCCCGGGCCACGCCACCAGTCCCGCCCGAACGCCGGGCCCGCCCGCCTCTCCCGCACCCACCGAAGGCCACCCTCATGCCCCTCGCTCCTACCGGACGCGCCGCCCCCCGGGGCCGGCTCGCCCTCGCCGCCACCGCCCTGCTCGCCGCCGCGGCCCTGCTCGCCGCCTGCTCCGGCCCGCCGCCCGGCGCCGGCACCGACGGGGCGGGCGTCCGGCTCTCCGCCGGCACCCCGCCCGCCAAGGGCGAGATCGACTCCTTCAGCTGGGCGACCTACGCGGAGCCGCCCACACTGGACTGGATCCAGGCCTTCGACTACCCGCAGAACACCATCCTGGCGAACGTCTGCGAGAGCCTGATGCGCTGGACGCCCCAGCTCACCATGGCCCCCGGCCTGGCCGAGAAGGCCGGCAACCCCGACCCGCTCACCTGGGTCTACGACCTGCGCCCCGGCGTGCACTTCCACGACGGTTCGGTGATGACCGCCGACGACGTGGTCTACAGCCTCGGCCGCCAGACGGACCCCGACAACGCCGCCTCCTGGGCGCAGGTGTTCCAGAACGTCGACTCCGTCACCGCGACCGGACCGCTCCAGGTCACCGTCAAGCTCAAGCGCCCCGACTCGCAGTTCCCGCAGTACATGGCGACGGCGGCCGGGGTCGTCGCCGCCAGGGCCGGCGTGCAGTCGGCGGGCAAGGACTACGGCACCGGCGGCAGCCTGGACTGCACCGGCCCGTTCAAGCTGGGCACCTGGAACAAGGGCCAGTCGATCGAGCTCCAGCGCTTCGACGACTACTGGGGAACCAGGGCCAAGGCCAAGAAGGCCGTCTTCCGTTTCCTCACCGACCCGTCGGCCCGCACCAACGCGATGCGCAGCGGCGAGGTCGACGGCGGCTACCTGATCCCCACCGAGAGCTACCAGCGGCTGGAGAAGAGCGGCGTCGGAACGCTGTACTTCGGCGAGGGCCTGAGCACCGTCAACCTCAACGTCACCAGCCTGAAGGGCCCGCTCGGCGACGTCCGGGTCCGGCAGGCGCTGTCCCTGGCGCTCGACCGGTCCGGCTTCGTCAAGGCCGGCCTCGCCGGGGCCGGCACCGTCACCGGCTCACTCACCACCCGCGCCGCCTGGGCCGGCACCCCCGAGGACGTCCGGACGGCGGCCTTCGCGAACCTCACTCCGACCGTCCAGGACATCGACCGGGCCAAGGCACTGGTGAAGGACGCCGGCGCCGAGGGCAGCACACTCACCGTCGCCACCAGCGCCATCGGCCAGGACGTCTCCCTGCTCGCCACCGCCGTCCAGGCCGCCGGCGCGCGGATCGGCCTGAACGTCCGGCTGAAGTCGATCGCGCCGAACGCCTTCACCGCGCTGTTCACCGACCCGGAGGCCCGCGAGGGCCTGGACCTGTTCCCCGAGACGTACTACGACTCCGTCACCGACCCGCTCGACCTGCTCGCCAACTTCAAAACCGGCGCCTACCAGAACTTCGGCGGATACAGCGACCAGGCCTACGACTCCCTCGTCGACCGGGCCACCGCCGAGTACGACCCGGCCGAGCGCGGCGCGATCGAGGCCGAACTCCAGCGGACCGCCTCCGAACAGCTGCTGTGGATCCCGGTCGCCGAGTGGCCCACCGCCCTGTTCCTCAACCACCGGATCACCGGCGCCCCGACCACCATCGCGTACATGTACTACCCGTGGGCCGCGGACGTGGGAGCCGCCCAGTGAGCGGCTTCCTGCGCTTCGCCGCCCGGCGCCTGCTGGAGATGGCGGTCACCCTGCTCGGCGCCTCCTTCGTGGTCTTCGGCGCGATGTACCTGGCACCGGGCAACCCGGCGAGCTTCCTGCTGTCCGGCCGGTCCGCCTCCCCCGAGGCCCTCCGCGCGATCAACGAGCAGTACCACCTGGACGACCCCTTCCTGGTCCGGTACCTCCGCTGGCTCGGCGACGTGCTCCGGGGCGACTTCGGACGCTCCCTCACCTACCGCACCGACGTGTCCCGGCTGCTCGCCGACCGGCTGCCCGCCACCCTGCTCCTGGTCGCCATGGCACTGCTCCTGGTCGTCGTGACCGGCCTGCTGCTCGGCCGGCTCGGCGCGGTGCGCGGCGGCGCGACCGACTCCACGATCCTGGTCACCACCGCGCTCGCCCTCGGCACGCCCTCGTTCGTCGCGGCCGTCCTGCTCCAGGGAGTGTTCTCGGTGGAGCTCGGCTGGTTCCCGACCAGCGGCGCCGGCGACGGCTTCGGCGACATGCTGTGGCACCTCACCCTCCCGGCGATCGCCCTCGCGCTGTACCTGATCGGCATGCTCGCCCGGGTCACCCGCTCGGCGATGCTGGAGGCCCTGGACGGCGAACACGTCACCGTCGCCCGCAGCCGCGGCGTCCCGGAACGCGAGGTGATCCGCCGGCACGTCCTGCGCAACTCGCTGGGCACCGTGCTGACCACCGGCGGCCTGATCGTCTCCACCCTGCTGGTCTGCACGATCCTGGTGGAGTCCGCGTTCAGCGTCGGCGGACTCGGCCAGCTGCTCGAACTGTCCACCACCACCAAGGACTTCCCGACCGTCCAGGCCATCTCCCTGATCATCGTCGCCCTGTTCATGACCGTGAACCTGATCGTCGACCTGCTCCACCCACTGGTCGACCCCCGGGTCACCCTGGGACCCAGGAGGTCCGGCGCATGACCGTCGCCCTCACCCGCCGGCCCGGCCTCGCCCGGCTCCGGCCCGCCGCCGGCGGCCCGCTCCAGCTGCTCTGCCTCGGCTTCGCCGCCCTGGTGGTGCTCGCCGCCCTGCTCGCCCCCTGGCTGGCACCGTACGACCCGAACGGCGTCGACCTCGGCAACGCCCTCGCCGGGCCCTCGCCCGACCACCTGCTCGGCGTCGACGCCGCCGGCCGCGACACCCTCTCCCGGCTCCTGCTCGGCGCCCGCACCTCACTGCTCGGCCCGCTCGGCGTGGTCGCCTTCTCCACGGCCGCCGGCATCGCCATCGGCCTCGCCGCCGGCTGGCGGGGCGGCTGGCTCGACTCCGTCCTGTCCCGCAGCACCGAACTGGTCTTCGCCTTCCCCGGCATGCTGCTCGCCATCCTGATCGTGTCGGTGTACGGCGAGGGCCTGCTCGCCCCGGTCCTCGCCCTCGCGATCGCCTACCTGCCCTACGTGTCCCGCCTCACCCGGTCACTGGTCCTGGCCGAACGGACCCGCCCCTACGTCAGCGCCTACCGGGTCCAGGGCCACTCGGCCGCGCAGATCTGCCTGCGGCACGTCCTGCCCAACATCGCGCCGGTCGTCCTCGCGCAGTCCGCCGTCAACTTCGGCTACGCCCTGATGGACCTCGCCGGCCTGTCCTTCCTCGGCCTCGCCGTCCCCGCCCTCACCCCCGACTGGGGCCGGATGGTCTTCGACGGCCAGACCGCGATCCAGCACGGCTACCCGCTCTCCGCGATCCTGCCCTGCGCGCTCATCGTGCTCACGGTGGTCACCTTCAACGTCGTCGGCGAACGCTGGGCCGACCGGGTCGCCGGGAGAACCTCATGACTCGGAGCACCACATGAATGCCCTCGACATCCGGGGCCTGACACTCCGACTGCCGGGCACCGCCCGCCCCGTCCTCGACGGCGTGGACCTCACCGTCGCCCCCGGCGAGACCGTCGCCCTGGTCGGCGAGTCCGGCTCCGGCAAGACACTCACCTCCCGCAGCGCCCTCGGCCTGCTGCCACCCGGCGCGACGGCGGAAGGCCAGGTCCTGGTCGACGGCCAGGACGTCCTGACCATGGACCCCGGACGGCTCCGCGCCCTGCGCACCGGCCGGGCCGCGATGATCTTCCAGGACCCCAGGGCCGCCATCAACCCGCTGCGCCGGATCGGCGACTTCCTCACCGAGAGCGTCCGCCTGAACGGTGTCATGACCACCGCCGACGCCGACCGCCGCGCCGCCGAACTCCTCGACGCCGTCGGCCTTCGGCCGGAACTGCTGCGCCGCCACCCCGGGCAGCTGTCCGGCGGCATGCTGCAGCGCGTCATGATCGCCGCCGCCCTGATGGGCGACCCGGCCCTGCTGCTCGCCGACGAGCCGACCACGGCCCTGGACGTCACCAGCCAGGCGGAGGTGGTGGCCCTGCTCGGGCAGCTGCGCGCACGCTTCGGCACCGGCCTGCTGTTCGTCACCCACGACCTCGGGCTCGCCGCCGCGATCAGCGACCGGGTCTACGTGATGTACGCCGGGCGGATCGCCGAACACGGTCCCGCCGCCGCACTGTTCGAGCGGCCCCGCCACCCGTACACCGCCGCCCTCCTCGCCGCCACCCCGGGCCCGGTCGGCCCGGCCGGCCGGCTCGCCGCCATCGACGGCCAACCGCCCGACCTGCGGCAGGAGTTGACCGGCTGCGCGTTCGCCGCACGGTGCGGCCTCGCGACCGGGCTGTGCCACGAGCAGGTGCCCGCCCCGCAGGGGGAGCACCCGGCGGCCTGCCACCATCCGATCGAAGGGAGCCGCACCGATGGCTGAGGCAGTACTGCGCGTCGGCGGGCTGTGCCGCTCCTTCGGCGCGGTCCGGGCCGTGGACGAGGTCTCCTTCACCCTCGCGGCCGGCGGATCGCTCGGCATCGTGGGCGAGTCCGGCTCCGGCAAGACCACCACCGCCCGCATCGTGACCGGCCTGGAGGAGGCCGACGCGGGCGAGGTGCTGGTCCACGGCCGGTCCCGGACCGGCCGGGCGCGGGGGAGGGCCGAGCGGCTGGCCCGGGCCCGGGAGGTCCAGATGGTCTTCCAGGACCCCTACCTCTCGCTGGACCCGCGCACCAGCGTCCGGGCCGTGCTGGCCGAGACGCTGCGGCTGCACTACCCCGGCACCGACCACCCCGCCCGGATCGCGGAACTCCTCGACCAGGTCGGCCTCGGCACCCGGGCCGCCGAGGCACTGCCCCGGCAGCTCTCCGGCGGGCAGCGCCAGCGCGTCGCCATCGCCCGGGCGCTGGCCGTCCGACCGGCCGTGCTGGTGCTGGACGAGGCGGTCGCCGCGCTGGACGTCTCGGTGCAGGCCCAGGTGCTCAACCTGCTCGCCGACATCCGCGAACAGACCGGCATCGGCTACCTGTTCATCACCCACGACCTCGGCGTCGTCCGCTGCGTCACCGACGAGGTGGTCGTGATGCGCCACGGACGGATCGTCGAGTCCGGCCCCACCGCCCAGGTCCTCGACACCCCGCAGCACGCCTACACCAGGCTGCTGCTGGAGTCCGTCCCCCGGCCGGGCTGGGACCCCGAGTGGATCGCCGCCGCGCGCCGCGCACTGTAGAGCCGTTCCGGGACCTGCCGGATCCGGCCGGGAGCGTCGCCCGGCGGCAGGTCAGACCGCGGCGGACAGCGCGTCCAGCAGCGTCCGGAGCACCCGTTCGGCGTCCACCGTCCCGTCGAGCGACCCGATGGCGGCGAGCCCGTCCACGGCGGCGGCGAAGGCCTCGCCGAGCGGAACCGGGTCGGCGGTGCTGCCGCGCTCCTCGGCCAGGCACTGGAACAGCAGCACGAAGGAGGACCGCCAGCGCGCGTACTCGGCCTCCAGGCTGGTGCGGACGCGTTCGTCGGAGAGGGCGAGCCAGTGCAGGGCGGCCCAATTACTACCTGTGCAACAACGCGGTGATCTCCGCACAGTTCGGCGACAGCCGGGCCGACAGCGCCGCCAGAGCCACCCTCGCCCGGCTGTTCCCCGGCCGTACGGTCGAGCAGCTCAACATCGACTACCTCGGGGCGGGCGGCGGCGGCATCCACTGCGTCACCCAGCAGCAGCCCGCCGCGTGAACCGGCCGACGGCTACGGCAGCGGCTACGGCAGCGGCTCGTGCATCGTCGAGCAGTGGATCCCGCCGCCCCCGGCCATCAGCCGGTCGACGTCGAGCTGCACCACCGCACGGCCGGGAAAGGCGGCGGCGAGCGCCTCCTTCGCGGCGGCGTCCTTGTACGGGTCGCCGAACTGGGTGGTGATGACGCCGCCGTTGACGAGGTGGAAGTTGAGATAGGAGTCGACGAACTTCGAGCTGCGCGAGCGGACGGTGTCCGGCCCGTGCACGGGAACGACCTGGAGGCGGCGGCCCCGGGCATCGGTGGCGGTGGAGAGGATCGCGAACTGCTCGCGGGCGTCCCGGGCCCATTCGTCGTCGCGGTCCGGGGGCGGCAGCTGGACCATCACCACGCCGGGCCGGACGAACCGGGAGGTGACGTCCACGTGGTCGTCGGTGATGTCCCGGCCCTTGATCCCGGGCAGCCAGATCATGGTGTCCGCGCCGTAGGCCGCCAGGACGGCGGCCTCGACCTCGTCCCGGCTCATGCCGCGGTTGCGGTTCTTGTTGACCAGGCTGCTCTCGGTGGCCATCACGGTGCCGTCGCCGTCCGTCTCGATCGCGCCGCCCTCGCCAACGAAGTCCGTGTGGACGTGCCGCAGGCCCCGGCGGGCGGCGATCAGTCCGGCGACCCGGGCGTCGTCGTGGTGGACCTGCTTGTTGCCCCAGCCGTTGAAGTTGAGGTCCACGGCATCCAGGCCGCCGTGGCCGTTCCGGCGGAACACCGGCGCGGTGTCGCGCATCCACAGGTCGTCGGTGGGAACCGAGCTGATCACCTCCACCCCGGAACCGCACCGGGACCGGGCCTTGCCCGCCGTCCACTCGTCGGGGGCGCACAGGACCACCGGTTCGAACTCGGCGACCGTGCGGGCGATCAGCGCGATGTCGTCCTGGACGCCCCCCAGCCGCAGTCCCCACACGCCCCGGCGGGAGGGCCAGGACATCCAGGTCCGCGCGTGCGGGACGTCGTCCGCGGGCACCCGGGGGCGGGCGTCGGGGTGGTGGTGGGTCATCGAGGGTCTCCGGATCGTGTGACGGTGCCGACGGGCAGCACCTCTCCTGCGGGTCCAGGTTCGCACTGACTGAAAAATCGGTCAAACATGCGCGTGCCCCGGCGCGCCCTCGACATCCGGCGCGCCCTTGACGTCCGGCGCGCGCCGATCTCGGTGGATCAGGAACCGAGCCGGGCCACCTCGACGTCGACGGCCTCGGCCATCAGCGTCCGGGCGTGCGTCAGCGGGAGGCTGCCGCTGAGCCAGCGCGTGCTCAGCCCCTCCAGCAGCGCCGTCAACCGCTCGGCCGCACCGGCCAGCGCCACCGCCGAGGCCATCGGCCGGACGGCGCCGAGCAGTTCGGCGATCTCCTGCACCCAGATCCGGGTGGCCCGGGCCAGGTCCTCCCGCAGCGTCTCGTCGAACACCGCGCTCGCCCGCAGCTCGCCCCAGGCGGTGCTGTTCTCCCGCACCACCGCGGTGTCCTGGAGCTCCAGCAGCAGCGTCTGCTCCAGCTCCTCGCGGGCCGTCAACGGCGGGGCGTCCGCGGCGCGTTCGGTCGTGTACCGCTCCGCCCGGTCGTTGATGAACTCCAGCGTCTGCCGGAGAATCCCCGTCCGGTCCTTGAAGTGGTAGTAGATCAGCGCGGTGGACACACCCGCCTCGGCCGCGAGCTCCTCCACCCGCAGCCCACGCACCCCGCGCCGCGCGATCACCCGCGCCGCTGCTTCCATGATCGACGTTTTACGACTGGCCACGACCCACCACCCTACCGGGGCGCCCCGAAGGAAGTCCGGCCGGGCTGTCCGAAACATCGGTCAGCCCGACAGGGGAGTTCGGCACGGGCGGGGCGCCCGATCCATCAGCTCACCCGCCTCCGCGACGACCTCCCCTTCGACCGCAACCTGCACCGCCGGAGTTTCGCGCGAGCAGGCGGCAGGCCGTTGGGTACCACGACCTACGCCACATCAGGCCGTCAACTGACGGACGACATCGACCTTCCATGGCCGCCAGAGTGGAGCCCGACCAGGCAGTGCTGCCCTCACAGCCCGCCACAGACCCCTGACTGCGGCACGACCCGCCCTGTCCACGTACGTGGAGGATGATCCATGACCGTTGTGAACTTCCATCTCGTCTCCTCGCTGACGCCTTCCGAGGTGCTGACCGTCCTCACCGACTTCAGCCCCGCCCGCTCCGCTGCGTGGCCCACCATCGACGCGGAACACTTCGAGGTCCACGGCACGGGAGAGGGCTGGGCCGAGGTGACCGAGGGCACCGCCGCCGCCTGGGAACGTGCCCGCTACGAGTGGGAGCCCGGAGGGGACACGGTCACCATCCGCACTCTCGACTCCAAGCTCTTCGGGCCGGGAGGCGGGTGGATCTTCCGCATGACTCCCGAGGGCGACGGAACGCGTGTCGACGTTCAACTGACCAGGGAGCCCGCCACCTTGAAGGGAAAGCTGCTGGCTTCCCTGCTCCCCGTCGCGGCGCCGTCATCGCTGCGCAAGTCGTTCGCCGGTCCCCTGAAGGCCCGTTCATGACCTCCTTCAAGGGCCTCGTCCTCGACTTCGGCGGGGTGCTGACGACTCCGCTGGCCCCCGCCGCACTTGCCTTCGAGAAGCGTGCGGGGCTACCGGAGGGCGCCCTGATCAACTCCCTCTACCTGGACCAGGAGATGGTCCGTCACACCGAGGAGCTGGAGAGAGGCGCGCTGACCCAGGCGGAGTGGAACACCGAGGCCGCGGCGCGACTCGGCGTCCCGGCCGAGAACCTGATGGGCCGTATCTTCGCCGACCTGCGCCCGGAGGCGTCCCTGATCGCCGTGGTCGCCGAAGTGCGCCGCGCCGGGGTGAAGATCGGCATCCTGTCGAATTCGGTCGGCAGGGCGCCCTGGGACCTCTACGCCGGGTACGACTTGGAGTACGACGCCGTGGTGATCTCCGAGGACCACGGTCTGCGCAAACCGGAGCCCGAGATCTTCCGGGTCGTCCTCGACCTGCTCGATCTGCCCGGCGACCAGTGCGTGTTCGTCGACGACACCGAGCGGTACCTGGCGCCTGCCGCCGCGCTGGGCCTCACCACGGTGCATGCCACGGAACCGGGGCGGACCGTCGCCGAACTGCGGCGCCTCTTCGGTGCTTGAGTCTGCCGCGCCCGCAGACCCGGGCTCTCGCGGGTCAGGCCCTGGGCACGAGGGTGTTTTCCCAGCCCGCCTCACGGGCCCGGGAAGCACCACGGCAGCCAACTGAGGCTTAGTTGCGAACGCGAGATAGTCCGGGACACGGGTCAGCTTGCGCCGCCCAGTCTCGCGTTAGGTGCAGCTCCCGGTCCACCAGGGCGTGCCCGGACCGGCTTGCGTCGGTGAGGGGGACGGCGACCCGGCACAATCCGATTCCGCCCAGCGCGCCGGAGTGCTGGCGGGCCGCACCGACCGTCTCCGTGGAGGACTTCTCATCGCCGGTCTCATCCACCACCAGCACCGTCTCGTTGCCGGCGAGCTGCTACCGCCCAACGGGTCGCGCGCTCGTGTACGGCGTCGTGCCCCCATACCGCGCGGGACAGGAAGCGTTGCAGCCGGTGCGGACCAAGTCCGCAGGGCCTTCGCGAGCGTCCGCCCGTCCGACGCCCGTCGGTATCGCCTCGGTCAGCTTCGCGAAGGTCTGCCGCGTCTTCCGGCGCGGGAAGCATCTCGCCGCCAGGCCTGCGACCTCCCGAAGGCGGTCCCGCCGCACCTCACCTCTTGGGCTACCTCGGCCTCCACGGCCGCCGCGAACTGATTCGTCGTCACAAACGATCACGATCGTGGTGCCGCTTCCATGTCTGGGGCCACGTCGTCGCCCAGCCGACCAGTGGAGGCGCGTCGTCGTCTGCCATCCTGCCAGCGGTTGGTTTTGCAGGGTGGCTGCGGATCCGCTCGGCGTAAAGCTGTTGCGATGAAGTCTTCAGTGCGCTTTTCTGGCGCACATGGCGAGGCGTCTGCTGACCGTTGATCACACCAAGATCCGCGCGCTGCGAGAGCAGGCCGGACTCAGTTCGCAGGAGCTTGCCGATCGCATAGGCGTCACGTACCGCGTGATCGTGTACTGGGAGGAGGGCAGGTACGCGCCTGAGGCCAGAAACGTGCGGCGACTGGCGAATGCTCTCGGCTGCGCCACCGCCGACCTCACCGGAACTCCTAGCGGGTCCGAGACTCTGATCGACCTTCGGTACGGTGCCGGTCTCACTGCGGAGGAGGTCGCGGCCCAACTACGTGCCACTCCCGTGGGAAGCGACCTGTTCGTGGACGCGCACAAGATCCGGAGCCTGGAGCGGGGCCGTCACGTGTCCGGCTGGAACTGGAAGGAGTCGGACCACACCGGCCGACTCGTGCAGCAAATGGCCACCGTGTACGGGGTACCGGTCCGCATGGTCCTGGATGCCTGGATGCGAACGCGGCCGGCGGACGAGCCTCCTCGTCTGCTGGTACGGGAGCACCACGCTCCGTCGGCAACGGCGGTCGAGCGCTGGCAGGGACTGAATGACCGTCAACAGATCTATCTGGGCGAGATCCTGCGGGACGACCAGATGACCGAAGCGGAGATGTGGATGCGCCGCCAGAGCCAGGTCGGTGTTCCGGCGGCAGCGCAGTGGCGGAAGCTGCCGTTCGCTCTCGACGGGCCCGCCGAGGTCGTCGGCCGCACGCGTCTTCAGCAGCGCCTACGGAGCACAGGTGTTCACGATCAGGGCGCGGGCGCAACCCTCCACTCTCTGGGCCGGTTGGAACTGATCAAGGTATCCAAGGACCGGGTAGAGGTTCCCGGGATCGGTGAGGTGGAGCGCACCCTGGTGGAGATCACCCGCCGCGGCCGCGCCTGCGCCCGCGCCGGGCTGGGAGAGCCTGCCGAACCGTCGCCCCCCGCGCACCTGCTGTCCGAATGGCTGTGGGGTGTTCTGCTACGTGTCGCCGCGGCCGGCCCGGCGGGGCTCCACGAGAGCGAACTGACGGGCAAGTCCTTGTTCTTCCTCGCCGTCGGCTACCGGCCGAAGCGCCAGGCGCACCCCAGCAGAGGGTTCATTGAGCTGCGCCCCCGGCTGGCGCCGGGCGGTACGCACGTCCTCGAATACCGGTGGCACGTCACTGTCCTCGGGCAGCAGCACATCGCCGCATACCTGCATGTCTACAGGGAGATGTACCCGGCCGTAACGCCTGTGTCGGAATAGTCATTTCGGGCGGTCCGAGGCCCTTCCCTGACGATCTGTCAGACCCGTGCTCTACGGTCGTCTGCCGTGACGATCCATGTCGATGACGACGGCCTGACGTTCTCTCACTTCGAGGCGTTCCGGCTGATCAACTTCACCTTCATCAAAGCCTGTCAGACGGTCACCACCCCGGACCTGAGCTCGCGGCACCGGGCCGAGAAGCTGATGCGGTACCACGGGGACTTGCTCGCTGCGTACGGTCCTGGGGTTCCGCTGTCGTTCGGTGACTTCCGCCAAAAGCTGCGCGGCCCCGTCGAGGGACTGCTTCCGCCGTGGCTGGACCGGTCCGGGTTCGGCGATCTCGACTTTCCCGTGGTCGACGAGGACGGTTGCGTTACCGCCAACGCCTTCGATCTGCAGTGGGAGACCGAGCAGTTGCACCGGATCTTGGCGCGGCTCCGGCGGATCGGTCGGATGCGGTTCACCGAGGAGCAGCTCGAGGACGAGCTCGTCCAGGACCAGATGTACGAGATCCTCAAAGGCCGCGGCGACGCCCAGTACGTCAAGGACCGCACCACGCTGGTGAAGTACCCCGCGGGCACGGCCGAGGAACTGAACAAGCGCGGCCTGCCCCTCAACGCGATCGGCTACTACGAGGCGATCCCGTATCACTCGATCTACCACACGTGGTGGTTCCCCTGCACGGTGTGCAAGTGGCCCATGAAGGTCAGCAAGCGGATGACTGCGGGCCGCGAGTACTACCGAGTCGCCTGCCTCTATGGTCGGCATGCCGACACCGGTGCCAGTTTCATGTTCTGGCCCACCTCGGGAGACGCGCCGCAGCTGCACCCCGACAGCTCCGATACTCCCGCTCCGCAGGAGGCTGCGCTCGCGTTGGGTACGACGGGCGCCGTGCCCGAGGCGAAGCCGGTCGAGGGGCACCTGGCGCTCAAGCGCGGTGTGTGGCGCTACACGTGTGTGCCGGGCCTGTACGAGCTGCGTCTGCATACCGTCCTGCGGGAGCGGCTGGCCGCCGGGCAGGCAGATGTCGACGAGGCCGTCAGGCTCTGGCCGATGAGCGATGCGTATGACCACCGCATTGAGGTCAAGGGCCCCGACGGGAGCACGTACGTCTTCACCGTGGACGTGAAGGACTACTCCAATGTCCGCGTCCTGGCCGAGAGCCTGCACCGCAACGAGGGCGACAAGGGCGGAGCCGAGTGGCTCGTCGTACCCGACCACCGGGCCGACCAGATCCCGTTGCTGACCGTGACCTGCGAGAAGTACGGAATGAAAGCCGTGACCATGACCGAATTCGCCCAGCTGGTCTGCCGGAGCGCCGGGGTGGTGTGGGAGTGAGCCAGATGACCGTCAAGGACTCCTTCATCCGCGCTGCGCTGGCCCTTGCCGTCCACTACTTCCCGCAGTGCGACGACGACGGCAGGCCCTTGGCCTCGTTCCGCCACGCAGCGTTCTTCGCCAGCTGCAAACCACAGGCGTGGGACCGGTGGACTGAGCTGAGCAGTGAGGAACGCCTGCTCGTGGCCGGGGTGATGAAGATCGCCAACCCCGACCTCGCCGATGAGAGGCGGTTCGCCTCCGCAGCACGGATCCTCCTCGGCGCCCTGGACATCGGTGACGAGGAGGACGAGGAGACGTCGCTGCACTTGTTCACCCTGGTCGGCGATCCGCTCACCGCCACCGCGGCCCGCCCCCACCTGGGAGGGGACTACCTCGGCTACGTCGAGAGCCTTCTCGCGCCCTTCCGGCGTCCGAGCAGCCGGCGCAAGCCCCACGACTTTGCCGCGCCGGGCCAGATGTACGAGACGAGTGAGCGTACCGAGGGCAATGAGATCGTCCACGGGCGAGTCACCATCCCCCGCTTTCCCTCGTTCACCCAGCCGCTCGGCCACGACGCGCTTCCGGGCATCACCACCCGGCCCGGCCTCGGCACGATCAGGGTCGCCGTCCAGGAGCTCAAGGACATCGCGCGGATCCTGGACACCCAGTACGAGAACACCGAGGCGGGCCCCTGGCTGCTCAAGGTGCTGACGGGCCTGCTCGACCGGCTCAAGGCCCGCGACACCGACACCGTCGACGTGCTGGACCTCTTGGCTGGCCTGACCCAGATCTTCCACGCGCCCACCGGAACTGGAAAGTCCGTGCTGGTCCGCTTGCTGGGCTCGTGGGCCGCGCTCAACAACTACCGCGTCACCCTGCTCGTCCCCGACGTCAAGGCCACGCTCGCCTCGGTCTGGGACATCGGCCGGGACCTCGAGATCCTGCACAAGGCAGGCAAGACCGAGCAGTTGGCGACCTGCGCTCCGCTGATGTCGCCGTCCTCGCGGCACCACAGGGCGCTCAAGCACGCGTCCCTGGTCAAGGAAGACCCCGACGCCCCCGGGGAGTGGGGCAAACGAGGGCTCCGCGACGTCGACCACCTCGCTTATGGGTGCGCGCAGCAGCATTGGCTCGATTCCTCCGGCACCTACCACCCCGGCAGGGAGAACTGCCTGGGCCTGCGGGGCGGCGGAGATATGCTGGCCTGCCCCTGGATCCCGACCTGCGGCAAGTTCACCCCCGCTTACCAGGCCGCCGACGCCACGGTGATCGTCACCAACCACCACAACTTCATTCAGGGCACCATGCGGGTGGGCATCCAGATCGACGGCCGCCCGACCCGCTCCGTCACCGTCCGCGAATTCGTCCTCCGCGCCAGCGACTTCGTCATCATCGACGAGATCGACGCCTTCCAGGCCGTCGCCGTCGACCGGTGCGCCATCACCGTCGACCTGCACTCCCGGCAGCCGTGGACAGCGGAACCGCAGACCCTGGACACCGCGGCCAAGTACCTTCCCCTGCGGTTCGAGAACCAACTCATCGAACCGATCAGCCACGTCCGGCTCATGGCCGAGTCCCTGCTGACCGGACTGTGCACCAAGGCGTTCCGGCTCAACCACCACGACGACGCCAGAGTCGCTCGGCTTCGGCACGAATACGACTACGAGGGGTGGCGCCTGCCGCGTTCCAAGGACCGCGAGCTCATCAGCATCCTGTTCCCCGAGTACGAGGTCGGCGACGGCCAACCGCTTCCCCGTGAGGCCGTCGACCGGCTCAACGCCCTGGTGCCGGCCCTCGATATCAGCGAGGACGACGCGCGGGCCCGCACACGCGACTTCCTGGAGCCTGAGTGGGAAGGTGTCAACAGAATCCTGGGCACCGTCGTGTCGCCGCGCGGCATCAACCAGCGCGACGCACTCAAGCTCAGGCTCCACCAGGAACTGGTCCCGATCGTCAGCGACAGCCGCGCACGCAACCGGGCCATCGACCACCTCCTCATCCGCACACTGATGAGCGAGCTGGACAACTCCTTGGCCGGACTGCGCGACACCGCCCAGTCACTGCGCCACTCCGAGCTGATCTCCGCCAACAGCATCATCGACTCCATGCACTCCGGCGGCATCGCCGAGGTACTCCCGCACGGAACGATCGGAAAGCCCATCAACGGGTACCGGGTCACCGGCATGAAGAACCCGGAGAAGGACGCCAAACTCTCCGCCCAGCACATGGCCGGTGACCCGCACACCTACGTGTCGGAACTCGGCGGGCTGGTCTCGCTGATCACCGCTGGCGTGGAACGGCCCGTCTTCGGGCTCTCCGCCACGGCCTACTTCCCCCAGGCGGTGAAGGAACACGTCCACGCTCCCGTGATGTGGTGGATGACCGACGCGCAGGAAGAGTCCATCCTGGTCGAGTCCTCGGCCGTCACCTACGGGAACGGTCACCGCAACGCGGGGGGACGGATCCAGGTTGCTGGGAGGTTCCCCGCCGACAAGCCCGAAGCCCTGCGTGAGATCGGCGAGCGCCTGTACGAGACGAAGCTGTCGCGGAAACTCGCTCGCCTGGCCAAGACGGACAAGACCCGCGCCCGCGTGATTCTCACGGCCAACAGCTACGAGCAGTGCGGCCACATCGCGACCGGCCTTTCCAAGGCGAAGGGGCTCTCCCACCGAGTGTGCGTCCTCGTCCGGGAGGAAGACCGCCACAGCAACGTCCGGCATCTCCCCGATCCGTCGCTGGTCCGCCGCATCACTGTCGAAGAGGTTGAGGAGTTCCCCGAATTCGGCGACATCCTGGTCGCCCCGCTGGCTAACATCGCCAGAGGATTGAACATCGTCGTCAACCTCCGCTCGGCCATCCACTCCATCTACCTGTGCGTGAGGCCCCCGCTGATCATCGACGATCCGACCTGGATGTACGGCAGCGTCAACGCCGCAGGCATCAACTCGCTGTCTGCATCCGATACGTCGGACCCCGTCGCGGCTCTGCAGAACGCCCACGCCGCAGCACGCGATCATTTGGCCACCATCCTGCGCTCCTCCCCTCAGCTGTCGACCATGGACCTCGTTCTCCAAGAGCAAATGGTCGCCGGGATGCTGGTCTCCCTCATCCAGCTCGCCGGCCGTGCCCGGCGCGGCGGCACCAACATGGAGCTGCACTTCGTGGACTACGCCTTCCAGGACGAGACCTGGAGCTCCGACCTGGCCAGCATCATCGACCGCATGGCCCGCCGCTGGGGGCCGGAAGAACGCCGGCAGATGGCCGAACTGTACGGCGAGGCGGTCAACGCCTTCCTGACCTACGCGGGCGTCGACCTCGCCCTCTCCACATAGCCCAGCGCTCCCGAAAGAGACCACCGCAGTGACCGACAGCAGCACGCCCCTCCCGAGTACCCTCACCCTGCGCTGCACCCCCGAACTCGTCCAGGGGCAGAAGGTGTACGTGCGCATCTTCCCGCGGAGCGTGCGGGACGAATGGGAGAAGGTGACGGGCGAGGGGGACGACGAGCAGAAGAACCTGCCGTACTCGACCGCGATCACCTACCTGAAGTTCAAGACCGGCGGGTACGTCCACCTTGACCGATACCTCAACTTCCTGGTATCGCTGGAGAAGATCGACGACGACACCCTGCGCCACGTCTTCCGGTGCATCGTTGGCTACAGCAAGGGGATGAACACCGACCAGGCAGTCCTCCTCGAAGTGCCGCCGGTGGCCGAAGCCATCGCGAGCACACCCGAGCAGGAGTTCGAGATGGCCCGATTCCTAAAGCCGGCCTCGGGCAAGCAACCGAAGTGCCCCGACTGGATGTACGTGGCCGTGCCCTGGGTGATCTCCAAGAAGCTCGCCGAGCAGAAGTTCACCATCTACGACCTCGTCCCGATCACCGAGAAGGTCCCCGCCAAGGAGAAGGACGGCTCCTTCACGCTCGACGCCAACGGCGACCAGGTCTACAAGAACCGCACGATCGGCTGGAAGGCCAACCCGAACAAGCGGGAGGTCACCTACCTGCCGGACAGCAGGGGCGGGCTCATCGCCTGGGACGCCCCCTTCGGCCGCAAGTACAACGTCCGCGACGACGGAACCGAGGTCAACGCCACAACCAAGGCCCAGTACGCGATGTCCCGGCTCTCGGTGGTCATGAAGACCGAGCCCAACATCGTCGATCCCGTCATCTTCCTGGACGCCCACGTCACCCGCGTGGACAGCAACATGGTCCTCGCCAAGTCGACGCACATCCACCAGGGCAGCGACGGACTGCCGATCCTCCACACTGAACTGGTCCGCAGCGGCACTGTCCGGGCGGTCAACCAGCGCGCCCTGGAGCTGCTGGCCCGCGACAAGATGGACGTCAGCCTGCTGCAGGAACTGCAGACACGCGTCACGGTGGAACGGGCGGTGCTGCAGAAGGCCGCCGACGACGGGACCTTCCCCACGTTCATCACTCCCGACGCCGGCGCCATCCGCCCGCTCATGGCGAAGAACGACAGCTTCGCCGTCGGCACGGGCCCCGGCACCCTGCACCTGAGGCTTCTCGCCGAGCACGTCACCAAGGCGCTGGGCGAGAAGGCCACCTGGGTCGACTTCGCGGTGGAGCCGATGGTCTTCGAGCCTCGCCCCACGGACAAGCAGAAGATGTCCCCGCAGGAGCGGGAGCGCCGGACCAAGGCCGGAGAGGTCCTCCACAGCATCGGATTCCCTCCGGCCGAGGAGATCACCGCATCGGTGAACGCCCAGGGGTTCGAACACCTGCGGATCGTGTGCCTGTGGTACCGCCACAGCACCCGCCTGCGTATGGTCAACGCACTCTCCCTGGCCTTCCCGGACAGCCCGCCCATCGGCGACCCGCAGCCGGGCGAGGAGATCACCCTCGCACCCGGCATCAGCGCGGTTTTCCGCAAGGCCGAGCGCTTCCTGGCACACGGCGACGACATCGACCGAGCAGTGGAGTTCAAGTCCTTCGCAGACGACTTCGCCGACAGTGACTCGCACGTAATGGTCGGCGTCTGGTGCGAGACCGAGCTTCCGGCCCTGAAGAAGAAGGACGGAGAGAAGAGGAACGCCTTCCTGCTCCGCAAGGAGCGATACGACGGGAAGTTCCGGGTCCGCCGTCTCCTGGCCAAGAAGGGCTTCGTCTGCCAGTTCACGAGCGGGATGAAGCCGGGATCATTCGGAAAGCCCGCGACGGAGATCAGCCCCCCGAAGCAGGGGAAGGACCACGCCGCGTACATGGCGCTGCTCGACCTGTACCGCTCGCTCGGCATCATCGACCAGCGCCTCGCGCGGGCCCTGGCGAAGGACAGGAAGGGAGACGAGGCCGGCAGCCTCGTCTACTGCGGCATCCACGCGCGCCGGCAGACCAAGACGGCTGACGGCAAGCAGACCAAGCGCATCATCATCGCTACCGCCCTGTTCCCGCCGGAAGAGGAAGACGGCACCTGGACGCTGCGGGCGTGGACTCCCCTGATCGGGGCATGGGTGCCCTACCGGGAGGCGATCGCGGCCTTCCACGCGAGCGACTACGCCCTGCACGTCGACGGCAAGGGCCAGACGGACAAGGAGCGCTGGGCAGAGGCCGCGGCCCAGGTCGAAGACGCCCTTGCCAGCCTCGTCCGCGACGAGCTGGAACCAGGCACGCGCTACGTCGTCATGGTCGACGGCCACGCCTGCCGTCGGATGTGGACGGGCCTGCACAACGATAAGCAGAGCTACGAGGAAGGGGAAAGCACCGATCCGCGTACCTGGCTGCCCGGGTATGGCAAGGGCAAGAACGCCCCGCGCAGGAGGCCGAGCGCTGTCATCCGGATGAACGTCGCTCCGACGGAGGTTCCCCAGTACGTCCCCGTCTCGCGCGAGAACGATTCGAAGACGGACAAGGAGGACATCGACTTCACATCGACCAAGCTGCACCGCGCCAAGGTGGATTTCGGATACCCGTTCTGGGTCCTCTTCAACGTCCCACGCAACTACCAGGCCAAGGGTGGCGACCTCGGAAGTAAGATCACCCGCTGGGACGCCGATCCGGGCAAGGGTGGTGACGAAGGCGAGCGGGAGGCAAACCAGCTCAAGACCCCGTGGTGGGCCATGACGGCGACCGAGATCTATCCCGTCGGCGTCGCGGAGGGCATCGACCGGACGATGCTGGCCCGCGCCACCGCGAGGCTGTGCCACCAGACCATCGCCTGGGCAGATCGCTCTCGGTACGCGGTACCACTGCACGCGGCCAAGCAGTTGGACCTCGACCATCCGCAGTACCGCCGGTCGGCGCCGCCAGACGAACTGGGCGACGAGGACTCTGACGAGTAGCCACAGTGCGTTGCGTCATCGTGCCCGGCCATCGTGGCCGGGCACGATGACGGGACGGCAGTCGGGACGGCTGGCAGGTCGTGCAGGGCCAGGCATCGGGGCCTCGCCGCAGGGATTGGGCGAAGTCGAGCTGGGATCCCGCTCGAATGTCGACCCCGGAATGCGGCTGGCGCGGTACCCAAGATCATGAGTTCTTCGGTACGAGGGTGTTCTCGTTGGTGCGGCCGGCCGCGTAGTCGTCGATGTTGCGGGCGGTGGCGTCGATGATCTGGCCGACGGCGGTGTGGGTGAAGTAGGCCTGGTGGCTGGTGACGAGGACCTGGGGGAAGGTGATGAGGCGGGCGAGGGTGTCGTCGGTGATGCCGTGGATGGAGCGGTCGGTGAAGAAGACGCCGGTTTCTTCCTCGTAGACGTCGAGGCCGACGCCGGCCAGGCGTCCGGCGCGCAGGGTTTCGACGAGGGCGACGGCGTCGACCAGGCCGCCGCGGCTGGAGTTGACGAGGATGGCGTCGTGCTTCATGCGGGCGAGGGCGGTGGCGTCGATGAGGTGGTGGGTGGCGGGGACGAGGGGGACGTGGAGGCTGATCAGGTCGGCCTGGGTGAGGAGTTCGGGTAGTTCGGTGTAGTGCATGCCGAGGTCGAGGCAGGCGGGGTTGGGGGTGATGTCCCAGCCGAGGAGGTGGGTGCCGAAGCCGGCGGCGATGCGGGCGAAGCATTCGCCGATCTTGCCGGTGCCGATGACGCCGACGGTCATGCCGTGGATGTCGCGGCCCATCAGGCCGTCGAGGCGGAAGTCGAACTCGCGGGAGCGGTTGGCGGCGCGGGTGAGTCGGCGGTTGACGGCCAGGGCGAGCGCCCAGGCGTGTTCGGCGACGGCGTAGGGGCTGTAGTGGGAGACCCGGGCGATGGTGAGGCCGAGTTCGGCGGCGGCGTCGAGGTCGATGTTGTTGAAGCCGGTGGAGCGCTGGGCGACCAGTCGGGTGCCGCCGGCGGCGAGGACGGAGAGGGTCTTGGCGTCGAGGACGTCGTTGACGCTGCTGCTGACGGCCGGGTAGCCGGCGGCGAGCGGGGCGGTGTCGCGGTTGAGGAACACGGCCAGGGTGCGTAGGGAGTGCCGGCCCGCGAAGGCCTGTTCCAGGAGCGGCTGTTCGTCTGCTTGGACGCCGTAGGCGAGGATCTCCATGCGGCGAAGGCTATCGCCGGGGGCGCGCCGTGGTGAACCACGACGCGCCCCCGGAACGGCAGTTGGCGGGCCGTCAGATGACGGTCTCGGCCTCCAGGTAGCGGTCGGACGGCACCGTCTTCAGCTCGGCGACGGCCTCGCCGAGCGGCACCAGGCGGATGTCGGTGCCCTGGAGTGCGGTGATGTGGCCGAACGCGCCCTTGTGGGCGGCCTCGACGGCGTGCCAGCCGAAGCGGGTGGCGAGGACGCGGTCGTAGGCGGTCGGGGTGCCGCCGCGCTGGGTGTGGCCGAGGATCACCGGGCGGGCCTCCTTGCCGAGGCGGTACTCCAGTTCGCGGGAGAGCTGGGTGGCGATGCCGGTGAACCGCTCGTGGCCGTACATGTCCTTGGTGCCCTCCTCCCAGGCCATGGTGCCGGGTTCGGGCTTGGCGCCCTCGGCGCACACCACGATCGCGAACTTCTTCTGGCGGTCGAAGCGTTCGCGCACCACATCGGTCAACTTGTCGATGTGGAAGGGGCGTTCGGGGACGACGATGGCGTGCGCGCCGGCCGCCATGCCCGCGTTCAGGGCGATCCAGCCGGTGTGGCGGCCCATCACCTCGACCACCATGACGCGCTGGTGCGACTCGGCGGTGGTCTTCAGCCGGTCGAGCGCCTCGGTGGCCACCGACACGGCGGTGTCGAAGCCGAAGGTGACGTCGGTGCAGGCGATGTCGTTGTCGATGGTCTTTGGCACGCCGACCACCGGCAGGCCCGCGTCGCTCATCAGCTTCGCGGCCTTCAGGGTTCCCTCGCCGCCGATCGGGATCACCGCGTCGATGCCGAGGTCCGCGCAGTACCGCTTGGCGCGCTCCACGCCGTCGCGCAGGTGGCTCGGCTGGACCCGGGAGGAGCCGAGGATCGTGCCGCCCTGGGCGAGGATTCCGCTCACCGAGTCCAGCGTCAGCGGGCGGTGCACGCCCTCCAGAAGACCGCGCCAGCCGTCCTCGAACCCGATGATCTCGTCGCCGTGGTCGACCACCCCCCGGTGGACCACGGAACGAATGACGGCGTTCAGGCCGGGGCAGTCACCGCCACTGGTCAGGACACCAATACGCATTGCTTTGCCAACTCCCGAGCAGGATTCGGACGGCCGGACTGGTGGTTGAGAATCGGACATAGCGCCCGAATCGGACCTGCTGCACAGCATACGGTTCCTGCGTCCGGCCGGGCCGAAACCGACGCGGGGGCGGCTTCCTCGACGCACCACACGTAACTGCGACCCGACCGCCGAGGAGGGTGTTGCGCCCGGGCTCTCCTTATTCTCCTATGAAGTTGTTCCGCCGGGGACGGCTGACCACATGGCGGTCAGCCGTCCACCGAGTCAACAGCCGGCGGCTACGCCGGGCGGGCCGCCGCGGCGATCCGCTCGGTGCGCAGCGCGTCGTACCAGGTGGTGTCGGCCGCCGGCAGCGCGTTGACGTCCAGCGCCAGCTTGATCAGCATGTCGGCGACGCCGGGGTTGCGGGCCATCACCGGACCGTGCATGTAGGTGCCGAACACCGTGTCGCGCCAGGCGCCCTCGGTGCCGTCGCCGGTGCCGTTGCCCCGGCCGACCTGCACGTTGGCGAACGGCTTGACGCCCTCACCGAGGTGCGTGACGCCCTGGTGGTTCTCGAACCCGGTCAGCTGCGGCAGACCCAGCGCCGGGTCCACCTCCGCCAGCACGTCGCCGACGCAGCGCGCGCCCTCGCCGCGGGTGGTCCACACGTCCAGCAGGCCCAGGCCCGCCTCGCGCTCGCCGAGGTCGTTCACGAACTCGTGGCCGAGGATCTGGAAACCCGCACAGACCGAGAAGATGATCGCACCGTTCTCGGCCGCCCGGACCAGCCCGCCGTCGTTGCGCAGCCGCTCCGCCGCGAGGCGCTGCGGACGGTCCTCACCGCCACCGATCAGGTAGATGTCACCACTGGTCGGCACCGACTGGTCGGAGCGCACGTCGATCCGCTGCACCCCGAGACCGCGCTGCTGCGCCCGCCGCTCCACCACCAGCGCGTTGCCGCGGTCGCCGTACGTGGACAGCAGGTCCGGGTACACCCAGACCACCCGCAGGCTGCTCTCACTCATCCTCGAAGACCTCCCGTACCTCGGCGCCGCCTCCGGCGCATCGCCCCCGTACTGCTGCTGCGGCTCGTCGAACCCCTGCTGCCGGCCGGTGAACTGCTGCTCGCCGTACGGCTGCTGGTCGTACTGCTGCTGCTGGTCGTACTGCGGCTCGCCGTACGACTGCCCGCCGTACTGCTGCTGCTCGCCGTAGTGCTGCTGCCCGTACTGCTGCTGGTGCTCGGCGAACTGCTGATCGGCGAACTGCTGCTCGCCGTACGGCTGTTCGCCGTACGGCTGTTCGCCGTACGGCTGCTGGCCGTACTGCTGGTAGGACTGGTCGCTCATCAGGCCACCACGGCCTTGCGGAGCTGCTGGAACGCCGTGTAGTTGGCGATCGCCTCGATACGGCCCTCGGGGGCGGCGTCCACCGCCTGGGCGAGCGAGTCGACGACCTGGAACTGCAGGCCGGCGACCTCGAGGCGGACCGCCAGGTCGAGCTTGCGCTGGCCCATCACGAAGATCGGGTGACCGGCCAGGCGCTCGTAGTCGACGTCCCACAGCCAGGAGGTGTCGGTGCCGTCGGCGTCCATCGCGTTCACCGACAGGATCACCGGCGCGGGCGGACCGTCGATCAGCGAGAAGGTCTCCAGCCAGCCGGCCGGGTTCTTCGCCAGCAGCAGCCGGATGTCCCGGCCGCGGTACTGCACCACGTCGTAGCGGCCGGCCACCGCGGCCACCGACTCCATGCGCTGCAGCGCGACCTGCGGGGCCACGCCGAACACCGCGGCGACCGCCGCCGAGCTGGTGGCGTTGGCCAGGTTGGCACGGCCCGGCAGCTGGAGCTGGATCGGCCAGGCACCGCGGTGCGGGTCGATCACGTGGGTGCCCTGCAGCGCCCAGTGCGGGTTCGGGCGGCGGAAACCGCACTCGCCGCAGAACCAGTCGTCGCCCGGACGCTGCATCACACCGCCGCACGACGGGCACGACCAGGCGTCCTCCTTCCACGCCTGCCCGGCGGCCACCCAGACCACCTTCTTGCAGGACGAGGCGGCCCAGGTCACCAGCGGGTCGTCCGCGTTGGCGATGATCACGGCCTCGGTGTCCTTCAGACCCTCGCGCCACTTCTCGGCCATCATGCGGGTCTCGGCGGCCCGGTCGAGCTGGTCGCGGGAGAGGTTCAGCAGCGCTATGGCCTTCGGCCGGGTGTCCCGGGCGACCATCGGCAGGTACTTCTCGTCCACCTCGATGACGCCGAACCTGGCGTCGGTACCGCCCGCGAGCGCCGCGGTGATACCGGCCGGCATGTTCGCGCCCAGGGCGTTGGAGACCACCGGGCCGGCCGCCTTGAGGGCCTCGGCGATCAGCCGGGTCGTGGTGGTCTTGCCGTTGGTGGCGCTGACCAGGACCACGTCCAGGTGCTCGGCCAGGGTCTTCAACAGATCCGGGTCGAGCTTGAGTGCCACCTTGCCGCCGATCACCGACCCGCTGCCGCGTCCGGCCTTCTGGGACAGCGCGGCCGCCATCTTGCCGGCCGTCACGGCGATCTTTGCGCGGGCGGGCAGCGAGGCGTCGCGCGCGGCTTCCGAATCGGTGCCTGGCATGCTCAGGGGTTCCTCCTTGCAGCGGCACCGCCCGGGCCGTTCGACGACCCACGGGCGGCAGGGACGCACTCAGCCTACCGACTCCCGCCCGCACACTTGAGCAGGGGCAACTTACCGGCCCGTGCCGCGCCCGGACAGGACCGTGCCACAACCGGCCCGGGGACGGCCGCGAGCGGCCCGGCGGCGGAAGGCGACGCTCCACCACCGGGCCCGACGAACCGTCAGCGGGCCGCCCACGGCGCGGGCAGTTTCTCCGCCGCCTCCAGCAGGTGCGCGGTGATCACCACCGTGCCGTCCTCCACCTGGAAGTCCAGCGGCGCCGACAGCCGGCGCATGGTCGAGATCAGCCCGGTGTTCGCCGCCGTGGTCACCGCGTACACCGTGCCCACGCCCGCCTCCAGCGCCAGCGCCGCCATCCGCCGCACCAGATCCACGCCCAGGCCCCGGCGCTGCCAGGCGTCCTCCACCAGCAGCGCGATCTCCGCGCCCTCGTCGTCCCACATCAGGTGCGCCAGCGCCACCAGCCGGCCCTGCGCGGTCTCCACCGCGAGGGTCTGCCCGTGCCGCGGGTCCAGCAGGTGGTCCAGATAGCGGTCGGCGTCCTTCACCGGCCCGTGGTAGCGCCGGCGCAGCGACTCCGGCGAGCACCGGGCGTGCATCGCCACCGCCGCGTCCTTGTCCGCCGGCGTGGCCCGGCGCACCGTCAGGTCGTCCCCCGCCGGGCGGCTGATCCGCGCCTCGACCTGCGGGACCCGCGGGCCCAGTACGGCGTCCAGCTCCACCAGTGCCCGGGCCCGGGCGAACTCGGTCGGCGTGAACGGCAGATTCGGCCGGGACAGCTCCAGCAGGTCCCCGTTCGGCAGCGGCAGCCGCATCAGGTGCCCGTCCACGCCGGGCTGCACCGCCCGGCCCCGGCCCGGGTACTGGCGGATCGCCGCCCGCCCGAACAACTGCCGCAGCGCGAGCGGCAGTTCCGCCGCGTCCAGCGCGGTCCGGGTGGCCAGCGCCAGCACCTGCCGGGGCACGTCCACCAGCTCATGGGCATCCGCCCGGTCGGTCCAGATCTCCCGGCCGCCGCCCGCCGCGACCGCCGCCACCAGCTCCGCCCGGGCCAGCGAGGCCGGCGCGCGGACGATGAACTCGTCCACCGTGCAGTCGGGCAGCGGGTGCGCCTGCATCGAGAGGATGTTCACCCGCCGCTCCGCCAGCGCCGCGCACACCCGGGCCAGACTGCCCGGCTCGTCGGCGACGCTGGTCCGCAGCCGCCACAGCGCGGTCGGCTCATCCGTTGAACTCACTTCGGGTCCGCCCGGTGGTGCGAGGGCCGCCGGACCGGGCGGATGCCGGTGCGCGAGCCAGCCCCGGAACAGCGCGGTGCCGAGCATCGCCGCCGCGGAGGCGAGCAGCAGCACCGGCCCGTCGTGCCCGTGCACCACCACATTGGCGACCAGGTCGGCGGCCGCGACCGCGGCGAAGACCGCCGCGAGCTCGACCGTCTCCCGGCGCCAACGGTGCGATTTACCGGTTCTGTGGGTGTACGCCTTGTCATCCATGCCTGAATGGTGGCGCTCCGCTGTTTCACGATCACGAACCCCCCGTGACCCGACGGTTAATGTCTGCGCGGGCCCCCGTCGGATCGGCGCTGATCCGCTCCCGCGATCACTTGGACGTGCGGCCCCGGTCCAGGAGTTCCGCGCCGGCCGATTTCACCTCGTCCAGCAGCAGCCGCAGATCCGCGTCCGTGGTCGCGGAGTTCAGCAGGCACGCCCGCAGCATCTCCTGCCCCTGGTACACCGCGCCGGTCACGAACACCCGGCCGCGCTGCTGGATCGCCACCGGCAGAACGGAGTTGAGCTGCTGGACCTCCTTCTCGCCGAGACCGGCCGGACGGAAGCGGAACGCCACGATCGACGTCTCGACGGGCGCCAGCAGCTCCAACTCCGGGTCCTGCTCCACCCACTCACCCAGCCGCCGGGCCTGCCCCGTGCAGTGCGCGATGTCCCGGGCCACCCCCGAGCGGCCGCGATGCGCGATCGACGCCCACACCTTCAGCGAACGGAACGGCCGGGTCTGCTCCGTGCCGTACTCCGAGAACCAGCCGAGACCGCCCGCCTCCTCGTCCCGCAAGTACGACGGCACCAGGCTGAACGTGCCCCGCAACTCCTGCGCGTCCCGCACCAGCGCGCACCCGCAGTCCACCGGCACCCCCAGCCACTTGTGCGGGTCCAGCGCGAGCGAATCGGCCCGCTCGAGTCCCGCGTAGCGGTGCGAGATCTGCGGGTCCAGCACCCCGAACGCGCCGTACGCGCCGTCGATGTGGAACCACAGGCCCTCGCGGGCGGCCAGGTCCGCGATCGGCTCGAACGGATCGACGGCGCCGGTGCCGACCGTCCCTGCGGACGCCACCACCAGGAACGGCAGCCGGCCCGCCGCGCGGTCCTCGGCGACGGCCTTCTCGAGGCTGTCCAGGCGCAGATGGCCGTCGGCGTCCGACTCCACCACCCGAAGGTGCTTCGACCCGAGACCGAGCAGCTCGGCCGCCTTGCGCACACAACTGTGCGCCTCGCCCGTGACGTACCCCACCAGCGGCGGCATCCCCGCGAGACCGTCCTCCCGGACGTCCCAGCCGGCGTTCCGCGCCGCACGGTTACGGGCCGCCGCCAGACAGACAATGGTCGCCATCGAGGTCCCCGAGGTCAGCAGACCGCCACCGGCCGGGTGCGGAAACCCCACCAGCTCGGCTATCCACCGCACCACGGCCCGCTCCAGGTGCACATCGGCGTGGTCGCCGCCCGCGGAACTCGGGTTCATCGCGGACGCGGCCAGCGTGGCGAGAATCCCTGCGGGCTGCGGCGAGGAGTTCACCCACCCGAAGAACCGCGGGTTCCCGTTGCCCATCGGGTGCGGCATGATCTTCCGCTCAACGGTCTCCAGCAGCTCCGCGAACCCCGCCCCGTCCTCCGGCAGCTCCAACTCCAGCAACGCCGACCGCTCCGCCGGGTCCATCGGCTGCCACACCGGGCGCGAGGGCAGTTCGTCGAGGTAGTCGGCCACCAGCTGCGCGGCGGCCTGAGCGGCACTTCTGAAGTCGTCGTTCATGAGGCGGAATGGTAAGGGGAAGGGAAGCACCGCCAGGGGCGCGTGGGGGGTGCCCCCACGCGCCCCTGGTTTCGCGCCCACCTGCGCGTCGCACCGTTTCAGTCAAGCGTGCTGGAGAGCCCACCTGCCGAGCGGCAGTAGCCCTGGATCTCCTTGTCGGTGATCTTCGCGCAGAGGCGCCCGGCTGCGCCGTCGTCCGTGTAGTTGACGGTGTAGTAGCTGACCAGCCCCTGCGCGCAGGCCTTGCGCTGCCAGGCGTCCTTCGCGGTGGCGCACTGCTGGGCGGCCCAGTCCTCGCGGTCCAGGTTGTACTTCATGGTGCGCGAGCCCACGCCGCGGGAGCAGTCGTTCTCGCCGCCACTGGCCTTCGCGTTCAGGCACCACTGGAGGGCCTGGGCGAAGGTTTCGGGGTGATTGGCGTAGTCGTGCGAGGAGAGGAAGTAGGTGGGGGCGTAGAAGAAGCACGCGGACTGGTACAGGGAGGGCTGCTCGGGGCAGGGGTAGAGCGGGTCGGCGGCGAGCTTGTCCGCGGGGAGGTTGGCCTTGGCCTTCTCGTCCTCCTCGTCCGGGGCGAAGAGCTGCATGAAGACGCCCTCCGAGCAGGTGATGCGGCGGTTCTGGGAGGGGAACTTGTCACACAGGGCGCGGGCGGCGGGGATGTCCTGCTTGGTGACGAACATGATGCCGTGGCCGACGCCGTGGATGCAGGGGCCCTTGTTGGCGGGGGCGCACAGGGTGAGGATGTCGCTCTGCGGGTCCTGGGAGTTGGCCAGCATCTCCTCGACCGCGCCGTGCAGGTAGCCGGCCGCGCAGGTCTCGTGGGGGAACGAGATGACCTTCTGGAAATCCTGGTGGTAGCGCTTCACGGCGGCGTGCCCGAGCTCGTGCGCCACGGGGTGGCAGAACCGCACGGTGTACGGCTTGTCCTTGGTGATCCTGTCCAGGTCGGCGAGGGCGACGCCGGGGTCGCCCGCGTCCATCTCGGCCATCAGCTTGTTGCGCAGCGTGGAGCGGGTCCACACCGCCGGGTCGCCGGTGGGGGAGGACGACGCGGTGCCGGGCCCGGCGGCGGTGCGGCCGCCCGGTCCGGAGGGCGAGGAGGCGGCGTTGGCGGGCTTGGGCGCCCAATCAATGACCAGGACCGACCCGAGGCCGAGCGCGGCCAGCAGGACGGCGGTGACGACGGCGAACACACGCGGTTGCATGACGGACGGTCCCCCTGGAATCGACACGGACAGTACGCGGCCCATCCTGCGCGGTGACCACCGGAAACCCCGACCGAACACCGCCGATGGATGCAAGCGCCCGGCCACGATCACCCGGACGCGCGCTGCGCACCGTCCTTCAACGACGGCCCCCCACCCCGGGTGCGTCCCCACTACCCGTTCGGCCGTCGCATCCGACTACGCGCCGCGGAGCCGATCGGTTGCGCCCGCGCACCGCCGCACGCCGTCCTCGTCCGGGCGCCGACGACCGGCGCCGAGCGCCACCCGGGCCCAGAGCCCGGCGAACGCCGTCAGCACGGCCGGGCCGAACCACGGCCCCGCGAGGCGGCTGTCGTCCGCGTACGCGGGCGGCACCTAACCGGCCGGGTCCACCAGGTACGGCCTGGTCGGGCCGGGCTGCGCCGGCGGCACGCAGTCGTGGAGCACGTCGTGCGGCAGCGGCGTCCCGTCCGCCCGGCGCAGCACGCAGACCAGGTCGTCGCCGCGCTGCGCCGCCGTCACCACGAGCTCGGGGCGCTCACCGCGCAGCCGCAGGAGCTCGTCCGAGAAGATGCTGCCGGAGAGGGCGAGCAGGACGAAGCCGAGCAGCGCGCCGCCGACGGTCCGTCGCCAGCCGGCCCGGAGCAGGACCAGCGCGAGTACCGAGCCCGCCAGCACCGCCAGGCGGGCGGGATCGCCGAGCCGCGCGTGGTCGGGGTCGGCGGACAGCGCCCCCAGGCCCAGCAGGGCGAGCGGGGTGAGCGCCGCGAGCGTGACCCGGGCGGGGAGGCGGCGGGAGGAGGTGTCCGACGTACGCATGGGGCAGGTCCTCTGACGCGGAGTCGGAAAATCGGACGGATTGGACGCGCACTGTACGGCAACGGTGGTGGGGGCGTCCGTTCGGTCATTTCCGGTGCAGGAAGCGGGCGAGGGCGGCGGACGCGGTTGCGATGCCCTCGGCGAGGTGGGGGGAGGGGGCGAAGAGGGCGATGTCGGCCTGGCCGCGGCTCAAGGTCCAGGTGCCGTGGGCGAGTCCGTCGGCGAGGACGGCGGCGCGGATCAGGCCGCCGCCGGGGCGGATCCGCTTCTCGTGGGCGGCGGGTACGGAGAGGGCGGTGGAGCGGTAGCCGACCAGGTAGTTGTCGTAGGCGGGGAGCAGCCGGACGTCGGGGGCGGGCAGCGGGGCGAGGCCGAGTTCGGCGGCGCGGTCGGCGGGGAGCGCGCAGTCCTGGTCGCGTACCCGGACGCGCAGGAGTTCGCCGGTCGTGTCGAGGGTGCGCCAGGCGCGTCGGGCGGCGGTGACGGGGAGGCCGGACCAGCCCGCGAAGTCCTCGGGCGTGGCCGGCCCGTGGGCGCGCAGGTAGCGGCGGGTCAGCTCGGTGACGGCGGCGTCGCCGGTGGGGCCCTCGGGGGCGTCGGGGACCCAGTCGGCGAGCGGGACGAAGGTGTCGGTGCCGTTCCGGACCGGGCCGTAGCAGATCAGGCCGCGCAGCGCCGTCCGGCGGATCAGGTGGAACGGCGCCTGGCCGTCGGACGGGAGGCCGGCCGCGGCGAGGCGGTCCGTCAGTTCGGCGCGGGTGGACGGGCCGTGGGTGGCCAGGGTGTCCATGATCACCGCCTCGGCGCGCTCGCAGCGGCCCTCGTCGAGGCCCAGTTCGCGGTGGCGGCGGGCGCTCAGGCGCAGGAAGTGCGGGCCGAGCAGGGCGAGTAGCCAGCGCAGGTCGGCGGTGGTGACGGTGTGCAGGGTGCCGCGCAGGAACCAGCTCCGCAGCAGCGTGCGGTCCTGCTCCAAGGCGAGCCGGACGTCGGCGGCGGTGAGGTCGCGAGTCCTGACGCCGATGCCGATCGTGCCGGCCCGGGCGTCCTGGGCCTGGACGCCGACGACCCGTTCGACGGCCTCGACGGCGGTGCGGAAGGTGACGCCGCCGCCGATGCCCTGCCCCCTGGTGCGCAGGGCCCGTACCTGTTCGTCGTCCAGTGCGCGCATGCCGTAACCGTATACGCGGGGTGCGTCAGCTCGCTGTCCTGCCCGAAATCGGGCAAGATCTTTGGCAAATGGACACTTCACGCCTAGGCTCACCGAACGTGCCTGCCTCACCACACCCTCATGAGGACCTGCTCGCCCACCTCGCCCGGACCACTGCGCTGGGCCCCGGAGAGGCGTCGCGGGTCGTCGCGGAGGTGCTGGCGTACTTCTCCGAGACCACGGAGGCGTACGTCCGCCGCCGCCACGGTGAGTTGCAGGCCAGGGGCCTGACCAACGATCGGATCTTCGCCCGCGTCGGCGCGGAGCTGACCGCCCGCCGGGTGGCCGCGCCGCAGCTGTCGGTGCGCCAGCTCCGGCGGATGGTCTACGGCTGACCGGGCCCCACTCCACAGACAACCCTCGAACCACCAGGAGTCCACGTCATGTGCGGAATCGTGGCCTACATCGGCCCCAAGGACGCGTCCCCGTTCCTGCTGGAGGGCCTGCAGCGGCTGGAGTACCGCGGGTACGACTCGGCGGGCGTGGCGGTCGTCGCCCCCGCCACCAAGTCCGTCCCGGCGAAGTTGAAGGTGTGCAAGGTCAAGGGCCGGGTCGCCGACCTGGCGGCGGCGGTGCCGGCCCGGTTCAAGGGCGGCGTCGGCATCGGCCACACCCGTTGGGCGACCCACGGCGTGCCCTCGGACGAGAACGCTCACCCGCACACCGACAACGAGGGCCGGATCGCGGTGGTGCACAACGGCATCATCGAGAACGCCGACGAGCTGCGCGCCAAGCTGGCGGCGGACGGCGCCGTGTTCCGCTCGGAGACCGACACCGAGGTGCTGGCCCACCTGATCGCCGCGCACCGCGCGGACGGCGGCGAGCTGGAGGACGCGGTCCGGGCCGCGCTGAAGCTGGTGGTCGGCACGTACGGCATCGCGGTGCTGGACGCCGAGCAGGCCGACCGGATCGTGGTCGCCCGCAACGGCAGTCCGATCGTGCTCGGCATCGGCGAGAAGGAGATGTTCGCCGCGTCCGACGTCTCCGCGCTGGTCCGCTACACCCGGCAGGTGGTGCACCTGGAGGACGGCGAGCTGGCGACGGTGCGCGCCGACGGCTTCCGGACCTTCACCGAGGACGCCCGGACCGTCACCCGGCAGCCGTCCACCGTGGACTGGGAGATCGGCTCGTACGACACCGGCGGCTACGCGCACTACCTGCTGAAGGAGATCCACGAGCAGCCCGGCGCCGTCGAGCGCACGCTGTCCGGCCGGCTCGACGAGCGGTTCTCCACCGCGCACCTGGGCGGGCTGAACCTGGACGCCCGGGAGCTGCGGGAGATCCGCCGGGTGAAGATCCTCGGCTGCGGTTCGGCGTACTACGCGGGCGAGATGGGCGCGCAGCTGATCGAGGAGCTGGCCCGGATCCCCGCGCACTCCGAGCCGGCCTCCGAGTTCCGCTACCGCAACCCGGTGATCGAGGCGGACACCCTGTACGTGGCGGTCAGCCAGTCCGGCGAGACCTACGACACGCTGGCCGCGGTGCAGGAGATCAAGCGCAAGGGCGGCCGGGTGCTCGGCGTGGTGAACACCGTCGGATCGGCGATCGCCCGCGAGTGCGACGGCGGCATCTACCTGCACGCCGGACCCGAGATCTCCGTCGCCTCCACCAAGGCGTTCACCTCCACCGTGGTGGCGTTCGCGCTGCTGGCGCTGCACTTCGGCCGGATCCACGACCTGTCGCCCGCCGACGGCCGGCGGATCGTCGCCGGGCTGAAGGCGCTGCCCGAGCAGATCCGGGAGGTGCTCGAACAGCAGGCGGAGATCGAGAAGCTCGCCGCCGAGTACGCCGAGAGCCAGGGCATGATGTTCATCGGCCGGGTGCGCGGCTACCCCGTGGCGCGGGAGGGCGCGCAGAAGCTCAAGGAGATCTCCTACGTGCACGCCGAGGCGTACCCCGCCTCCGAGTTGAAGCACGGACCGCTGGCGCTGATCAGCCCCGAACTGCCGACCGTCGCGCTGGTGCCGGACGACGAGCTGCTCGACAAGAACCTGACCACGCTCGGCGAGATCAAGGCCCGCTCCGGGCGGGTGCTGGCCGTCGCGCACCGGCCCATCGAGGCGAAGCTGGCCGACCACTGCGTGGTGGTCCCGAAGAGCGAGCCGGAACTCGACCCGCTGCTGCTCAACATCCCGCTCCAGCTGCTGGCCTACCACGCCGCGGTGGCCCTCGGCCGGGACGTGGACAAGCCCCGAAACCTGGCCAAGAGCGTCACTGTGGAGTGACGTTTCGGCAGTCCGGGAAGCCGTCGGTAAGCAGTCGGGCAACGGCAACGGCAACGGCGGCGGGTGCGTGGTGCACCCGCCGCCGTTTCTTCTCCGCCTTACGGGCTGACGGCGAGGACCAGGTAGGCGCCGAGGATCGCCAGGTGGACGCCGCCCTGGAGCGGGGTGGCGCGCTTGGGGATGACGGTGAGGGTGCCGACCGCGACGGTCAGCGCCAGCAGGATCATGTGGGACGCGTTGAGACCGAGTTCGAGCGGGCCGCTCAGCCAGGTGGAGGCCACCGCGACCGCCGGAATGGTCAGCCCGATCGATGCCAGGGCCGAGCCGAGCGCCAGATTGAGGCTGATCTGCACCCGGTTGCGGACCGCCGCCCGGACCGCCGCGATCGACTCCGGCAGCAGCACCAGCAGCGCGATCACCACACCGACCACCGCGTTCGGCAGCCCCGCGGACTCCACCCCGCGCTCGATGGTCGGCGACACGCCCTTGGCCAGGCCCACCACCGACACCAGCGCCAGCGAGAGCAGCGCGACACTGATCAGCGTCTGCTTCCTGGACGGCGGCTCCGCGTGCTCGTCCGACGGGTCGATCACCTCGCCCGCCGGGTTGACCGGCAGGAAGAAGTCCCGGTGACGGATCGTCAGGGTCGACACGAACAGGCCGTAGATGACGATCGACGCGGTCGCCGCGAACGCCAGCTGCGTGGGGTTGAACTGCGGGCCCGGCGTGGAGGTGGTGAACGTCGGCAGCACCAGGCTCAGCGTCGCCAGCGTCGCGATCGCGCCGAGCGCCGCGCCGGTGCCCTCCGCGTTGAACACTGCCTTCCGGTACTTCAACGCGCCGACCAGGATCGACAGTCCGAGGATCCCGTTGCAGGTGATCATCACGGCGGCGAACACGGTGTCCCGCGCCAGGCCCGCGCTCTTGTCGCCACCGTCCGCCATCAACGTCACGATCAGCGCCACCTCGATGATCGTGACCGCGACCGCCAGCACCAGTGACCCGTACGGCTCGCCGACCCGATGGGCGATCAGCTCCGCGTGGTGCACGGCCGCCACCACCGACACCGCGAGGAAGACCGCCACCAGCGCCACCACCGGCCACGGAAGTTCTCGGTGCCAGGTCGCCAGGAGCAGCAGGAACGCCATCACCGGGGCGACAGTCGTCCACTGGAGATAGAGCGGTCGAGTGGGAGCAGCCATACGGCCGAGCTTCGCAGATGGCACCTGCCCGGCCCGGAAGTGACACTCGTGGCGGTGGCCACGACGGATGGTGACGAACAGTGAGGAGCGGCGCGATGGTCGGACGGCGGACGGTACTGGCAGCGGCCCTCGGACTCGCGACGGGGTGCGCCCATGCCCGTTCGGAGCCGGCCGTCCCGGCGGCGGTCGGGCCGGCGTCCCCGTCCGTTGCCGGGTCGGCTGCGGTGGCGCCGCCGAGCCCGTCCGTTGCCGGGTCGGCTGCGGTGGCGCCGAGCCCGTTCGGTGCGGTGGCGCCGAGCCCGTCCGGTGCGGTGGCGCCGCCCAGTCGGGAGGAGGTGGTCGCCCGGTACGCCGGGCAGCGGCCCACCCAGTGGGGGACCGACCTGCCCGGGGTGGTGGCCGAGGTGCCGGACGGAGCGCTGGCCCTGACCTTCGACGCCTGCGGCGGCCCCGGCGGGGACGGCTACGACGCGGCGCTGATCGACACCCTGCGCCGGCACCGGGTGCCGGCCACGCTGTTCCTGAACGCCCGCTGGATCGACGCCAACCCCGGCCCGTTCGGCGAACTGGCCGCCGACCCGCTGTTCGAACTCGGCAACCACGGCACCGCGCACCGCCCGCTGTCCGTCACCGGCCGCTCGGCGTACGGCATCACCGGCACCGCCGACGCCGAGGCCGCCTACCGGGAGGTCGCGGACAACGAGGCGAAACTGGCCGGGCTGCTGGGGAAGCCGCCGCGCTGGTTCCGTTCCGGGACGGCGCACTACGACGACATCGCGGTGCGGATCGTCGGCGAACTGGGCGAGCGCGTGGCCGGGTTCGCGGTCAACGGCGACGGCGGGGCGACGTTCAACGCCTCGCAGGTGGCGCAGACGGTGGCTGCGGCTCCCGCCGGGGCGGTGGTGATCAGCCACTTCAACCACCCCGACGCGGGCACCGGCCCCGGCTACGCGCAGGCGCTGCCCCGGCTGGTGGACGCGGGCCAACGGTTCGTCCGGCTGTCGGACTGACCGGGTGTTACGTGCGTCGAGCTCGTCCGGCCGGCGCTCATCGACGCTGCGGGGGAGCGGAGTTGGCGCGGGTGTGGCGGGCCCAGTCGTAGAGCAGGACGGAGGCGACGGCGGCCAGCGCGCACCAGGTCGAGACGAACGCCAGCCGCCACAGCAGGCCGCAGACGAGCGCGCCCGCGCCGAGGAACGCGCCGAGGCGGCGCAGCCGGTGGTCGCCCGAGCAGAGCAGCGAGCCCACGGTGGCGGCCAGGTAGCCCGCCAGCAGCAGGGCGGCGGCCGGGACGCCGATCGCGTAGTCGAGGGTGTGGCCGTGCGGGTGCGCCGACACCGGGTGCCGGGCCAGGGCAACGGCCAGCGGGACGGCGACGGCCGCGCCCAGGGCGGTGAACCAGGCCGCCGAGCGGCGGCCGGTCGCGCACCACACCGCCGCCGGCACGTACACCGGCAGCAGCGGCAGCGCGATCACCGCCCACACCGTGCGCGCCCACGCCCAGCCCGACCAGACGCCCGCCTCCACCAGCTGGTGCACCCCCAGTAGCAACGGCAGTGCGGCCAGCGGTAGTTGACTCCTCATCCTTGCGTGCAGCACCGTGGCGACTCCGACCGCCGAGACGGCGCTGCCGACGAGCAGATCGGCTCCGGCGCTCCAGCACACCCCGCCAGCCTACTGAGCGCCGCCGCGATCAGTACGACTGAAGCGCGATCAGCGTGCCCTGCGGGTCGCGCAGATGGGCGCTGTGCAGCGTCGGCCCCCACTCCGGCCGGTCGATCGGCGGCAGCACCCGCCTGCTGCCCGCCACGGCCCGCTGGAGCAGTGCGACGGTCTGATCGAGCTGTCCTTCGGCGCGGAAGACCTTGGCCCGGCCGTCGGGTGGGCAAGATGTGCGACGCGTCGTCCGGGGGCAGCGTGCGCTCGTAGCCGGCCAGGGCCCGCTAACGCTGCCAAAGATGCCGCGATCACCGAAATCCCGCGGCTGTCGTGCGACCGAACAGGACCATACGTACGCGCCGTCACGGCACCCATGCCCTGCACGCCCGACGGAACCGATCCGCCAGCCGGGGCCGGAGGCCTGGGGCCGGAGTTCGGCGCCGGCGTGCACCGCGTCCGAGCGTAGCGGCACGTGGTGCGGCGGGCTTGGGATTCCGGCTGATGGAAGGTCAAGGTTCGCTTAATTCAAGGACCTTGTAGAGGCGGAGGCGGGCAGGGCCGAGTGCCTCCGCAGCGACCAGCGGCCGGTCGTCCGGCGGGGGCGGCGCACCACGACGCGGCCGAAGTTCTTCCGGCCGACCAGCTCCACGCGCAGCGTGGTCGGTGCGGTGAGTGCGGTCGGGTCCGGGGTCTGGCGGTTCCTGACTCTGCTGTGCTCCAGCATCAGGGCGTCGGTGTCGACCACCATGCCCGGTGCGACGATCAGCGTCAGGGTCTTGCCGCGCATGTCGAGGTCGATCCGCAGGGTGTCCTGCATGATCACCGCCTGCGTGAAGTCGAGCGTCACGTCGCACCACTCCAGGTCGAGTTCCAGTCGGCGCGGCACCACCCAGCGCCCCACCCGCTCGACCCGACTCCACTTCTGCTCGATCCGCAGGACATCCTTGACCTCCGCCGCCACCCCGTGGGCAGAGAGCGAGATGGGCGGCAAGTCGGCCGTGAGTGCAGCCAGTTCGCCGACCGTTCGGGCCGACAGGGCGACCTCCAGGCGCTCGTCCAGCTCCTCGGCGGTCAGCCGACCGTCGCCCGCCGAGACCCGCAGGATGTCGGCCACCCGGTCCCGGTCCGCGTGTGAGGCCCGCAACTCGGGCTGTGTGGTGGTGGAGCCGGTGGGCTTTCCGGCGGGCGAGATCTCTCCGGGCATGCTTCCCGTCCTGGGTTTGGCGAAGGTCTTCCCGCGGTGGGGCCGGGGGCGCGGGTAGAGACACGATATATCGCGATAGGTGTTTCCGCCAGGGTGGTCGGAGGTGGGGGGCGGGCGTGGTGGCCAAGTGGCTTTGGGGGTGCGGATGTTGTGGGTGTGGGGCGGGCACTGGGTGGGGCGGGTGCTGGGTGTCGCGTTATGTCGTGTCGGGGGTGGGGACGGTCGGGCGGCTGCGGGTCGTGCGGCCGCCCGACCGTCACCGCCGAAGGCGGCGGGTGCGAGGCTTGCTCAATGGTGGGGTTTTGAGAGGAAGCTGAACCGGACGGCATTGGGGAGGGTGCCTCCCCAGGACATTCCGGTCTTGGGCGGAAGCATGTCCAGGGGCACGCCGCTGCAGTCGGTGTTCTCGTAGACGGTCGCCGTGACGTTTGTTTCGTTGTCCGCGCCGGTCACGGGGAGGCCGAAGCTGATGCACTCGCCGCTCGGCGGGTCGACGAGTGTGTGGTCCTCTCCGTCGATGTCGGTGTAGGTGAAGTTGCCGGTGGCGGCGTGGGCATCCGTGGCGATTCCGGTCACCAGCGTGAGTGCTGTGCAGGCGGCAAGAGCAAGTCGGGCTGGGTTCTTCAGGGCGGTCATGCGGTGTCTCACCATCGTCGAGTAGGGATGTGAGCCACCAGGGTCAGTCCGGCCCAGACCTAGCTTTGACGGCGCTCCGCCGTTGTCACTCGATCGATTCGTACACGAAGGGCAAAGGGGTGCAGCGGGGCGAGGGGGGTCGGCCGGGGGTCTTGAGGTGCCGTGGGTGTCTCGGGATCCTCTCGGCGGCCGCGTCTGGTACCCGCCGGCCGAGCCCGGTCGCGGGCTTGCCGACTGCTGGTGAACGGAGGCCGCGACGCTGTTGCGCGACTGTGGGGGCGCGGCCCCTGTCGACCGGACCAGGATGGCCCTCCCGTCCGCCGGCGCGGACCTGGCGAGGTTGAGAGTGGCGTTGTGTCAGGCGGCGATCAGTTCCAGTCCGACGGCGCGACTGCCGACCGGCAGTCCGATTGCGAAGTGATCGCCTGATCGGGTCGCCGAACTCCCGGCCGCTACCCGCAAGTTGCTGCGTCCGGATTCGGTGAGGCTGATGCAGGTACTGGATCGGCAGAGGCTGGGCCTGGCCTTCGTCGGCGCCTGATGGTGGGGGTCCATGCCGAGCTGCGGGTTGCTCGAGTGTCTTGCTCGGATGGTAGGTGTTTCGGCCGAGGCGTGGCTGCCGGGTCTGTTTGGCCGCGCCGACGGCTTGGTGTAACTCCTGGTGTCGGGTGGCGAGTTCGGTGGCAGCCGGTGGGGGTTTGGCGCGGGAATGAACGCGTTCAAATAGTGTGCGACGATTGGCGCGAGCGAAGGGTGGGCAGCTGGCGCGCCCGGGAGCGGCAGGGGACCGATGGTGGAGTTGGAGGGTGGGAGCGGGCGGCCTCGCAGTCGCGATCACCTGTACTGCTGGTCGACGGCCTGGGCTGTGTTCACGGCGTTGGCCTACCTGGTTCCGGCGATCGCCGGTGTCATGGGGGCGCCGCCGGCTCTGCTCGTGGTGGTGGTGGGCAGTGGGTTCCTGCTCGGTGTTCAGCTCGGGTATCTCAAGGCGTGGCTGCCGTTGGTGAGTGCGGGGAGTGCGGCGGCGGTCTTCCTGATAGGGGAGGCGATGTTTGCCGCCGTGGCCGGGGGTTTCGTTCCGGTGTTTCCGGACGGGGCTCGTACTGGGGCGACGATTGTGGTGCTGGCCGAAGCTCCGGTGGTCGTCGGAGTGGGGGCCGGGCTGGCGCTGCGGTGTGCCCGGCGGTGGCAGAAAGCGGTGTGTCGGCGTCGGAGGCTCGCTGCGTCCCGGTGAGCGGCCGGGGTCGCTCCGCGCGGTCTCACATCCCGGTCTCACATTCGGGATCGCGGTACGTCGACCTCGCAGCCCGGCGAGTAGGGGTCGAAGCCGTGGTCGACCAGTCGGCGGACTGCGAGCAGGCTTCGCAGTGACCACCGGGTGTGGATCACGTTGAGGTCGACGTCGGTGCCGTAGCCGGCCGGACGTCGGCGAGGTCGTCCCGGTGCCCGAGGGTGGCGAGGTCGTACAGGTGGGTGGCCCTGGCCCGCCTCCGACCAGTTGACGGTGCCCGTGACCCTGTCGCCGTCGACGAAGACGTACGCGAGCTGTAGGTCGCCGTGGGTGAACGCCGGGGCCCATGGGCGGAGTGCGGCCTCGGCGACCTGGCGGTTGCGGGTGACCAGGTGGGTGGGCAGGAGGCCGTTCGTCACGAGCGGCTCGCGCTCCTCGTTGAGTTCCGCCGTCAGCGTGGCGGTGCCCGCTGAGGTCCAGCTGCCATCCTGGCCGGGGCGTCTGTCGTGGGCGTTTGTCTTGGGCGCGGAGTTGGAGTACTGTTCACCAGCCGCTTGACAGGGAGCACCGGACACGCAGCTTGTGTGGACGGTCCCGGGGCGGCCAATCCCTGAGAACCACCCAGTTGATCCGTGACGGGTCGCGTCCTTTTCGCGTCTCCGTTCGTATTTGCTGTGCGCGTTTTCGGAGATTGCGGCGGATTCGCTTTTCGGAGCGGGGATCGGCTAGAGTTTGAAACGTCGGACGGGCCGTCAGGTCGGGAAGGCGAAAGCGAGTCAGATCGAATGAAACTCCGGAAAACGGGGCGGAAAACATCTGATAAGCTGGAAACACGAAAGAACGAAGCGCCCGGAGGGCCCGCAGGGATGCGGCTCGAAGGAAGTGTCCGTTCCTTGAGAACTCAACAGCGTGCCAAAAGTCAACGCCAGATATGTTGACATCCCCGGCCAGCCGATATCGGTTGGTTGGAGATTCCTTTATGAAGTAACACTAGCGAGGACGCAGTGCGCAGGACCGCCCTATTCCGGTGGTTGCTGTGCCGCTCTTTCGTGAAAGCATTCACGGAGAGTTTGATCCTGGCTCAGGACGAACGCTGGCGGCGTGCTTAACACATGCAAGTCGAACGGTGAAGCCCTTCGGGGTGGATC
>NZ_JBIALR010000008.1:0-138757 GCF_042873675.1 Kitasatospora sp. NPDC004614
AAACGCTCGGCTGGGAAACCCCAGCCGAGCGTCTGACTAAACTCCTCGTGGCCTAGACAACCGACCACGTGTTGCAACGATCGCTAGAAACCACCCTCGAAAGCGCTCGACGGGCCTTGCGGGTGGCCTCAGTTGAGAGTGGCGTTCATCTCCCACTGGAGCAGCTCGGCCCCGTCCGGCCCGGCGGTGACCCGCTGGCCCTCGGCGCCGGTGATGCGCAGGGCGTCGCCCTCGTGCAGCAGTCCGGCGCCTTCGACGGCGGCCTCGCCGCGCGCCACGTAGAGGTGGACGAACGGGGCGGTGGCGAGTTCCAGCGTCTCGTTCGGGCGGATGCGTGCGACGTGCAGCGCGGCGTGCTTCTGGCGGATGCCGATCGCCCGCTGGTTGGAGTGCTTGCTCATGCCGGACGCGAGGGTGGTCCAACCGCCCTGGACGAGTTGGTCGTTGATGTCGAGCTGCTCGTAGCCGGGGTCGATGCCCGCGGCGTCCGGGATGGTCCACATCTGGATGAAGCGGACCGGGTCCTGGTGCTGCGGCTCGCCGGTGATGGTCCAGGAGTCGTTCTTCTCGCTGTGCAGGATGCCGGTGCCGGCGCTCATCCGCTGGGCGAGGCCCGGGTAGATGACGCCGTTGTGGCCTTCGGAGTCCTGGTGGACCAGGCCGCCGTCGAGCACCCAGGTGATGATCTCCATGTCCCGGTGCGGGTGGGTCTCGAACCCGGTGCCGGGGGCGACGATGTCGTCGTTGGAGACCAGCAGCAGGCCGAAGTGGGTGTTGGCCGGGTCCCAGTGGCGCGAGAACGAGAAGGAGTGCTTGGAGTCCAGCCAGCCGGCGCGGGTGTGGAAGCGCTGGTCGGCGCGGCGCAGGTCGATCGTGGATGCCATCGGGTCCTCCTTCATCGGGGTGTTGTTGAATCATAAACCATTCCGGCCGCCCGTGCATTCCGCCGCGCCCGCCCGGCGGTCGCGGCGCGCTGCCGTGCGACTGTCGGACCCCCGGAGGAGACTGCTGCGGGACCGCGCACAACCGAGTTCCGGATGGTTCACGATGAGCGACGTACGGGAAGTCCTGCTGGCCGTCGGCACGCAGAAGGGCCTTTTCCTGGGCCGCAGTTCGGGCCGCGAGAAGTGGGAGTTCAGTGGCCCGCACTTCCAGATGAACGCGATCTACTCGGTGGGCATCGACCGCCGGGGCGGGCGCACCCGACTGCTGGTCGGAGCGGACAGCAGCCACTGGGGCCCGTCGGTCTGGTGGTCGGACGACCTCGGCGCGAGCTGGCAGGAGCCGTCGAAGCCGGCGGTGCGTTTCCCGGAGCGGACGGGCGCCTCGCTGGAGCGGGTCTGGCAGTTGCAGCCGGCCGGCGAGGAGGCGCCGGGCGTGGTGTACGCGGGCACCGAGCCGGCCGCGCTGTTCCGCTCCACCGACGGCGGCGAGTCGTTCTCCCTGGTGGACGCCCTGTGGGACCACCCGCAGCGCGAGCACTGGGGCGCCGGTTTCGGCGGCCAGGGCATGCACACCGTGGTCACCGACCCGCGCGACGCGGACGTCCTGACGGTGGCGGTCTCCTCCGGCGGCGTCTACCGCACCACCGACGGCGGGCGCAGCTGGGAGCCGTCCAACACCGGGATCCGGGCCGACTTCCTGCCCGACCGCTTCCCCGAGTACGGCCAGTGCGTCCACAAGATGGCCCGGGACGCGGCCGATCCCGACCGGCTGTACCTGCAGAACCACGGCGGGGTGTACCGCAGCGACGACACCGGCCGGACCTGGGAGTCGATCTCCGGAGACCTGCCCGCAGACTTCGGCTTCGGCGTCGCCGCCCACCCGCACACCTCGGGCACCGCGTACCTGTTCCCGCTGGACGCCGACTACGCCCGCCTGCCGGTGGAACGCCGCTGCCGGGTCTTCCGCACCACCGACGCGGGCGAGACCTGGCAGCCGCTGGAGACCGGCCTGCCGCACGAGAACCACTACGGCGTCGTCCTGCGCGACGCCCTGTGCACCGACGACGCCGACCCGGCGGGCGTCTACTTCGGCAACCGCAACGGCGAGGTGTACGGCTCGGCGGACGGCGGCGAGAGCTGGTCGCTGCTCACCTCGCACCTGCCGGACGTGCTCTGCGTGCGCGCCGCGACCATCTGACCGATCGATCAGGCGTCGGCGGCGCGCAGGCGGTCGGCGACGGTGCCGAGACTGTCGGCCAGCGCGGCCAGCTGCTCCGGGGTGAGCACGTCGATCAGCGTTTCGCGGACGGCGGCGAGATGCCCCGGGGCGGCGGCCCGCAGCGCCTGCCGGCCCTGCTCGGTGAGTTCGGCGAACACGCCGCGCACGTCGCTGGCGCAGGAGCGGCGGCCGACCAGTCCGGCCTTCTCCAGCTGGGTCACCTGGTAGGTCAGGCCGCTCTTGGAGGTGACCAGCCGGTCGGCCAGGTCGGTCATCCGCAGCGAGCCGCCGGGCACGGCGGACAGCTGCACCAGGATCTCGTACTGGGTGTGCGACAGCCCCGCGTCCTCCTTGAGCTGGCGCTCCAGTCGGCGGGCGACCAGGTTGGTGGCCTCGACGAATCCGCGCCAGGCGGCCATCTCGGTCTCGTCGAGCCAGCGGGGTTCGTCCATGTCCCGCATCCTACTCCGGTTGTTCAAATTTGAACTCAGGTGTACCGTCGAAAGCGTTCGGTTCAAATTTGAACCACACGAGGCGTCCAAGCCAGGAGGACGGACCCATGAGCACCGCCACCCCCGAGCGCATGCCCGCTCTCTACCTCTCGCACGGCGCGCCCCCGCTCGCCGACGACCCGATCTGGCCCGGCCAGCTCGCCGCCTGGTCCGCCGACCTGCCCCGCCCCAAGGCGATCCTGATGGTCTCCGCGCACTGGGAGGAGGCACCGCTGGCGATCGGCGCGGTGCGGACCATCCCCCTGGTGTACGACTTCTGGGGCTTCCCCGAGCACTACTACCAGGTGCGGTACGCCGCCCCCGGCGCACCCCAACTCGCCGACTCCGTCCGCAAGTTGCTGCGCACCGCCGGCACCCCCGTGCAGGACGTGCCGGACCGCGGCCTCGACCACGGCGCGTACGTCCCGCTGGTCGAGATGTACCCCGGCGCCGACATCCCCGTCCTGCAGATCTCGCTGCCCACCCTCGACCCGCAGGAACTGCTGGCGATCGGCCGCAAGCTCGCCCCGCTGCGCGACGAGGGCGTCCTGATCGTCGGCTCCGGCTTCTTCACCCACAACCTGCGCGCCCTCTCCCCCGACGGCCGGATCAGCTCCGTGATGGCCGAGTTCGACGACTGGGGCCGCCGCGCCCTCGAGGCCCGCGACCTCGACGCCCTCCTCGACTTCGAACACAAGGCCCCCGCCGGACGCCTCGCCCACCCCCGCACCGAACACTTCGCCCCCCTATTCGTCACCCTCGGCGCAGGCGAGGCCGACCTCGGCGACCAGCGCAGCGTCATCGACGGCTTCTGGATGGGCCTCGCCAAGCGCTCGATCCAACTCGGCTGACCGCCCGCCGCCCCCTCCGGCCCTCTGGCAGGATGACCCGCCGGAGGGGGTTCAGCGTGATCGATGACCGGGCGTGGTGGTTCCGGGCCCGTTACGTTCTGGTGGCCGTGGTCGTCGGTTGGGCGTGCACTGCGGTGGTGTTCCCTGCCGACGCCGAGGTGACGGACCTGGCCCGGCGTTGTCTGGACGGGCCGGGGGTGCCGCAGTACGTGATGGTGCTCGCCGTGGTGGGGCTGGTGCTGAGCGCGGTGGGGACCAGCTGGGGCTTGGTCCAGCTGGTCGTGGTCACGCGCCGACGGGGTCCGCGCCCGAGTCGCGGGCATCCGATGCTGTGGCTGGTGATGCCGCTGGCCGCGGTCGGACTGGTGGTCCAGGTGGCGGCGGAGCGGACGGCGGCGGACGAATTCGGGCCGCGGCCCAGCCCCTGTGTCGGCTCCGCCCCGCTGCTGCCCGGCCCTCAGTAGCCGCAGGTGAAGCGTTCGCCGTGGTGCCGGGGCGATTCCAGTTCGTCCACCAGGGCGGTCGCGAGGTCCGCGAGGGAGATGGTGGACAGGCCGTCCGGGGTGGCGACCAGGTCGTCGGTGGCGGTGCGGTAGACGCCGGTGCGCTCGCCCGGCAGCAGGCTCTGGGGCGGGCTGAGCACCGTCCAGTCCAGGTCGCTGACGGTGCGCAGGTACTCCAGCGCGCGGCCGTGCGCCCGCATCATCTCCAGCTGGCGCGGCGTCACGGACGGGTCGTCCCACAGGCGGGTGCCGGACGGGGTGGTCAGGCTGCCGGCGCTGCCGACCACCAGCAACCTCGGGGCCTGGTCGGCGAGTTGACGCAGACCGGCGACGAGCGCGTGCGCGGCCGGCTCGATCAGTCGGCCGCGGCCCGGGCCGTCCCCGCCGCCGACCGCGCTCACCAGTACGTCAGCTCCCGCCGCGACCCGCGCCACGTCCGCCGGGTCCAGCACGTCCCCGCGCTCCACACTGATCGCCAGCCCCTGGTACTCCTCCGGCCGCCGCACCACCGCCGTCACCCGGTGCCCCCGCGCCAGCGCCTCGGTCACCACGCACCGACCGATCTCCCCGTTGGCCCCGACCACCACCACCCGCATACCCGACCAGCCTCCCGCTCCACCAGCCCGACCCCCCATCAGACCACGGCGCCGGCCACCGGCCCGGCAACGAAACCCGCTGCGCAAACCGCTGCGCGGGGCCGGGAGCGGGGGTGCGGGCCGGGAGCGGGAGTGCAAACCACTGTGCGGGGGCGGGAGCGGGACGCAAACCACTGCGCGGGGCCGGAAACGGGGGTGCGGGCCGCTGCGCGGGGCCGGGAGCGGGGGTGCGGACCACTGCCCCGGGCCGGGAGCGGGGACGCAAACCACTGCGCGGGGCCGGGAGCGGGAGCCCGTCGCGCCCGCAGGGCCGCGGGCGACGCGCATGGGGGCCGGTGCTCCGAGTTGCACGCGGACCCCGCAACGAGGAGCCGCCGGCAGGCCCCGCCCGTGCCCGACTGCCGACGCCGAAGCCCACCCGCTGCGCGGGGCCGGTGCGGTGGGGGGCGGCGGGGTAGGAGTGTGGGCATCGGACGGCGAGAGGGGTGGCGGGTGGACGGGCTGGTGGCGGATCTGATGGCCGAGGGAGCGGAACTAGACTCCCTGGTGGCGGAGTTGAGGGCGGCCGGATGGGAAGTGGGAACACCGGCGGCGGGGTGGACGGTGGCGCACCAGATCTCGCACCTGGCGTGGACGGACCGGTGGACGCTGCTCGCCGCACAGGACCCGGAGGGGTTCGCGGCTGCGCTGGGGCGGGAGTTCGCGGACGGGATGGCGGCGGTGGACCGGGGTGCGGCGGAGGGGGTCGGCGAGGAGCCGGACGCGTTGCTGACCCGCTGGCGCGCGGGCCGGGCCGAGGTGGCCCGGGTGCTCGCGGAGGTACCGGCGGACGTGCGGCTGCCGTGGTTCGGGCCGCCGATGAAGGCCCGGTCGATGCTGACGGCCCGGCTGATGGAGACCTGGGCGCACGGGCAGGACGTCGCGGACGCGCTCGGCGTGGACCGCACCCCGACCGACCGTCTGCGGCACATCGCGCATCTGGGCGTCCGCACCGTCGGCTTCGCGTTCGCCGCCCACGGTCTGCCCGCGCCGACCGCCCCGATCCGGTTCGAACTCCGCTCCCCCGGCGGCGAGTTGTGGGACTGGGGCGAGGAGGACGCAACCGACCGGGTGTCCGGCCCGGCGCTGGACTTCTGCCTGCTGGTCACCCAGCGCCGCCACCCCGACGACCTCGCCCTGACCGCCGAGGGCGACACCGCCCGCGCGTGGCTGCCCCGCGCGCAGGCGTTCGCGGGGCCGCCCGGCGAGGGGCGGAAGCCGCTGCGGTGAGGCCGGTCAGTTCCCTTCGAGGCAGGCGGGCCTGCCGGGCATCGAGGTGTAGCTGCCCGCCCCGCTGACCGCGAGCAGGGAGATGTCGTGCGAGCCGCCGGGGCCGTAACCGAGCTCGGTGATGCGCTGGCACACGGCCTTGGCCTGGTCCCGGGTGGTGTCGTCGGCGACGTGGACCGTCACGGCGTGCGAGGCCCGGCCGGTACTGGACACCTCGGCCGGTATCGAGGAGTAGGTCCCGTCGGCGACGTGCGGCAGGCAGCGGATCTCGTCCGGCAGCGGGCCCTCCCAGCCGCCCATCCAGCTCTCGGTGGGGCTGGGTGCGGCGCTGCAGGCGGGGCCGGGACCTTCGGAAGCGGATGCGGAGGCGGCGGCCGGCGTGGTGGTACCGGCGGCGGGCGCGGCGGCCTGCTTCGAATCGGTGCTGCAGCCGGTCGCGGCAAGGGTGGCTGCGGCGAGGACGAGAGCGGTGGCGAGGCGTCTGGACATGGGGTCCCCCTTCTTGATCGGAGACACCGTACCGGCCCTGGCAAGCGCTTTCCGTGGCCCGTCCGGCAACCGCCGCCGACTCGTCAAATACCGAGCCGCAGCGGCGAGATGCGGGTGGCGATCAGGTTGGTCGCGCCGTGGGTGCGTTCGATGGTGCCGTGGATGAGCAGGCCGGCGCGTTCCAGGACGGTGCGGCGGTGGGCCTCCCAGACGGGGCGGTTGCAGATGACGTTGATCAGGCCGGTCTCGTCCTCCAGGCTGAGGAAGAGGACGCCGCCGGCGGTGGGCGGGCGTTGGCGGTGGGTGACCAGGGCGCCGATGACGACGGGGGTGCCGGGTGGGACGTGCTGGAGCTGGGCGGCGGTGACGGCACCGGAGCGGTGCAGGGCTTCGCGCAGGTGTTGGACGGGGTGGCTGGTGGCGGAGCTGCCGGTGGCCCAGAGGTCGGCGATGGTCTCCTCGACGGGGGTCATCGCGGGCAGCGGCGGGGCGTCGGCGCCGGGGAGGGTGCCGGGCAGTGAGTCGGGGTCGGTGGCGGCGTACAGGCCGGCCGACCAGAGGGCCTGGCGGCGGCCGAGGCCGAAGCAGGAGAACGCGCCGGCGGTGGCGAGGGCCTCCATGACGGTGCGGGGCAGGGCGGTGCGGCGGGCGAAGTCCTCCAGGTCGGTGTAGGGGCGCCCGGCGGCGATGGTCTCGGCCTGGGCCTGGCCGAGGCCGCGTACCGAGGTGAGGCCGAGCCGGATCGCGGCCTGCGGGGTCTCGGCGGTGAGGGGGTGCCGGTAGGAGGGGTGGAAGGGCGGTTCGAGGGTGGGGCCGGGGTCGCTGACCGCGACGTCCACGGCGCGTACCCGGACGCCGTGCCGGCGGACGTCGGTGATCAGGCTGAGCGGGGAGTAGAAGCCCATCGGCTGGTTGGCGAGCAGTGCGCAGGTGAACGCCGCCGGGTGGTGGTACTTGAGCCAGGCGCTGGCCCACACCAGGTAGGCGAAGCTGATCGCGTGCGACTCGGGGAAGCCGTAGCTGGAGAAGGCCTCGATCTTGGTGTAGACGTCCTCGGCGGTCTCGGCCGGGATCCCGCGTTCGGCCATGCCTTCCAGCAGGCGGGTGCGCAGCACGGCGACGCGTTCCAGGGAGCGTTTGGCGCCCATCGCCTGCCGGAGCCGGTCGGCCTCGTCGGGGGTGAATCCGGCGCAGTCGATGGCGAGTTGCATCATCTGTTCCTGGAACAGCGGGACACCGAGGGTCTTGGCGAGGGCGCGTTCCATGCTGGGGTGCGGGATGTCGACGGGTTCGACGCCGTCGCGGCGGCGCAGGTAGGGGTGGACGGAGCCGCCCTGGATCGGGCCGGGGCGGATGAGCGCGACCTCGACCACCAGGTCGTAGAAGTGCTTGGGCTTGAGCCGGGGCAGGGTGGCCATCTGGGCACGCGACTCGACCTGGAACACGCCGACGGTGTCGGCCCGGCAGAGCATCTCGTAGACCTTGGGGTCGTGTTGGGGGATGGTGGCGAGGTCGAGCCGTTCGCCGTAGTGCTGTTCGATCAGGTCGCAGGCGTCGTGCAGGGCGGCGAGCATGCCGAGGCCGAGCAGGTCGATCTTGACGAGTCCGGCGCCGGCGGTGGAGTCCTTGTCCCATTGCAGGACGGAGCGGCCGGGCATCCGGGCCCATTCGGTGGGGCAGATCTCGCCGACGGGTTCCCGGGTGAGCACCATGCCGCCGGAGTGGATGCCCAAGTGTCTTGGCAGGCCGTGGAGTTGACTGCCGAGGTCGAGGACGTCGGCGGGGATGACGGCGTCGTCCTGGACGGTGCCGTGGAACTCGACCTGCCGGGTGAAGGCGTCCACCTGCTCGGACGGGTAGCCGAGCGCCCGGGCGGCGTCGCGCAGCGCGAGCCGGGGCCGGTAGGTGATGACGTTGGCGACCTGGGCGGCGTGGGCGCGGCCGTAGCGCCCGTACACGTACTGGATGACCTCCTCGCGGCGGCGGTTCTCGATGTCGAGGTCGATGTCGGGCGGCCCGTCGCGGGCCACGCTGAGGAATCGTTCGAACAGCAAGCCGTAGGCGATGGGGTCGACGGCGGTGATGCCGAGGGCGTAGCAGACGGCGGAGTTGGCGGCGGAGCCGCGGCCCTGGCACCAGATGTTCTCGCGGCGGCAGAAGTCGACGATGTCATGGACGATCAGGAAGTACCCGGCGAGGTCGCGGGTCTCGATCACGTCGAGTTCGCGGGCGAGTTGGCGGCGGGCCGGGTCGTTGCCGGGTCCGAAGCGCCGCGGTCCGGCCTCGGCGACCAGGGCGCGCAGATGGCTGCTCTCGGTGTGGCCGTCGGGGACGGGGTAGCCGGGCAGTTGCGGGTCGAGGGTGGAGAAGTCGAAGGCGCAGGCCCGGGCGAGGTCGACGGTGGCCTGCTGGACGCCGGGGAACCTCCGCAGCCGGTTCGCCATCTCGCGGCCGGAGCGCAGGTGCGCCGTGCCGGCGGCCATGGTGTACGGGGCGGCCTGTTCCAGGGTGCGGCGTTCATGCAGGGCGGCCAGGGCCTGGGCGAGCCGCCCCTGCGCGGGTGCGGCGTGGTGGACGTTGTTGGTGGCGATCAGCGGCAGCGCGGTGCGGGCGGCGAGAGCGGCGAGGCGGTCGTTGCGCAGGTCATCGCCGGGCATTCGGTGGTCGGTCAGTTCGACGTACACGTTGCCCGGCCCGAACGCCTCTTCCAGGGAACGGAGTTGGCGTTCGGCTTCCTCTTCGCCGGCGGTCTCCAGGGCGTGCCGGACCCGGCCGCGACGACAGCCGGAGAGCACCGCCCAGTGGCCGTGGTGGGCGTCGGCGAGTTCCTCGAACGCGTAGCGCGGGTTGCTCTTGGCGCCGCCGCGCAGTTGGGCGGCGCTGATCGCGGCGGACAGCCGCCGGTAGCCCTCCGGGTCGCGGGCCAGCACCAGCAGGTGGTCGTCCGGGCCGAGGGTGAGTTCGGCGCCGAACACGGTGCGGACGCCGGTGCCCTTGGCGGCCTCGGCCAGCCGGACCGCGCCGTAGAACCCGTCGTGGTCGGTGATCGCCACCGTCTCGACGCCCAACGCGACTGCCTCGTCGAGCAGTTGCTCCGGGTCGCTGGCGCCGTCGAGGAAGCTGAACGCCGAGTGGACGTGCAGTTCGGCCCACGGGACGGCGTCCTTCGGCGGCGCGGGCCGGGGGCGTTCGGGCTCCTCGCGGGCATGCGGGACAGCGGTGGCCGCGCCGGACATCCGGCGTTGCAGCTCCGTCCAGGGGAGCGAGGGGTGGCTGGTGAATCCCATCGCGGGTGGTGCTCCGGTCTCGGGGTGGTCGGTGCGGGCGCTCCCCCTTCGGCGCTCGATCTGATGGTCCGTCAATTTCGTTCAGTCGTATGCTCCTTCGACGTACCAGCGGCCGCCCTCCACGGTGAGCAGCAGGGCGCGGCCGCCCTCCACCGCGACCTGGAACCTGGCCCGGCGGCGGGCGGTGCGCGGGTCCCACCAGCGTTCGACGGCCGGCCACGGGCCGGTCCAGCCGAGCACTTCGAGGGTGCGGCCGTGCAGTTCGACCCGGTCCGGCGGGGCGGACACCTCGGCGCGGCCGTCCACCGCGACGGGCTGCCCGTCGCGGTCCAGCACCAGCACCGGAACCGGGTCGGGCGGCACCACGGACGGCGACGGGTCGGTGAGCCGGCCCGGCCAGGGGCCGTCCGCTCTGTCGCTCCGGCGGAGTTCGGCCTCGTCCCACGGCAGTCGCGCCTGCTGCTCGCCGGGGGCCCGGCCTCCCTCGGGGGCGCCGCGCCGTAGCCCCGCGTAGCCCAGCAGCGACTGCACCCGGGCCACCGCCCGCTCCACCCGGTCCTCCGCGACCGCCTCGCCCCACAGCGCCAACTGCCGTCCCTGGTCCGGGAACAGGCCGTCCGGGACGAGGCGCAGCGCGGTGAACGCGCCGTCCGCGTCGGTGAACGTGCCGGTGGACTGCCAGGCGTTCAACTGCCAGCGGATCCGCTCGGCGAGGGCCGCCGCCGTCAGCCGCCCTTCGTGCTGCCACAGCCGGGCGACGGTGCGGCCGCCCTCGCAGGACACCTCGACCGCCACCCGCTGGCAGGCCAGTCCGACCTCGGCCAGCCGGGCGTGCAGGCGCTCCGCGAGGGTGCGGCCGACGAACACCAGGGGCTCCGCCAACTCCTCCGGCGGATCGAAGAGTTGCTCGACCGCGAGGTCCAGGCCCTGGTCCTTGGGCGCCAGCGGGCGCGGGTCCAGCCCGCGGGCCTGCCGGTGCGCGGCGCTCCCGGTCGGGCCGAACCGGTTCGCCACCAGGTCCGCCGCCAGCTCCGCGAACGCCCCCACCGTCTCCACGCCCAGCCGGTGCAGCAGTTCCGCCAGCTCCGGCTCGCCCAGCGTCGACACCGGGTACGGCGCGAGGAACTCCGGCGTCCGCCCCGCCGGCACCAGCAGCTCGGCGCGGGCCGCCAGCACGGCGGCGAACAGGCCGTCGGCGACACCGAGCAGCCCTCGCGGGGGTTCGGGCGACGGTTCCGGCTCGGGCTCGGGGGTCGGCGCGGGCTCCGGCTTCGGTTCCGGCTTCGGTTCCGGATGGGCGGGGGCCACCAGGGCGAGCGGGGTGGGGGCGTGCGGCGGGGCGGGCTCGGCGGAGCCGCCGTCGATCACGGTGAGCGGGGGTCGTCCGGCGGCCTCCTGCTCGGCGAACACCTCGTCCACCCACGCCGGTTCGGTCTCCTCGGTCAGCTCGTCGGTGGGCTCCTCCGGCGCGGCGACCGGCCGGGTCTCGGCCAGGACGGTGGCGACCGCGTCCCGGATCCCGACCGTGAGCGCCTCCTCACCGCCGAAGTACCGGGCCGGGCCCTTCACCGGAATCGCGCACAGCCCCGGCCGGAGCACCTCCACCCGCGGCGTGAACGCCTCCACCGCCGCGACCACCGGCTCGAACCGGCGCGCCTCCGCCTCCTCGTCCCGCTCCCGCAGCCGCAACTCCGGGCAGAACCGCTGCGCCAACCGCAACGGCTGCCCACGACGGACCCCCGCCGCCCGGGCCGCGTCCGAGGACGCCAGCACCCGGCCGCCCTCCACCACCGCCACCGCCCCCGCATCCCCACCCACCGGCGCGGTCGCCACCAGCGGCCAGTCCGGACACCACACCACCAGCACCCGCTGCCCCGCCGGCCCCCACCCCGCGCCCCCGTCCCCCGCCCGGGCGGTACCCCACAACGGCCCGCCGCCACCACGGCTCACGGACGACGCCGGCTTACGAATCGGATTGGGGTGCTTCATGGCTGGTCACTCGGAGAGGTTCGGTGGGAGGAAGGGGGGACGGGATCGGTAGACGCTCAGGGACACCTCCCGAGCCGAGAGGCCGCCGCGGTGGCGACGGCAGGCCGGAACGGCGAGAACGCCGTCGCCGACCCACTCGAACAACCGGGCAACCGGGCAACCGGGCAACTCGGCCGGGGCGGGAGGCCGCGACGGGAACCGCGGGCCGGGGCCGGAAGCGCGTGTGCGCAGCGGAGAGCCGGAACGGCGGGGTGGTGTCGGTGACCTGCTCGGACAGCATTTCGACGTGACGACCGCCCCGACCGCCCACGGCGAATCCGTCCGCCCCCGGCATCCGACGAAAACGCCGGCGCCGCAGGCCGCCATCGCCGCGACCGAACGGCGACGGCGCAGGCGACGGGGACCCCACAGTTGCCGGGCGGGGCGAAGGCCGTTGGCGTGGAGCCGAAGGGTTGCGCATCTCAGACCGCCTCCAGGGCGGGCCGGGTGAGGGCCGGTTCGGCGGGGGCGAAGGCGCGGGCGGCGCCCGTGGCGTCGGGGAGCCAGAGGTGGGCGGTGCGGGGGCGAGCGGCGGTGCCGCGGCCCTCGGCGACGGCTTCGACCTGGCGGCCGGTGAGTTGGCCGTGGCCGTCGCCGAGGCCGAACCAGCGGCCGGTGCGGATGCTGAGGCGCTGGGTGGCGCCGGGCCAGGGGCCGGCGACCAGCAGGGCGCAGCGGGTGCGGCGCAGGACGGCGGTGAGGCGGGCGGCGAGGGTGGGGGCGACCGGGCCGGTGGGGCGCAGCAGGATCAGGCCGACGGCGCCGGCGAGGGCGGCGACCACGTCGGGCCAGTGCGGGCCGGGGTGGTCGGCGAGCAGCAGGCGGCGCAGGTCGTAGCCGTAGCCGGCGGCGGCGGACAGGCCGAGTTCGGGGAGTCCGACGGCGGCGGCCCAGGCGGTGTCGCCGGTCTGTTCGGCGAAGGCGCCGGCGCCGAGGGCGAGCAGCAGTCCGGTGTCGCCGGTGACGGAGACGGCGGTGCCGGGGCGCAGTCCGCCGCCGGGGAGCAGCGGGGCGAGTGCGGGGAGGACGGGCAGCAGTTCGGGTTCGGCGACGGTCGGCAGCGGCGGGGCGGGGGCGATGCCGGGCCGCAACGGGACGACGACCGTTCGATCGCGTTCGAGTGTCCGGGCAGGGTCGGCCGTCCCGGCGGGGGCAAAGTGGGCGAAAGCGCCCGTCCCGGACGGGTCGATCGATTCTGGTTCGAACATGTGCACGACTCCAGCATCGAACACTCGTTCGTAAATATTCAAGTCCGGGAATCTGACTGACCTGCAGAAACACCCGCGCGACGACCCTCGGTGACCGTTCGCGCCAGAGTTCGGCCGAGTTCGGCCGAGTCCCGCCGAGATTCAGCGGACGCCGCGCGGGCGGAACTGGATGCTGATCCGGGGGCCGACCGCGCCGGCGCTCTTCGGGATGGCGTGTTCCCAGGTGCGCTGGCAGGAGCCGCCCATCACCAGCAGGTCGCCGTGGCCGAGCGAGCGGCGCACCGTCGGGCCGCCGCCGGCCAGCGGGCGCAGCAGCAGGGGGCGGGCCTGGCCGATCGAGAGGATGGCGACCATGGTGTCCTCGCGGTCGCCGCGGCCGATCCGGTCGCCGTGCCAGGCGACGCTGTCCCGGCCGTCGCGGTAGAGGCAGAGTCCGGCGGTGGCGAACGGTTCGCCGAGTTCCGCCCGGTAGTGGGCGCCGAGCGCGTCCCGGGCCTCGGTCAGGACGGGGTCGGGCAGCGTGGCGCCCTCGGGGTAGAAGGCCAGCAGCCGGGGGACGTCCACCACTCGTTCGTACATTTCGCGCCGTTCCGCCCGCCAGGGCACCCCGTCCACCAGCCGTTCGAACAGCGCGTCGGCGCCGTTCAGCCAGCCGGGCAGCACGTCGATCCACGCCCCGTGGCCCAGTACCGTCCGTTCGATTCCGGCGAGCGGGCCGAGCGCGGGCTCCGCCTCCGGGCCGCCGGTGTCGAACAGCGAACCCTGTAGCTGGTACGTCATGCTGCCAGCGTACGCCCCGTTCGAACATTCGTACGATATTCGGGAAAGTGGGACCTTTGACCGATCCGGTGCGCCGTCGGAGCGATTTTGACCGTTTGACCTAAATTGCCCGTTTATGGCAGAGAATCGCTGGATCAGCCGACGCCTGGTCCTCAAAGCCGTTGCCGGCCTCGCCGCGGCATCCAACGGGATCCTGACCGCACAGCGCGCGACGGCGGCGGCACCGGCGCGCTTCCCGCAGCCGGAAGCGACAGCCCCGGGGACCGGCTCGGCGCCGCGGCTCGTCCAACAGACCCTGGACGTCCGCTTCACGGACATCGAAGTACCGGGCTACGGCCAGGTCACCACCCGCACCTACAACGGGACGATCCCCGGGCCGACCCTGCGCGTGCGCGGCGGCGACACCCTGCGGCTGACGCACATCAACGGCCTGCCGCCCAACCGGCCCTTCCACGGCGACCACAACACGCCGCACCGCACCAACAGCTTCAACCTGCACACCCACGGGATGCACGTCTCCCCGTCCGGGCACGCCGACAACATCCAGCGCGAGTTCGCGCCGCGCACCGCCGCCGGAGTGGCCTACGGCCTTCCCGAGCCGCGGTACACGACCACCATCCACATCCCGGCCGACCACCCCGCCGGCACCTACTGGTACCACCCCCACCTGCACGGATCCACCGCCGAACAGATCGTCGGAGGAATGGCCGGGGTGATCATCGTCGAGGGCGACATCGACGAGGTGCCGGAGATCGAGGCGGCCGACGACATCGTCGTCTGCATCAACGAGCTCAAGTTCGAGGACGGCGAAGTCCCCGCCTTCACCTCGGGCGGCTGGGTGAACGACGTCCCGTCCACCTTCGCCGTCAACGGCACGGTCAACCCCACCCTCACCCTGCGCCCGGGCGAGGTCCAGCGCTGGCGGCTGGTCGCCGCGACCGCCTTCACCGCCCTGCGCCTGCGGATCGCCGGGGAGTGCGAGGACCTGACGATGCACCAGATCGCGCAGGACGGCATCAGCTTCGCCAGGCCCGTCGCCCTGCCGCAGGTGAACCTGGCGATGGGCAACCGCGCCGACGTCCTGGTCCGGGGCGGCCGGCCCGGCCGGTACGAGCTGCGGGCCGAGGGAGTGCCCGACCCGCTGATGACGATCGAGGTCGCGGACGAGCCCGTCGAACCGCCGATGGACCTGCCGGACTCACTGCCGCCCGGCCGGCCGTTCCTCGACGAGAGGGACATCGTCAACCCCGACGCCGACCGCGAGGTGGTCCTCCACGTCGACCCGCAGGTCTTCCCCGGCGCGTTCCCCAATGCCTACCGCATGCTCGGCAGCAACGCCACGCCCCCCGACGACCCCGACGGCGACCTCACCCGCGACCCCGCCTACGGCCGCTTCGACCCCGACTACGTCAACCACACCCTGCGCCTGGGCGACATCGAACGCTGGACCGTCCGCACCGACGAGACCCTGCCGTCCCACGGCCACCCCTTCCACCTGCACACCAACCAGTTCCTCGTCACCCACCGCAACGGCGAACGCCTCGACCCCCCGGTCTGGCACGACACCGTCGGCCTGGCCGGCGGCACCCCCGGAGCGTCCGTCACCTTCCTGGTCAGATACGCCGACTTCACCGGCCACGCCGTCGCCCACTGCCACCAGCTCCACCACGAGGACCTCGGCATGATGCAGACCGTCCACTACGTCGAGGAGTGAGCCCCCGGGCCAGTTGAAATTTGGCGCCCTGGGGGTGGGGTGCGGCATGGTGGGCCGATCGCGCGGACCGCGCGGTCGGCCCGACCGATGGAGGGGTGAACCGTGAAGAAGATCGCCGCCAAGCTGTGGCGGATCATCCGGGGCCCGATGCAGTGGCGCGTTCTGTGGTTGTGGCACTCGAAGTTCATGGTCGGGGTCACCGGCATCGTCCGCGACGACGAAGGCCGAGTACTCCTGCTGAAGCACCGGATGTGGCCGGAGGGCCGGCAGTGGGGGCTGCCGAGCGGCTACGCGAACAAGAACGAGAGCTTCGAGGACACCGTCGTGCGCGAGGTCCGGGAGGAGACCGGGCTGACCGTGAAGACCGGCGAACTTGCCTACCTGAAGAGCGGGTTCAAGCTGCGCATCGAAGTCGCCTACGAGGCCCGGTACGTCAGCGGCCGGATCGAGGTGGACCCGTTCGAGATCCTGGAGGCCCGGTGGTTCGCACCGGACGACCTCCCCGAAGGGACGCAGGACCTGCACCGGCAGCTGATCGGCCGTCGGTGACCCCCGGCGCTACAGCTGTTCGAACCGGAAGGTGCGGATGAAGCAGTCGCGGGGCTGGGAGATGGCGAACAGGACGCAGTCCGTGACGGACTGGGTGGTGAGGGGGTCGGTGGCGGTGCGGGGGGTGGTGTCCCAGGTGGGGGCGAGGGGGTCGGCGTCGTCGAAGTCCGGGGGGTAGAGCGCGATCACCCGGATGTTCTCGGGGCGCAGGCGGGCGGAGAGTACGTCGGAGAAGCCGGACTGGGCGGCCTTCGCCGCGTAGTAGGCCGGGTGGGAGTCGGAGCGGTGGTTGCGCAGTTCGCCGACCGAGGAGACCAGGTTCACCACGTCTGCGGCGGCCGAGGCGCGCAGCAGCGGCAGCAGGTGACGGGTGACCAGGACGGTGCCGGTGGCTCCGGAGGCGATGGTGTCGACGATCGCGTCGTCGTCGGCGCCCAGCAGGTCGGCGCCGTGCAGGTAGCGGGCCCCGTTGTTGACCAGTACGTCGACCCGGTCGGTACGGGACGCGACCTCGGCGGCGAAGGCCCGCACCGAGGCGGGGTCGGACAGGTTGCAGGCCAGGCCCTCCGCCTGCGCGCCGCTGTCGGCGGTGATCTCGTCGGCCGTCCGCTGGGCCGTTTCCAGCCCGCGCGCCGAGACCAGGACCCGCGCGCCCAGCCGCCCGGCCCGAATGGCGAGTGCCCGGCCGGTGCCGCGGCCCGCGCCGGTGATGACCATGGTGCGTCCGGTGAGATCCATGAACCGACCCTTCGTCTGCTTCCCAGTGCTGAGGGAAGAATAGGACTGTTGACCGAGGAGGGACGAAGTGGCCGGGTGGGGTGTGGCACTCGCGGTGGGGTGCGAGTGCGGGGCCGAGGCGCGGCAGGACGTCGGGCAGGCGCTGCGGGGCGGAGAACTGTGCTGGGACGCGGAGTTGTACTGCCGCGCCTGCGGGGCGGGGTCGTGCCTCGGGTTCGGCACCGGCGAGGCGCCGCCCTGGGTGCGCGACCCGCTGATCGCCCAACACGGCACGGTGCGGCTGCGGTTGACCGATCCGGCGGCGGGGCGGGTCGCGGTGCTGCGGACGGTGCGCGAGGCGTGGGGGCTGGAGCTGCCTCAAGCCCGGGAGCTGGCAGAGCAGTTGGCGGGGGACGGGCTGGCCGGGACGCTCCCCGAGGCCGCCTGGCTGCGCGAGCGGCTGGCCGCGCGCGGGGTGCCGGCCGAGGTCGCGACCGGCACCGGGACGGCGCTCAGCCCTTGGGGCGGCCGGCGGTGACCCGGGCGGCGAGGGTGTCGTCGGGGCCCCCGTCCGCCCGATTGTCCGTATCCGCATCGCCGACCCTCCCCCGTGGTTCGGCCAGCCGCTCTACCCACGCGCGCCGACAACGGTTCGGACACCTCCCCGCTCCCCGCCCGGCCGGGTGGTTGGATCGGGGCGGCGGTGTCGCCACGGGCGCCGCCGGACGGAGGGACGAGGACGATGAGCGGCACCGAGCGGGCGGACCGTCAGCACCTGGCCGACAGCCACGATCTGATCCGGGTGCACGGGGCGCGGGTGAACAACCTGAAGGACGTCAGCGTCGAACTGCCCAAACGCAGGCTGACGGTGTTCACCGGGGTGTCCGGTTCGGGCAAGAGTTCGCTGGTGTTCGGCACCGTCGCGGCGGAGTCGCAGCGGCTGATCAACGAGACGTACAGCGCGTTCGTGCAGGGGTTCATGCCGACGCTGTCCCGCCCCGAGGTGGACGTGCTGGACGGCCTGACCACCGCGATCATCGTGGACCAGCAGCGGATGGGCGCCGACCCGCGCTCGACCGTCGGCACCGCGACGGATGCCAACGCGATGCTGCGCATCCTGTTCAGCCGGCTCGGCGACCCGTTCATCGGCCCGCCGCCGGCGTTCTCCTTCAACGTGCCGACGGTGCACGGCTCCGGCGCGATCACGGTGGAGCGCGGCGAGGGCTCGAAGGCGGAGAAGCGGACGTACTCGCGGGCGGGCGGGATGTGCCCGCGCTGCGAGGGGCGGGGCAGCGTCTCGGACATCGACCTGGGGCAGCTGTACGACGAGGCGCTGTCGCTGAACGAGGGCGCGCTGACCATCCCCGGGTACAAGCCGGGCGGCTGGAACTACCGGCTGTACACCGAGTCCGGGCTGATCGACCCGGACAAGCCGATCCGCGAGTACACCGAGAAGGAGCTGCACGGCTTCCTGTACCTGGAGCCGACCAGGATGAAGATCGCGGGCATCAACATGACCTACGAGGGTCTGGTGCTGCGGATCCAGAAGTCGATGCTCAGCAAGGACCGGGCCGCTCTCCAGCCGCACATCCGCAGCTTCGTGGACCGCGCCGTCGCCTTCACCCGCTGCCCCGACTGCGAGGGCACCCGGCTGAGCGCGGCCGCCCGGTCCTCGAAGATCGAGGGCCGCTCGATCGCCGACGCGTGCGCCATGCAGATCAGCGATCTCGCCGACTGGGTACGGGAGTTGGACGAGCCGTCGGTGGGCCCGCTACTGGCCTCGCTGCGGCAGGTGCTGGACTCGTTCACCGAGATCGGCCTCGGCTACCTCTCGCTGGACCGCCCGGCCGGCACGCTCTCCGGCGGCGAGGCGCAGCGGGTGAAGATGATCCGGCACCTCGGGTCCTCGCTGACCGACGTCACGTACGTCTTCGACGAGCCGACCACCGGCCTGCACCCGCACGACATCCAGCGGATGAACGACCTGTTGCTGCGGCTGCGCGACAAGGGCAACACGGTGCTGGTGGTGGAGCACAAGCCGGAGACCATCGCGATCGCCGACCATGTGGTGGACCTCGGCCCGGGCGCGGGTTCGGCGGGCGGCACGGTCTGCTTCGAGGGCAGCGTGCACGGGCTGCGCACCAGCGACACCATCACCGGCCGGCACTTCGACGACCGGGCCGCCCTCAAGCCCGAAGTCCGCACCTCCACCGGCGTGTTGGAGATCCGCGGCGCGAACGCGCACAACCTGCGCGAGGTGGACGTCGACGTGCCGCTGGGCGTGCTGACGGTGGTCACCGGCGTGGCGGGCTCCGGAAAGAGCTCGCTGGTGCACGGCTCGCTGGTCAGCGGCGCGGCGCTGAAGGGCGGCGCACCCGAGGGCGTGGTGGCGATCGACCAGAGCCCGATCCGCGGCTCGCGGCGCTCGAACCCCGCCACCTACTCCGGCCTGCTGGAGCCGATCCGCAAGGCCTTCGCCAAGGCGAATGGCGTGAAGCCGGCCCTGTTCAGCGCCAACTCCGAAGGCGCGTGCCCGACTTGCAACGGCGCCGGGGTGGTGTACACCGACCTGGCGATGATGGCCGGAGTGGCCACCGTCTGCGAGGAGTGCGAGGGCAAGCGCTTCCAGGCCGCGGTACTGGACTACCACCTCGGCGGCCGGAACATCGCCGAGGTCCTGGCCCTGTCGGTCGACGAAGCCGAATCCTTCTTCTCCGCCGGCGAGGCCCGCACCCCCGCCGCGCACACCGTTCTGAAGCGCCTCTCCGATGTCGGCCTCGGCTACCTGACACTCGGCCAGCCGCTCACCACCCTCTCCGGCGGCGAACGCCAGCGCCTGAAGCTGGCCGCGCAGATGGCCGAGAAGGGCGGCATCTACGTCCTGGACGAGCCCACCGCCGGCCTGCACCTCGCCGACGTCGAACAACTCCTCGGCCTGCTCGACCGGTTGGTCGACTCCGGCAAGTCCGTCATCGTCGTCGAACACCACCAGGCCGTCATGGCCCACGCCGACTGGATCATCGACCTCGGCCCCGGCGCCGGCCACGACGGCGGCCGCATCGTCTTCCAGGGCACCCCCGCCGCCCTGATCGCCGACCGCACCACCCTCACCGGCCGCCACCTCGCGGAGTACGTGGGCGCCTGACGGCCGGGGACAGGTGGGCGCCTGACGGCCGGGAATTCGCGCGACACGGCGTCCGGCGGACCAGCAGAATGACGGCCGGGTTCGACGGAGAGGACGGGAATTGGGGCTGTCGCTGGACGCGCTGGACGCCGTGGAGTGGGCCGGGCTGGAGACCGCGAGCCGGTCCGATCCGGTGGAGACCGTGCCCCGGACGCTGCGCCGGCTGGCGCAGGCGGGTGCGGCGGCCACGGAGGAGGACTGCCGGCCGCTGTACTGCCTGCGCCCGCAGCCGCCGCGTCAACTCCCGTCCGCCGCACCGGTCGCCGCGCCGTTCCTGCTCGCGCTGGCGCTCGACCCGGATCTGGGCGCCCGGCCTGCCCTGGTCGAACTGCTGTGCCACATACTGGAGTTGCCAGGCCTGCTTGCGCAGCACCGCGCGTCCGCCCGGTCGCTGCTCGCCGACCCCGACCCGGTGGTCCGGCGGGTGGCGGCCCCGCTGGCGCCCGACTGCGGAGTGCTGCTGGAGCGCTGGCGGGCAGAACCGGAGCGCATGGTGCGGGTCGCCCTGCTGCGCGCCCTCGCAGAGCGCCCGGACGCCGAGGATGCGCCCGCCGTCCTGGCGGAGGCCCTGGCCGGCGAGGACCCGGCGCTGTACGTCGCCGCCGTGCTGGCCGGTGCCGTCGCCGACCCCGACCTGCCGGTCCGGCACTTCGAGCGCCTGATCGCCGTCCTGTCCGATCCGGCGCTGCGCCCGCGCTTCGCGGACCTCTGGTACCTCCCGGACGTCGAGGAGCCATGCGAACGCGAACACCTGCTCTGGTGGGTGTTCCGGCTGTTCGCGCACCGCCCCGACCTGGAAAGCGCCTACCCGGTGCGCCTGTTGGCCGCCGCCGAGCAGAACGGCGACCTCGGCCTCTGCCAGGAGGCGTTGGACCTGGCCTGGTCACTGCTCACCCGGCGCCGCTGTACAGCTCCCGAACTGCCCACGGCCGTCGGCCCGTTGCTCGACCACCCCTCCCCCGCCGTCCGCCTGCGCGCCGCCAATCTGCTGGCCGGCCTCGGCCCCGCCGCCACCCCCTGGGCGGACCGGCTGACCGCGCTGCTGGACGACGACAACACCGACCCGCGCCTGGACGGGACGGTCGGTGATCTCGCGCGCTGGGCGCTGCTCCGCACTGGCGATCCGCGCGGACTGCCCGGCCTGGCCGCACAGTTGCTCGCGCAGGAAGAGGAGGGGGGTCGCTGCTACGTCACTGCCGCGCCGCACCGCCCCGACGTCGCCGACGTGCTGGCACCGCTGCGGGCCCACGCGGACACCCTGCTGCCCGAGGTGCGCGAGGTGCTGCGCCGGACGGCCGAGTCGGCCTTCGCCGCCCGAGGCTTCCTCACGGCCCTGACTGCCTGGGGCCCCGACGCCGCCCCCGTCCTGCCGGAGCTGCCACCGCTGCTCGACCACCCGTACACGGCGTACTGGGCGCAGTCCCTGCTCGCGGCGATCGGCCCGGCCGCCGCACCGCTCGCCCGCACCCGCGCCCTGACCGACCTCCAACTGCACTGGCACCCGGACCTGATCGCCGACGACCGGCCGACCGCGCTACGCCTGATCGGCGAGGCCGTACTGACCGCCGTCCCCCCGCTGTACGGCCCGATCGACCGACTCGCCGAGTTCGGCCCCGCCGCCGCCGCGTACACCGACCACCTGCACCACCTCATGGCCACCGCCGAACCCCGGACCCGCGCCGCCGCCGCAGCCGCCCTCTGGTCGATCACCGCCCGACCCGAACCCTGCCTCGACCTGCTGGCCGGCCACATCCTCGCGACCGCCGACGGCGACGACCAGTACGGCCTGCTCGCCCAGGCCCTGCGCACCCTGATCCGGATGAACACGATCACCTCCGCCATCCGCACCGCCCTGCTGACCATCCACCGGACGGATCACCGTCTCTCCCACGAACAGGGCTGCACCGCCATCCTCCGGGACGAAGAACTCCGCGCCCTGATCGACCGGGCCCTCGCCTGCCCCGACGCCACCTGACGAGGAGAACCGATGGACGTACGGATCCGCACCGGCCGGGGCGGCGACGCGGCGGGGCTGGTGCGGCTGGCCGGGCAGGTCGAGCACTGGTTCGGGGCGATGGTGGACGATCCGGGGTTCCACGAGGCGGTGGAGCGTCAACTCGACCGGGGGACGGCGCTGGTGGCGACCGACGGGAACCGCGTGGTGGGTGGCCTGCTGGTCGGGTACGAGGCGTCGGTGTGCCACCTGCACTGGCTGGTGGTGGACGAGAGCGCCCGGGGTGCGGGTGTCGGCCGGGCGCTGGTGGCGGCGGCGCTGGCCCGCTGCCCGGACGGGGTGGCGAGCGTCGAGGTGGTGACCTTCGGCGCGGACCACCCAGGAGCGGTGGCCGGCGGCGCGCGGGTGTTCTACGAGCGGCTGGGGTTCTCCCCCGCCGAGGCCGCCGGGAACGGGCCGGAAGGCGGCTCGCGGCAGGTGTACCGGCGCGGGATCTGATCAGTCCTCTTGGTGCTCGCGGGCCCAGGTGCAGGCGGTGTCCAGCACGCCGATCAGCGAGCCGCCCACCTCGGTCAGCGCGTACTCGACGTGCGGCGGGTTGCCGCCGTGGTCGGTGCGGGTCAGCCAGTGGTCGCGTTCCATCGCGCGCAGCGTTTCGGTGAGCACCTTCGGGTTGACGCCGCGCAGCCGGGCCTTGAGTTCGGTGAAGCGGTGCGGCCCGTCCTGGAGGCAACGCAGCACCGCGCCGGACCACTTGTCGCCGACCTGGATCGGTGAGCGGTGCGCGCACTTCCGGGGGTCGAACACACCGGCTTCCTCGGAGATGGTCATGCCTCGACGATAGCCGCACCTCGGGGCCGGTTCCGTTGCAGTAACCGGGGGTGCCCGTCCTACCGTCGGCGACGACACGGAACGCGGCACGGCAACCAGGACAACGAGGAGCAGCCATGAGCAGGATCGTGATCTTCGGCGCGGGTGGGCGGGTCGGCCGGGCGGCGGTCGCGGAGGCCGTCCGACGCGGTCACAGCGTGACGGCGGTGGTCCGCGACCCGGCCAAGTACCCTGGGCTGGAGGGGAGTTCAGGTGTGACGCTGGTGCGCGGCGACGCGACGGACGCGGATGCGGTGGCCCGGGTGGCGGCCGGCCACGACGCGGCGATCAACGCCTCGGTGCGGCTGGACGTCCCGTCCGAGAGCTACTTCACCGCCGCCGCGCGCTCCCTGACGGCGGGTCTGAACCGTGCCGGGGTCGGCCGGCTGCTGGTGCTCGGCATCGCCACCACGCTGGAGACCTCGCCCGGGGTGCGCATCATGGACGACCCCGAATTCCCCGAGCAGTACCGGACGTTCTCGCAGGGTCACGTCGCCGAGTTCGACCTCCTCACCGCCGAGGCCGGCCCCCTCGACTGGCTGATGGTCGTCCCGCCCATGGACCTCGACGCCGACGCCCCCACCACCGGCCAGTACGTCACCGCGGTCAACACCGTCACCGGCACCGGCCGGATCTCCCACCCGGACCTGGCGGTGGCCCTGCTGGACGAGATCGACACCCCCGAGCACCACGCCACCCAACTCGCCGTCTCCCACTGACGCCGGTACCGCCGATCCGGCCGTTCCTGCCCGGACGGGCCGCCGTTTCCCCGGCGTGCCAACGCCCTTCGGTCTGCGGGGCGGGCCTAGGGTGGGCCCGTCGTCGCAGGTCGCAGAGCCGAGGAGGCCGGAGATGCCCGAAGCCGCCGTTCCCCCGCCGCCGCAGGTGTGGCCGACGTTGCGGGCGCGTGATGCCCGGGGGCTGATCGCGTTCCTGGTGGAGGCGTTCGGTTTCCGGGCGACCACGGTGTACGCGGACGGCGACCGGGTGGAGCATGCGGAACTGGCATGGCCGCTCGGCGGCGGCATCATGCTGGGCTCGGCGAAGGAGCCCGCCGAGGGCGAGGACGATCCGTGGCCGTTGCGGCCCGGAACGTTCGGCGCGTACGTGGTCACCGACGATCCGGACGGCCTGTTCCGGCGGGCGGTCGGCGCGGGCGCCCGGGTGACCGCCGAACTGCACGACACCGACTACGGTTCACGGGATTTCACGGTGCTGGACCCGGAGGGAAACCGCTGGTCGTTCGGCACCTACCGGGGCGAAGCACCCCACCACTGACGGTACGTCACTGTCAGGCCCGGGTGGCACGCTGGCGGCCATGACGACCGCACCCACACCGCCACCGCAGCACCTCTCCCCCGCCTGGGCCGGCGCCGAGAGCCGGGCGACTCCGCCACTGGTCGGCGACGAGCGTGAACTCCTCACCGCGTTCCTGGACTTCCAGCGGGAAACCTTCGCCCTGAAGTGCGCGGACGTCCCGGCGGAGCGGCTGTCCGAGCTCGCGGTGCCGCCGTCGGGGCTGAGCCTGCACGGGCTGGTGCGGCACCTGACCGGGGTCGAGCAGTGGTGGCTGGAGATCCAGTTCGCCGGCGACGAGTCCAGGCCGATGTTCTACTACTCCGACGAGGACCCGGACCAGGACTTCGAGCACCTGGACGGCGACGTCGCCGAGGCGCTGGCGCTCTGGCGCGCCCAGGTCGAGATCTCCCGCCGGATCACCGCCGAGGCCCCGTCGCTGGACGCCACCGGCACCCAGAAGACCACCGGGCAGCCGGTCTCGCTGCGCCGCATCCTGCTGCAGATGCTCGCCGAGTACGCCCGCCACAACGGGCACGCCGACCTGCTGCGCGAGCGCATCGACGGCTCGACCGGCTACTGATCGGGGACTCACTACCGAACGATCGGTTGACCGAACTCCGCCGTTTCCCGGAATCCGTCCGGACGGGGGTTGTAGCCTGAAGGGGTGCTTCTTCTCGTCAGCCGTCGCCACGTGGACCTGCTCCGCGTCACGAGCATGTCCTGTCGACGCTCCGGCTGATCTGCCCCATCCACATCCCCTGCCCGTAGCGGTCCACCGGCCGCGCCGGGCGCCGCCACCCCGGCATGCCCCGGCGCGACCCGCCGCCGCGGCCGGGCCTTTCACCGTGGACGCGCACCCATGACGCTGCAGCACCCCATCGCCCTCCCCGTCATCGACCTCTCGCTCGCCGACGGCGACGCCACCGACCGGGCCCGGCTCCGCCGGGAGTTGCGGGAGGCCGCCACCGGAGTCGGTTTCTTCCAGCTCGTCGGCCACGGCGTGACCGCCGCCGAGACCGCCGACCTCACCTCCGCGATGCGCGCCTTCTTCGCCCTTCCCGAGACCGACCGGCTGTCGGTCAGCAACCTCAACTCCCCGCATTTCCGCGGCTACACGCGCACCGGGGACGAGCGCACCGGCGGCAGCCGCGACTGGCGCGACCAGCTCGACATCGGCCCCGAACTGCCGGCGCACGTGCCCGCGCCCGGCGAGCCCGCCTACTGGTGGCTGGAGGGGCCGAACCAGTGGCCCGCCGCGCTCCCGGAGCTGCGCACCGCGGCCCTGCACTGGATCGACCGGCTCGACGGTGTCGCCCGCCGGCTGCTGCACGAACTGCTCGCCTCGATCGGCGCCCGCCCGGACTTCTACGACGACGCCTTCGCCCCGCACCCCCACCTGCACCTGAAGCTGGTCCGCTACCCGGGCACCGCGCCCGACGGCGCCGCGCAGGGCGTCGGCACGCACAAGGACTACGGCTTCATCACCCTCCTCCTGCAGGACACCGTCGGCGGCCTCCAGGTCGAACGCCCGGACGGCACCTTCCTGGACGTGCCCCCGCTGGACGGCGCTTTCGTCGTCAACCTCGGCGAGCTCCTCGAGGTCGCCACCGACGGCTACCTGAAGGCCACCAGCCACCGCGTGGTCTCCCCGGCGGGCGCCCGCGAGCGCTTCTCCGTCCCGTTCTTCTACAACCCCCGGCTCGACGCCCACATCGCCCCGCTCGACTTCCCGCATTCCCACCACGCGCCGGGCATCACCCAGGACCCGTCGAATCCTCTGCACGCGGACTTCGGTGTGAACGAATTGAAGGGATTCAGCCGCGCCCACCCGGAGGTCACCCGCCGCCACCACCCCGCCCTGGCCAGCGCGCGATAGCCGGTCTTCCGGGTGCGCCGAGGGGCTCCGCTTCCCCGTGGGAAGTGGAGCCCCTCCGTGTCGCCCGATCCCTGGTGGCGCCGGCCGGTCGTTCACCAGGCCTTCGCGTGCCGCCTCCGGGGGAGACGGGAACGAACCGCCTCGGCCCAGCGGCCCAGGGTCCGCCAGGAGGCGATCAGTTCGAGGACCACTCCGGCGACGATCGCCGCAGACTCCACCAGGTAGAGCGGGAACCGGGTCATCCCGGCCGGACCGGACAACAGGCTCCAGTCCTGGAGCGGCCACCCCACGGCAACCACCTGCCCCTGAATGCTCCCCAGCGGGAGGGTCCCCCGGTCGGCCTCGTTGAGGTGCGACCGCGAATCGACCGAGATGCTGCGGGCGTCCCCCAGCACGAAGACCCGGCCGTCCGGAACCTTCACCGTGAAACGGCCGAAGGCGGCATTGTCGCCGTGCGCGTACGGCTCCTCGACAACTCGGTCGTTCACGGTGATCCGCCCCTGCTCGTCGACGCCCACGGTGTCGCCACCCGTCGCCGCGATCCGAACCGTGTAGGACAGACCCGCAAGATCTCCGGCCCAGTCCCCGCTGCGAACCAGCACCATGTCACCGCGCCGGATGCCCTTTCCGCCGGCGGCGTCCAAGTCGATGACGGTGTCGTCCCATGCCTTGGCGGTGGGCGTCATCGCCACGGTGCCCACGGTGTGCAACTCGTAGCGGGAGAGCAGCGAAAGTGCTCCGGCCAGAATCAGAACCGTTCCCACGACGGCAAATACGATCCGTCGCCGTCGCTCTCCGGGCCGCACCGTCGGCCTGTTCGGCCCGGCCGGCGCGGCACCGGTGTCCTGCGGTGCGGCCTCGGTGCCCGACACCGGCGGGCTGCTCTCGGCGATGCTGTCCATGCGTGTCCTCACGTTCTGCTGCTACTCGCGGCGAAGGTCTTCCGGACGGGGATTCAGCCCCGAGACGTACGTGCTGACTACGGCCGCCAGGGCCAGGGCGGCAGCCACCAGCGGGAGTGCGAAGCCGGCGGCGCCCCAGTACCAGCCGATCTGTTGGCCCGACAGCAGGAGTACCGCGTTGGCCGCGAGATGTCCCGTGCCGAGCGCCAGTACCAGTGCGAGGCAGAGCGGTGCCAGGAGTTGACACACCTGCACGACTCGGAGCATCCGCTTCGGCACTCCCACCACCACCAGGGAGGCGACCTGCCGACGACGGTCGATGGCCCGTCCGACGGCACTGATGAGGAAGGCCACCACACCGAGCAGGAACCCGACCCAGATTCCGGAGTACACCACTCCCTGGTTGACGTGGAAGGCTTCGAGCCCGTCGAGGTCGAGGTCCACGACACTCATGGTCGCCGCGGGAGCCACCCGGACCAGGTCCGTGGCGAACCGGTCGAGGCCCTTGACGCTGGCCGGCAGCCGGTAGAAGTAGATGGTGTTCGACGTCAGCGAGTCGGCCGTGACGGGCCGGGTGTCGAGCAGTGTCATCCCCAGCGGGAGCAGGCCCGGGTTGGGCACGTCCAGGGTGCGTTCCGGTGCCTCCAACGTCACGGCGCCCTCGCGGGACACCTGGAACGGCAGCGGAGTTCCGGCGGGCACCAGCGGCGACACCTGCCCGCCCAAGGTGGTCCGGAGCCGATACAGCGAGCCGTCCTGGCAGTCCGGAAGCGGGGCGGCGACCATGCTGCTGAGCGTCCGGCAGTCCGTCTGGATCCGCTGAACTCCCATCAGCCGCACGCGGTCCGCGTCCGACGGCGGACCTCCGCCGCCAGTGGGGGGCGCGGTGACGCTCTTCTGCTGCAGCCAGTGGAACGCCGCCGGCAGCGAGAGCGCCCGCTCACGGGCGTCCGCCGGAATATCGTTCCCGGAGAGGTGCACGATCAGCTGGTTGGGCGCCGGCATCGCGGCCAGTTCCGACTGCCTCAGCACGCCCGCGCCGATGGTCGCGGTGAGCACCAGGACCGACAGGCCGGCCAGGTGCCAGGACACACCGGCCGACTCGTACCGGACCCGGCGGGCCGCCAGGCGCACCGGCAGCGGCAGGGACATCTCGGCGATCCGGTCGGCGGCGGTACTCAGGACCGGCCGCAGCAGCAGGAGCATCCCCACGGCGGCGAGCAGCACGCCGGCGATCAGCAGCGCACCCGATCCGCCGCTCATCACGGTCCGGTGGCCGGCGCTGTTCTGCGAGGTGAGAAGCGGAAAGCCGATCAGCCCCAGCCCGAGGAGGAACGGCACGCCGTACCACCACTTGGGGTCCTTCTCTGCCGGATCGAACCGCGCCTCCAGCGGTTTCGACAGCGCCCGTCCGGTGCCGCGTGCCCCGATCAGGCCCGCGCCGAGCCCGCTCACCAGGACCGCGCCCACGGCACCGGCCACCGTCAGTTGCGAGGTCGATGGGTACCAGGTGAAGCCCAGCAGATCGGACGGCCCGAGGAAGCGGTTGGCCACGACGTAGCCCACGACGCCGAGCAGACCGCCGAGGGCGCCCGCGGCGGCCGACTCCAGCGCGGCCAGCCGCAGCACCCGCCGGCGGGTGAAGCCGAGCAGGCGGAACGCGGCGTACCTGCGGATACGGCTGGCGGCCGAGAGCCGGGAGCAGACCACCAGATAGATCGCCATGGGCGCCGCGACGATCAGGGCCAGTTCGAGCGGAACTCCGTCGAACCGGGCCTGCACGTCGGCATCCGCACCCGCACCGCCCCAGCCGCGCCCCTCGACCGGACGGCCGATGCGGTCCTTCGGAACACCGACGTAGGCATACAGCTCGGACGGCCCCATAAGACCGGACGGCCCGATCGTCCCGATCGGCGCGCCCGCCAGGAGGCTCTTGAAGTCGGCGTCCCGCTCGGCGAGTCGGGCCGCCGCAGGGGAGAGCACGACCTCTCCCGGGCCGGGAAGGCGGGACACTCCGGGCGGCAGGGACGGCGAGGCGGAGTCGGCGGCCACCAGGATGCGAGTCAGCCGGGCCCCGTGCCAGCTTCCGGAGGCGACCTGGAACTCGAAGGTTCCCCGCTGGTTGTCGAGTGCGCTGAGCGGCTGCCGGTTCGACGTGACCGCCCCGCGCTCCGTGAGCACGGCCGGCACCGTGGCGATCAGCAGGACCACCACCGCGCCGAGGGCAAGTCCGAGCACCATCAGCGCCATTCGGGCCGCGCCGGCCGGCCCGCCGCCCCTGATGATGCGCAGCGCCAGTCGAAGATCGGTCACTTCTCGACGCTCCCGGACTCGACCGTCCCCGAACTCCGTACCGCCCCGTCGAGGAGGGTGATCGTCCGGTCCGCCTTCCGGGCCACCGCAGGATCGTGCGTGACCAGGACGACCGCGCTCCCCTGTTCCCTGGCCAGCTCCCACAGCAGGTCGATCACCACCGCGCCGTTGGCACTGTCGAGCGCCCCGGTCGGCTCGTCGGCGAACACCACCGCGGGACGATGGACCACCGCCCGGGCCACCGCCGCGCGCTGCGCCTGCCCGCCGGAGACCTTGGCCGGCCGCCGGTCGGCATGCTCGGTCAGGCCGAGGCGGTCCAGCAGCGCGGCCACCCGCTCCCGGCGTTCCGGCTTCGGCACTCCCAGCAGTTCCAGCGGCAGCGCGACGTTCTCGGCAATCGTCAACTCGGCGACCAGGTCGGACGATTGGAAGATGAACCCGAAGTCCGTCCGCCGCAGCTCCGACCGCTCGTCATCCGTCAGACCACTCAGCGGCCGCCCCCGGAAGGTGATCTCGCCGCGGTCCGGCCGGATCAACCCGGCAAGGCAGTACAGCAGCGTGGTCTTACCCGAGCCACTCGGCCCGACCAGGGCGACTGCCTCACCGGCGTCGACCGAGAGGGTCACACCGTCGAGCACCCGCGCGGTCTGGAACGAGTGGCCTACGTCTTTGCCGACGAGCATGTGGTTCCGATCAGGTTGAGCGGTAGGGTGGCATGGCGCCTGCCCGGGCTTCTGTTCCAAGCCCGGGCAGGCGCGTTCTACTGACCACCGGCGGCTGCCGGTGAGGGCCGGTGATTACCGGGACATGTACTCAAAGGTGCAGTTGTCGGTGCCCCAGCCGTTGAAGCGGCAGGTCTGCACGTAGCCGTAGGTGACGTAGGTCGCCTGCGGGTCGTAGACCACCCGGTCCACCCAGACGGAGGTGCCGCTGCCGCCGGAGTTGGTACCGATCTGCGTGTAGCCGTAGCCGGAGACCTTCGCCTCCGCCTTCACGCTGTTGTCGTCGGCCGAGGTGTCGTTCAGGTTGCCCGAGACCTCCATGCCGCCGTGGTTGCTGCCCGACGCCCACCAGTAGACGTTGCCGTCCAGGTTCTGGGTGCTCATGCCCACCCAGATGGAGCCGTTGCCGCTCCGGGCCATGGCGGAAGTCGCCGCACCCCCGACCACAGCGGCGGTGAGTCCCAGAACCGCTATTCCCTTACGCACGGAAGAACGCATGTCCCCTCCAGGGATAAAGAAATGACAGGAAAGTTGATCACAGAGTGAAGAGGTCACTCCCCTCCGTGATCAACCGTCAGGACTGTAACCAGTGCGTCACCGGACTAATCACATCTCGCGCATACATGTGAGGCAGGTCACGCCAGATGTCGGGCGATAGCCCCGCATACCACGCTCCGGAATCTCAAGTTCCGGCAAAAGCGCGGCAATCGACAATCCGCTCACATCGCATCGCGAGGGATCATACAACGATCAACTGCCTCAACTCGTATGCGAAGCAGCGCAATTGACACGAACCAGGCGAAGGCATGGCCCGGCGGGGCCATGGACCGCCGGGCGAGACCGGTGTCACACTGCTGGTGTCACAGTGGTACTGGTGCGAGGGCTGGGGTGCGATGGGTGGCGGGGAGCCGCGGTTCACGGTGGACGAGCTGGCCGCCCGGGCGGGGGTGACGGTCCGGACGCTGCGGTTCTACGGCGCGAAGGGGCTGCTGCCGCCGCCGGAGCTGGGGCCGCGGCGGGTGGGGCTGTACGGGGCCGAGCACCTGGGGCGGCTTGAGTTGATCGAGGAGTTGCAGCGGCAGGGACTGACGCTGGCCGCGATCGACCGGTATCTCGCGCAACTGCCGTCGGACATCGGCGAGTTGGACCTGGCGATCCACCGGGCGCTGGTGGCGTCCTGGACGCCGGAGTCCTTGGAGGAGGCCGGCCGGGCGCAGTTGGAGCGGCGGACGGGGCGGGCGCTGTCGGACGCGGATCTCGACAGTCTCGCCGCGATGGGCGCGCTGCACCGCACCGAGGACCCGGACGTGTTCAAGGTGGAGCCGGGGCTGCTGCCGCTGGGCGTGCGGGTGCTGGACGTGCCGATCCCACTGGAGACGCTGGTGGCGGCCCGGGCGGTGGTGCGGCTGCACAGCCAGGCGACGGCGCACGATCTGCACCGGCTGTTCCGGGACACCGTGTGGCGGCCGTACCGGGAGAGCGATCCGGAGCCCGAAGAGCTGGAGCGGATGCGGGAGTTGGCCGACCGGATCCAGCCGATGGTGGTGCAGGCGCTGGTGACGGCGTTCCAGCGTTCGCTGGCGGAGGAGCTGGCCCGCCCGGCCGAGACCGAGCGGGCGGGCCAGCAAGAGGACAGCGATCAGTCGCGGTAGCGGCCGCCGCTCTCGGCGAGGGCGACCAGCGAGGCCGGCGGGGTGAAGCGCTCGCCGTACGCGGCGGCGAGTTCGCGGGCGCGGGCGGTGAAGCCCGCGGGGCCGCCCGGGTAGCCGTTGATGTACTGCAGGACGCCGCCGGTCCAGGCGGGGAAGCCGATGCCGAGGATGGAGCCGATGTTGGCGTCGGCGACCGAGGTCAGCACGTTCTCGTCCAGGCAGCGGACCGAGTCGAGGGCCTCGGAGAAGAGCATCCGCTCCTTCATGTCCTCGAACGGGATCTCCGCGCCGGGCCGCGAGAAGTGCTCACGCAGGCCGGGCCACAGCCGGGTGCGGCGGCCGTCGGCGTACTCGTAGAAGCCGGCTCCGCCGCTGCGGCCGGGGCGGCCGAACTCGTCGATCATCCGGTCCATGACGATCTCGCCGGGGTGCTCGGTCCAGGTGCCGCCGGCCTCCTCGACGGCACGGCGGGACTCGTTGCGGATCTTGCGCGGCAGGGTGAGGGTGAGCTCGTCCAGCAGCGACAGCACCTTCGCGGGGTACCCGGCCTGGGCGGCGGCCTGCTCGACGGAGGACGGGTCGAGGCCCTCGCCGATCATCGCGACGCCCTCGTTGATGAACTGGCCGATCACCCGGGAGGTGAAGAAGCCGCGGGAGTCGTTGACCACGATCGGGGTCTTGCGGATCTGCCGGACCAGGTCGAAGGCGCGGCCGAGCGCCTCGTCGCCGGTCTCCGGGCCGCGGATGATCTCCACCAGCGGCATCTTGTCGACCGGCGAGAAGAAGTGCAGGCCGATGAAGTCGGCGGTGCGCTCGACGCCCTCGGCGAGCAGGCCGATCGGGAGGGTGGACGTGTTGGAGCAGAGCAGCGCGTCGGGGGCGACCACGTGCTGGATCTCCTGGAACACCTTGTGCTTGAGCTCGGGGTTCTCGAAGACCGCCTCGATGACGGTGTCGCAGCCGGCCAGGTCGGCCGGGTCCGCGGTGGGGGTGATCCGGGAGAGGAACTCGTCGCGCTCCTCGGCGGACAGCCGGCCCCGCTGCACCTGCTTGTCCAGCAGGCCGGCGGAGTAGGCCTTTCCGCGTTCGGCGGCCTCCAGGGTGACGTCCTTGAGCAGCACCGTCAGCCCCGCCTGCGCGCACGAGTACGCGATGCCCGCGCCCATCATGCCGGCGCCCAGCACCGCGACCTTCGAGGCCTTCCAGGCGGGTACCGAACTCGGGCGGGAGGCGCCGGAGTTGACGGCCTGCATGTCGAAGAAGAAGGCCTGGATCATGTTCTTGGAGGTGGCCCCGCAGGCCAGCTCGGCGAAGTACCGGGCCTCGATGACGAACGCGGTGTCCACGTCCACCTGCGAGCTCTCCACCGCGGCCGCCATGATGTTGCGCGGCGCCGGGTAGGGCGCGCCGTTCAGCTGCTTGCGCAGGTTGGCGGGGAAGGCGGGCAGGTTGGCGGCCAGCGCGGGGGTGCTGGGGGTGCCGCCGGGGATCTTGTAGCCCTTGGCGTCCCAGGGCTGCGCGCTCACCGGGTTGGCGGCGATGAAGGCGCGCGCCGAGGCGATCATCTCCTCGGTGGTGGCAGCGAGTTCGTGCACCAGGCCGTGCTGGACGGCCTGTGCGGGACGGTACTGCCGGCCCTGCAGCAGGACGTTCAGCAGGGCGTCGGTGATGCCGAGCATCCGCACGGTGCGGACCACACCGCCGCCGCCGGGCAGCAGGCCGAGGGTGACCTCGGGCAGGCCGATCCTGCTGCCGGGCGCGTCCAGGGCGATCCGGTGGTGGCAGGCCAGGGCGATCTCCAGGCCGCCGCCGAGCGCGGCGCCGTTGATCGCGGCGACCACCGGCTTGCCGAGGGTCTCCAGCTTGCGTAGCGCGCGCTTGATCCGCATCGAGTTGGCGAACACCTGCTCGGCGTCGTCCGGCCCGACGGCGGAGAGGAGCTTGAGGTCGCCGCCGGCGAAGAAGGTCTTCTTCGCGGAGGTGACGATGACGCCGGTCAACTCCTCGGTGCCGGCCAGCCGTTCGACGGTGGCTTCGAGCGCGTCGGTGAAGGCGGCGTTCATGGTGTTGGCGGACTGGGCGGGGTCGTCGAGGACGAGGGTGACCACGCCGTCCTGGTCCTGCTCCCAGCGGATGGGGCTGCTCACGTCGGTCATTTCGTTGAAGTCCTTGGGTGAGTACGTGAGTTGACGGATGGTCAGATGCGCTCGATGACGGTGGCGATGCCCATGCCGCCACCCACGCACAGGGTGGCCAGGCCGTAGCGCAGGTCGCGGCGCTCCAGTTCGTCGATCAGGGTGCCGATCAGCATCGCGCCGGTGGCGCCGAGCGGGTGGCCGAGCGCGATCGCGCCGCCGTTGACGTTCACCTGGTCGTGGCGGAAGCCGAGTTCGCGCATGAAGCGGAGGGCGACGGCGGCGAACGCCTCGTTGATCTCCACCAGGTCGATGTCGGCGGCGGTCAGCCCGGCCTTGGCGAGGGCCTTGCGGGTGGCGGGGGCGGGGCCGGTGAGCATGATGGTGGGCTCGGAGCCGGAGACCGCGGCGGAGACGATCCGGGCCCGCGGCGTCAGGCCGTACCGCTCGCCGATCTCCTTCGAGCCGATCGCGACCAGCGCCGCGCCGTCCACGATGCCGGAGGAGTTGCCCGCGTGGTGCACGTGGTCGATGGACTCCACCCAGTGGTACTTCTGCAGCGCGACCGCGTCGAACCCGCCGAGGTCACCGATGTCGGCGAAGGACGGCTTGAGGCCGGCCAGCGTCTCCACGGTGGTCCCGGGGCGGATGAACTCGTCGCGGCCGAGCACCACCAGGCCGTTGCGGTCCCGCACCGGGACGACCGAGCGATCGAACAGGCCGTCCGCCTGCGCCTTGGCGGCGCGGGCCTGCGACTCGGCGGCGAACGCGTCCACGTCGGTGCGGGACAGGCCCTCGATGGTGGCGATCAGGTCGGCGCCGATGCCCTGCGGGACGAAGCCGGTCTCGTAGGCCGTCATCGGGTCGGCGAACCAGGCGCCGCCGTCGGAGCCCATCTTCACCCGGGACATCGACTCCACGCCGCCGGCCAGGATCAGGTCCTCCCAGCCCGAACGGACCTTCGCCGCAGCCAGGTTGACGGCCTCCAGGCCGGACGCGCAGAAGCGGTTCTCCTGCACGCCGGCGACGGTGTCGGGCAGGCCGGCGGCGATCGCCGCGACCCGGGCGATGTCCGAGCCCTGGTCACCGATCGGGCTGACCACGCCGAGCACGATGTCGTCGATCGCGGCCGGGTCCAGCGTCGGGAAACGACGGCGGAGTTCGTGGATCAGGCCGACCACCAGGTCGATCGGCTTGGTGCCGTGCAGGGAGCCGGTCTGCTTGCCGCGCCCGCGCGGCGTGCGGATCGCGTCGTAGACGTACGCTTCGGTGGTCACGGTGTCGGTTGCCTTTCAGACGGGTGGGTCGGCCGGGGTCAGCCGAGCGGGGTTCAGCCGAGCAGGGAGCGGCCGACGATCTCTTTCATGATCTCGGTGGTGCCGCCGTAGATGGTCTGGACGCGCCCGTCGGTGAACGCCCGGGCGACCGCGCTGTCGCTCATGTAGCCGGAGCCGCCGTGCAGTTGCAGGCAGCGGTCGGCGACGCGCTTCTGCAGTTCGGTGGACCACCACTTGGCCATCGAAGCGTCCGCCGGCGTCAGGTTGTACTTGTTGTGCTCCAGCACGCAGCGGTCCACGAAGGTCCGGGTGACGGCGCACTCGGTGGCCATCTCGGCGATCTCGAAACGCACGTGCTGGAGCTTGGCCAGCGGACGGCCGAACGCGGTGCGCTGCTTCACGTACGCCATCGTCTCGTCCAGCACGAACTCCGCGCCGGCGATCGCCGCGACCGCGATCGCCAGCCGCTCCTGCGCGAGGTTGCGCATCAGGTACAGGAAGCCCTGGTTCTCCTCGCCCAGCAGGTTCGCCTTCGGCACCCGCACGTCCTGGAAGAACAACTCGGCGGTGTCCTGCGCCTTCTGGCCGATCTTGTCGAGGTTGCGGCCGCGCTCGAAGCCCGGCATGCCGCGCTCCACCACCAGCAGGCTCAGCCCGTGCGCGCCGCCCTCGGCGGTGGTCTTCGCCACCACCACGACCAGGTCCGCCAGGATCCCGCTGGAGATGAACGTCTTCGCGCCGTTCAGCACGTAGTGGTCGCCCGCGTCCACGGCCGTGGTGCGGATCGCCTGCAGGTCGGAGCCGGTGTCCGGCTCGGTCATCGCGATCGCGCTGATCAGCTCGCCCGAACAGAACCCGGGCAGCCAGCGCTGCTTCTGCTCCTCGTTCGCCAGACCCGTCAGATACGGCCCGATGATGTCGTTGTGCAGGCCGATCGCCAGGCCACTGGCGCCGACCCGGGTGAACTCCTCGGCCAGCACCGCCGCGAACCGGAAGTCCTGGCTGCCACCGCCGCCGAACTGCTCGTCCACCGCGAGACCCAGCAGCCCCGCCTTACCTGCGGCCAGCCAGGCGTCACGGTCGACGATGCCCTGCCGCTCCCAGCGGGCGTGGTGCGGGATGACCTCCTTGGCGAGGAAGGCCCGGACGCTCTCGCGGAAGTCCTCGTGTTCCTCGGTGTAGAGCTCGCGCTGCAACGGGTGTCTCCTTCAGGAGGCTTGCGGGTCGAGTGTTGGAACAGCCCAGTCGCGGGCCACCTCGGCGGTGTGCTCGCCCGGACGCGCGGGCGGGGTGCGCAGCGCGGCCGGGGTCGCGGAGAAGCGCGGGGCGACGCCGGGCTGTACGGTGCCGTGCTGCTCGGTGTAGCTGCCGCGGGCGGCCAGGTGCGGGTGCTCCTTGGCCTGACTGAGCGTCAGCACCGGTGCCACGCAGGCGTCGTGGCCCTCGAAGAGCTCCGTCCACTCGGCCTGGGTGCGGGTGGCGAAACGCCGGGCGATCCGTTCGCGCAGTTCGGGCCAGCGGGGCAGGTCGTACTGCGCCGGGGCGTCCTCTTTCAGGTCGAGGAGGCGGGTGAACTCGGCGTAGAACTGCGGCTCCAGCGGGCCGACGGCCATCCACTGCCCGTCGGAGGTGGCGAAGGTGCCGTACCAAGGGGCGCCGCCGTCCAGCAGGTTGACGCCCCGCCGGTCCTGCCACAGGCCGGCGCCGAGCAGGCCCCACAGCATGGTGGACAGGTGCGCGGCGCCATCGACGATCGCGGCGTCCACGACCTGGCCGGTACCGGTGGCCCGGGCGTGGTGCAGGGCGGCCAGCAGGCCGACCACCAGGTACAGCGAACCGCCCGCGTAGTCGCCCAGCAGGTTGGCCGGGATCGCCGGGGGGCTGTCCGCCTCACCGATCAGGCCGAGGACGCCGGAGGTGGCGAGATACGTGATGTCGTGCCCCGCGCGGTCGGCGAGCGGGCCGTCCTGGCCCCAGCCGGTCATCCGGCCGTACACCAGCGCCGGGTTGCGGGCCAGGCACTGCTCCGGGCCCACGCCGAGGCGTTCGGCGACGCCCGGGCGGTAGCCCTCGATCAGCAGGTCGGCGCGGGCGGCGAGGTCGAGCACGATGCTGCGGCCGTCCTCCGCCTTCAGGTCCACCACGACGGAGCGCTTGTTGCGGTTGGTCAGGTCCTGCTCCGGGGCCGGCCCGAGAACCTGCCCGCCCGGGCGGTCCACCCGCACCACGTCCGCCCCCAGGTCGGCGAGCAGCATCGCGGCGAACGGGCCGGGCCCGATGCCCGCCAGCTCAAGGACCCGGACGCCCGCGAGCGGCCCGGCGGCCTTGGCGGGGGGTGTTGCGGGGGTCATCGGCGACCGCCTCCCAGGTTTGACAGTAAAGCTGTCACAGTGGCGATGATAGGGATGCGACTCGCCGGTAACAAGAGTCAACCGCACGGTCTGCGGCACGGGCGCCGCGATGATGGAAATCGCGTCCGACCCACCGGAGGGAACCCGCCATGCCCGACCGCGACACCACCGTCCTCGACAACCCCGTCGCCGCCTCACTCACCGGCCGACACGCCCATCTCGCCCGCCACCACGGCCGGGCCTCCAGCTTCCTCCCCGAGGTCGCGAGCTTCTCCGCCATCACGGCCGAACCCGACGCATGGGACGACCTGACCGAACTCCTCGGCACCGACGCCTTCGCCCTCCTCGTCAACTGCCCCGTCCTGCCGCCCGACCACCTGGTACCCGAATTCACCTTCGAGGGCTACCAGATGACCCACCCCGGCCACGCCCCGCTCCCCCGCACCACCGCCCGCATCGTCGAACTCGGCCCCGCAGACGTCCCCGAGATGCTCGCCCTCGCCGAACGCACCCGCCCCGGCCCCTTCCACCCCCGCACTCACGAACTCGGCACCTACCTCGGCATCCGCGAGAACGGCGCCCTCGTCGCCATGGCCGGAGAAAGGCTCAAGCCGCCCGGCTGGACCGAGATCAGCGCTGTCTGCACCGCCCCCGAAGCCCGCGGCCGCGGCCACGCCACCACCCTCATCACCACCCTCATCCACCAGATCACCACCCGCGGCGACCGCCCCTTCCTCCACTCCGCCGCCGACACCCCGGCCTTCGCCCTCTACGAACACCTGGGTTTCACCATCCGCACCAAGATCACCATCCGCGGCTACCGCACGCCCCGTGGGGATGGGCGGTGTTGACGGAAATTCGGGTGAACTCGGCGCGCCGTTCCGAATAGGGTTCCGCCGTGCCCGAGTTGCAGCAGTTGGACGCCGACCATGCCCCGGCGGTGCTGGCCTTCGAACTCGCGAACCGTGCGTACTTCGCGGCGTCGATTCCCGACCGGGGCGACGAGTACTTTGAGCGTTTCGCCGACCGGCACCGCGCCCTGCTCGCCGAGCAGGAGGCCGGCGTCTGCACGTTCTACGTGCTGCTCGCCGGGGACGGCTCGGTGCTGGGCCGGTTCAACCTGTACGACTTCGCGGACGGCAGTGCCGATCTCGGCTACCGCGTCGCGCAGCATGTCGCCGGGCGCGGCGTGGCGACGGCGACCGTCCGGGAGTTGTGCGGGCTGGCGGTGACGCGGCACGGGTTGCGGACGCTGCGGGCGGCCGCCGCCCAGGCCAATCCGGCGTCGCAGAAGGTGCTGCTCAAGGCCGGGTTCGTCCCGGACGGCCCGGCCGAGCTCGACGGCAAGCCGGGCACCTGGTTCCGGCGCGACCTCTCGCTCCAGCTGTAGCGCCGAGCTGTCAGGCGGGTGTCTGGCCGCGCCAGTGGCGGATTTCCAGGGCGGCGGCCACTTCGAGGGGGTGGTCGGCGAGGGGGCGTGGGAGGAGGGTGTCGGCGCGGGCGAGGCGGCGGAGGAGGGTGTTGCGGTGGGTGAAGAGGCGGGCGGCGGCGCGGGTGGCGTTGCACTGTTCGGCAAGGTAGGCGCGGACGGCTTCGGCCGGGGGGCCGTCGAGTGCGCCGAGGACGTGGCGGACGAAGCGGTCGGCGCCTTCGAGGTCCTGGGTGAGGAGGGCGACGAGTTCGATCTCGTCGTGGGAGGCGAGGCGTTGGACGGAGGCGAGGCGGGCGAGCATGCGCTGGGTGGTGAGGGCGTCGAGGTGGCTGCGGCGGAAGCCGTTGACGCCGGTGGCGGCGGGGCCGAGGGCGATGCGGACGGCGGGGAGCCGGTCCAGGCCGGCGCGTAGCCGGGAGAGGTCGGGGCTTGCGGCGGTCCAGACCCAGCGGGTGGCGGCGCTCGCGGTGACGTCGAGGACCGGGGGGCGGCCTGCGGAGGACGCCAACAGGTCGGCGGCGCGGTCGAGTTGGGCGAAGTCCTGGTCGAGGTCGTCGACCCACAGGACGGCGGCAGTGTGGGTCCCGGCAAGGGGGTATCCGAGCCGGGCTTCGGCGCGGGCGCGGGCGATGGGCGCGCCGTCGAGGAGGAGGGCAACGGCGTGCAGCCGTTCGGCGTGGTTGGAGCCGGTGAGTGCGGCGCGTTCGGCGCGCAGCAGGGCGGTCATCTCGCCGACGCAGGCGTCCACGAACGCGGAGATGGAGCGGAGCGAGACGTCGAGGAGGTCGCGCAGGTCGTCGGGGTCGGTGGTGAGGGTGCAGGCGATCCGGGTCCACAGGCGGAGGGCGACGCTCTCGCCGGCCCGGTAGGAGTCGAGGGCGGGTTCGTCGAGGCCGCGGCGGACGATGTCGCGGGCGATCAGTCGCTGTTCCTCGCCTTCGGGGGCGGGGACGGGCGCGCCGGGGGCGGTGACGTTGGCGGCGGCCCAGCGCAGCAGGTTGGCGCGGTTGACGCGGCGCAGGCCGGCGGAGAGGACGGGGTCGTCGGCGATGGGTCGCCGGGTCTCGCCGGCGAGGGTGGCGGCGTCGAGTTCGGCGAGCCAGTCGGGCTGCGGGTTGAGGGCAAGTTCGGCGCCCTGGCGGATCAATTTGAGGATCCGGGGCGGGGGCAGCGGCATGCCCGTCACCGTACTGGTGCAGAGTGCACCGGGAAAGAGGCAGCCCGGTGCAGGTTGAACCTGGGCAACTGCCGCAGGATTTGTGGACGATGACGTGGTCTCGTCCGCCACCGCCACAGGAGTCGCCCGTGTCCACCGATACCGTCACTGCGCCCGACGACCGGACGGCCGCGCCCGTCGAGCACCTGGACGTGCTGATCGTCGGCGCCGGGATCTCGGGTATCGGCGCGGGCCGTTACCTGACCGCCGAACTGCCCGGCAAGGAGTTCGCGATCCTGGAGGCCCGGGCCGATCTCGGCGGCACCTGGGACCTGTTTCGCTACCCGGGCATCCGGTCCGACTCGGACCTGCACACCTTCGGCTACGCGTTCAAGCCGTGGCGGGAGAAGGAGTCGATAGCGGACGCCCCGCAGATCCTGTCCTACCTGCGCGAAACCGTCCGGGAGAACGGTTTGCGGGACCGGATCCGCTACCACCACCGGGTGCTGGACGCGTCCTGGTCGACGGCGGACGCCCGCTGGAGCGTCCGGGTGGAACGCGCCGACACCGGCGAGCAGTTCACCCTGACCTGCGACTGGCTGTTCTGCGCGATGGGCTACTACCGCTACGACCAGGGCTTCACGCCCGAGTTCGAGGGGCTGGAACGTTTCACCGGCACCGTCGTCCACCCGCAGCACTGGCCCGAGGACCTCGACCACACCGGCAAGCGCGTGCTGGTGATCGGCAGCGGCGCGACCGCCGTCACCCTGGTGCCCGCGATGGCGAAGCGGGCCCGGCAGGTGACGATGCTCCAGCGCACGCCGACGTACATCATGCCGGTGCCGCGCCGCGACCACATCGCCAACCTGCTGCGGCGGCTGCTCGGCGACGAGCGCGGCTACGCGCTGGCCCGGCGCAAGAACATCGCCCAGCAGTACGCGATCTGGTCGTTCTGCCAGCGACACCCGAAGGCGGCCCGGCGGATCATCCGCTGGGTGAACGCCCGCCAGCTGCCGAAGGGTTACCCGGTGGACGAGCACTTCAGCCCGCCCTACGACCCGTGGGACCAGCGACTGTGCGCCGTCCCCAACGGCGACCTGTTCAAGGCGATCCGCGGCGGCCGGGCGGCCGTGGTGACCGACCGGATCCGCACGTTCACCGAGCGCGGGGTGCTGCTGGAGTCCGGCCGGGAACTGGAGGCGGACATCGTGGTCACCGCGACCGGGCTGAACGTGCAGGCGTTCGGCGGGATCCCGATGAGCGTGGACGGCGAGCCCGTGCGGCTCGCCGAGACCGTCGCGTACAAGGGCATGATGCTCTCCGGCGTCCCCAACTTCGCCTACGCGATCGGCTACACCAACTCCTCCTGGACGCTGAAGATCGGCCTGCTGTGCGAGCACTTCTGCCGCCTGCTGGCCCACATGGAGCGGCGCGGGCACCGGATCTGCCGCCCCGAGGTCGCCGACCCCGCGATGCCCACCCGGCCGTTCCTGGACTTCACGGCCGGGTACATCCTGCGCGCCGTCGACGGGCTTCCCCGGCAGGGCGACCGGGCGCCGTGGCAGACCTCCACCAGCTACCGCGACGACAGCCGGATGCTCGGCACCGGGCAGGTCACCGACCGCGAGCTGCGCTTCTCCTGAACCTTCTCCGACCGCTGGACCTTCTCCGACCGCTGAACCTTCTCCGACCGCTAGACCTTCTCCGACCGCTGGACCTTCTCCGACCGCTAGACCTTCTCCGACCGCTGGACCTTCTCCGACCGCACCCCGGCCGCCGCCTCTTGCCGCTTGCCGGGGGCGGGCGGACGCTGGGAGGAAGGCGCACCGGCCGCCCGTCGCCGGTGCGCACGGGAAGGTGACACGTCATGCAGAACCACTGGATCGTCGACCTGACCTTCGAAGAGGACGAGTCCCGCACCACCTGCACAGCATCGCTCAGCGGCTTCAGCGCGCCCGGCGCTCAGGGCAAGGGCATGGCTCGACGCAATCCCACCGACGACCCCGACACCGTCATCGGCGAGGAGCTGGCCGCCGCCCGCGCTTTCCACGACCTGGCCCACCAACTGGCCGGCCAGGCGGAGACCGGAATCGAGAGCCACACCCACAGCCCGGCGCACCTCCCGCTCTGACCGCCTCGCGCAGCTGAGCGTCTGAGCGTCTGAGCGGCGCCGAACTCCCTTACGGGGCGGGCCCGTCCACCGGCCGGTGATCTTTTCGGACCATCGAACCGGCAGGTAGAGTGCGGCGATCAGTCGTGCCCACGGGGGGCACCAGCGAGACGAATCACCGGTGACCGCATGACCGTCTGGACCCGCCCCGCCCTGTGGTGGCGCTGCGCCATCGCCCTGTCCGCGTTCCTGGGGATCTACCTCAGCAACAGCTCACTGGTGTACTTCACGCTCCAGAGCAACGTGCTGGTGCTGGGCTACTTCCTCGGCGCGACCTACTGGATGGTCAAGCGGGGGACGGTCGACGCCCCCGCGCCGCGGCTGCGCGGCGCCGCCGTCCTGTACATCACCATCACCGGCATCGTCGCGCACGTGCTGCTCAACCACGGCGAGAACCCGCTGCCCGGCCTGGTCTCCGGCCCCGACCGCCTCCAGCACTGGTCCAGCTTCTTCCTGCACTACACCACCCCGCTGATGGTGCTCGCCGACTGGCTGCTGCTCTCCCCCCGCAACGCGTCCCGCTGGCGCGACCTGCCGCTCTGGCTCTCCTACCCCCTCGGCTACGCCTTCCTCACCGAGGCCCGCGCCATCGCCTTCCCGAACTTCCCCCTCCGCTACCCCTACTTCTTCCTCGACCCCACCGAGAAGGGCTACGGCTGGGTCGGCCTCCAAATGGTCCAGCTCGTCCTGGAGTTCATCGTCCTCGCCGCCCTGGTCGTCGCCCTCGACCGCCTCGGCACCAAGCTCCGCCGCCAGCCTGCGGCGCCGGCGGAGGCCTGACGGCCGGTCGCCCCGGGGCCGATTCCCACTCCTTTGATAATCTGGCCTCATGACCGAGCGCACCTACAGCATCGGCGACGGACCGGCGACCAGGGTCAGCCTGTCCCTGCCCGAGGGCACCGCGGCCGCGATCCGGGAGCGGGTCGGCAAGCGCGAGTTCTCCGCGTTCATCACCACAGCCGTCGAACGCGAGCTCCGTGGCCGGATACTGGACGAATATCTGGCCGACTACGAGCGCCGCAACGGGCCGATCCCCGCCGCTGAACAGGACCGTGCCCGCCAGGTGTTCGACGAAGTGTTCGCCGGAGAGGGCGAATGGCCCGCCGCAAGCTGAACCACGAAGGAACGCTGGTCCTCGACTCCGAGGGGCTCTCCAAGCTGCTCTCGGACCACGCACCGGTGGTCGCCCTGGTCGCGGAAGCGCGTGCCCGCGGCATGGAAGTGGTGATCAGCGCCCTGACGATCATCGAAGCGGTGCACGACCGGACCGATCGGGTCCGACTGAGCTGGCTGCTGTCCGGCATGCGCATCGCCCCAGTCGGCGACGAGGAGGCCAAGGCGGCGTCAGCCCTCCTGCTCGCGGCCGGCCTGCATGGCCACAAGTACGCAATCGACGCTGTCGTGGCCGAACTCGCCCTGCGCCAGCAGCGGCCCGTGGTGGTGCTGACCTCTGACGTCGACGATCTCACCAAGCTCTGCGGCGGCCAGGTCCGGCTGGTCGCCGTATAGCCGTCAGCGGGTGGAGCCCATCGTCCGCGACACCCTTGCGGCCGTCGCGGCGACGACCGGGCCGAGGTCGCGGGCTCGGGCGGCGGTGATGCGGGAGGTGAGGGCGGAGGTGGAGATGGCGCCGATGACGGTGTTGTTGTGGTCGAAGACGGGGGCGGCGATGCAGCGGACCTCGGGTTCGTTCTCGCGGTCGTCGACGGCGTAGCCGCGGCTGCGGATGCGGGTGAGTTCGGTGCGCAGGGCGGCGGCCGAGGTCAGGGTGCGGGGGGTGATCGCGGGGAGGCCGTGGGTGACCACGGTGGTGAAGGCGTCCTCGGGCATCCAGGCGAGCATGGCCTTGCCGACGGCGGTGCAGTACATGGGGGCCCGGCTGCCGATCCGGGAGGCCATCCGGACGGCGGTCTCGTTCTCGACCTTGTCGACGTAGACCACGTACGGCGCGTCGGGGACGCACAGGTGAACGGTGCCGCCGACCTCGCGCATCAGCTGGTGGGCCTCTTCGGAGGCGGCGGTGCGCAGGTCGAGGGTCGCGAGGTAGGCCTGGCCGAGCTGGAGTGCGCCGGGGCCGAGCCGGAAGTGGCCGGTGTCGCGGTCGCGGGCGAGCAGCTGGGCGTCGACCAGGGGTGCGGCGAGCCGCAGCACGGTGGATTTCGACATGCCGAGGCCCTCGGCGAGCGCGGTCAGGCTGAGGTCGGGTCCGGTCGCGGCGTGGTCGCGGACGTGTTCGAGCACGGCCAGGGCGCGGCGCAGCGACGCGGACTGGTTGCGTTCCGGCCGGTCGGCGGGCCGGCTTTCGGCGGCGGTGCTGGTCATGGGGTGTGACGCTACGACGCGGTGGGCCGCAGTTCCAGTTCCGCAGCACATCATTTTGCAGTGCACAACTTTCGCGCTCTGCTCTTGTCGGCGTGCCCGGCGGCTTTCTAATGTCCCGCTCACACCGATCCCCCACTGCATGTCCCGGTTTCCTCCGGATCTTGCAGGTGCGTCCCGCTTTTCGGCGAGGAGATGACGTTGAGCATGAAGAAGCTGGCCCGTGGTGCCGCCCTTGCCGTGCTGGCGGGCACCGTGGCGACGGCCTGCGCGCCGGGTACCGCCAAGACCGCTTCGTCCGCGGACAAGCAGACCGGCACCGTGAAGGTGTGGTTGTACGACGAGGCGAACCGGGCGCCGAAGGAGCAGGTGGTGGCGCAGGCCGTCGCCGACTTCAAGGCCAAGCACGCGGGCGTCGACGTGCAGGTGTCGTACATTCCGACGGACGCCGGGCCGCGCGCGGAGAAGATGAAGGGCGCGTTCAACGACCCGTCCTCCGCGCCGGACGTGGTGGAGTTCGGCAACACCGACCTGTTCGGCTACACCGCCTCGGGCGGCCTCGCCGACCTCACCTCCGACCTGGCGAGCTGGGAGGAGGGCAAGGACCTGCCGCAGGACCTGAAGGACACCGCGGTGGTGGACGGCAAGACGTACGGCCTGCCGTGGTGGCTGGGTGTCCGCGCGCTGTACTACCGCACCGACGTGTTCACCGAGCTGGGCCTGGCCGCGCCGACCACGTACGCGGAGCTGAAGTCGGCGGCGGAGAAGGTCCGTTCGGCGCACGGCGACATGCTGGGCATCGCGGTGGGCGGCAAGTACACCTTCGGCGCGCTGCCGTTCGTCTGGGCGAACGGCGGCGACCTGGCGGCGCAGAGCGGTTCGGCGTACGCCTCGGCGATCGACTCGGAGAAGTCGCAGGCGGGTGTGAAGGCGTACACCGACCTGTTCACCGACGCCATCTGTCCGGCGCAGCAGTGCGCCGACCTGACCGGCGGCAAGACGGTGGAGTCGTTCGCGGCCGGCAAGGCCGGCATGGCGATCCTGCCGAACTCCTCGCGCAGCGCGGTGGAGGCGGGCGCGGCGAAGGGCAAGTACGCGATCGTCCCGCTGCCGGGCGCGGCGGCCGGCCAGATCGCGCCGGCGTTCTCCGGCGGCAACGACCTGGGTGTCATGAAGTCCACCCAGCACCGCAGCCTGGCCGCCGACTTCATCAAGGAACTGGCTTCCAAGAAGAACCAGTTGGCGCTGTTCGACGCGATGGGCAACCTGCCGACGCTGTCCTCGGCGCGCGCCGAGGTGGTGCAGAAGCAGCCGTGGCTGAAGCCGTTCACGGACACCATCGAGGCGGGCACCAAGTTCGTCCCGAAGGACGCCGCCTGGGCGAAGATCGACGCCCAGGCCGTGGTGCCGACGATGCTGCAGAAGGTCATCACCGGCAAGTCCGACGTGGCTGCCGCGACCAAGGAGGCGGCGGCCGCGATGAACACCTCGTTCAGCGGCAAGTAGCCGTCGGAGCCTTCAACCTGTAGACGAGAAGCGGAAGTTGTCGATGCCTGCCACGACCGTCACCGCCCGGGCGGACCACGGGGAATCCCCGGTCCGCCCGGCGGGCGGCGCCCCCGCGAAGGGCCGCCGCCGATCCGGGCCGCTCGCCCGGATCCCCGTCCCGCTGTGGCTGCTGCTGCCGGCCGCGCTGGTGCTGATCCCGCTGTTCGGCTATCCGCTGTACCAGCTGGGCCTGCTGTCGGTACTCAAGTTCGGCCAGCCACAGGCCTCCGGCGGGGTGCCGACCGAGTTCGTCGGACTGTCCAACTACACCGACATCCTCGGCGATTCGCAGTTCTGGGAGGTGCTCGGCCAGACCCTGGCGTTCGCCGCGTTCTGCGTCGTCGCCACCCTGGTGGCCGGCGCGGTCTGCGCGGTGCTGCTGACCCGGGTCGGCAAGTGGCCGCGGCTGCTGCTGATGTTCGGCGCGCTCGGCGCCTGGGCCGCGCCCGCGATGACCGGCTCCACGGTGTGGATGTTCCTGCTGGACACCAACTCCGGCCTGGTCAACGAGATCCTCGGCACCCAGGGCCACAACTGGATGTACGACAAGTGGTCGGCGTTCGCGATGGTCGCCGTGGTCGTGGTCTGGCACAGCTTCCCGTTCGTGATGATCACCCTGTACGCGGGCATCCAGGCCATCCCCGACTCCGTCCTGGAGGCCGCCCGCCTCGACGGCGCCGGAACCGCCACCATCTTCCACCGGATCATGCTGCCGATGCTGCGGCCGCTGCTGGTGATCGTGGTCATCCAGTCGATCATCTGGGACTTCAAGGTCTTCACCCAGATCTACGTGATGACCGGTGGCGGCGGCATCGCCGGCCAGAACCTCGTCCTCAACGTGTACGCCTACCAGAAGGCCTTCGTCGCGGAGAACTACAGCCTCGGCGCGGCCATCGGCGTCCTGATGACGCTGATCCTGCTGGCCGTCACCGCCGTGTACATCCGCGGCCTGCGCCGCTCCGGGGAGGAACTTTGAAGCGCGACAATCGCGTCCTGAGGCAGGGCGCGAACGTGGTGGCGATCGTGCTCGCCCTGCTGACCGTCTTCCCGCTGTACTGGATGGTGCTGTCGGCGCTCAAGCCGAAGGGCGAGATCACCGGCGCGCACCCGCGGCCATGGACCTTCGCGCCCACGTTGGACAACTTCCGCAACGCGCTGGGGGTTTCGGGCTTCGGGCGGTACTTCCTGAACAGCCTGGCCGTCGCCGTGGTCGTGGTGGTCGTCTCCGCCGCGATCGCCTTCCTGGCGGCCGTCGCGCTGTCCCGGTTCAAGTTCCGGTTCCGGACCACCATTCTGATCATGTTCCTGGTCGCCCAGATGGTGCCCGTCGAGGCGCTCACCATCCCGCTGTTCTTCCTGGTCCGCGACATCGGCACGGTCGCCCCCGGCTTCGGCCTCTCCTCGCTCGGCGCGCTGATGCTGGTCAACCTGGCGTTCTCGCTGCCGTTCGCGGTCTGGATGCTGCGCGGCTTCGTCGCCGCCGTCCCCGAATCGCTCGAGGAGGCCGCCCGGATCGACGGTGCCAGCCGCTTCACCATCCTGTGGCGGATTCTGTTCCCGCTGGTCGCGCCCGGGCTGGCAGCGACCAGCGTGTTCTCCTTCATCACCGCCTGGAACGACTTCGTGTTCGCCAAGACGCTAATCCTGGACACCGACCACCAGACGCTGCCGGCAGCCCTAATGGTGTTCTTCAAGCCGGACGAGAACGACTGGGGCGGCATCATGGCCGCCTCCACCCTGATGACCGTCCCGGTGCTGATCTTCTTCGTCCTGGTCCAGCGGCACATGGTGTCCGGACTCGGCGGCGCCGTGAAGGACTGAACTCCCTTATCGGGCCCAGCCCTTGAACGCCTCGTGGAAGCCCGGGAAGGTCTTGCGCACGCACCCCGGATCGTCGAACGTGATGCCCGGGGTGCGCAGCCCCGTGACGGCGAACGACATCACGATCCGGTGGTCGCCGTGGCTGGCGATCTCCGCCGCCCGCGGCGCACCGGGCCGGATCTCGATCCAGTCCCGCCCCGTCCGCACGTCGATGCCCAGCCGCCGCAGGTTCTCCGCGCACGCGTCCAGCCGGTCGCACTCCTTGACCCGGGTGTTGTACACGTCCTCGATCCGCACCGGCCCCGACGCGAACGGCGCGATCGCGGCGAGCGTCGGCATGATGTCGGAGATGTCCCGCATGTTGACCGTCCCGCCGGTCAGCGCGCCGCCCTTGACGGTGGTGGCGTCCGCTCCCACCTCCACCTCGGCGCCCAGCTGCTCCAGCACCTCGACGAACCTCAAATCGCCCTGCAACGCGTTCCGCCCCAGCCCCGGGACCGTCACCTCGCGTCCCGTCACCGCTGCCGCCGCGAAGAAGTACGACGCCGTGGACGCATCCGGCTCGATCGCGTACCGGGTCGCCGTGTAGCCGCCGGGCGGCACGCTGAAGATCTCGCCCTCCCGCTCGACCTCGACGCCGAAACTGCGCATCATCGCGAGGGTGATCTCCACGTACGGCGCGGACACCAGATCCGTGACCCGGATCCGCAGCCCGTCCTCGGTGAGCGGGCCGAGCAGCAGCAGAGCGGTCAGGTACTGCGAGGACAGCCCCGCGTCCAGCGTCACCTCGCCGCCCCGCACCCCGTCCGTCCGCACACTCAACGGATGGTGGCCGTCCTCCCCGTGGCACTCCACCTCAACGCCCAACTCCCGCAACGCAGTTGTCAACGGCCCGAGCGGCCGCCGCCGCATCTGCGCCGACGCGTCAAAGTGGAACGTCCCCCGCCCCGCCGCCACCAACGCCGGCAGAAACCGCGCCGTCGTCGCCCCGTCCCGACAGAACACCCGCGCCCCCTCCACCCCGGGCCCGCCCGGCCGCCCCCCGATCCGCCACTCGTCTTCTCCGCGCCCCACCGCATACCCCAGCGCGAGCAGCCCCTCCGCGAACCCCTCCGTGTCGTCCGACACCAACGGCCGCACCAACGTGGTAGTCCCCTCCGCAGCCGCCGCCAGGAACAGCGCACGCGCGGTGACCGACTTCGAACCGGGAATCTCGACGACAGCCACAGGAACTCCAACCGAACCGACAACAGGGCAGTCCCCGATCCTGCCCTGCCACGCCGCGGGCGAGACGGATCGTCTTACGCCTCGGACAGCAACGGCACCAGCCCTGCTCGGACGGCCCCGGCAGTGGCGCTGGTGTCCGCCATGGCGAGGAACCTCACCAGCGCCGAACGCACGTCGTCCAGCGTGCCCGGCAGATTCTCCGCCGTCAGCTTCTCCGGCGGGATCCCGGCCCGGAACTCGTCGCTGTGCAGCGCGGTGCGCACCAGCGCTTCCGCCAGGTCGAGCGGGATCCGCTCCCACAGGGCGAACGTGAGGTGGAACGACGGGTCCGAATCGCCCGACAGGCAGTGCGGGCTGTGCACCCACCCCCGTGGCAGGACCAGCGTGTCGCCGGGCGCCAGCACGTACTCCGCGTACGGCTCGGTGCTGTCCCAGCGCTCCTGCATCTCGGCCGTCCACATGCCCGGCGAGTCCAGGTAGTCGTCCACCGGGGACACCACCTCGGGCCGCCAAATCGGCCACCGCTTCCGGCCGTTGACCTGCGTGACCGCGGCCTGGAACTGGTCCCAGTGGTGGGTCAGCCCCTGCTGCCCCGGTGGAGTGACGATTCCCGAGACGGACAGGGTGTACCCGGTCTCGGCATGGATCGCGCGGCACAGCTCGGCCAGGTACGGCACGCGCTCCTGCAAGTGCCGCAGGTTGACAGTGTGCCCGCTCTCGAACAGTGTCCTCAGCCGACCGGAACGCATCCTGCCGCCCCGCGAGAATCGCCCCGGGTGAACGGCCCTGCCGTCCTTCACCGCTGCGGTGAACGCCGGGTCCGTCAACCCGTGGTCGATGTATGCCTCGATCAGCGACAGCGGGATCCGTTCGTCCAACTCGGAGCCCTCACGGCGGTATACCGCGGGTTCGGTCGGGCATGCCCGAAGGAGGGCGGCGGCGGCCTCTTGGCCGACCAGTGTTGCGAGTGCCATTTCAGTCGCCTCCGATCACAGGAGGGGGTGCGGGCAGGGAACACCGGGGTGGAACCGGTTGGGGCAGGCGACCACCGCCATGCAGAGCATGCGTTCGCCGGGCAGGTAGTGGACCCACACGACGTCAACACCGCCGCCCAAAGACATCGTTGCGTGCGCCACCTTTGCGCCGAGCCCGCAGTCCACCGCACCGCCGTCCGGGCGGAGGGCCGGCGGGTGCAGCTCGTAGATGTTCGCCAGCCACTCGGCGGCCTCCTTGGGCTCCGGCCAGGTCTGCTTCCCCAAATAGGACGGACGGCGCAGCAGGTAGTGCCCCGTCTGCATGGGCGGAATCGTCCGCTGCTCGAAGGGCAGATGGGCCTCCTGGTCGGGGCCCTTCATGCCGGCAACCATCGCGTGCCAGGCCGAGTCGAACGGCGAGGGCCGCCGCAGGTACTCGCCGAAGTACTGCTCCGGCCTGCCGATCCAGGGGCCGTAACCGTGCCAGTGCCGGGAACTCGTCACAGGTATCCTCCATGGAGCGAGGGCCGCCCGGCCTGACTGCGACTCAGACCGGACGTCCCCCGCGTGAATTCAGCTCGGTACGTCAGCCCAAGGACGTCAGACCGCCAGGGCCCGGCCCTCCACCCACTTAACGGCGAAGGCGTCCAACTCGTGGCGGGTGAACCGCAGTTCCCGGCCCGCGCCTTCCGCCTTGGTGTCGCGCAGGACGAAACCGTCTGCGACGCCGGGGATGGCCGCGAGACCCACGCAGCTCTCGTCCTCGCTGGTCAGGTTGCCGTCGCACTGGCGCACGAAGGTCGCGCCCTCGATCGGCAGCACGTACAGGTCGATCTCCGGCATGGCCCCTCCTCGGGGGAATGGTGTTCACCAGCCGATCGAACGACCGGCCGGATGGTGCGCCCGCCCTGCACACGGGAGTCACGTTCAGGGCGGGAGTCTCAACTGGCCGCCGCTGCCCGGTCATCCAGCCCACCTCCGGTTGCTGCGGGCCGTCTGCCTGGCCGCCTCCGCGCGGGCCACATCGTTCCGGGTCGCCGCGTGGACGTCGCCGGGATCCGCAGTCCACAGGTCACCACCGGCGGGCGGGGCAAGCACGAAGCGGCCCAACTCGTCCGTCGCGCGGTACTCACCGACCCGATCGGCCCGCGCATCCACCACCAGAGCGCCGACGTCGGGTGTGCGCAGCACCTGCACCACGCTGCCAGCTCCGCGGCCGGCCCGGATGACCGAGAACCCCACGTCGAGTGCGAACGCAATCCCGCTGACGACCGCCGGAGGCGCCGTGCCGAGCCGCACCAAAATCTCCGCGGCGGGGTCCGACGATCCGTCAACTCGGAGTGACGGAAGGATGATGCCTTCGGTCGCGAGCACGGCCCGCAGTCTCTCGCACGCATCGCGAGCCTCGTCGCGTCGAGCCCGGTGAAGGCGGGTCAGCAGAGAATCGGTCACGGCGGCACCGCCTGTCTCGTCGCTTCGCGATGGTTACTTTCCGTGCTTCAATCGTGGCTGCTTGGTGCCGCCCGGGGAAACAGCGGCGACACAACATCCAAACTGCTCAGAGGTGACCGATGGTCAGCCCCAAGAAACTTGACCCCTCCAGCTCGCCCGCGGCGTTCTACGGGAGCGAGCTGCGCCGGCTGCGGGAGAGCGTCGGTATCTCCCAACAGGCCCTCGGGGAACGCGTGTTCGTCTCCGGGGCCTACATCGGCCAGCTTGAGAACGCAACGCGACGGCCACAGCTGGACCTGTCGCGCTCGATCGACAAGGAGCTCGGCACCGACGGCCACCTTGAGCGCCTTCATCCACTGCTCCGGCACCCGCGGATGGCCGACTACTTCGTCGAGGTGGTGGAGCAGGAGGCCCGGGCTCGCACCATCTCCGAGTACGCTGCGCTCGTGATTCCCGGACTTGTCCAGACTCGCGACTACGCGGAAGCGATCTTCCTGGGAGCCCAACCACTCCTGAACGAGTCCGAGTTGGCCGATCGCGTGGCCGCCCGGCTGGAACGTCAGAGAATCGTCGAGGATCCAACCGGCCCCGTGTTGTGGATGGTTCTCGACGAGGCCGTACTCCAGAGGGTGGTCAATAGCAGACGAGTCATGACCGAGCAACTCCGGCACATCATTCGGCTGATCACCGAACGGCAGATCATCGTCCAGGTCGTACAGTTCGACGCCGGTGCGCACGCGATGCTCGAAGGCATGATCAGCCTGATGACCTTCGACAATGCGCCCCCTTTGGCGTACGTGGAAGGCCCGCACATCGGCCATCTCATCGACGAGCCGACGTTGGTCGCGAAATGCCGCCAGTCCTACGATTTGGTACGGGCCGCCGCGCTGTCACCGGAGGCGTCCCTCGCCCGAATCAAGTCGGCCGTGGAGGAACACGAACATGCATACGATCCCCAATGAGCCCGCCTCGCCACGACGCTGGCGGAAGAGCAGCCACTCCGGTGGCAACGCCGGTTCGTGCGTCGAGGTCGACGACGCCAACTTCGGCCACGTCCGGGACTCCAAGGACCCGAACGGAGCCGTCCTGAAGTTCACTCCCGAAGCCTGGGCGACCTTCGTGTCGGCCGTCGCCAACGGACGGCTCGGCGCCGCCTGAACCGCGCGAAGCGGCAGAGAAGGCCCCGCCGTCCCTTTTCCCGGGACGACGGGGCCTCACTCATCCAGCAACTGCTCCAGCCGCGCCATGCCGTGCGGGCGATCTCCTCGTGGGTGACCGGGTGGGCGAACTGAACTGCCCATCGCCGCTATGCCACTCAAGGGCCGGGCCGCGCTGGTCACCGGCGGAGCCACCGGGATCGGCGCCGCGATCGGCCGCGCCCTGGCCGCCGCCGGAGCTGCCGTCGCCGTCAACCACCTCGCGCAGATCCGCCAGGCCCGCACCGTGCTCACCGACGTACGGCGCGAGGGCCGCAGCGGCATCGAGGTCAGCGCCGACCTCACCGACCCGAACGCCGTGGCCGCGCTGGTCAGTCAGGTCGAGTCCGAACTCGGGCCGGTCGATGTCCTCGTCAACAACGCGGGCGCCTACCCGCGTATCCCGCGGGACGAGCTCGGCGAGGACGAGTGGGCGCGTACCATCGAGTCCAACCTGACCATCCACTACCGCACTTGCGGGGCCGTCAGCCCCGGCATGGCGGAGCGCCGGTGGGGCCGGATCGTCAACATCGGCAGCGTCAACGCCCGCGCCAGCCGTCCCGGACTCACCGCCTACAGCGCCGCCGAAGCCGGACTGCTGAGCCTCACCAGGTCGCTGGCCAGGGAACTTGGACCAGCAGGGATCTGCGTGAACACTGTCCTACCCGGGGCCATCCAGGTGGAGGCGGAGAACGGCCCGCCCTCCCGCCACCGAGCCCGACCCGAGGACCAAACCACCGGAGAAGGAAGAGATCACCATGCAGCACCGCGTCCGCGCCGTCCTCCTCACCCCGAACGACACCATGCTGCTGATCAAGCGCATCCGCCCCGGCATCGACCCGTACTGGGTGATCGTCGGCGGCAAGATCGAGCCGACCGATGCCAGCCCCGAGGAGGCCCTGCTGCGCGAGGTCCGCGAGGAGATCGCGGGCGAGGCTGAGATCGTCAGCCTCCTCCACACCATCGAGACCGACGACGAGCGCCAGGACTTCTACCTCGCCACCGTCGACAAGTGGAGCTTCGCGGACCGCACCGGCCCCGAGTTCAGCCAGGAAGGCCGGGGCGAGTACCTCCTCGAAGAGATCCCCCTGACCACCGACGCCCTCGACGCGGTCAACCTCCTTCCCCCCGACTTCGCGGCCGTCCTGCGCGGGGCCGTCGAGCGCGGGGAGATTCTCGCCGCCCGTTGACCGTCAAGGTGGCAAGGAGAACCGGCAGCTGTCCGACCGGCGGCCGGCCGCCCTTGGGTGGTGTCCGGCGCCGGGTGCCGCCGGACTGACGACGGACGCGATCGCTGCCGGTACCGCTCGGACGACGCTCAGCGCGCCGGCCCGATCCCCTCCGGCAGGGCGGCCACCATGAAGGCGACGGCCTCCTCCGGCGTCTCGAAGCGTGCGAGCACTTCGTGCCCGTCGCGTACCGCGTAGGACCTCTCGTAGTGCGGCCAGATCATGGGACCGACCCCTGTCGTACGCCGATCCGCCGTGGTGCTGGTGGAGAACCAGAGGTTGAAGTGGGAGGTCACCGGCATCAGTTGGCGGAGCACCGGCTCGGCGTACGCCGCCGCCAACAGCGCGTGCACGCGCGGGAAACGGTTCATCGGCGGCATGTGGATGCCGTCGAGCCTGCAGCACCACTCCAGTTCGACGGCACCGAGCGGCTCCCGCTCGTGCGCGAGAGCCCAGGGGCGGAACTCGATGCACGGGGCCTGCTCCTTGGTTTCCTCGAGCCCCGCTCCGCCGGTCCAGGCCACCACCGCCCTGACCACCTCGGCCGGATCGGCGGTCGACCCGCCGGCCAGGCGCCGGCCATTGTGCTGGAGGTACACCCGGAAAGTCCGACGCTGCTCGTCGGCCGGATGCACCGTCACCCGCCGGTCGAGCCCCGCGTCGGCGTACGCGGCTGTGCCGCTCCACTGCCCGTCCGGCTGGGGCAGGACAACTCCGAGGCCGTCCGCCGCACGCAGCAACCTCTCCCCGAGTGTCACCCCGCCCCGGTCGTTCTCGCCGGACCCCGCCCCGAAGCTCATCCCGCCAGTATGCCGCCGAGCGCGTCGACTAGTGCTGGAAGAGTACTTCCGGATTGTCCGGCGAGGGGCCGTCCAGCAGCGGACTGTGGGTCCCCTTCAGCGTCTGGTCGAAGAACGCCGTCACGTACTCGCGGGTGATCGCTATCCCGCGGTCCGGGGAGAGGGGCGGCGTCGGGAACCCGGCCTGCCCCTGGAGAAGGTCCAGGTCGGCGAAGCTGAAGTGGTCGGCGCCGGTGACCGTCAGCCACTTCTTGTAGCCGCCGAGGGCGGCCCAGGGGTGCTCCCAATCGGTGTTGGCGGTCTTGCCCAGCATGAGGAACGGCCGGTTGATCTGGCCGGGCGTCGGGTCCGGGTGGAAGGTGCCGTCCATGTTCACTCCGGCCCGTACTCGCGGGTCGGCGATCATCGTGGCGGCGGCGGCCGCTCCGCCGATGGAGTGTCCGGCCATGCCGATCTCGTGCTTGTCGATGAGGTGTGCCAGGCGCCACGCGGTGTTGCCGTGCGTCAACTGGTCGATCACGAAGGACGCGTCCAGCGCACGGCCGGCGGCGACGGAGTCGAAGTCGAGCCACGCCGGGTAGTCGCAGATCGCGCACGGCGATGTCTGGCCGTTCGCCAGCGTCTCGCCGCTGTCCTCGTGGGTGTGGCCGACGAGCGCGACGACGTAGCCGTGACTGGCCAGGTCGGTCGCGAGCGAGGTGAGCGTCATGCGCGGGTTCTCGAACGCGGGTGAGAGGACCACCAGCGGATACTTGCCCATCTGCGGCCGCGCGCCGTCGAAGGCGTTGGTGGTGACGCTGGAGAGGCTCTCCGGGGTGACGCCGGAGCTCGCCGGCAGCTTCCGGCGCTGGACGATTCCGGCTGCCTCGCCGAGGGTCATGTAAGGGGCGGGAGTCCCGGTCCCGGGGACGGCCGGGTAGACCATCGTGACGGTCAGCTGGCGGGGGCCGGATGACGGCACCCACGGGTCGGGACGGCTCGCGTCGGTGAGGTGGATGACGTCCTCGCCGGCCGCATAGGGGCCGGTCGGCGCGGGGAGCGTGCCTTGGAAGGACCGCGTGGGCGCGGCGGCAGCCGTGGCGGCGGTCGCGTGCGCGGTGGACGGCGGGGTCGTGGCGGCGAGTCCGGTGCCGGTCGCGGCCACTGATGCGGCGAGACCCAGGATTGCGACAGCGCTGATACGGCGCTTGCGGTTCGAAGTGGTGTTCACGGGCACGATCCTGCCCGGCCCCGCCCTGACGCTCGATCATGCAGGTATCCGTCTTGAGGGTGGTGCTGGCTACACCCTGAGATCCCCAGCGGCGCGGGGCTCCCGAAAGCAGAGGCGCCCGTCGACGGGACCGTGGCACCTGCCGATAACTGGCACAGGTTCGCGATCCGGCCGACGGGCGCCTCCGGGCGCTCCCGACGTGCTACGCGGTGCGGCCGATCTCCTCGCGCGTCACCGGGTGGGCGAACGGCAGGCCGTCGACGTAGCGGGCGAGTTCGTCGGCTGCGGCGGCGGCCATGCGGTGGAGTTCGCCGCCGAGGGAGCCGGCGATGTGGGGGGTGAGGAGGACGTTGGGGAGGTCGTAGAGGGGGGAGTCGGCGGGGAGGGTCTCGGGGACGGTGACGTCGAGGATGGCGTCGATGCGGCCGGTGATGAGCTCGATGGTGAGGGCGTCCTGGTCGATCAGGGAGCCGCGGGAGGTGTTGATCAGGGTGGCGCCGTCGGGCATCAAGGCGAGGCGGCGGGCGTCCAGCAGGTGCCTGGTCTCGGGGAGTTCGGGCGCGTGCACGCTCAACACGTCGGAGCGGATGCACAGTTCGTCCATGGAGACCAGCTCGGCGCCGAGGGCGGCGGCCTGGTCGGAGGTCACGTACGGGTCGTGCAGAAGCAGCTCGAACTCGTAGGGGGCGAGGAGTTCCAGCACTCGCCGCCCGATCCGGGAGGCACCGACGATGCCGACGGTGCGCCGGTAGTTGCCGACGCCGGCGTATGCGGCCTGCCAGTCGTGGGGGGCCCGCCGGGAGCGGTAGTCGGCGGCGAGGCGGAGCACCGGCTTGTTGCTGAACAGGACGGCGGCGACGGTGAATTCGGCGACCGGGAGGGCGTTGGCCCAGGCGGCGGAGGTGATGCCGAGGCCGCGGTCCCAGCAGGCGTCGGTGATGTGGTGCTTGACCGAGCCGGCCGCGTGCAGGACGGCGCGGAGCTTGGGGGCGGCGGCCAGGACGGAGTCCGTGAGCGGCGGGCAGCCCCAGCTGCTGATGATGACTTCGGCGGAGGCGAGGGCGGCCGCGCCCTCGGGGGAGGAGAAGTCGTCGATGACCAACTCCGGGTCAAGGTCGGCGAGTTCGACCATCCGGGCCATGGTGTCGGGGGCGATCAGCCGGGCGGCGAGGTCGCCGTGCATGGCGAGCAGGGCGCGCGGGCGGGTCCGGACGGTGGCGGCGGAGTTCGGTGCCTCGGCGGGCGCGGAGTTGGGCATGGCGGGGCTCCCCAGAAGGCGCAGTGGAAAAGGAGGTGGTTACTTGACGCTGCCGGCGGTCATTCCGGCCTTCCAGTGGCGCTGGAGCGCCACGAAGGCGATGACCAGCGGCAGGACGGCGAGCAGCGAGCCGGTGACCACCAGCGGGTAGTACTCGGGGAAGGCGTGGGTCTGGGCGTTCCAGGTGTACAGGCCGAGGCTGACCGGGAAGAGCCGGTTGTCGGAGAGCATCACCAGCGGCAGGAAGAAGTTGTTCCAGATAGCGGTGAACTGGAACAGGAAGATGGTGACGAAGCCGGGCATGACCATCTTCAGGCCGATCGACCAGAAGATCCGCAGTTCGCTCGCGCCGTCCATCCGGGCGGCCTCCAGGGTCTCGCCGGGCAGGTAGCCGGCGCAGAACACCCGGGCCAGGTACACCCCGAACGGGTTGACCAGGGAGGGCAGCAGCACCGCCCAGTAGGTGTTGACGATGTGCAGCTGGGAGGCCAGCAGGTACATCGGCAGGGCGAGCGCGGTGGTGGGCACCAGCACGCCGAGCAGCACCACGCCGAACAGCTTCTCCTTGCCGCGGAAGCTGTAGACGTGGAACGCGTAGCCGGCGCCGACGCAGATCAGCGCGCACAGCAGGGCCCCGATCCCGGCGTACAGCAGGGAGTTGAGGTACCAGCGGAAGTAGATGCCGTCGCCCTGGGTGGCCAGGTCCTGCAGGTTCTGGCCGAGGTGGAAGTTGCCCGCGCCGAGCGAGCGGCCGCCGATCAGGTCGGCGGTGTTCTTCGCGGAGGCGGTGAGCAGCCAGCCGAGCGGCAGCAGGGTGTACAGGGTGGCGAGGACCAGCGCCCCGTTGACGGCGGTCTTCGACATCGTCCAGGGGCGGCGCGGCTTCCCGGCGGCGGAACCGGTGTCGGCGGCGGGGCGGACGGGGGTGAGGGTGCTGCTCATCGGGCGGTCTCCGTCCGCTTCGAGGCCGCCTGCGACGTCCGCTTCTCGTCGCGGCCGCGGGTGAAGCGGGTGACCACGAAGGACAGTGCGGCGGCGACCAGGGCGAGGATCACCGAGGACGCGGCGGCCAGGCCGTAGTCGTTGCGTTCGAACGCGGCGGAGTAGGCGTACATGTTGGGGGTCCAGGTGGAGACCACGCCGGGGGCGACGTCGTGCAGGATCACCGGTTCGGTGAACAGCTGGAGCGAGCCGATCACGGTGAACAGTCCGACCATCACCACGGACGCGCGGATCAGCGGGATCTTCACGCTGAACGCGGTGCGCAGCGGCCCGGCGCCGTCGACCACGGCGGCCTCCAGCACCTCGCGCGGGATGGCCTGCAGCGCGGCGTAGAAGATCACCATGTTGTAGCCGGTCCACTCCCAGATCGCGATGTTGACGATCGCGGGCAGCGGGTGGCCGAACACGTCGACCTGGGTGCCGGCCGAGCTGAGCGCGTCGATCACCGGGCTGATGCCGGGGGTGTACAGGTACGTCCACACCAGGGCGGCGATGATGCCGGGGACGGCGTGCGGCATGAACAGCGCGAGCTGGAAGAACCGCTTGGCGCGGGCCAGCGTGGAGTCCAGCAGGAGCGCGACGGCCAGCGACAGGCCGAGCATCAGCGGGATGTACAGCAGGCAGTACTGGGCGGTGTTCCAGAAGCCGTCGCGGAACGCGGCGTCGCCGAGCGCCCGGGTGTAGTTGCCGAGGCCGGTGAACACCTGCTTGGTGGTGCCGCCGAAGCCGAGGCCGGAGCGGCGCTCGCTGAACAGGCTGAGGTAGACCGCGTAGCCGATCGGGATCAGCGTGCACGCGGTGAACAGCACCATGAACGGGGCGAGGAGCACCGCCGGGGCGGCGAGCGGCGCCCGGCGCTTCCGGGGGCCTCGCGATCCGGCGGAACCGCCCCGGACGGACGTGCCCGGGGCGACCGCGGCACCGCCCCGGGCGGCGGCGGAGGTGCCGCCGCCCGGGACGGGAGTGCTGCCGGACATCAGCCGGCCACCTTCAGACCGCGGTTCTTCAGCTCGGCGAGGGTGGCCTGCTGGGCGGCGTCGACGGCGGACGGCACGATGGTGCCCTGGCCGAGCTTGCCGAAGGCGTCCTTCATCGAGCTGTTGGTGGCGCCCATGGACGGGCCCCAGGCCCAGTTCGGCTTGATGGACTTCGCGGCGTCCTGGTAGATCGCGTAGATGTCCTGGCCACCGTAGAACTCGGTCTTGAACGCGGCCTTGGCGACCGGGATCAGCGCCGGGTCGGCCGGGTAGGCGGAGGAGGAGCCGGAGGCGATGCGGGCCTGGATGCCCTCGGGGGTGGTGGTCGCCCAGGTGGCGAACTCGACCGCGGCCTTGGCCTTCTTGCTGTCCTTGGAGACCGCGAAGGTGGTGCCGCCGAGCATGCCGGAGGCGGGCTGGCCGTCCCAGCTCGGCATCGGGGCGACGGCCCACTTGCCGTTGGCGGCCGGGTCGGTGCCGAGGGTGGACTTCAGCACGCCGCCGCCCCACGCGGCGCCGAGGTACGCGGCGGTCTCGCCCTTCTGCAGCGAAGCCGTCCACTGCTGGCTGAACGAGGGCTGGACGCGGATCAGGTCATCGGTGATCATGCCCTGCCAGTAGTCGGCGACCTTCTTGGTGTCGGAGCCGGCCATGTCGACCTTCCAGCTGTCTCCGCTGGTGCCGAACCACTTGGCGCCGGCCTGCCAGACCATCGCCTCGAAGGTGCTCGGGTCGTCCGGGAAGAAGGTGGCGATGCGGGTGTTGGCGTCGGCGGCCTTCAGCTTCGCCGCGGCGTCCTTGAACTCGTCCCAGGTCTTCGGGACGGCGACCCCGGCCTTCTCGAAGAGGTCCTTGCGGTAGTACAGCGCCTGCGGGGAGGCGTCCAGCGGCAGCGCCCAGGTGGAGCCGCCCAGCGTGGTCAGCTCCATCGACTGCGGCAGGTACTTGCCCTTCAGGTCGGCGGAGACCAGCTTGCTGATGTCCTGCACCGCGCCCTGGCTGACGAAGTCCGGCAGCTGCGGGTACTCGACGTTGAACACGTCGGGGGCGTTGCCGGCCTTCACCGCGTTGGAGATCTTGGCGTAGCCGCCGGCGTTGCCGGACGGGATCTCCTCGAAGGTGACCTGGATGTTCGGGTGGGAGGCGTTGAAGGCCTGCACCACGTCCTTGGTGCCCTTGGCCCAGCCCCAGAAGGTGATCGAGACCGGCTTGCCGTCGCTGCCCGCGTCGGAGGCCGACGCCGACTTGTCGCCGTCGCTGCCGCACGCGGCGAGCAGGGTCACGCCCAGGACGGTGGCGGTGGCGGCGGCGGCGAGACGGAGAGCTCTGCGGCGGTGGAGAGCGGGAGAGGACATGGCACGGCTCCTGTGGGGGTCCTTGAAACGCCGGGTAGGTACCCGATCACCCGATTTGAGCAGGTCGGGCCGGGTTGATCGCTATCTTGGGACGGTCTCCGATCAGACGTCAAGAGAGTGGGATCAAATGATCGGGCTTGATCAATCACTCTTGACCCTTCAAGCGCCGTTCACCTTGAGTTTTCGGCGTTTTCTCGGAGGTCACAATCGGATCAAGGGGATCATTCGATCATCGATTCTTGACGGGGTGATCGCCTCTTCCTAGGGTCGGCCGGTAGCCCCAGTGCCCAGCCGTGCCCACACAGGAACCGAGGCCGCCATGCCGCACCCGCTCCCCCTCCCGCCGGAAGACCGCGCGCTCAGCCCGCACACCGGCTGGACCAGGGCCCACTGGGAAGGCGCCGCCGACCACCTGCTGGCCGCCGTCCGCCCCTACGCCGGGCCGGCCAACGCCCTGATCAACCTCCCCGGCACCCGCCCCAGCTGGTCCGGCCCCCGCTCGGACGGCCTGGAAGGCTACGCCCGCACCTTCCTGCTCGCCGCGATCCGAGTCGCCGGCGCCGGCGGCGCCGACCCCACCAACCTGCTGGAGCGCTACGCCGAAGGCCTCGCCGCCGGCACCCGCACCCCCACCACCGAACGAAACCTCAGCGACGGCGACCTCACCTCCTGGGGCGCCATCACCGACCGCGGCCAGCCCATGGTGGAAGCCGCCTCCGTCGCCATCGGCCTGCGCCTCACCCGCCGCTGGCTCTGGGACCGCCTCGACCCCGCCGTCCAGGAACGCGCCGGCGCCTGGCTCGCCCAGGCCCTGCACCACCAGCCCGTCGACAACAACTGGTGGCTGTTCCCGTTCACCGTCGGCGGCTTCCTCGCCGAAACCGGCATCGACACCGACGCCGCCAACGCCGCCATCGACCGCGGCCTCGAACGCATCGACCGCTGGTACCTCGGCGACGGCTGGTACACCGACGGCCGCCCCCGCGCCATCGACCACTACAACGGCTGGGCCCTGCACCTCTACCCCGCCCTGCACGCCCACCTCGCCGCCGACCCCGCACTCACCGCCCGCTACGGGAGCCGCCTGCACGCCTACCTCGCCGACTACTCCCGGCTGTTCGACCGCAACGGCGCACCCATCCACCAGGGACGCTCACTCAGCTACCGGTTCGCCGCCGCCGCCCCGCTCTGGGCCGGCGCCCTGCTCGGCACCACCCCCCTCGACCCCGGCACCACCCGCCGGCTCGCCTCCGGCGCCCTCCGCTACTTCCTCGACCGCGACGCCCTCGACGACCACGGCCTGCTCACCCTCGGCTGGCACGGCCCCTACCCGCCGATCGTCCAGCCCTACTCCGGCCCCGCCTCCCCCTACTGGGCCTCCGGCGGCTTCCTCGGCCTGCTGCTCCCGCCCGACCACCCCGTCTGGACCGCCCCCGAAACCCCCTCCCCCGCCGAAACCGCCGACGCCGTCACCCCCCTGCCCGCCCCCGGCTGGCTGATCCAGTCCACCGCCGCCGACGGCCTCGTCCGCCTGCACAACCACGGCAGCGACGACCAGCCCGCGGACGAGCCCGTCGCCGACAACCCCCTCTACTCCCGCCTCGCCCACTCCACCCGCACCGGACCGGGCACCGCCGGCGACAACCACTTCGCGCTGCTGCTCGACGGCGAGCCGAGCGAACGCGGCCCCATCACCCCCCTCGGCGCGGGCCGCCTGGGCGCCTGCGGTTGGGCCGCGTCCTCGCACCGGCCCCGGCACCGCGGCGCTGAACTGCCCGGCATCACCGTCACCTCACTCACCCTCGCCCACGGCGCCGACGAAGTCCGGGTGCACGTCGTACGCGGCGCGACGGCCGGCACGGCCGTCCGCGAGGGCGGCTGGGCGGTCACCGGCGCCCGTTCCCGCGTTACCGGGCGCCACGCGCAGATCACCGCCGACGACCACCTCCACACCGAACTCCTCGCCCTCCACGGCTGGACCACCGCCACCACCACCCCCACCCCCGACGGCACCGCCTTCGGCCCCACCGCCGCCACCCCCCACCTGCACGGCACCATCACCACCGGCCTCTTCGCCACCGCGGCCCGCCTCACGGCCGCCGCCGGCTCCCTGCCCGCGCTCACGGCCCTCGCCTTCGCCCTCGCCGATGACGTCATCACCATCACCTGGCCGGACGGGACGACCACCAACTGCCCGCTCCCGCCTGCCTCCTGACGCTTCTCCGCGCCACCCCTCCCCCGCCCGAAAACAGCGACCACCCACCCCGAGGAACCCATGCCCCTCGCCTTTTCCACTCTCGGCCTCCCCGCCCACCCCCTCCCCGCCGTCCTCGCTCTCGCCGCCGACCACGGCTACGACGGCCTCGAACTCCGCGCCGCCCCGGGCGAACCCGTCCACACCGGCCTGAACTCCGCCGAACGTCGCGCCGCCGCCCGCCAGTTCACCGCCGCAGCCGTCACCCCACTCACCGTCGCCTCGTACGTCGGCATCGCCGAGCCCGGCCCGGACGCCCCCGTCCTCGCCGACCTGCTCGCCCACCTGCACCTCGCGGCCGACCTGGGCGCCCCGTACGTCCGCGTCTTCCCGCGCGGCGGCGCCGACGCCACCGAAGGCACCCGCACCGCCGCCCACCGCCTGCTCGAACTCGCCGACACCGCAGTCGACTTGGGCGTCGCCATCCTGGTCGAGACGCACGACTCCCACCGCTCCGGCGCCGCCCTCGCCGCCCTTCTCGCCGCCACCCCGCACCCCGCCGTCGGCGCCCTCTGGGACGTCATGCACACCTGGCTCTCCGGCGAGACCCCCGCCGACTCCTACCGCCTGCTCGCCCCCCGTCTCGGCTACGTCCAGGTCAAGGACGTCGCCTCCGCCGAAGATCTCACCCCTCTCCCCCTCGGCACGGGTGTCCTCCCCCTCCCCGCCTGCCTGGCCCAACTCCCCGCCGACACCTGGATCTCCTGGGAGTACGAAGCCCCCTGGCACCCCACCGCCGCCTCCTTCGCCCCGCAACTCGCCGACGGCCAGGGCTACTTGACGTCCCACCTCACGGCCTGACGCCGAGCTCGCGCGTGGCGACGTACGCCGCTGGCCCGAACTACCCGCACCGATAGGCTGATTGACGCCGACCGTGGTCCGCGCCCGATCAGTTTTTGTGCCAGTCCGGCGGGGAGGAAGGATGCGTATGTGGGGCAAGTGGATCGGTTGCACGGTGCCGGCGGCTGCGCGCGAGCAGTTCTTCACCGCGCAGGCCGCCTGGTCGACGATCAGCGACCAGCCGGGCCTGGTCGGCCAGCTGGGCGGCTGGGACCCGGCCACCGGCCGAGCCCACCTACTGGGGCTGTGGACAGACGCCGAGGCCTACCGATCGTTCATGCACGAGCGACACGACGCCGTCGTCGCCGGCAACCAGCAGAACACCACCTACACCGAGATCGACGTCGCCACCGGCGAGACCGTCCTCGAAATGGCAGGAGACGCCGCCGACCTCCCGCACGCCCTCGAACGCGCCACTCTCCTACGGGTCGCCGACTGCCGGCTGCTGCCCGGCCGCGAGAACCACTTCCTCGAAGTCCAACGCACCGTGTGGGCCCCGGGCATGGCCGCAGCCGGGGGCATGCTGGCCGGAACCGTCACCCGACTCGATGCGCACCGCCACCTGGTCACAACCCTCTGGTCCAACTCCGCCGCCCACCAGCACTACAGCACCCACCACCTCCCGACCCTGCGCTCCCGCGCCACCCTCGAGCACGACATCCGATCGATGACCGGCCATGTGCTGCCGCTGGAAGCGGCCTGGCGCGTCCTGCCGCAATCCCGCGCACACGACAGGTGATCTACTGGCGGACGCACACGGCGATCACTGGAGAGTCATGGGAATCGAGCTCGAACTGCACTCGGAGAGACCGCGCAAGGGTCCGTCCCGGGCTACGTTGCTCCGCGGGTCCTACGAACACGGCGACGCGCTCGCGGATGCGCTGAGTGCGCTCGTCCGCCACGGGTCCGGCAAGTTGGGCCGGGTCGACCCGTACGGGGACACCCTGTTCAACGAGCAGGAGGCCGAAGTCGCTCGCCAGGAGGTCACCGTCCTGCTCCGCGGCTGCGCCGACGAGCGGCAGCGGGCCGCCCTCCTCGACCTTGACGGGCTGCTGGAGGCGTGCGCGGCAACGCCGGGCAGCTACCTGTGCTTCGTGGGTGACTGAGTCGCACACCGGCTCCCCTGGACAGCCCGGCCCGGCGGTCCCCCGCTCAGTCCCTGGACCGGCGCGGACCAGGCGTCGGTCCCGCTCGCGCAAGCGTGGGGCGGCGGTCCGGTCGCCTCGGTGGACGGGAGCCAACCTGCAGGAAGGCCGCCACGCGCTCGCCCGCAAGATCTTCCGTTCATCGGGGTGAGCGCCCGACGGCGAGCCGACCCGGTGCGTGGGCGCGGGGCCGGCTCCTGGTGTCAGTGCGGCGCGACCTTGCCTGCCGACTGATCACTTCGCCTGGGAGAGCGAGACCGCATCGGAACCGGCGGGGAATCGCAGCTGGCCGGTCGTGTCGTGCACGGCTCGCCACACTGTCTCGGCGACGTCGCTCTCCTTGGTGAACAGGTCCTGGCCCGTGAAGTCGCCCATGGCCTTCTTCGCCCATGGTGCGTAGGGCGCCGGGACCAGCTCGTCCAGCGAGGCGCCCTTCGTCGCGTTGGCCGCGAAGTTCGTCGTCAGGCAGGCGCCCGGCTCGACCGTCTTGGCCTGCACACCGAAGGGCGCGAGCTCGAGCGCGAGGGATGCGGTGAACCCCTCGATGGCCATCTTGCTTGCCTTGTAGACGGCCGAGAGCGGCATGTGGCCCAGCACCACGCTGGAGGTCACGTTGACCACCACGCCGGAGCCGCGCTCGCGGAACTGGGACAGCACCGCCTGCGTCGTCGCCATCACGCCGAACGTGTTGGTTTCGAAGACTTCCCGCACTCGGGCCATGGGGGTGCCCTCGAACACGCTGATCGACGGGACGCCCGCGTTGTTGACCAGGACGTCGATGGGCCCGGCCGCCTCGAACGCGGCGGTGATGCTCTGGGGCTTGGTCACGTCGAGCTCGACGACGCGGAGCCGGTCCGACTCGGGCAGGACGCCCGCACGCGGCGTCCGCATCGTGGCGATGACGTTCCACCCCTGCGAGTGGAAGTACAGGGCGGTCTCCCGTCCGTATCCGGATGAGGCACCAGTGATCAGAACTGTCTTCATGCGGTGATCCTTGCGATGTAATGGGATCCGCGGATGGACAGGCATTTTCCTGCCCCACGGAAGAACCGGTGATCCCATTGAATCGCTCTGACCTGCTGGAATAGTAGAACTATTGTCGCTTCGTCTTGCACGATCCTCCCTCATGGTCCGGCCGCTCAAGGAAGGACGCCTGCAGTGCTTCGCAGGCGGGCCGCGTCCCGGCTCGGGGGTGCGCCGAACTGGCGGCGGTACTCGCGGCTGAACTGCGACGGGTTGTCGTAGCCGACGCGGTGGCCGACTCCGGTGACGTCGCCCGGGTGGGTGGCGAGCAGCAGCCGGGCCTCCTGGAGCCGGATCTGTTTCTGGAACTGGATGGGGCTCATCGCGGTCACCGCCTGGAAGTTGCGGTAGAACGCGGAGACGCTCATCCCGGACAGCCGTGCCACGTCCGCGACCCGGAAGGGCTCGGCGTAGTGCTCGCGGATCCAGCGCACGGCCCGGGCGACATGGCTGAGGCCGCTATCGGCGAGGCCGAGCTGGCGCACCGTCGCGCCCTGCTCGCCGGTGATCAGGCGCCACAGGATCTCGCGTTTGACCAGCGGGGCCAGTACGGCGCGGTCGCTGGGCTCGTCGAGCAGGCGCAGTAGCCGGACCACCGCGTCGAGCAACGCGGGCGGGGCGTCGCTGACGACGATCCCCGACGGAGTGCCTCCGGCGGGGCGGGGGATGTCGCCGGGACCGGCTTGCAGTAGCAGTTCGGCGACGGCGGACGGTTCCAGCGTGAGGCCGAAGCCGAGGGCCGGCTGCTCGGGGGCGGCCTGGGTGAACTGTCCGGTGACGGGCAGGTCGACGGATGCGACCAGGTACTGCCCGGCGCCGTACGCGTAGACCCGGTCGCCCAGCGCGAGGCGTTTGGCGCCCTGGGCGATGACTGCGAGCACCGTGCCGGACATCGAGGGCGCCGGCGGATCCGGCCGGTCGACCTTGGAGATGAGGACGCCGTCGATGGCGGTGGTCCAGTCGGGCCGGGCATGCCGGGCCAGCAGGGTGCGGAGCTCTTCGAGGTGCATGTGTCCATTGCAGCACTGTGCTGTGCTGAAATTCCCGCACTCACGAGGATCGTGCAAGTACCAGCGAGCATCGTTCTAACGTTTACGCAGGTCACGGCGATTGAATGGAATCACCGCACTCCATCAACGCAGAAAAAGGCCTCCATGATTGCCACGTACGGTTTCAACGCCACGCTGACCGCCAGGCCCGGAATGGGCGACCGGCTCGTCGACCTGCTGCTGACCGGCCTGCACGAGGGCAGCCCCGGCGCGAGTGAGTACTGCGTGGTCTACCTCGTCTCCCGTTCCGCGTCCGCCCCCGACGTCGTCCACGTCACCGAGGGCTGGACCAGCGAGGAGGACCACCAGCGGATCTTCGCCGGCGAGGCCGCCCAGGCCATCGTGGCGCAGATCGGCGGACTGCTGGCCAAGGAGTCCGAGTACACCGACTACGTGCCGGTCCGCGGCAAGGCCGCCTTCTGACCCGCCGAACACCCCGCACCCCAGCCTCTGCCGCCTCGGTCCCGCCGAGGCGACCTCCGTCCTCGCCCGACCGTCCGCCACCACCCATGAAAGGCAACGACCATGACCACGGCACGCCCCTCCCTCGACCCCGAACTGCATGAACTCCTGGCCGACACGCCGCTGATGTCCCAGCTCAGCCCGGAAGTGCTGGCGCAGGTACGCCCCTTCTCCTCGATGCCCGTCGAACCCCTCCTGGAAGGTCGCGCGATCGACCGGCGCGAGGTCACCGCTGCGAGTCCGGACGGCACCCCGATCCCCTTGTCCGTCTTCAGCCCCGCGAACACCGATCCCGCCACCGCCGCACCCTGCGTCTACTGGATGCACGGCGGCGGGATGGTCATGGGCGACCGCTTCTCACAGATCGACATCCCGCTGGAGTGGCTCGACGAGTTCGGCGCCGTCGTGGTCTCCGTCGACTACCGGCTCGCGCCCGAGTCCACCGGTACCATCCCGGTCGACGACTGCTACCAGGGACTGCTCTGGATCGCCGAACACTCCGAAGAACTGGGCATCGACCCCGCCCGGATCATCGTCGCAGGCGCCAGCGCGGGCGGCGGCCTCGCCGCCGGCGTCACCCTGCTGGCCCGCGACCTCGGCACCCCGACGATCGCCGCCCAAGTCCTGATCGGCCCCATGCTCGACCACCGCAACACCACCGCCTCCAGCCTCCAGTACTCGAACGGGCCCGGCGTCTGGACCCGCGAGATGAACGGATTCGGATGGCGCTGCCTCCTCGGCGACCTCACCGACGACGAGGTACCCGCATACGTCTCACCCGCCCTGGCCGACGACCTCGCGGGCCTGCCGACCACCTACATCGACACCGGCTCCGCCGAAGTCTTCCGCGACGAGGACACCGACTACGCCACCCGCATCTGGGCGGCCGGCGGCCAGGCCGAACTCCACGTCTGGGCAGGCGGCTTCCACGGATTCGACGCCCTGTACCCGCAGGCACACATCTCGGCCACAGCCCGCCGAACCCGCACTGACTGGCTCGCCCGACTCCTGCCCACGAACCCCGCCGTATAGGGGAAGTCGACGAGTTTCGGTCAACGTCACCCGGGCCGCCCGCGTTGCCACGTCTGCCGCTACGGGGCGCCGAGCAGCTGGGTGCGAAGTGCGGCGGCGCCGGTCTCGGTGAGCCAGTCCGTGAATGTGCGCAGTCCGGGGTGGATGACCCGCAGGGCCTCGATGTCGGCGTGCCAGCGGTGTCCGGCGTCCCACTGCCGGCGGACCTCGGCGAAGCCGGGGTTCAGTGCGGTCGCTTCGTCGTGGGTGAGTTGCTCGTAGCGCACGGCGATTCCGGTCGCGGCGGTGATCGCGGCGGCGGCTTCGACCGGTGTGGGGGCGTCGCCGGCGAGTTCCAGGGTGCGTCCGGCGAAACGGTCCGGCTGCTCGAAGGCCAGGGCCGCGAATTCGGCGATGTCTTCCAGGGCGATGATTTGGAGGGGCTGGTTCGGCGTGAAGAGGTGCCGGTGGACGCCGTTGACGATGCCGTCGAGGGCGAGGCCGTTCATGCCGAGGTAGTTGGTCATGAAACGGACCGGCCGCAGGACGGTCACCAGCGGGATCCGCTCGTGCAGGTACTCCTCGATGCGCCGCTTCCCGGGTGCGGCGAACGCCGCGCCGGAGGTCGAGGCGACGCCGGTGAACACCGCTTGGCGGATGCCGGTGGCGGCTGCCGCGTCGGCGAGGGCCCGGCCGCGGGTGAACTCCAGTTCGTCGTCGCTGTCTGACGGTCCGTAGGCGACCGGCGGCACGGCGAACAGTGCGGTGGCGCCGGCCAGCGCCGGTTCGAGGCCGGCCGGATCGTCGAAGTCCGCGACGGCCAGTTCGGCCCCGGCGTCCGCGAGCGCCACGGCGGCGGGTGCGGTGCGGTCCCGTACCAGCGCGCGCACGGGCCGGCCGGCGGCCAGCAGGCGGCGGGCGGTCGCGCCGCCCTGCTTCCCGGTGGCGCCGGTCACGGCAACGACGCCCCGAACGGTTTCGGTGGTCATGCGGTCCTCCCTCTCGCCCGGGCCCGGTTGCGGATGGGTGTGCTCGGCCCGAGCTATCTGAGACACTCCAACCCGGTTGGCTCCGAGGGCACAAGGGGTTTCGTGACATGACCGCAGTGATCGACGGCGGCGACCGGGCCGACGCCCGCCGCAATCGGGCGAAGGTGCTGTCCGCCGCCGGGGAGGCGTTCGCCGAGCACGGGCTCGACGTCCCGCTCGGCGACATCGCCCGCCTGGCCGGTGTCGGCGCGGGCACCGTGTACCGGCATTTCCCGAGCAAGCAGGCTCTCCTGGAGGCGGTGCACGCCCAGCACCTGAGCGACCTGATCGCCTCCGGGGAGTGGCGGCTGTCCCAACTCCCGCCCACCGAGGCGTTCTTCGGGTTCCTACTGGAGGTCGTCGAGACGTCCCAGCGGCGCGGACCGGTCTGCGACCTGGTGACCGCCGACCCGAGCTGGCCGCGCCCGGTGCTCACGGCGGCCGTGCAGCGGTTCCGCCAGGTGCTGACCGCCCTGCTCCACGCCGCCCAGCGGGCGGGCGGCGCCCGTCCCGACCTCGACCCCGAGGGCGTCGCCTCGTTCGCCGTCGGGTGCACCGCGATGCTCACCGCGCGCCGCGACCGCCAGGCCGGCCTCGCTCTCGTCCGGCTCGCCCTGGACGGCCTGCGGCCGTCCACGCCCGTCACGGAACATCCGCCCTTTCGTGACGCGCTGAACGCCCGCTGCGAGGAGTGCGGCACCGCACTCACGCCCCGCCCCACCGGCCGCCCGCCGCGCTACTGCGGACCCACCTGCCGCCAACGGGCCCACCGCCGCCGCCCGGCCCGCTGACCGAGTGCCACGATCGCGCACTCACCCACGCCGCGTCCCCGCTACCCGGGCCCGGTCGAGTACGCCGCGCCGGGTGCCGCCTTCACGATCGGTCAGCGCTGAGCGTAGGCGCCCCCACCGCCGGTTCGAGCAGCGACAGCGTCCGCCGCTCCGCGTCGAGGCCGACGCGAATGCCCACCGGCATCGGCAGGTTCGGACCGGCGTGGCCGAAGTCGACGTTGCCCAGGACCGGGATGTCGCGGTCGCCGAGGACGTCGAGGACGATCTCACGCAGGGTCGGGGACGCGCCGGGCTCGAGTCCGCCGATCTCGCGCGGGACGCCCACGACCATGCCGGAGATCCGGTCCAGGATGCCGCTGTGCCGCATCACCTGCAGGTAGCTCCACACGTACGAGGCCAGGCCGCCGAACTCCTCCCAGAACAGCACCGCCCCGTCGTACTGTTCGAGTGGCAGCGCGAACGGCGTTGCCTGCGCCAGCACGATGCGGTTGATCACCCCGCCGATCAGTCGGCCTTCGGCACGACCCGGCCGCCAGCACTCCCAGGACGGGCTCGCGGGCAGCGCACCGATCGCCCCGGTCCCGGTCAGTAGGTCGAAGTAGAGCTCCTCGAGTTCCGCCTGGCGCGCCACGGACGCGGACGGCCAGCAGCCACCGAAGCCGGGGACGGCCATGTCGGCGTGGAACCCGACCAGACCGGTGCGCGCGTGGAGCACCAGGTGCAGGAGTGAGATGTCGCTGTAGCCGAGGACCGGCTTCGGGTCGGCCCGGATCGCCTCGACGTCGATCAGGTCGAGGTAGCCGAGCGCCGTCTGACCGCCGTCGCTCGCGACGATCGCGCGCACCTCGGGATCGCGCAGCAGACCGTTAAGCTCCCCGGCGATCTCCGCCGGCGTGGCCGCGCTCCACCAGCGACGGCGGCCCACTTCGAGCAGCGGAGCCCGGCGCACGCGGAATCCCATCCGCTCGAACACCGCCACCGTCCGCTCGACGTTGGGTTCGTGGGCGGCGGGCAGCGGACCGGACAGCGCGGCGATGACGACGAGATCTCCGGGCCTCAGCGCACGCGGCCGAAGCAGGTGAGGCAGTGCGGAAACAGTCACGGCGTCAGTGTCACCGTTGCCATGGGGCAGGGTCACCCGAATTTAGCCCTCGAGCCGGGCCTAAAATCCCGCCGTGACAAAGGACTTGAAGTGCACCCACTGCGGGAATCCCGGACTCGACCAGGGCTTCATCGAGGACACCGGCGAGCACAGCCGCGGCGACGCCCGCTGGATCGCGGGCCCACTGGAACGCGGCCTGTTCGGCGGAGCCAAGCGAATGGGCCGCACCCGCTTCCAGATCGACGCCTACCGCTGCCCGCAGTGCGGCCACCTGGAGCTGTTCGCCAGCCAGCAGCTCAACTAGAACTCGTCCGACTCGGGCACCGCCCGCCGCCGTTCGCCCTCCGGCGTGAAGGTGAACGACTCCAGGAACGGCCCCTCGCCGAAGCGCACCGCCAGCAGCAGCGGCTGTTCGTACGGCGGGGGCCACTGCCCTGCCTCGCCGTTGCCCAGGTGGAAGGACACCATCGGCAGCCGGGGATCCGCGCCGAGGTAGCCGAGCGTCTTGCCGTACAGCGGGTTGGTCCCGCCGAACTGCACCGACGGCGGCCCGAACTCCGCCGTCACCTCCGGCCAGGTCCGGTCCTCCCGCGCCCATGCGCGGGCCCGGCCCGCCAGCGTCGCGTACTCGTCCTCCGTGAGCACCCGGTCCGGCTCCAACCAGCCGCAGCGGTGCGCGAATTCGGCGTACACCGAGGAGGCCGCATATTGCTCCTCCTGCCCGGGGAGCACCTCCCGGAACGCGCCGACAACGCCTCGGCACGTCCAGACGCCCCGGGTCTCCCATTCCCGCTGCTGCCGGGTGAGTTCCTCGGGCCTGCGCTCGACGAACAGCAGGTGGTCGATCATCATCCGAAGGACGCTCTCGCCCCCGTAGATCACGATCCGGCGCAGCGCAAGGTTGGTCTGCTCCACCAGGTGGGCGTGGATCTCTTCGACGGTGGCGCGCGGGCCGGGAGCTGGCATCCCCGCAGTCTTCCCTACCGCGGCGGCTGCGACGAGCCCCAGGCACCGATCTCGGCCAGGTCGTCCGCCAGGTCCGCCAGGGCCAGTTCGGGGTTGAGGGCGGCCACCAGGTCGTCCGTCAGCGGCTCGCCGGCGAAGACGGCGCGGACGGCCGCCAGGTCGATCTCCTCCTCCAGGTAGTCCTCGGCGTGCGCGTGGTACGCCTCGGGCCGGCGGTCCGTCAGCAGTGCGAACAGGCCGTCCGCGCCGTCGGGATCGGGCCCGGCCGGGAAGTCGATCGTGCCGTGCTTCCACGCCCCGTCGGCGGTCTCGCGCCACAGGCAGGCAGTCACTGCGGGGGTGCCGTTCTCGTCGCTGAACGCCGGTTCGGCGACCTGCGCGGCGAACGCGGCGGGTACCTCGTCCAACACGCCGGGCCACACCTCGTGGTCCTCGTCGCGGTACGGGCTCATCTCCGTCTCGTGCGCGAACCCGCGCACGTACGCGCCAGCGGGGCCGAACACGATCGAGTACTCGTCGCCGCTGCCGTCCCGCATCGAGGCCATCTCCTCACCGGCCGCCGCGCCCCACCGCGCGTCGTAGCTGAAGTACCGGTCGTGCCAGACGGGCAGCAGGATCGCGTCCAGCACCGCCAAGGTCCGGCAGTGGTCCTGGAGTTCGGCGATCCCGGGCAGCGACGCAGCGACGCGTTCAACAGTCATACCGTCATCCAAGCAGGTCACACCCACACCCCCGGGCCCGAAAACCACATGCCCAGGGCCGCCGGCGCACAGCACAATGCCGCATGCTGATCGATCACTGGCCCGTACTGGGCCTGCGTCTGAGGACGCCCCGGCTGGAACTCCGGCTGCCCGGGGACGCGGAGTTGGCCGCACTGGCGGCACTCGCGGCGGACGGCATCCACGAACCCGACCGCATGCCCTTCACGGTCCCGTGGACGGACCTGCCGCCCACCGAGCGCGCCCGCTCGGTGGTGCAGCACCACTGGCGGCGGCTCGGCTCGTGGGCGCCGGACGACTGGGCGCTCAACCTCACCGTGCTCGCGGACGGGCAGGTGGTGGGCCTGCAGACCGTCGCCGCACGGAACTTCGGCGTGCTGCGGCAGGTGAGCACCGGATCGTGGCTGGGCGCGCGGCACCAGGGGCAGGGCATCGGCACCGAGATGCGCGCGGCCGTCCTGCACGTGGCCTTCGCGGGCCTGGGCGCCGACGAGGCGGTCTCGGCCGCGTTCGCGGACAACCCCGCCTCGTCCGCCGTCTCCCGCAAGCACGGCTACCGGCCTGACGGCGTCGAGCACGTCGTGGTGCGCGGCCGCCGGGTGACGTCCCACCGGTACCGGCTGACCCGCGCCGACTGGGAGGCCGGCCGCACCACACCCGTCACGATCGACGGCCTCACGCCCTGCCTCCCCCTCTTCGGCCTGCCCGCCGCAGCGCGTTAGGCCCCGCCCTCGCCCCCGCAGGAGGTGCGGACCTTCAGGGTGGGGAGCAGTTCGACGTGGTACGCGGGCAGGCCGGCTCCGCCGTCGAGGCGGCGGAGCAGGATTTCGAGGGCGGTGGCGCCGACGGACTTCTTGGGCGGGGCGACGGCGGTGAGCGGGGGTGCGGCGAGGGCGGCGAAGACGTCGTCGTAGGAGATCAGCGCGACGTCCTCGGGGACGCGCAGGCCGCGGATCCGCAGCAGGGGCGGGAGTTGGATGGCGTCCTGGTCGTTGTGGACGAGGACGGCGCGGACGCCGTCGGCGACGGCTTCGGCGATCTGCTGGGCGACCCATTCGGGGTCGGGGACGCCGGCGGGGGTGCCGGGGCGGTGCATGTCGATGACGGGGCGGGTGCGCAGGCCGAGCAGCGGGCCGGCTTCGGCGTAGCCGGTGCGGACCTGGTGGGCCGTCCAGGTGTCGGCGCGGGCGGCGAGCAGCACGGTGTCGTGGCCGAGGGTGGCGAGGTGGCGCAGGGCGAGCAGGACGCCGTGGCGGTGGTCGGAGCCGACCGCGTCGAGTTCGGCGGCGGCGCTGCCGGGGTCGGCCTTTCGTTCCACCAGGACGGCGGGGACGGGGAGTTCGGCGAGCCAGTGGTGGTCGCCGGGGTGGTGCGGCGGGTCTCCGGGCTGCCAGTTGGGGGTGAGCAGCAGGCCGTCGACGCCGGATTCGAGCAGGCGCTCGACCTGGGCGCGGTCGTCGCGGGCCTCGTAGGCGGCGATGCCGAGGACGAGTCGGGCGCCGGCGGTGGCGGCGGCGGCGCGGGCGCCGGCGATCACTTCGTCGAAGTAGGAGCCGACGGTGGGCACGAGCATGCCGATGACCCGGTCGTGGTGGCCGGGGCGGGCGTTCGGGCCGCTGTCGGGGAGGGCGACGGAGCCGTGCGAGCGGGCGAGTTCGCCCGCGTCGGCGAGGGCGGCGACGTCCCGGCGGACGGTGACCGCGGGGATGCCGAGGCGGGCGGCCAGGTCGACCACCCGGACGGTGCCGAGGTCGCGCACGACCTGCAGGATCCGCGTCCGGCGTTCGTCTGCCGTGACGGTCATGGCGTCCCCTCCTGGTTCGGGCCGCGGCCCGGGCGGGCCGCGATGGCAGTTGCCGCGACCGGTGCGACGACAACTACCCGATCAATTTTTATCATTCGATCGCCATTCGATCGAAAGGTCTGAATGTATTGACTCGATCACATGGTCAACCTACGGTGCCGGAACGGGCGCCCCATCCCACCCTCCATTCTCGGGAGTCCCAACGATGCTCCTGCACCGTTCCCTCCGGCGTGCCCTGCCGCTGGCACTGGCCGCCGCCACCCTCCTGACCCCCGCGCTGCCGGCAGCCACCGCGGACGCCGCCACCGGCACCGCGTGGTACCTGGACTGTTCGGCCGCCAACGACGGCTCGGGCAGCCAGGCCGCCCCGTGGAACAGCCTCGCCTCCGCCAATGCGCACCTCTTCCAGCCCGGTGACCAGTTGCTGCTCAAGCGCGGCGCGACCTGCACCGGCACCCTTCAGCCGCAGGGCTCCGGAACGGCCGGCGCGCCGATCATCCTGGCGGGCTACGGTACCGGCACCGCCCGCCCGGTGGTGGCCGGCGACCCGGCGAGCAGCCAGAACGCGGCCGTCCACCTCTCACCAGCTACCGGCTGACCGGTTGGGGCCGGGTGTCGGCGGCCGGCACCGAACTGTCGCTGGGCGCCAAGGAGTACGACACCGCCGGCTCCAGCAACCGGGCGGCGTTCACCGCGACGGGCTGGAGCCAGGGCTCGGCCGTCTTCACCACCGGCCCGACCGCCACCACCGCGCGCATCTACTGCTACGCGCGCACCGGCAGCGGCTACGGCTGGTGCGACGACGTGACCGTCACCAAGGCCTGACGCCGCAGGAAGCGGCTCAGCGCGGATCCACCGCGTGGAGCTCACCCCCGTCCCACTCCAGCCAGCGGGTGATGCCGATCTCCCGCAGGAACGGATAGTCGTGGCTGGCGACGACCAGCGCGCCCCGGTAGCCCGCGAGGGCCTGGGTGAGCTGGCGGACGCTGGCCAGATCCAGGTTGTTGGTCGGCTCGTCGAGCAGCAGCAGCTGCGGCGGCGGGTCGGCCAGCAGCAGCGCCGCCAGCGTCGCCCGGAAGCGCTCTCCGCCGGAGAGCGTGCCGGCCGGCTGATCGGCCCGGGCGCCGCGGAACAGGAACCGGGCGAGCCTGGCCCGGATGTCGTTGTCGGTGGCGGCCGGGGCGTGCGCCTTCACGTTCCGGAAGACGGTGGCTTCGTCGTCCAGCACGTCGAGGCGCTGCGGCAGGTACCGCATCGGCACCGGCGTGGTGATCATGCCCTCGGTGGGGGCGAGTTCGCCCGCGACGGTGCGCAGCAGCGTGGTCTTGCCGGAGCCGTTGCGGCCGATCAGGGCGACCCGCTCGGGGCCGCGCAGCTCCAGGTCGACCGCGCCGCCGTAGGCCAGCCGCACCCGTTCGAGCAGCAGCACGCTGCGCCCGGCGGGGACGGCGGTGCGGGGCAGGTCGATGCGGATCTCCGCGTCGTCCCGGACCGCCTCCTCCGCGGTGGCGAGCCGCTCCTTGGCCTCGTTGAGGCGTTCGGTGTGCATGCCGCGCAGCCGGCCGGCGGTCTCCTCCCCCTTGCCCTGGAGCTTGTCGGCCAGGGCCTTGGGGTCGTTGCGCCGCACCGAGCGGGCCTTGCCGTAGGCCGCGGACTTGGCGAGCCGCTGACTGGCCTCGACCAGATCCCGCTTCTGCCGCTTCACATCGGCCTCGGCGTTGCGGACCAGGCGCTCGGCGGTCTCCTGCTCGGCCGCCAGGGTCTCCTGGTAGGCGCTGAAGTTGCCGCCGTACCAGGTGACTTCGCCGTCCCGCAGGTCGGCGATCTGGTCGACCCGCTCCAGCAGCTCCCGGTCGTGGCTGACCAGCAGCAGCACGCCCGGGAACGCCGACACCGCGTCGTACAGCCGGGCCCGGGCCTGGGCGTCCAGGTTGTTGGTGGGCTCGTCGAGCAGCAGCACGTCGGGGCGGCGCAGCAGCAGGGCCGCCAGGTGCAGCAGAACGGCCTGGCCACCGGAGAGTTCGCCGGTGGTGCGGTCGAGATGCAGCCCCGTCAGGCCGAGCCGGTCGAGGGTGGCGCGGGCGCGCTCCTCGACGTCCCAGTCGTCGCCGACGGCGGTGAAGTGCCGCTCGTCGACGTCTCCCGACTCGATGGCGTGCAGGGCCTCGCGCTTGGCCCGGATGCCGAGCGTCTCGTCCACCCGCTGGTCGGACGCGACCGTCAGGTCCTGTGGCAGGTAGGCGAGTTCACCGGCGATCCGGACGGTGCCGGAGGCCGGGCTGAGCTCGCCCGCGATCAGCCGCAGCAGGGTGGACTTGCCGGCGCCGTTCAGGCCGACCAGCCCGGTGCGGCCGGGGCCGACCGCGAGATGGAAACCGCTCAGCACAGGGCGGCCGTCGGGCCATTCGAAGCCGAGGTCGGTGCAGAGGATCGAGGTGGTGGGTTGCGCCATGGAGGGCCTCCGTCAGTTGCCGTGGAAAAGGGGACAACACGGGGAGACACCGAGGACGCGGCTGCGAGAAGGGCCGTCACGGGAAAGCAAGAACCCGCACGGGAGCCATGGATCGCTGCCCAGCCGAGGTCGCACTCGCGTCCGCACACCAAGAAACCCGGAAACAACACAGGTGTGGCGTGGCGCGGTGTCTCATGACCTCAGACAAGCAACGGCCTTCTCCAGACATGCGGGAATGTGACGCCTCCGAGCGTACGGAACCCCCGCCGCCGGATGCAACGGAATTAACTCCCGGTGTCGTACGCCCCACATCCGGCCCGGCCGGGAGCGCTTCGCTCTCCGTCTAAAATCGATTCATCATGACTGCCACTCTCGTCGTCAAGGACCTCGCCGCCGGCCACGGTGAGCGCACGCTGTTTGCCGGGCTGGACCTGGTCGTCGCCCCCGGGGACGTGATCGGGCTGGTCGGGGTGAACGGCGCGGGCAAGTCCACGCTGTTGCGGCTGCTGGCCGGGCTGGACGCGCCGGAGGGCGGCAGCCTGAAGCTGAGCCCGCCGACGGCGAATGTCGGGCACCTGCCACAGGAGCCGGAGCGGCGGGAGGGCGAGTCGGTGCGCGACTTCCTGGCCCGCCGGACGGGCGTCGCGGCGGCGCAGGCCGCGCTGGACGAGGCGACCGAGGGTCTGGTGGAGGGCCGTCCGGGCGCGGACGACGCGTACGCGGTGAGCCTGGACCGCTGGCTCGACCTGGGCGGCGCGGACCTGGACGAACGCGCCGAGGAGGTCGCCGACCAGCTGGGTCTGAAGGTTTCGCTGGACCTGCCGATGACGGCGCTGTCCGGCGGCCAGGCGGCCCGCGCGGGCCTGGCCTCGTTGCTGCTGTCCCGCTACGACGTGTTCCTGCTGGACGAGCCGACCAACGACCTGGACCTGGACGGCCTGGAGCGCCTGGAGTCGTTCGTCAAGGGCCTGCGCGCGGGCACCGTACTGATCAGCCACGACCGCGAGTTCCTGGCCCGCACCGTGACCCGGGTGCTCGAGCTGGATCTGCACCAGCACCAGGTGAACCTGTACGGCGGCGGCTACGAGTCCTACCTGGAGGAGCGGGCGATCTCCCGCCGGCACGCCCGCGAGCAGTACGAGGAGTACGCGGACACCAAGGCCGGTCTGGAGGCGCGCGCGCAGATGCAGCGCAACTGGATGGACAACGGCGTCCGCAACGCCCGGCGCAAGGGCGGCGACAACGACAAGAAGGCCCGTGCGCAGCGCGCCGAGTCCAGCGAGAAGCAGGCCGCGAAGGCCCGCCAGACCCAGCGGATGATCGAGCGGCTGGACGTGGTGGAGGAGCCCCGCAAGGAGTGGGAGCTGCGGATGGAGATCGCCGCCGCGCCGCGTTCCGGTTCGGTGGTGGCGACGCTCCGGCAGGCGTCGGTCAAGCGCGGCGATTTCGTGTTCGGCCCGGTGGATCTGCAGATCGACTGGGCGGACCGGGTGGCGATCACCGGCGCGAACGGCGCGGGCAAGTCGACGCTGCTGGCGGCGCTGCTGGGCCGGCTGGAGCTGGACTCGGGCAGTGCGGCGCTCGGTTCGGGCGTGCAGATCGGCGAGGTCGAGCAGGCCCGCGGCCACCTGTTCGGCGGCGACGCCGGGCGTCCGCTGCTGGAGGCGTTCTCCGCCGCCGTGCCGGACCTGAACCCGGAGGACGTCCGCACCCTGCTGGCCAAGTTCGGCCTGAAGGCGGTGCACGTGATGCGCCCGGCCGCGACGCTGTCGCCGGGCGAGCGGACCAGGGCGGCGCTGGCGCTGCTGCAGGCCCGCGGGGTGAACCTGCTGGTGCTGGACGAGCCGACGAACCACCTGGACCTGCCCGCCATCGAGCAGTTGGAGTCGGCGCTGGCCTCCTACACCGGCACGCTGCTGCTGGTCACCCACGACCGCCGAATGCTGGACACGGTGAAGGTGAACCGGCGGCTGGTGGTCGCGGACGGCCGGGTCACCGAGGCCTGACCGACAGGTCGTGGCAACCCTGGCACGGCCCGGCACGACCTGACCGGCGGGTCTGGCACGGCCCGGCACGACCTGACCGGCAGGTCCGGCACGGCCTGGCAAGTAATGGCAAGGTCGAGCCTTCCGCTGGGCACCTGTCATGTGCTGTGCTGTCGCCCATGGTTGACAGTGCATCCACCACCGAAGCGCCGTCCTTCCCGACGGTGCCCCTGCGTCCGATGAGTGTGCCTGCCGAGCAGGCGGCGGACCGCTGCCGGGACTTCCACGAGGTGATGGCGCAGCGCCGCACCGTCCGCGACTATTCGACCCGCCCGCTGCCCGAGGGCGTGCTGGAGTGGGCGATCCGCACGGCGGCGACGGCGCCCAGCGGCGCGCACGTGCAGCCGTGGCGGTTCGTGGTGGTGACCGATCCGGAGCGCAAGCAGCGGCTGCGGGAGGCCGCCGAGGCGGAGGAGCGGGAGTTCTACGCGCACCGGGCGTCCGAGGAGTGGCTGACGGCGCTGGCCCCGATCGGCACCGACTGGCGCAAGCCGTTCCTGGAGGACGCGCCCGCGGTGATCGTGGTGTTCGAGGTGCACAAGGGCCCCAACTCGCCGCGCCCGTACTACACGAAGGAGAGCGTGGGCATCGCCGTCGGCCTGCTGCTGGCCTCGCTGCACCAGGCGGGCCTGGCGACGCTGACGCACACGCCGAGCCCGATGCGCTTCCTGAACGAGATCTGCGACCGTCCGCAGGAGGAGCGCGCCGCGTACGTGATCCCGGTCGGCTACCCGGCGGACGACGCCCGGGTGCCGGACCTGGAGCGCAAGCCGCTGGACGAGGTGCTGGTCCGGCTCTGACGGCGGGCAGCGTGCGGGCGTGGTCGGCGCTCCGGGCGTGCGCGACCCCGCCCCGGCCCGGGCCGTGAACAAGCCGTGTTGGTACGGAATATCGCTGGTCGGAGCGGTTGCGGATGACCCATACTCGCGATCATGAGTCATTCCACCGACGCTCCTGACACCGGTGCCTCCGAGCACACCGCACACCCGCTGACCGCGGGCCGCCCGCCCGAGCTGCTGCCGATCGGCGGCGGCGCCCACCTGCGCCGCCGCCGACTGGCCGACGCCGCCGCGCTGAACGCCGCGGTGATCGCCAACCTCGACCACCTGCGCCCCTACATGCCGTGGGCCGCCAACGCGCCGACGCTGCCCGAGAGCGAGCAGCTCTCGGTGCGCGGCGAGCAGGTCTGGGACGAGGGCACCGACTTCATGTACCTGCTCGGCCTGGACGCCGAACCCGCCCTCGTGATCGGCGGCTTCGGCCTGCACGGCCGGCTCGGCCCGGGCGCGCTGGAGATCGGCTACTGGGTGCACCGCGAGCACACCGGCCGCGGCCTGGCCACCGCCGCCGCCCGCGCGCTCACCGAAGCCGCGCTCGCCCTGCCGGGCATCACCCGCGCGGAGATCCACTGCGACGAGTCGAACACCGCGAGCGCCGCCGTGCCGCGCAAGCTCGGCTACACGCTGAACCGGATCGACTCGGCGACGCCGACCGCCCCCGCGGAGACCGGCCGCAAGATGATCTGGGTGACGGGCTCCTGACGCTCGCTCGGCAGTACTGACGGGGACGGACGGCGGCCGTCCCCGTTCGCGTTTCCGACGCGCTTCCAACGCGCCCGCCGACCGCCGACCGCCGACCGCCGACCGCCGACCGCCGACCGCCGACCGCCGACCGCCGAAAAACGTTTCCTGGCGACCGTGACGTCTCAGCGCCGGGCGAGCCGTTCGATCAACGCCTGCCAGCCGTCGGCGAGCAGCGTGGGGAGGTCGCCCTGGCAGCTCTCGGCGCGCTGCTCGGCATCGGCCGGGTCCATCGCCAGGAACAGCAGCGGTGGGCCTTCGAGGGCGCTGGTGAGCTGGAAGGCGAGGGTGTCCAGGTCGGACAGGCCGAGCCCCGCCTGCCCGATCAGCATCCGGATATGCGGCTGGGTGAACACCGGCCCGCCGGCCGGAACGGCGCCCTTGCGTTCGATCGCGGCGCGCGCGATGTCATGCCGCGCCAGCAGGAACACCGTCCGCTCACGGCCGTAGGCGATCAGCCGGTCGATCGGGTCGGCGCCGGGGCCGAGCGGCGGCGCGCCAGTCAGCACCTCGTTCTGGAAGCACCGTTCCTCGGCGTCCAGCAGGGCGCGGAAGATGCCGGCCCGGGTGCCGAAGCGGCGGAACACGGTGCCCTTGCCCAGGCCGGCCCGTTCGGCGAGCCCGTCCATGGTGACCTTCTCGGTGCCGAGCTCGGCGATCATCTCGCGGGCCGTGCACAGCAGCGCCTCGCGGTTGCGGGCCGCGTCCGCGCGCTCGACGGGGGGTTTGCCGAAGGGGACGTCCATGGCTGCCAATTTACCTTCCGAGAGAAACGGGGTAAAGTCCGGTTCATCGAAGCGGGGTAAAGTCCGCTTCGACGGGAGCGCCACCCCAGGGCGCCGCCCCCTGCCCTGCCTGCCCACGGCCGCCTCCCCGGCGGGCCGGAATCCGAGGAGAACTGTCATGCACCTGTTCCGCCTGGACGCCAGCATCATGCCCGCCACCTCGAGCAGCTCCGAACTGGCCGACACCGCCCACGCCGAGTGGACCGCCGCCCACCCGGAGAGCACCGTCACCCACCGCCACCTGGGCACCGACCCGCTGCCCGCCGACGCCTGGACCCACGCCGCCATCGCCGCCTTCACCCCCGCCGAACAGCACACCGACGAGCAGCGCGCCGCCGCCGAACTCGGCAACCAGCTCGCCGACGAACTGCGCGCCGCGGACGCCGCGATCATCGCCGTCCCGCTGTACAACTGGGGCGTCTCGCAGCACTTCAAGACCTGGCTCGACGTGGTGATCGCCGGCGCCGGCCCGACCGCCCAGCTGCTCAAGGACAAGCCCGTCCTGCTCGTCACCTCCGCCGGCGGCGGCTTCGCCCCCGGCACCCCCCGCGAGGGCTGGGACCACTCCACCCCCTACCTGGAGCGCATCCTGCGCGACGTCTGGGGCGCCGACCTCACCGTGGTCCGCCGCGAACTCACCATGGCCGCCGTCAACCCCGCCATGGAAAGCCTCCGCGGCCTGGCCGCCGAGTACCACACCCAGGCCCTGGACGCCGCCCGCGACGCCGGCAAGCAGCTGGTCACCGCCCAGGAAACCAACAAGAACCTCGTCACCGCCGCCTGACCCACCCCCACCGCCCGGGCGCCGGAGGGGACTCCCCCTCCCGGCGCCGGCCGCGTTTCGCCGCGGCGCCCCGCAGCCCGACCCACCGCCCTCGCTGTCGGAGCCGGATCGAGCCCAACCCCCGCACCGGGCACAGCAGTCGGCCCGGCCACCAGGTCCGGGGAGAACGATCCGCACCCCTCCGCTCGACGCCACACCGCGCGGAACGCACCGCCCGCCGACGCCGACAAGCCCCTGGTCGCCGCCCGGCGCATCACCAACGTTTGCGTACCGGACGAGACTCCCCCTCCCCCGTCCAAGTCCCGTCCCCGGAAAAGCAGTCGGCCCGGCCGCCGGATCCGGCGACAATGATCCGCATGCCTTCGCTCGATGCCGCGCCGCTACTGGCCGCCATGGATCCGCTGCCCCACCCGGAGCGCACCGCGCTGTTCGCCCGCACTGTGCGCGCCGCGCCGTCCGCCGATGTCGACCGGCTGATCGCCGAACTCGCGGCCGGTGACTGGCACTTGCGACGGCTGGCCGCTTTCGCCGCCGTGCTGGCGGGGCGGATCGATCTGCTCGGCGGTTGGCTCACCGACCCGGATGCGGAGGTTCGCGGCCGGGCGATCGGCGCGCTGCGCACCCTGCCGGTGTCGGACGAGGCGGTGCTGGCCGCGTACGCCGACGGCTCGTCGGTGGTCCGGCACGCCTTGCGCCGGCAGCTCACCCGCGGCCGCCACGAGGCTCTCGTCGCCCGGCTGCTGCCGCTGGCGCGGGAGCGGTGGGGCGCGGAGGAGGCCGCGGCGCTGCTGCCGCTCTGCCCGCCGGAGCTGGTGGCCGCCGAACTGCCGGGCCTGGCAACGGCGGTGGGCTCCTGGTCGAGGCTGGCGGCCCGGCACCCGGACCTGGTGCTGGACCATCTGGAGCGGGAGTTCACCGCCCGGGGCACCGCCGGCTGGCCGGAGCTCACCCGTCCGCTGCTGGACGTGCTGCCGCTGCGCCCCGCGCGTGTGCTCGACCTGCTGGAGCGCCACCGTCCGCCCCGGCTCGATCCGGGACTGGTGGCCGCGTTCGGCCCGCTGGTGCGGGTGGACGCCGAACGGGCCACCGCCGTGCTGGCCGACCCCGACCGTGCACCGAACGTCTGGGAGCCGCTGCCGAGTCGCACCACGCTGGCCCGGATCGCCCGCGCCGACCCGCCGTCGCTGCCCGCGCTGGGCCGCCGCCAACTGGCCCAGCCCGACCGGTTCGTCACCCTGATGCGTGCTCTGCCACCCTCCCGCCGCGCCGCCTTCCTGGACGCCGTATCCGGTGAACTCCCGTCTGCCGCCAACCAGTTGATGCCGTCGACACTGCGGCTGCTGCCCCGCGAACGCCGGTACGCGGAGGCCCGCCGGCTGCACGCCGCCGAACTCGCCCGCGGCCGGACGGAACACCAACTCCAGTACCTGAAGCCTTTGTTGCCGCCCGACGAGGCGTGGGACGCCCTGCTGCCCGCCACCCGGCGGCCCGACCCGGGCGGGCGCATCGAGGCCTGGCAGCGCCTGATCGCCGTCGCCACCGACGACCCCCGCCCGACCGCGCCCGACCGGCTGCTGGCCGAACTGCTGCGCCGGCTCCGCAACGAGCAGGACCTGGTCCGGCAGCGCGCCCTGTTCGCACTCGCCGCCTTCCCCGCCCGCCGCTTCACGGACGCCCACGCCGACGCCCTCACCGAGCTCGCCGACACGACGCTCGCCGCCCGCGACTGCTCGCCGAACACCCGGCAGGCGCTGTCCCGCGTGGCGCTCGGCGTGCTCGCCGCCCACTCCACCGGCGAGCACCCCGAGCTGCTCGCCCGGGCCCTCACCACCGTCGAGCAACTCACCGCCCGCACCGGCACGTTGACCCTCCCCCCGCTGGCCGGCCGACTGCGCCGCGGCCAGGAGAAGCAGGTGCTCGACGCGCTGCGCCCCGCGCTGGACGGCAAGGACCGGCCCGGCCTGCTGCTCGCCCTGATCCAGGCGCTCGGCCCGCGCGCCGAACTGCTCCCGGAGCTCGACGAACGGCTGCGCCACGCCCTGACGGACGAACACACCCGGGCGTTCCCCGAGTTGCTGCGGGCGTGGCTCGCCCCGCGCCGGGGCCGCACCGCCAAGGTGCTGGCGGCGCTCGAACTCGACCCGTCGGCGGCGTTCTTCGAGCCCGTCGGCCGCCACCTGGCCACCGTCCGCACCGACCTGCTCGACACCACCCTGCTCGCCGAACGGCCGCCCACCGGCCGGTTCCTGCGCGCCGGCCAGCAGCGGCCGCTGCCACCGACCCGGCACGCGGGCCGCTGGCTGCCCCGGCAGGTGGCGCGGGCCGCCGGACTGCTCGCGGCGGCCGCCGCCGACCCCGACCGCCCGCGCGACGACCGGGCCCGGGCGATCCGCCGGGCCGCCGACCTGCCGGTGCACGGCGCCCTGCTGATCCACCACCACCTCGCCGGCCCGGACGCGCTGCTCGCCGAGGCGGCGCTCGCCGCGCTGCCCTGGACGGACGACCCGGCGGCCGCCCTCCCCCTGCTGCTGGAGCACGCCGGCGACGACCGGGCCCGAGTCGCGCTGTACGCCGCCGGGCGGGCCGCCCAACACACCGACCCGGACCGGCTGTTGGAGCTGCTGACCGGGCTCGCCACCCGCACCACCGGAACCAAGGTCACGGCGCGCAAGGAGGTGGTCCGGCTCGCCGCCCGCTTCCTGCCGACCGCGCAGGCCGCCGAGCTGGTCGCCGCGGCCTTCCACGCCCCCGGCCAGCACCCGGACGTCCGCGCCGCCGCCGCGAGTTGGAGCACCCGACTGCTGGACGCCGACCCTGCCTGGACGCTGCTCGCCGAGGCCGCCGCCGACCCGCAGCCGCAGGTCCGCGAGGCCGTGCTGGCCGCCGCCCCGCACCTGCTGGCTGACCGTCACCGCCCGCGCTACGCGCGGCTGGTGGCGGCGGTGGCCGCCCGCACCGACTCGACCGACGGCCTGACGGCGGCCCGGACCGCGATCTCCGCACTGCCGCAGTGGGCCCGCTACGCGCCGGGCATCGCCGACGTGCTGCCCGGACTGGTCACCGACCTCGAGGACCGCCAGCTCTGGCGCCCGGCCGCGCTGGCGCTGCGCGCTCTGGCCGTCTCCACCATCGCCCACCCGACCGGCGGCACCGCCGAGGGCAGTCTCGTCCACCGGGCGCTGGCCGGGCTGCTGGCCGCCGAGAACGTGCGGCTGCCGGGCCGCGACCTGCCCGCCCGGCAGCGGATCGCCGTCCTCACCGACCAGCCCCGGGAGCCGCACCGGCGACCGGCGCTGCTCGCCCATGCCGAGCAACTGCGCGGCCACGAGAGCCTGTTGGCGATCCGGGCGACGCTGATGTCGCGGCTCGCCGTCCCCGGCCGACCGGAGTTCGGCACGGACCTCGCCCGCCTGGCAGACGCCCTCGCCGACCGCCCCGTACTGGCCGCCCGCCTCGCCGAGAGCCTGGCCGAGACCGTCGCCGGCGGCCCCCCGCCGATGCCGGACGCGCTGGCCGCGGCCGCCGCCGACATCCACGCCCTCGCCACCACCGGCGAGACCGTCCCCGGCCTGCTGGCCGCCGCACTGACCGACCGGCTCGGGGCCCGCAGCGGCTGGTCCGACCCCTGGCCCGCCACCCTGGCCGCGCTGCGGGCCCACCCCGATCCCGAAGTCCGCGCGGCAGCCCACGAGTTGACCACCGCATCGGAGTGAGGGAGTGCCATGCCGATCAAGCTGTCGAACTGCACCTTCGGTTATCGCCGCGGCCTGCCGGTCATCGAGTGGTTGAGCATCTCCTTCGAACCCGGGGCGACGGTGCTGCTCGGGCCCAACGGCGCCGGGAAGTCGACGCTGCTGGGAATCGCCGCCACGGCGCTGAAACCGAAGGCCGGTGAAGTCCGGCTCGGTGACAGCACCACCTCCGTCCGGGCGTACCGGCGCAAGGTCGGCTGGCTCCCGCAGCAGGTCCGCCCGGTGGCCGGGCTCAAGGTCCGCGAGCAGGTCGCGTACGGCGGCTGGCTCAAGGGCATGAGCCGCGCCGCCGCCTGGGACGCCTCGGCCGCCGCCCTCGCCAAGGTCCGGCTGACCCAGCTCGCCGACCGCCGCAGCACCGAACTCTCCGGCGGCCAGCTCCGCCGCCTCGGCATCGCCCAGGCGCTGGTGCACGACGCGGAGGTGGTGCTGCTCGACGAGCCCACCGCTGGTCTCGACCCGGCGCAGCGCGCGGCCTTCCGCAGGCTGCTCGCCGAACTCCAGGACACCGTCAGCTTCATCGTGTCGACCCACCAGACCGAGGACCTGGCCGCGAGTTACCGCAGCGTGGTCGTCCTCGACCAGGGGCAGGTCCGGTACCAGGGCTCCATCGGCGAGTTCCTCGACCGGGCGCCGGCCGCGGTGTCCGAGGAGCGCCGGGCCGAGGCCGCGTACGCCCGACTCGTCGTCGAGGAGGCCTGATGCGCTGGTCCACTCTCCTGCGTACCTCGATCGCGCTCCGGGTCGCGCCGGCGCTGCTGATCTGGGTGGTGGCGTACGCCGGCAACCTCAACGCCTGGGTGGTGCAGGGCTATTGGGAGTCGGTCACGGCCCAGAGCTCGTTCCTGCTGGGCTTCACCGCCCCGGCCTGCGCCGCGTGCGCCGCCTGGGAGGGCGCCCGGGTGAAGGCCTCCCGGGTGCTGGGCGGAGCGCCCGTCAGGTCGGCGGCGGCGATCGCCGGCTGGCGGATGCTGCCGGTCCTCGCGATGGGCCTGATCGCCGTGCTGCTGCCGCTCGCGCTGCTGGCACCGGAGGCCGCCGGGTCGCCGGGCGGTCCGACGCTGTCGATCCTGGGCACCGAACTGCTCGTCGTGGCGGCCCACACCGCCCTCGGGTACGCCGCCGGCCACGCACTGCCGACGCTGCTCGCGGTGCCGCTGGTCACCGTGACGAGCTTCGTGTGGATGGCCTACCCGGCCTCGCTGAACACGCTCTGGGTACGGCAGTTGAACGGTCACAACCTCGCCGAGTGCTGCGCGCTCGACCAGCAGGTGTCGTACCGGGCGCTCGCCGCGACCTGCCTGGTCGCCGTCGGCCTGATCGCCGGCGCCCTGCTCCGGCTCGCCGGTGCGGCCCGGCCGCTGCGGGCGGTCTCGGCCCTCGCGGTCGCGGCCGCGCTGACCGCCGGGTCGCTGGTCGCGATGCCGCTCGGGACCCGGGCGTCGGTGGCCCGGGACGAGAGCCTGCTGCGCTGCGACTCCGGACGTCCGCAACTCTGCCTGTGGCCGGAGCAACGCAAGTCCGAGGCCGACATCCGCACCTGGGCGGACCAGGCGCACGCGCACCTCGCCGCCGCGGGCGTGCAGGACTCCGGCCGGCTGACCCTGCTCTCCGCGACCCCCTCGCGGGACGAGGTGATCAACGCGGTCGCCCACTCCGCCGTCACCCACACCGTGCCGGACTGCACCGGCAGTTGGCCGGGTTCCCGAGCCGTCGGACCGGTCGACGCCTGGCTGACGGCCAGCGCGGGCGGCAGGCTCCGCCAGGACGAGGCCCCACTGGTCCGCCAACTCCTCGCGTCCCCGGCCGACGCCCAACTCGCCTGGTTCCAACGGAATGCGGAGACCCTGACGTCCTGCGACCGGACGCCGGACCTGGACCCGGCCCACTACCTCGCCGACCCACCGGGACGGGGTTAGCCGTGCTCTGGTGGCTGCGCGTCCGCGCCCTCCCGGCGGTACTGGCCGGCACCGCGCTGACGGTACTGCTCGGCTCGCAGGCCCGGTCGCTCGTGGTGCCCGTCCCGATCGTGGTGGGCGGGATCTCCTTCCCACTGCCGATGGCCTTCCTGTTCCCGCTGGCCCCGGTCTGCCTCTTCCTGTACGGCCACGGCCGGGCCGACGCGGCCGCCGAACGGACGGCGGTGCGCCGCATCCCGCTGCTGGACGTGGCCGCGGCGCTCACGGCGACGGCGGTGGCCGGCGCCGCCGGGTTCCACTCCGCGACGGGGGTGATGGTGGCGCGGGACTTCGCCGGCTACCTGGGCCTGGCGCTGATCGTCCGCTGGTGCGCGGGGGTGCTCACGGCGGGCCTGGTGGTGTCCGTGTTCCCGTTCGCCTGCGCCTCGTTGGGGATCCGGGCCGGCGTCCCACGAGTCTGGGCCTGGCCGTTCCTGCCCGCCGGCTCGCTGCCTGCCGCCCTCGAAGCGCTGCTCCTGCTGTCTTCCGGCCTGCTGCTGCTGTGGCACGGCCCGCTGGAGTGGTCGCGGCGAGCGGATCTTGCCGCGAACTGACCCGCCGGAACGACCGGGAGGCCACCGTCGGGTGACGCCCCGGTGCGGTGAATTGACGCAAGGACACTGGAGGGTGACGTTCCGTCCGATTTGTTGACCGCCCGGGTCCGGTTCCGCCCACTCAGGACTACGATCGATCGATGACGGACACAACGCCCAGAACAGACGACAGAGCCGCCGTCGCGGCCAGGTTCCCGGCCCTCCACGCGCCGCAGCGCTGGGAGTGGGGCGGCATGGACGTGCAGTTCACCACCGAGCTGCCACCGGACGAACTGGTCACCAACATCCACCTGGTGGGTTTCACCGGGGGCCGCGTGGTCCTCTGCCGCGACGTCCGCGGCCACTGGTTCCTGCCCGGCGGCACCCGCGAGGCCGCCGAGAGCATCGAGTCCTGCCTGGCCCGCGAACTCCGCGAAGAGGCCGGCGCCCGCCTCACTGGCCCCCCGACCTGGATCGGCCACCACCTCGCCGTCTCCGAGGGCCCCACCCCCTACCGCCCCTGGCAACCCCACCCCGTCAAGGCCTGGCTCTGGGGCTGGGCCGAAGTCCTCGTCGACTCCGCCCCCACCAACCCCGCCGACGGCGAACAGGTCCTCGAAGTCCGCCTCACCACCCCCGAAGAGGCCCAACACCTCCTCGCCCACCACCGCGAGCCCTGGTGGCCCGAACTCGTGGCCCTGGCAACGGAATCCCGCACCGGCGGGTGAGTCAGAACGGACTTCCGTCCTGGAAGTCCGTGTGCCACCACTGAACGGCGGTGAGCACCACATGGCGATGGGGGCCGGTGACGATCTCGTACTCGACGAGGGCGGCGTGACCGTCGAGCGGAATGTCACGAGTGCAGGGATCGTCGCCGATCGGCGCACTGGCCCCGTCCCACGGATCTCGCATGAGACGCAACTGCACGGCCAGCAGGGCGTGGTACAGCGAGTCCGGCGCGGCAACCAGCAGCTCTTCGACCTCCAACGAGGGCTCGACGGGCCACACGTCGGCGGCGTCGAACTCCTCGTCCACCCCTACCCCTCCCGGTTCGCCCTCCGGCTCCGGAGCGAATCCCAGGAGCCCAGCGGGAGTGTACCCGCGCGGGCGGCGGCGGTTCGGGCCTCACGCCCACCACGCCTGTCCAGGGTGGCTCGACACCACCAGACCTCCAGCAGACGTTCGAACGCCTCACCAGTAGCGGTCCGGCCGAGCTCGACGCGGAACTGCATGCGCCTGCTCGGCGAGAGCGCGGCCGCGATGCCGTCCGGCGTGCGAGGGATCCCGGGGCTCGCACCGGTGTAGTCGTGCGGTTGAGCGCTCACCGTTGCCTCCTCAGCCAGACCGCGGGTCGCTGTTTGTCCAACTTACACACCCACTTGTATGGGGAATCTTACGCTGCGGGCAGCACAAGACGGCCGGACCCCTGCCATGGGACCGGCCGTCGTGCGGAGGCCTGCTACTTGCCCAGGCCCGCGCGGCGGAGGGCGTCGGCCATCGCCGAGTTGGCGGGCGGCGGCGGGGTGCGGTCGTTCTGGCGGCGGTCCTGGCGCGGGGGGCGGGAGTCGCGGCGGGGTGCGCTCTCGCGGGGGGCTGCGGCAGGACGGGTATCGTCGTCGAGGCGCAGGGTGAGGCCGATGCGCTTGCGCTGGACGTCGACGGCGGTGACCTTGGCGCGGACGATGTCGCCGGGCTTGACGACCTCGCGCGGGTCCTTGACGAAGTTCTTGGAGAGCGCGGAGACGTGCACCAGGCCGTCCTGGTGGACGCCGATGTCGACGAAGGCGCCGAACGCGGCGACGTTGGTGACGACGCCCTCCAGGATCATGCCGATCTCCAGGTCGGAGATCTTCTCGACGCCGTCCTTGAAGCTGGCGGTCTGGAACGCGGGCCGCGGGTCGCGCCCGGGCTTGTCGAGTTCGCCGAGGATGTCGGTGACGGTCGGCACGCCGAACTTGTCGTCGGCGAAGTCGCCGGGCCGCAGCGAACGCAGCACGGCGCCGTTGCCGATCAGGGCGCCCAGTTCGCCGCCGGTCGCGGCGAGGATCCGTCGCACCACGGGGTAGGCCTCGGGGTGCACCGCGGACGCGTCGAGCGGGTCGTCGCCGTCGGGGATGCGCAGGAAGCCCGCGCACTGTTCGAACGCCTTCGGGCCGAGCCGTGCGACGTCCTTGAGCGCGCGCCGGGTCCGGAACGGCCCGTTCGCGTCGCGGTGGGCGACGATGTTGTCGGCCAGGGTGCCGGTGATGCCGGAGACCCGGGTGAGCAGCGGCGCGGAGGCGGTGTTGACGTCGACGCCGACGGCGTTGACGCAGTCCTCGACGACGGCGTCCAGCGAGCGGGAGAGCTTGAGTTCGCTCAGGTCGTGCTGGTACTGGCCGACGCCGATCGACTTGGGGTCGATCTTGACGAGTTCGGCCAGCGGGTCCTGCAGGCGGCGGGCGATGGAGACGGCGCCGCGGATGGAGACGTCCAGCTCGGGCAGTTCCTGGGCGGCGAACGCGGAGGCGGAGTACACGGACGCGCCGGCCTCGCTGACCATCACCTTGGTGAGCCCGAGCTCGGGGTGGCGCTTGATCAGGTCGGCGGCGAGCCGGTCGGTCTCCCGGGAGGCGGTGCCGTTGCCGATCGCCACCAGGTCGACGTTGTGTTCCGCGGCGAGCCGGGCGAGCACGCCCAGCGCCGCGTCCCACTTGTTGGCGGGCTGGTGCGGGTAGATCGTCTCGTACGCGACGACCTTGCCGGTGGCGTCGACCACGGCGACCTTGACGCCGGTGCGGAAGCCGGGGTCGAGGCCCATGGTGGCGCGGGTGCCGGCGGGGGCGGCGAGCAGCAGGTCGCGCAGGTTGGCGGCGAAGACGCGCACCGCCTCGTCCTCGGCCTCGGCGCGCAGCCGGGTGCGCTGGTCGATGCCGAGGCGGACCAGGATGCGGGTGCGCCAGGCCCAGCGGACGGTGTCGGTGAGCCACTTGTCGGCGGGCCGGCCGCGGTCGGCGATGCCGAACCGGGCGGAGATCCGCTGTTCGTAGTCGCTCGCGCCGGGGAGGTCGGCCTCTTCGGCGCCGTCGTACGGGGAGAGTTCGAGGTCGAGGACCTCTTCCTTCTCGCCGCGCAGCATGGCGAGGATCCGGTGCGAGGGCAGCTTGGTGTACGGCTCGGCGAAGTCGAAGTAGTCGGCGAACTTGGCGCCGTCCTGCTCCTTGCCGTCGCGGACCTTGGCGACCAGCCGGCCGCGGGTCCACATCCGGGTGCGCAGCGAGCCGACCAGGTCGGCGTCCTCGCCGAAGCGTTCGACGAGGATCGCGCGGGCGCCGTCCAGCGCGGCGGCGGCGTCGGCGACCTGCTCGCCCAGGAACGTGGCGGCGAGCGCGGCCGGGTCCTGGGTCGGGTCGGCGAGCAGCGTGTCGGCGAGCGGTTCGAGGCCGGCCTCGCGGGCGATCTGCGCCTTGGTGCGCCGCTTGGGCTTGTACGGGAGGTAGATGTCCTCGAGGCGGGCCTTGGAGTCGGCGGCGAGGATCTGGGCGCGCAGCTTGTCGTCGAGCTTGCCCTGGGAGTCGATGGACTCCAGGACGGCGGTCCGGCGCTCCTCCAGTTCGCGCAGGTAGCGCAGCCGCTCCTCGAGGGTGCGCAGCTGGGTGTCGTCGAGGGCGCCGGTGGCTTCCTTGCGGTAGCGCGCGATGAAGGGGACGGTCGCTCCGCCGTCGAGCAGGCCGACGGCGGCCTGCACCTGGTTCTCGCGGACGCCCAGTTCCTCGGCGATCTTGCGTTCGACGGGCATGGTCACGATGCCGGTCACCCTTTCTGGTGGTTTCGCTTTCTCGCCCGTGCATTCTGGCAGGTCCGGCCGACGGATATCCGTCGGCCGGGTGGCGGCAGGGGGCGTGGCGCGTTCCGGGGACGTCGGCGGACACGCACCGGCGCCCATCAAGGCGTGCCCGATTTGTCTGATATGAGAAAGTTCGCACGAAGGCTCGCCCCTGTAGTACGACCGCAGTACGACCGCACTGGAGGACACGGTGGCGCAGGTCCCCGCCCGGCCGATCCGCTGGACCCGCCCCGCGACCTGGCCGCGCGAGGTCGTCGCGCTGGCCGTGTACTGGATCGCCAGCCGGATGCTGATGATCGGCGTGATCCGCTCGGGCCGGCCCGAGAACGCCGTCGAGGTGGAGTGGCTGTACCAGGGCTGGTCCCAGGTGCTGCGCACCGGCACCTTCCCGGTGAACGACGTCACCTGGCAGTACCCGCCGGGCGCGGCGCTGTCGATGCTCGCGCCCGACCTGCTGCCGTTCCTGACGTACCTTCAGGCGTTCTGGCTGCTGATGCTGATCGCCGATGCACTGACCCTGTGGGCGCTGCTGCGGGTCTCGCTGGGGCGGCCCGGCCGTTCGACGTCGGGCGCGTGGATGTGGACGCTGACGCTGCCGCTGCTGCTCGGCCTGCCGTACGGCCGCTACGACCTGGCGGTGACGGCGCTGGCGGTGCTCGCGCTGCTGCTGCTTCCGGCCCGGCCGCGGCTGGGCGGGGCGCTGGCCGGGATCGGCGCGATGGTCAAGGTGTGGCCGGCGCTGACGGTGCTCGGCACCCCGCGCGGCCGCACCACCCGGCAGGCGTGGACGTCGATGGTGGTCGCCGCGCTCGCCCTGCTGCTGGTGCTGGCCGCGCTGTTCGACCACGCCTTCGACTTCCTGCACGCGCAGCGCGCCCGCGGCGTGGAGATCGAGTCGCTGGGCGGCACGGCCTTCCAGGTGGCCCGGCTGTTCGGCTGGCCCGGCCGGGTCGAGCACCACTACGGCTCGATGGAGTTCCTCGGCCCGTACGTGCACCGGGCGTCCCAGCTGTCCCTGCTGCTGACCGCCGCCGCGTTCGGCTGGCTGCTGCTGTGGCGGCTGCGCGCCCGCCGCTGGACGGCCGCCACCCCGTACGACGCGGCGCTCAGCGCGGTGCTGCTGTTCACCCTGACCAGCCGGGTGATCTCCCCGCAGTACCTGATCTGGCTGGTCGGGCTGGCCGCGGTCTGCCTGTCCGTGCGGGGCACCTGCCAGCGGCCGGTGGCGCTGCTGCTGATCCCGGTGGTGGGTCTGACCACCGTCGACTACCCGCTGTTCTTCGAGGCGGCGATGGCCGGCGGCTGGCGGCCCACCGTGGTGATCGTGGCCCGCAACGGGCTGCTGCTGGCGGCGGGCCTGTGGTCGGCCGGCCGGCTGTGGCGGGCCACCGTCCCGTCCCGTGCCCGCCGCGCCGCGGACGCGCCCGCCGGGCCCCGGCCGGACGCCGATCCGGTCCGCACCTCCTGACCGCACCGGCCGCCGGCCGTACACTCGCGGCCATGGCCGACACCGAATTGGACCGGCTCGCCGCCGGGAAGTACCTGCTGGTCACCAGTTACCGCAAGGACGGCAGCGCCGTGCCGACCGCGGTGTGGATGGTGCGCGACGGCGACACCCTCGGGGTGTGGACCGCCGCCGAATCGTGGAAGGTCAAGCGGATCCGGCGGCGCGCCGACGTCCTGGTCGGCGCGTGCGACCTGCGCGGCAACCCCAGCGGCGAGAGCGTGCCGGCCACCGCGACGATCGCCGACGCGGCCACCACCGAGCGCTACCGGAAGCTGCTCGCCCGCAAGTACCACGTGCTCTTCTGGCTCACCCACCTCGGCAGCCTGCTGCGCCGCGGCCGGACCGGCACCGTCGGGCTCACGATCCGGCTCTCCTGACGCCTTACGCCTGGTAGGGCAGCAGCTCGGGCCGCTTGGCGGGCCGCCCGTCGCCGGAGGAGCGGCCGCGCAGCCGCCGGCCGATCCACGGGCCGACGTGGGTGCGCAGCCAGCGGGCGTCCTCGCGGACCTTCTGGCCCCGGGTGCGGGTGTCGAGCTCGGCGAGCGGCGCCCGCCAGTCCTCCTCGGACGGGCGGCCGAGCGCCTCCAGCACCGCCAGCGCGACCCGGCGGTGGCCCTCCGGCGACAGGTGCAGCCGGTCCTCCGCCCACAGCCGGCGGTCGTCGAACGCGGGCGCCGAGAACAGGTCGACCAGCACCGCCCGGCCCGGGTACTCCCGCACCGTCCGTTCGACGAACGCCTTCATCCGCAGGATCGCCGGCAGCAGTCGCGCGCTGCCGACCATCCGCCGGGTCGGGTCGGTCGAGGTGAACAGCACCACGGTGCGGCCCTCGGCGACCAGTTCGGCCGTGCACTCGCCGAGCCGCCGTTCCACCTCGGCGACGTCGCACCCGGGCCGCAGTACGTCGTTCAGCCCGCCCGCCAGCGTCACCAGGTCGGCGTCGGTCGCGGCCGCCAGGCCCACCTGCTCGTCCCGGATCTGGCCGATCAGCTTGCCCCGCACGGCGAGGTTCGCATACCGGAAGCCGTCCTGCTCGGCCGCCAGCACGCCCGCGACCCGGTCCGCCCAGCCCAGGAACTCCCCGTCCGGCAGGACGTCGTCGCACATCCCCTCGGTGAACGAGTCCCCGACCGCCACCATCGCCCGGTACTGCCGCACACCGCCTCCTGGATTTTCGCTCCTGCCCCGCCCCACCCTACCCAGGCGTAACCGGGGCGCTGCGGGGCCGGGGCACCACCTCCACGGCCTCCGGGCCGTTGACGACCAGCGACGGGAGGCGGGCGGGCCGCTGCCCGGGTTCGGCCAGGGCCAGCTCGGGCAGTCGCTCGAACAGGGTGCTCAGTGCCACCTCCGCCTCCAGCCGGGCCAGCGGTGCGCCGACGCAGAAGTGCGGGCCGTGGCCGAACGCCAGGTGGCTCTTGTCCGCGCGGGTGGGGTCGAACTCGTCGGGGCGGTCCGGGTGTTCCTGCGGGTCGCGGCCCGCGGCGGCGAAGCCGACCATGATCGGGTCGCCCTTGGCGATCAGCACGCCCTCGCCGAGGTCGATGTCCTCCAGCGCGTACCGCAGCGGGACGTACATGACGGGGCCTTCCACCCGCAGCGTCTCCTCGATCACGTCCGTCCAGTCGATCGTGCCCGCCCGCAGCCGGGCCAGTTGCTCGGGGTGGGTGAGCAGTTCCAGCGCGGCGCTGGAGATCAGGTTGACGGCCGTCTCGAAGCCGGCGGCGATCATCGTGAACAGCGTACCGACCAACTCGTGTTCCGCCAGCGGCTGTTCGCCCGGCCGGTCGGAGAGCAGCAGGTCGCTGGTCAGGTCCGCGCCCGGGTTGGCCCGCTTGTGGGCGGCCAACTCGCCGAGGCGCTCGTAGAGTTCGTTCTGCACGGCGAGCGCGGCGTCCTCGGCCATGGAGGAGTCCAGCGCGCGGTCGATCAGCGCGCCCAGCCTCTCGCGCCGCTCCTCGGGCACGCCGAACAGGTCGCAGATCACCGTCATGGTCAGCGGCCTCGCCAGCGCGGACCGCAGGTCGGCGCGCTCACCCGGCGCGAGCGCGCCGAGTGCCGCCACCAGCTGGTCGGCCATCGCCTGCACCTGGGGGCGCATCAGTTTGACCCGGCGCGGCATGAAGCTCGGGGCGATCCGGCCCCTGGCCCGGCGGTGCTCCTCGCCGTACCGGTTCACCAGGCTGTCCTGGAACGCCACCGACCCCAGCACCCAGCCTTCCGGCACGTCCGCCACCCCCGGCCAGTGGCGGCGGAAGTCCCGCGACACCCGCGGGTCGGTGGTCAGTGCCTGGATCACGCTGTGCCTGGTCACCGACCAGGCGCGGACCCGGCCCGGCAGCTCGACCAGCACCGCCGGGCCCTGCACCCGCAGTTCGGCGGCCTCCGCGTGCGGCGAGGCCGCAGTGGGGTCGAGAAACGGACACTTGGGAACGGAAGGATCGGACACGGCGTGCTCCCCTCATCACCGAACGCCCTTGCGATGCCTCACATCGTGGCGCCCCCGCCCGGCACCCGGAAGCCTCCCTTCACCATTGGCCTGATTCCGCCCCTCCCAACGCCAACTCCCGCTCCACTAAAGCCACTTGATCAGTCGGAGGTGAGGGACACCGAGGCCTCGGGGGTGTGCAGTTGGAAGGTGAGCGACTCCTGCAGGTAGAGGTGGACGGTGCTGTCGTCGTGCGAGAGGTAGCCGATCGACAGGTCCTCGCCGAGGTGGAGTTCGAAGTCGCCGCCGCGGGCGGAGAGCAGGATGGCGCCCTCGACGGCTGGGGCCCAGATGATGTCGCCGTCGAGCAGCCGGGCGAGGTGGTTGTGGACGGGATAGCCATGGTCGGAGGTCTCGTTGACGGCGGTGAAGATGTCGGCGCCGAGCAACAGCGAGTAGGGGCCGCCGACGCCGGCCAGGCGCAGCGCGGTGAGGCCGCGGCTGACGGCGTTGGGGTACTCGCGGACGTCGGCGGGCAGGGCGACGGGGTGGTTGCTGGAGCCGTCCCGGATGCCGGTGATGCCGGCGGCGGACCAGCCGTCGAAGACGGCGCGGTCCTCGGCGAGGGCGATGGTGCGGGCGGCGTCCTTGACCGGGTCCCAGTCGGAGTCCTTGGAGCCGCGTTCGACGTCGTCCACGGCGGCCCGGGTGACGGTGAACGGGACGCGCAGTTCGACCAGTGCCCGGCATTCCCGGGCCCGGGCCTGGACGTTGTAGGACGGGGCGGCGATGTCGGCGAGGTGGCCGGTGCCGATCGCGGCGAGTTCCGGCCCGTCGGGGCCGAGCAGGTCGATCACCCGGCGGCCGGCCAGGTGCAGGGTGAAGGTGCGCCGGGCCTCCTCCTCGATTTCGGCCCAGGCGGCGGCGGAGACGGGCGCCAGCTCGCGGTGCAGGTTGTTCACGGGGAGAGACTCCTCTTCAGGCTGCCGATGTGGAGACTGCCGTCCCGGGCCGCCGAAGGTGCGGACGGTTCCGGTGGCTGCGGTGCGGACGGTGCGTCGGTGCGTGCCCGGGCCGCGTCGGGGGTGCCGGGCGCGGGCGGCGGGTCGCTCAGGAAGTCCTTGCTCGGGACGTGGAAGAGCGTCCCGGTGACGGGAGTCGAGAAGTCCAGCAGCCGGTCGTGGGTGGCGGGCCCGCGGCCGAGGAACATGTTGCGGAGCATCTCCTCGGTCACCCACGGGTCGCGGGCGTAGCCGATGAAGTAGGTGCCGCACTCGCCGCCCTCGGTGAACGAGCCGAACGGCATGTTCAGCCGCCAGATGTCGAGCCCCTCGCCGTCCGGCCCGGTGACGGTGTTCAGCGCGACGTGCGAGTCCGCGGGCTTGGCCGCATCGTCCAGTTCGACGTTGTCGAGCTTGGTGCGCCCGATGATCAGCTCCTGCCGTTCGGTGCTGAGCGCGTTCCAACCGGCCATGTCGTGCAGGTACTTCTGCACGATGACGTAGGAGCCGCCGGCGAACGCCGGGTCCTCCTCGCCGATCAGCACGGCGTCGGTGGCGTCCTGGCCGACCGGGTTCTCCGTGCCGTCGACGAAGCCGATCAGGTCGCGGCAGTCGAAGTACCGGAAGCCGTGCGTCTCGTCGAGGACGCTCACCGCGGCGCCGAGCCGGCCGGTGATCCTGGTGGCGAGTTCGAAGCACAGGTCCATGCGTTCGGCGCGGACGTGCAGCAGCAGGTCGCCGGGGGTGGCGGGGGCGAGGTGCCGGGAGCCGGCCAACTCCTCGAAGGGGTGCAGCCCGGCGGGGCGGGGGCCGGCGAACAGCCGGTCCCAGGCGTCCGATCCGATGCCGACGACCAGGGCCAGCCCGTCGTGCGGGGCGCGGCTGCCGACCGAGCGGGTCAGCCCGCCGAGGTCGGGCAGCAGGTCGCGGACGGCCTGCTCGCCACCGTCCTCGATGCCGAGCACCAGGAACACGGCGGCCCCGGTCAGATTGGCGAGGACCGGTTGGGGCTGCGGCATGGCGGATGCTCCCAGGGGGGACGATCGGACGCCCGCCGACCATACCGGGCAAAAGGCCCAAGACTCCGCGATAGCACCCTAATCGGGCGTGTCCCCCGGCCGCGGAACCGGTGTCAGCCGGACGCCCCGATCGCGACCACGGTCAGCATCAGCAGCGCGAACAGGCCGCCGTACACGGCGAGATGGAAGCGGCCCCCGCGGCCGGTGAAGCGCAGCCAGTGGGGGCCCGGCTCGTCGACGGACTCGCCGCACAGGGCGCCGAAGACCGTGCCGAACAGCAACACCCCCGGGACGTAGCCGAACAGCAGTTGAGCGAGGCCCGACTGCTCGTCCGGATCCTCGACATAGAGGTCACCGAGGGCGGTCACGAACATGACGACCAGCAGGAGCAGGAGCAGCGCGACCAGCACGGCGGGCCGCCGGTTCACGGGCCGGCGGTCCCACAGCGAGCGCATGGGGCCGCCCGCCGGAATGAGCGCCGCACCCTGTAGGCCGGACGGGAACTCGCTGTCGCCGAGCAGCGCCATGACGCCCCAGGCCAGCAGGATCAGGGCCACCCCCAGGACCGCCCCGAGCGCCCCCGCCACCAGCCCGCCCAGCGCGCGCGAACGGTCGGTCTCCGGCATGTCCCCTCCTCCTACTGGGCGTTGAGCACCGCGATCCCCGAATCCCCGGCCTCGAACCCGGCGAGCAGTTCGTCCAGGGTATGCACCGGCCCGAGGTGGTCGATCAGCAGGACGGCCTGCTTCTCGCCGTCCTGCTCGGCCGGCTCAAAGTCGGTAACGAGTTCGCGGCGCAGCAGCATCACCCAGCCGCCCTCGTCCAACTGTCGCTCTGGTGCGGCGAGTTCCTCGTCGAGCACGGCCCGCTGGGCGACCAGCGTGACGGCCAGCCGGTCGCCGGTGCGGGTGTAGCGGGCGGAGAGGTCGAAGGGCAGCAGGTAGAAGACGCCCTCCTCGCCCTCGTGGCCGCGGTCCAGCAGGCGGAAGGCGGCCTGTTCACCGGGGTCGGCGGACTCGCCGTCCAGCGAGAGCAGCACCCCGATCTCGTCCGGCCCGAACGGGGGTACGGCGGTGATCCACATGCGCGAGGAGTCGTCCATGGCCGCCAGCCAAGCACAACTCGCCGACAGCACCGGGCTATTGGGCCGGTCCGCCGCCGGTCCAGGTGTGGTTGGCGGAGCGGTGGTGCTGGGCCGCCGCGACGTCCCGGCCGACGGCGGCGCGGTGGGCCTCGGTGTGGTCGTACGCCGGGCGCCGGCGCCCGAACCGGCGGCGTGACCAGCGGTAGACATCGACAAGCATCGCGATTGGACGCAGCACAGCGGAACCCCCCGTTCGCCGCCGGGCGACCGGTCGTGCCCGGACGACGTGATTTTACCCAACTGTGGTACGGCTCAACTCATTTGGCGGCGTACCAGTGTCCGCGGAAGGCGTCGGTCGGGCGCGGCTCGCCGAGTTCGGGGGTGCCCCAGTGGGCGAGCGCCTCGATGACGGGGCGCAGTTCGATGCCGCGGTCGGTGAGTTCGTAGACGGTGGCGTTGGCGGGGCGCTCCAGGCGGCGGCGCTCGACCAGTCCTTCGGCCTCCAGCTGCTTGAGGCGGGTCGCCAGGATGTCGGTGGAGACGCCCGGCAGGTCGGCGTGCAGGTCGGTGTAGCGGCGCGGTCCGCCGAGGAGTTCACGGACGATCAGGAGGCTCCAGCGCTCCCCGACCGCGTCCAGGGCGCGGGCGACGGCGCAGTACTGGTCGTAGCTTCGGCGTGGCATGTCGTCAGCATAGCCAAGAAGTTGGACTTTCCAAGTGCTCACTTGGTAGAACGAAGCAAGCCGGCCGCAGGGGCTCGGTGACGGGTCGGGAGGCCGCTGATGGAGTTTCGCCAGTCCAGCAAGCTGAAAGACGTGTGCTACGAGATCCGCGGCCCGGTCGTCGACACCGCCAACGCCCTGGAGGAGGCCGGCCACAGCGTCCTGCGCCTGAACACCGGCAACCCGGCGCCGTTCGGCTTCGAGGCGCCCGAGGAGATCGTCCAGGACATCGTCCGCAACCTCGCCAACGCGCACGGCTACAGCGACTCCCGCGGCATCCTGCCGGCCCGCCGCGCCGTCGTGCAGTACTACCAGCAGCGCGGCGTCCCGAACGTCGGCGTGGACGACGTGTACCTCGGCAACGGCGTCTCCGAGCTGATCCAGATGAGCGTGCAGGCCCTGGTGGACACCGGCGACGAGGTGCTCGTCCCAATGCCGGACTACCCGCTCTGGACGGCCGTGGTGACCTTCGCCGGCGGCAAGGCGGTGCACTACCTGTGCGACGAGGAGTCCGACTGGTACCCGGACCTGGACGACATCGCCTCGAAGATCACCGACCGCACCAAGGCCATCGTGGTGATCAACCCGAACAACCCGACCGGCGCGGTCTACCCGAAGGAACTCCTCGAAGGCCTGCTCGACCTGGCACGCCGTCACAACCTGATGGTCTTCGCCGACGAGATCTACGACAAGATCCTCTACGACGGCGTCGAGCACCACTGCCTGGCCGCCCTTGCCGACGACGTCCTCACCCTCACCTTCAACGGCCTCTCCAAGTCCTACCGGGTGGCCGGCTTCCGCAGCGGCTGGCTGGTCGTCTCCGGCCCCAAGCAGCGCGCCAAGGACTACCTCGAAGGCCTCACCATGCTGGCCGGCATGCGCCTGTGCCCCAACGTGCCCGCCCAGTACGCCGTCCAGGCCGCGCTCGGCGGCCGGCAGTCCATCAACGACCTGGTCCTGCCGAACGGCCGCCTCACCGAACAGCGCGACGTCACCTGGCGGGCGCTGAACGAGATCCCCGGCGTCTCCTGCGTCAAGCCGCGCGGCGCGCTCTACGCCTTCGCCAAGCTCGACCCCGCCGTCCACAAGATCGTCGACGACGAGCGCTTCGTCCTCGACCTGCTGCTCCGCGAGAAGATCCACATCGTCCAGGGCACCGGCTTCAACTGGCCCCGCCCCGACCACTTCCGCTTCGTCACCCTCCCCCGCGCCGACGACCTGGAGACGGCCATCAACCGGATCGGGCGCTTCCTGGCCACCTACCGCCAGTAGCGGCGCGTCAGCCGACGGCCGGGGCCGCTCGCCGCTCCGGCCGGGCCCCAGCCGTCCAGGGTGGGCAGATCTTCTCGGCGAGGCGGAGCAGCATCTCGCGGTTCACCGGGCCACCGTCGTCGCGCCACACGGCCAACTCGACGCAGCCGCCGGAGCCGTCCGCGTTCCGGGCCGCCAGGAGGGTCTCGGTCCTGCCGCCGGGGCCGCCACCGGACTTGGCCTTGCCCGCGGAGTCGAAGCTGATCCAGGACGTGGGCTCCGAGTGGCCCATGGCCGGCCGACCGGCCACCGGGTCGCCGAGCGGGCTGACGCCGGTCGGCCTGCCCGCCGCGTCGTACCGGACGGTGGGGTATCCGGTCCCGGCTCGGCGCCCGGCTCAGCGCGCCCGGCTCGGCGCCCGGCTCAGCGCGCCCGGCTCGGCGCCCGGCTCAGCGCCCGCCGAACGGCCGGACCGGGGTCTGGGACGGGGACGGCCGGGGCGACTTGCCCGGCTCGGCGGCGAGCGGGGGCGAGGGCCAGCCGTCCAGGGTGGGTATCAGCTTCTCGGCCAGCGTGTTCAGCCGCAGGCCGTTCACCTCGCCGCCCTGGACGTCCCAGATGACCAGTTCGAGGGAACCGCCGCTGCCGTCCGCGTTCTGGGCGACCGACAGGTGTTCGGCCCGGCCGCTGGACCGCTCGGCAGGGGCGGCCGTGCCGGGGCCGAGCCGGAAGGCGATCGTCGGGTCCGAGTAGTGCATCGTGGGCCGGCCGGCGACGTGGTCCAGGCCGGCGACCACGTCGAGGAGGGCGCTGTCCGCGTCGTACTGCCGGGTGGGATGCACCGACAGGGCGACCTTGACACTGCCGATCTGCACCTCCGCCGCCGACCTGGGGGCGGTCAGCAGGAAGCTCGCGGGCTGTGCGATCGAGACGTGCTCACCCGGCAGGTCCAGCAGCTGCGGCAGATCGGGGCGGTTCAGCGCGGCGCAGGTCGCCGGATAGCCCGGGTCGTCACTCGCGGTGGGCGGCCTGCAGGCAGCCGGCTCGGCACCCCCCGGCCCGACCGCCGACGGCATCAACCCGGAGCCCCAGGCCACCGTGCCCAGCAGGACCAGCGCCCCCACCGCCGACATCCCCCACACCCACTGGCTCGTGATCCGCTGCACCGGCTGCTCCGCCATGCCCCACCCTCGTGATCATCCGCTGTCGAAACCAGGCGAACCTAGCACAGTAGTTCGAACCCGCACCGGCAGCTCCCAGCAGGGAGGCTGGCGGCGCGGGCACCCGGTCGCCCACAATGCGCGGCATGCGAACCTCGGCCGTCCGGGCCTTCACCCACCGTCAACTCCGCGGCCGCACCGTCATGTTCGACGGCACCCCGACCCTGGCACTGGACGGCATCGAACAGCTCGCCACCGCCGTCGCCGCCCGCACCGCCGACCCGATCACCGTCGCCGCCGTCTACGTGCACGGCCTGGCGGAACACGGCGGGTGGCGGCGCCCGCAGCTGGTCGAGGCCGGGATCGACACCCGGCTGATCGACGCCGCCGAGGGCGTCCGGGCCGAGGCGACCGCGCGCCTCCGCCTCTCCGCCAAGTCCCTTGCGCGGGGCGCCCTGATCCGCGACTGCCGGCGCACCGTACCGGGGCCGAGAGCCGCGATGGCCGAATACTGGGCCTGGCAGCGGGCCGAAGCCGACCTGGTCCGGCACGGCGCCCCCGATGCCGTCGGCATCCGGCAGCTGATCGCCGACCTGGAATCCGCCGACCCCGAGACCGCCCATTACGCCAGGGTGATGTGCGATCGGATCCGTCCCGCGGAAGCGGTCGAACCGCTGCTCGCCGCCGCCGACCGGCTGGACCCGGCCCAGGCACACAACGGACGGCTCACCCTGATCCAAGTCGCCGCCAGCTGCATGACCACCGCCCAACTGCCGCTCGCCCTGCGCCTGGTCACCTACCCCGACGAGCTGCTGCGCGACAGCGCGGCCCGGGTCCTGCGCCGCCTCGACGACCCCGCCGCCCGCGCAGCCGTCACCGAGTACGACCTACAGCGGCTGCGCCCGGTCCTGGGGCTCGCCGAGGACGAACCGACGCCCCGCCGGCCGCAGGAGATCAACCGCCGGCTGATCGCCCTCGTCACCGCCGACCCGTCACACCTCGGCGCCGTCCGCGCCCTGGGCCGCCACGGCGACGCGTCCGCCCTGCCCGTGCTGACGGCCGCCCTCGGCCACCGGAGCAGTGTGCTGCAGCGCGCCGCCGACGAGGCGATCGAGGCGATCGGCGGCACCGAGGCCCGCCGTCGCGCCGCCCTCGCCGTGCTGCGCGACCCGACCGCCGCACCCGACCGGGCCGCGCATGTCGCCCACCGGCTCGAACTCACCGAGGCCGTCCCCGAGTTGATCGCCGCCATCGGCCGCACCAACGGGGTCGTCCACGACGTCGTGGTGGCCCTCACCCGACTCGGCGCGACCGAGGCGGTGCCCGCCCTCGTCGACGCCTTCCGCCGCGCGAAGTGGGCACAGCCGATGCTGATCACGGCCCTGACACAGCTCGGCCCCGACCCGGCCGTGGACCTGCTCCTCGCCGAGGCCCGCAACCCGCTCCACGGCAACCGCACGCTGGTCATGAACGCCCTGGCCCGCTGCACCGACCGACGCGCCACCGACCTGGTCGTCACCCTCCTGCTGAACGGCGTGGTCCGAACCGAGCTGGTCCGCCCGCTGGCCGAGCGCGGCGACCCCGAACTGTTCGACGTGCTGGTCGAGTTGGTCAACACCACGACCAACCGGAAGATCCGGCGACTCGCCACCCACGGCATCCGGCGGATCGCCGAGACCGACCCCGCCCTGGTCGAGCGTCGGATCCCCTGGATCCGCGAACCGATCTCCCGAACCTGGCTCGAACCCCGGCTCCCGGACGGACCGGAGCGGCTGAAGCGCCTCGAAGCCGCCACCCGGGACGGCGACCAGCGGGTACGCGCCCAGGCCGTCAAGTCACTTGCGCTGATCGGCACTTCGGAGGCCTTCGCGGTGATCCGGCAGCTGCGCGAGGACCCGAGCCGGCACGTCCGGGCCTGCGTCGAAGGTACGTTGCCGCACCGCGCTCCGGTTGCCGATCGATAACGAACCCATCACTCGAACTACACGGCTCGCACACACTCGGAAGGATGGCGTCCCGTCCTGAGCCGCCCTTCCGAGATGAGCCGTCTTGTCCTTCTCCCTCCGCCTGCGCCGGGCCTCCGCGGCCGGTGCGCTGCTGGCCGCCGCACTGTTCGCCACCGCCTGCGAGCCCGCCGACACGGCGCCCGCCGCGCCGTCCACACCCGCCGCCGTCAGCAGCAGCGCGCCATCGCCCAGCGCGTCCGAGACGCCGTCGCCCACGCCGACACCGAGCCCGACGCCGAGCGCCACGCCGAGCCCGAGCGCCGAGACGCCGACCCCGCCGGCCACCCAGCCGCCGCAGCCCGCGCCGAAGACCACCACCGCCAAGCCGCCGGCGGAGCCGACGCACACGCAGGAGGCGGCGGGGTGCCACCCGTTGTCGAACGCGGGGAACTGTTACAAGGCGGGCCAGTACTGCCGGGCTTCGGACCACGGGGTGTCGGGTACGGACGCCTCGGGGCGCACCATCCGGTGCGAGGACAAGAACGGCTGGCGGTGGGTCGCGGCCTGAGGCCCGCTCAGCGACGCGGTCCGTACATGATCACGCCGACGCCGGCCAGGCAGATCAGCGCGCCGAACACGTCCCAGCGGGTGGGGCGGAAGCCGTCCACGACGACGCCCCACAGCAGGGAGCCCGCCACGAAGACCCCACCGTACGCGGCCAGCACCCGGCCGAAGTTGGCGTCGGGCTGGAGGGCGGCGGTGAAGCCGTACAGGCCGAGCGCGAGGACGCCGAGGCCGGCCAGCCACCACGGGCGGGACTCGCGAACGGACTGCCAGACCAGCCAGCAGCCGCCGATCTCCAGCAGCGCGGCCACGGCGAACAACATGATCGAACGGGCGGTACTCACCGAACAACCCTAGACGGCGGCGCCCCCGGACCCGACAGCACCGGGGCCGGGGGCGCCGCACGTGGGCGTCAGTGACCGTGCTCGCTGCGGCCCGCGCGGCGGGTGATCGAGTAGTGGTCGATCTGGGTGCCGTTCTCGGCGAGCGCGGTGACCTTCATGGTGCTGGTCGCACCACGGTGCGCCGGGGTGACGTCCACCTTGATGAACGAGTAGCCGGTGTAGCGGACCCGCGACCACTGCACGGTCTCCGCGACCTTCACGCTGCCCTTGTCGAAGTGGTAGGTGACCACCTCGTCCTGGTGGTTCTCGTGGCCCTCGTAGGTGTCGGGGGCGTCGAACGAGTACAGGCTGCGGCCGGCCGCACCGGCGGTCACGTACACCACGCCGTCCTTGGCCGGGTCGATGCCGGCGCCGCTCGGCACCGCCTTGTTGACCTTGTTGCCGAGGATCGCGTCGGTGCGCTCGTACACGTGGTTGTGGCCGTTGATGACCAGGTCCACGCGGTACTTCTCGAACAGCGGCACCCAGGCGTCCCGGACGCCGCCGTCGGAGGCGTGCTGGTGGGTGGTGGAGAAGGCGCAGTGGTGGAAGAAGACCACCACGAAGTCGATCGCCTCGTCCGCCCGCAGCTGGCGCAGCTTGCGCTCCAGCCACTCGGTCTGGCGGCCCGCGGTGATGCCCAGGTTGGCCGGGATCTCGTAGGAGACGTCGTTGGCGTCCAGCGAGATGACGCCCACGTTGCCGTAGTTGAACGCGTAGACGCCGGGCGCCTTGCGCGGGTCCGGGCCGTTGGTCGGCAGGGTGAAGCGGGCGTCGTCGCCGCCGTACCCGTTGTGCGAGTACCAGGCCTCCATGTCGTGGTTGCCGTAGGCGACCATCCACGGGATCCTCGCCGCCACCGTCTCGGTCTGCGCGAGGAACGCGTCCCAGGTCAGCGCGTTGAACGCGACGCGGTCGCTGTCCTTGCCCTGGCCCATCGGGTCGGCGTAGCAGATGTCGCCGGCGTGCAGGTGGAACACCGGCTTCTGGGCCAGGATCACGTGGTCGTTGCCGGCCGCGTGCGAGGAGACGCCCTGGTCACCGAAGGCGGTGAAGGTGAACGGCTCGAACGGGCGGCCCCGCCGGCCGTTGCGGGACGGCGCGGTGGTGAAGGTCTGGAGCGTCGAGATCGCCTGCTGCGACGCCGGGTCGAAGCCCTCGTGGCCGACGCCGTAGTAGTAGGTGGTGCCGGGCTGCAGGTGGTTCAGCTCCACGTGCAGGTAGTACTGGTCGACCGGGGTGGCACCGTCGACCAGCGCGGGGGTGTGCAGCGCCCGGACCTCGGCCTCGATCTTGTGGCTGAGCTCCCACGGGTGCCGGCCGAAGCGCAGGAACGGCTTCTTCACCGGCGCCGGCACCTGCCAGGACACCCGCATCTGGGTGTCGGCCTCGGCACCGAACTGCAGGTGACGACCGACCGGGGCGACCAGCGCACCGGACACCGCGTCCGTCGCGTTGCCCTGCTTCGCGGCCTGGTCGGCGAACGCCGTGCCGGAGCCCAGCGCCCCGCCGACGGCCAGCACGCCGACCGTCACCGCGCTGGAGCGCAGCAGGGTGCGGCGGGAGAGCTTGCTGCGCAGGTACTCGTGCTGCTCGGCCATGTTCATGCGAGCGGCCAGCTGGGCGGGCACGCCCATGTTGGGGATATCCATGCGCGGGAGACTGTCAGTGGCCGGTGGCCGCCATCCGGATGCTCGGTGAACGAGCGTCATCGTGTCGGTCTGGCCGAGCACATGATCAGACCATGTGTTGGCAAAGCCACCTCCGCCGCGAGGTGCCCGGCCCGATCATGACTCGTCGTCACAGCTCACAGCGGGTCACCCGGCACCTCCAGGTACGCCGCCCGCAACCGCGCCAGGCCCGCCGCCTCGACATCGAACTCCCGGCCGTCCACCGCCGCCACCGCCCGCACGCCGGTGGTCGCATTGGTCGCGAACACCGCGTCCACGCCCACCAGTTCCTTCCCCACCCTGGCGAACTCCCCACCGCACGCCTCGCGCAGCAGCGCCATCGCCGTACCCGCCAGGTACTCCCCCTGCGGCCACACCACCTCACCGCCCCGCAGGAACCCGACGTTCCACGTCGCGCCCTCCGTCAGCCCGCCCGCCTCGTCCACGAACAGCGCGTCGTCGAACCCCGCCTGCTGCGCGAGCCGCCGCTGCCGCAACGCCCCGAACAGCGCCACGCTCTTCACCTCCGGCAGATCCCGCCGGTACCGCACCGTCCGCACCCTCGTCGCCCCCGGCACCCCACTCCCCGCCGAACGGGCCGTCACCAACACCCGGGGATGCGCCGGCCCCCCGACACTCCCCAGGTCGATCGCCGGATCGAACAACGTCACCCGCACCACCACCGCCCCCCGCGCCGGAGCCTGCCGCCGCGCCAACTCCCGCACCCACTCCCGATCCGGCCGCACCCCGAACACCGCCGCACAGTCCCGCTCCAACCGCGCCAGATGCAACCCCAGCCCCCGCACCCGGCCGTCCTCCACCAACATCGTGGTGAAGTGCCCGTAGTTCGTCAGTGCCAGCACCTGCAACTCCCCGACCGTCACCGGCCGCCCGTCCAACTCCGCTCTGTTCACGCTCCCCATTCTCCGCACCCGCCCACTCAGTACCGGCACACCAGCTCCCCGCCGAGGCACCCGATCCGGAATGCCCCCTCGGACTCGATCACGTCCGCCACGATCTCGGCCGCCCGCGCCACCGTCTCCCGGAACGGCACCCCGCACTGCCCCGCCCATGCCTCGTACGACGCCAGATGCGCCACCACCGGTGCCGGATCGGTCAGTTCGATCAACCCGGGCAACCGTCGTACTCGCACCTCCCCGAACACCTCGCGGAGAATCCCGGGTGCCCGCTCCAACGAGAACCGCGCACTCAACGACACCCGCCCCGGGCCCTCCGCCACCCCGAGCACATCCCCGGCCGCCCGCGCCCACAACCGGTCCAGCTCCGCCTTGTCGCTCTCACTGTTGGTCGACGCGATCAGCACCCCACCCGGCCGCAGCACCCGCGCCAACTCGCCGACCGCGCCCGGGATGTCGCCCACGTGGTACAGCATGTGCAGGGCCAGCACGGCGTCGACGCTGTTGTCGGCGAAGGGCAGGGCCTGGGCATCGGCCACCAGGACCGGCTTCGGGACATCGGCGAGGATGCCCCATGAGATGTCCATCCCGACGACCTGGAGATCCGGGCGGTCCGTGTGCAGACGGCTGACGAACTTGCCGTTGCCGCAGCCAACATCGAGGACCGTGCCGCTGGTGTCGGCCAGCTCTTCGACGACGATCCCGGGTAGGTCGTACTGCGGCTGCTGCCACCGGTAGATGGACTGACGGGCGGCCAGGTGGCGTCCGTCAGCGTACGCGCTGTTCGCGAGGATGGACTTGTCGGCGACTGCGGCGTCCTGCTGTGCGGTGTTGCTCGTCACTGTGGCAGCTCCGGAGGGTTCGTGAGTGCGGGTCGAGAGCAGGCTTCTCCGACACTCTCATGGAGCCTCAGGGAGCCCGCGTACTTCTCCTCCACGCCGGCTCCCTGCACCCGGTAGCCTCACCCGACGGATTCGCTGCGACAGGTGGGGGTGCCCGATGGCCGGACGGGTTGTGTTCAGGGACGCGGAGGGGCGGGAGCTCACCGAGGGCGACCTGGCCGGGGTGAGCGGGGAGGTGGGGTGGGAGCTCGTCGGGGGTGAGGAAGTACCGGCGCAGGCGCGGCTGTTGCATCAGCGGGGGCGGGAGGCCGGGGAGCGCGGCGAGTACGAGGAGGCGCTCGGGCTGTTGGGGCAGGCTCAGGCGCTGGCGCCGGGGTGGCCGCATCCGTCGTACGACGCGGCGTTCACGGTGTTGTTGCAGGGTGACGCTGTGGGGGCGGAGAAGTTGTACGCGGAGGTGGACCGGATCGCGCCGCGTGGGTTCTTCACCTGCAAGACCACGCTGGACACGCTGCGCCGGGAGCTTCGCGGCGAGCTGTTCGACGGTTTCAGTCAGGCGTTCCTGCAGCTGGAGTGGCTGGAGGATCCGGCGCAGAAGCGTGAGCTGCTCCAGGGCATCGTGCAGCGCTTCCCGGATTTCCCGCCGGCCTGGAAGGAGCTGGCCGCCCTGCTGACCGACCCGGACGAGCAGATCGACGCCCTGGAACGCGGGCTGGCCGGGGACCCGGACGGGGAGACCCGGGGGATGCTGCTGGTCAACAAGGCCCTGCTGCTCCAGCACAGCGACCCCACTGCGGCGGTCGCCGTTCTCGGTTCGCTGGCTCTCGATCCGGAGTCCACGCTCGGCGCCGAGACCATGGCCAAGATCGTCCTGGCCCAGCTGACCGGCCAGGGCTGACCGACCCGGAAATCCCGGTGCGACCCACGCGGCGGCCGGATAGGTTCGAAGGATGACTGCGACCGAGACCCAGCGCCGCCCCGTTCCGTTCAACGACAGCAGCGAACTCGACACCGCGCTGGCCTTCCTGAGGTTCGCCCGGGAGTCCGTCGTCAAGAAGACCGAGGGGCTGACGGAGGAGGAGCTGCGCCGCGTCCTGGTCGGGACGGGGACGAACCTGCTGGGTCTGGTGCAGCACCTGACGGCGGCCGAGCGGTACTGGTTCGGGCACCATGTGGCGGGCCAAATGGCTTACGAGAACGCGGACTTCGACATGGCGGTCCCGGCGAACACCAGCGCCGAGCAGGTGCTGGCCGCGTACGCGGAGGCGATCGAGGCCAGTGACGCGGTGATCGGCGCGTCCGCCGACCTGTCGCGTCCGGTGGCGGTGCCGGTCCGCGAGGAGTTGCTGTCGGTGCGTTGGGTGGTCGCCCACATGACGAGTGAGACGGCCCGGCACGCCGGTCACGCCGACATTCTGCGGGAGCAGATCGACGGCGCGACCGGCCGGTAGTACGCGGATCAGGCCGTAGCGGCTGCGGCCGCCCGGCCGGCGGTGCGGCCGGTGAAGAGGCAGCCGCCGAGGAAGGTGCCTTCGAGGGAGCGGTAGCCGTGGATGCCGCCGCCGCCGAAGCCGGCTGCCTCGCCTGCCGCGTAGAGGCCGTCCAGCACCGAGCCGTCGGAGCGCAGCACGCGGGAGTCGAGGTCGGTGTGCAGGCCGCCGAGGGACTTGCGGGTGAGTATGTGGAGCCGGACGGCTATCAGCGGTCCGGCGGCGGGGTCGAGCAGGCGGTGCGGGGTGGCGGTGCGGATCAGCTTGTCGCCGAGGTAGCGGCGGGCGCCGTGGATCGCGGTGACCTGGAGGTCCTTGCCGAAGGGGTTGGCGATCTCGCGGTCGCGGGCCTCGATCTCGCGGCGCAGCGCGTCGGCGTCGATCGCAGGGGCGCCATCCTGGCGCTCGTTCATGCCGCGCACCAGCTCGTCCACCGTGGAGGCCACCACGAAGTCCGCGCCCCGCTGCTTGAAGGCCTCGACCGGCCCGGGCGCGCCAGGCAGCGCCCGCCCGAGCACCCGTCGAAGGGAACGCCCCGTCAGATCCGGGTTCTGTTCCGAGCCGGAGAGCGCGAACTCCTTCTCGATGATCTTCTGGGTGAGCACGAACCAGGTGTGCTGGTGGCCGGTGCGCATGATGTGGTCGAGGGTGCCGAGGGTGTCGAAGCCGGGGAACAGCGGGACGGGGAGGCGGGCGCCGGTGGCGTCGAGCCAGAGCGAGGACGGGCCGGGCAGGATGCGGATGCCGTGCCGGGCCCAGATCGGGTTCCAGTTCTCGATGCCCTCGGTGTAGTGCCACATCCGGTCGCCGTTGACGAGTCCGGCGCCGGCTTCGGCGGCGACGTCGAGCATCAGGCCGTCGACGTGCGCGGGGACGCCGGAGAGCATCCGGGCGGGCGGGGTGCCGAGCCGTTCGGGCCAGGCGGCGCGGACCTTGTCGTGGTTGCCGCCGATGCCGCCGGAGGCGACGATCACGGCCTGGGCGCGCAGTTCGAACTGCCCGGCGACGGTGCGGGAGCTGGCCTCGCCGCGCGGTACGGCGGACGGCGCGAGGATCTCGCCGGTGACGGTGTCGAGTGAACCGCCGCTCGCGGCAAGGCCGGTGACGCGGTGCCGGAAGCGCAGCGTGACCCGTCCGGCCCGGACGGCGTCGCGGACCCGGCGGGCGAACGGTTCGACCAGGCCGGGCCCGGTGCCCCAGGTGATGTGGAAGCGCGGGACGGAGTTGCCCGGTCCGGTGGCCAGCAGCCCGCCGCGTTCGGCCCAGCCGACCACCGGGAACAGCCGGACGCCCATCGCGTGCAGCCAGGCCCGCTTCTCGCCGGCCGCGAAGTCGACGTACGCCTCGGCCCAGCGGCGCGCCCAGGCGTCCTCGGGGCGGTCGAAGCCGGCGGTGCCGAGCCAGTCCTGCCAGGCGAGTTCGCGGGAGTCCTTGATCCGCATCCGGCGCTGTTCGGGCGAGTCGACGAGGAAGAGTCCGCCGAAGGACCAGTGCGCCTGCCCGCCGAGCGACCCGGCGGGTTCCTGGTCGAGCAGGATGACGCGCCGTCCGGCGTCGGCGAGTTCGGCGGTGGCGGCCAGGCCTGCCAGGCCGGCTCCGATCACGATGACGTCGGCGTCGAGGGCCATCCGAGGTCCTTCCCAGAGACAGTGAGCCCCGATCCTGCGGCCACCGGGCCGCGAGGTCAACCCACCGGTAACAACGCGGGAGCCCCCGCCCCACCGAGTCAGGCAGAACGAGGGCTCCCGAAGGGCCGTCACGGCTTGACGCGGACCACCTGCGGGTCGTGGTCGGAGGCCTGCGTGGCGAACTCGCTGTTGATGTGCACCACGTCGTAGCGGACGTGCTGCTGCTTGAACGCGGGGCTGACCAGGATGTGGTCGAGCACCTGCGAGTTGCCCTGGTAGACGTACGAGTAGCGCTCGCTCGCGGGCAGGTCGTTCACCAGGTCGCGGAGCACGCCGTCCTTGGTGAGGGTCTGCATCGCGGGCGAGAACTGGTAGTCGTTGAAGTCGCCGAGCGAGACGATCCGGGCGTTCGGGTCGGCGGCCTCCAGCTTGGCGATGAAGGCGTGCTCGATCTCGGCCTGCTTCTGGCGCTGCACCTCGGAGCTGCGGGTGGGGGCCTGGAAGCGGCTGTCGATGCCCTGGTCGCCGCCCTTGCTGTTGAAGTGGTTGGCGATCACGAAGACCGGCTTGTTGTGGAAGCTGAACTGGCCGACCAGCGGCTTGCGGCTGCTGTTCCAGGCCTCGTTGTTCGGGTCGATGCGGCCGGGCGAGGCGGTCAGCGAGGTGCGCTTGCCGGTGCCGGTGACGTCGACGGCGGTGGTGGAGTCGCCGCCGGCGATGTCGGTGAAGGAGACCCGGTCGGGGTTGAACAGGAAGACCTGGCGGATGTTGCCGCCGGGCTGGCCGCCGTCCTTGTCGTTCACCGGGTCGATGGAGCGCCAGTCGTAGGCGGGGCCACCGGCGGCCTTGACCGCGTCGATGAACTTCTGCACGGTGACCGAGGCGTCCACGGTGCCGTCGTCGGCGGCGCCGCTGTTGTCCTGGATCTCCTCCAGGGCGACGATGTCGGGCGAGCGCAGGTTGGTGACGACGGCCTGGGCGAGCTCGCTGTACTTGGCGTCGGGGTCGCCGGGGGCGAGGTTCTCCACGTTGTAGGTGGCGATGGCGAGTTCGCTGGGCAGTGCCCGGTCGGCGACCTCGCGCTGCAGGCCGTTGTCCTGGACGGTGCCGACGGTGTTCGCGGCGATGGTGTAGCCGCCGAACTGGTTGTAGTCGAGCGGGCCGGCGGTGGAACCGGTCAGCTTGTCACCGACGTTGGCGACCGGGAAGGGCTGCTCGGTCAGCGGCGGCAGCGACTGGATCATGATCCGGCCGTTGTTCGGCTTGTCGTAGCCGAGGTAGACCACGCCGCCGCGGTTGGTGCGCGGGTCGGCCGACGAAGCGTCCACCCAGAGCTCGTGGTACTTGTCCGTGGCCTGCACCACCGGCACGTCGCGGACCTCGACGTTCATGCCCTCCAGCGACTCGTACAGGTCGAGGGCGTACTTCGACGGGTCCAGCGGCAGGTTGTCGATCGAGCCGCCGGCGGCGTCCGGGGCGTACGCCGCCGGGATCTTGGCGGCGTCCAGCACCACGGGGGCGGGCACGGCGTTGCCGGAGGACAGCACGGCGACCTTCGGGCCGGTCAGCTCGGTGACGGACTGCGAGCCGCCCGCGCTGTTCGGGTAGTACTCGCTCACCTTGGCGGTGACCAGCACCGAGTCGCCGACCTTGACGGTCGGGGCGGCGGAGCCGGTGAAGACGAAGACGGCCTCGCTGGTGGCGGGGTTGTTGTCCGGGTTGGGGTCCTGGATCCAGAAGCCCTTGGTGCCGTAGCCGCGCACGCCGGTGACGATGCCGGGGACGTTGGTGACGGTCTTGGTGTTCAGCGGCGATATCCGGGTGGTGCCCTGGATGTCGTGGATCCGCACGTCGCCGGGGACGGGCGTGCCACCGCCGCCGCCGGGGGTGGTGCCGCCGCCGGTGGTCTGGCCCTTGGAGTTGACCGGGGTCGGGTCGCCGGCGGTGAGGTCCTTGGCGTTGTCGTCGGTGTCGGCGAGTGACGAACCGCGGGCCACCGAGGCGCTGTTGGACGCGCCCGTGGCCGGGCCACCGCCCTCGCGGACCACGGCGGAGCCGAAGCCGACCAGGTCGACGATCCGGGTGTCGGCGGCGCAGTCGGCGGCGGTCTTGCAGCTCAGCGGCGCGGTGCCGTTGACCAGCGCGACGGTGCCGGAGGTGGCGGACATGTTCAGGCTGCCGCCGGCGTCGGCGGCCGGGAGGTCGGCGGTGCCGCCGGCGCCGGGCGCCTCGGAGATCAGGTAGCGGCCGCCGGCCGGGACCGAGCCGTTCAGCGGGGTGACGCCCCACTGGGTGGTGGCGCCGGGGCTGCCGGGCAGGTACTGCACGCTGTAGCCGGACAGGCCGAAGGCGGCGCCGGTCGGGTTGCCGAGCTCGATGAAGTCGTTCTTCAGCGTCGCACCGGAGTTGCCGCCGCCGCCGTACACCTCGGCGATCACCGCACCGGTGGACGGCGCGGCGAACGCGCCCGGCAGCGGGACGAGGACCAGGGACGCGGCGACCGCGGCCGGCGCGGTGACGCGCAGCAGCGTGCGGCGGGAGCGGCGGGCGGGGGTGGGGCTGGGCACCTTGGCGGGGCTCCTTCGTGGCAGGACCATGGCCCGGTCGCCGTCACTCGGGCGCCGGGTGGCATTGAGGGTTCGTCAGGAGGCTGACTGCCGGGGCCTCTCCGGCCCTGCCGGGCGGGCCCCGAACGGCAACTCGCGTAGATCCAGCCAGAAAGATACGCGCGTAGAAGTTGACCCGACAAGGGCCTTGACGTGAACTTCTCGCCGCCGAGCGGGTACACCCCGGCCCCCGCACATGCGAAAGGGGCACCCGCCGGGTGCCCCTTGTTCGCTGACGACGCGTCGGTCAGGACTGCTCGCGCAGCCCCGCCGACCACTTCTGCTCGACCTTGCCGAACTTCCAGAACGCCATCGCGGCGCCCCAGGTGAGCACGAACAGGCCGACGATCACGTAGCCGACCAGGTTGAGGTCGAGCGAGCCGATCCAGCCGATCGGGCCGCTGGTGATGTCCAGCTTCTCGGCCAGCAGGCCGACCAGCTCGACCACGCCGATCACCAGCGCCACCAGCACCGACAGGCCGGTGACGGTGAGGTTGTAGTAGATCTTGCGGACCGGCTTGGAGAACGCCCACTCGTAGGCGAAGTTCATGAACGAGCCGTCGATGGTGTCCAGCAGGCTCATGCCCGCCGCGAACAGGATCGGCAGCACCAGCAGCGCGTACCAGGGCAGCGAGAACGCGGCCGCGCCGCCGGCCAGCACCAGCAGCGACACCTCGGTGGCGGTGTCGAAGCCGAGGCCGAACAGCAGGCCCACCGGGTACATGTGCCAGGGCTTGGTGACCGCCCGGGTGACCTTGCCGAGGATCCGGTTCAGGAAACCGCGCTTGTCGAGCTGGCGCTCCAGCTCGGCCTCGTCGAAGTCGCCCTGCCGCATCCGCCGGAACACCTTCAGGATGCCGTTGAAGGCGCCCAGGTTGATCAGGCCGATCAGCACCAGGAACGTGCCGGAGACGGTGACGCCGATCAGGCCGGTCGCCTTGTGCAGCGCCGACTCGTCGGACTCGACCTGCCCGGCCAGCGAGCGGATGCCGAACGCCAGCAGGGCGCACAGGCCGAACACGATCGAGGAGTGCCCGAGCGAGAACCAGAAGCCCACCGAGAGCGGGCGCTTGCCCTGGCCCATCAGCTTGCGGGTGGTGTTGTCGATGGCGGCGATGTGGTCGGCGTCGAAGGCGTGCCGCATGCCCAGGGTGTACGCCGTCAGGCCCATGCCGGCGCCGAACACCTGGCCGCCGACGTCGTAGTGCTTGGGCGCGATGACCGCCAGCAGGGTGAACCAGCCGACCACGTGCAGGGCGAGGACGAACGCGGCCATTCCGGCCAGCCGGATCCACTCCTCGCGGGTGAGCCGGTCGCGCAGGCGCGTGGGCGCGGGCATTGGGGAGGTCCTTCCGGGAGGGTGGCGAGCCGCATCATCCTTCCTTTGATCAGCTCGTAATTGCAAGTCATATGCAACTGAAAGCCAGAGGCGCACAACGGCGCGATCCCCGGTCCCGCCCGGCCCTCCCCAACCGAACCGATCGGAAAGCTTCCTGACGGTTCGTGAGCCGAAATCCTTGACCCGGACGATTGGTCCAGTCCAATCTAGGTGACGCGCTCACCCCAAAGCGCACAGGCTCCCACCTGGGCCCGTCGGGCCACCGCACCTACCGGACAAACCCCACTGACTCCGGAGGTTCCTCCATGCTTGAACGGGCCACGCCCGCACCCGGGTCGACGCGCCGGGCCCCCTCCCGTCGCCGCGCCGGCGCCCTCGTGGTGGCCGCCGCCATGACGGTCGGCTCCACCGCGCTCGCGCTCTCCATGGGCAGCGCCTCGGCCGCCGCCGTCAACCTGCTCGCCAACGGCGACTTCGAGACCGGCAGCCCGAGCGGCTGGACCTGTACCAGCGCCTCGGTGGTCAACACCGGCGCACACGGCGGGACCTACGCACTGAACGCCAACGCCACCGCCGGCGACACCGGCCAGTGCCAGCAGACCGTCACCGTCCAGCCGAACACCAAGTACACCCTGGCGGGCTGGCTCAAGGGCAACTACGTGTACCTCGGCGCCACCGGCACCGGCGTCAACGCCTCCACCTGGACTCCGGCCGCGGCCAACTGGACCCAGCTGAGCACCACCTTCACCACCGGCGCGACCACCACCTCGGTGACGGTGTTCACCCACGGCTGGTACGGCGCCGGCGCCTACCAGGCCGACGACCTCAGCCTGACCGGCCCCGACGGCGGCGGCTCCCCGAGCCCGTCGACCTCCGCGAGCGCCAGCGCCTCGGCCTCGGCCAGCCCCTCGCAGAGCGCCTCCCCCAGCCCGTCCACCTCCACCTCGCCCTCGCCGTCCGCGAGTTCCAGCTCCGGCACCGGCAACGGCCCCGCCGGCGACGGCAAGATCACCGTCCCGGGCGGAGTGACGGTCAGCAGCACCACCGCCAACGCCGTGGTGCTGAAGTGGAACGCCTCGACCGACTCCACCGACAACTACGTCGGCTACAAGGTCTGGTCGAAGGGCCAGCTGGTCGGCACCTCGATGGGCACCTCCATCGCGATCTCCTCGCTGCTGCCGAACACCTCGTACACCTTCACCGTCCAGGCGTACGACAAGGCCGGCCACGCCTCCCAGCAGTCCGCCGCGGTGACCACCTCCACCGCCGCCGCGCCCGCCACCGCCAAGCCGGTCAAGTCCGCCTACTTCGACCAGTGGTCGGTGTACGACGCCGCCTACTACCCGAAGAACGTCGACACCTCCGGCGCGGCCGGCAAGCTGGACGTCATCTCCTACGCGTTCGAGAACATCCACCCGACCAACCTCAACTGCTTCGAGGCGGTCAAGGCCTCCGACGCCAGCCACGAGGACAACCCGAACGCGGGCGACGGCGCGGCCGACGCGTACGCCGACTACCAGATGGACTACAGCGGTGCCATCTCCGTCGACGGCTCCGGCGACGACTGGCAGCAGCCGCTGAAGGGCAACTTCAACCAGCTGCGCCAGCTCAAGGCGAAGAACCCGAACCTGCGGGTCACCCTGTCGCTCGGCGGCTGGACCTACTCCAAGTACTTCTCCGACGCGGCGGCCACCGACGCCTCGCGCAAGAAGCTGGTCTCGTCCTGCATCGACATGTTCCTCAAGGGCAACCTGCCGACCGGCGTGGCCGGTGACGCCTCCGGCGGCGCCGCCAGCGCCGCGGGCATCTTCGACGGCATCGACATCGACTGGGAGTACCCCGGCTCGGCCGGCGGCCACACCGGCAACCACTACTCCGCCGCCGACAAGCAGAACTTCACCGCGCTGCTCGCCGAGTTCCGCAGCCAGCTGGACACCTACGGCGCCAGCCTCGGCAAGAAGTTCCTGCTCACCGCGGCCCTGCCGTCCGGACAGGACAAGATCTCGTCCATCGAGACCGACAAGATCGGCGCGTACCTCGACTACGCCGACATCATGACCTACGACATGCACGGCTCCTGGGACGCCACCGGCCCCACCAACCTCCAGGACCCGCTGCACGACAGCCCCGCCGACCCGACCCTGCCGATCGCCCCCGGCACCGCCAAGTACAACGTGGACACCGCGCTGGCCGCCTACACCACCGGCCTCCCCGAGTACGGCATCAGCGGCGGCTTCCCCGCCAACAAGATCGTCCTCGGCGTCCCGTTCTACTTCCGCGGCTGGACCGGCGTCCAGGCCGGCAACAACTACGGCCTCTACCAGAAGGCCACCGGCGCCACCCCCGCCAAGCCCGGCAGCCAGGAAGCCGGCCTCGCCAGCTGGCGCGAGCTCACCCTGACCGCCCAGAACACCCACTGGGACCCGATCACCGAGTCCACCTGGGTCTACGACGGCACCAACTTCTGGACCGGTGACGACCCGAAGGCCATCCAGGCCCGCGCGGCCTACGCCAAGTCCAAGGGCCTGGCCGGCATGTTCGCCTTCGCCCTGGAGAACGACGACAACTCCGGCACCCTGCTGAACTCCCTCTTCACCAGCCTGGGCTGACACCTCGTCGCACAATGAACGGACGGCCCGCCGCATCTTCCCCATGGGTGCGGCGGGCCGTCGCCATTTCACGGCCGGTGGGCGAGCAGCAGCCGGGCCTCCGCGCGGAGTTGGTCCTCCTCGCGCATGTTCCAGAAGTGGTCCTTCCCGACCGGTACGCGCCGGTCCGTGGCCAACCACCCCTCGACCAGGGCCCGGTGCTCGGGCGGCAGCGGCCGGCCGATCCGGCGCAGCACGGTGAGGGCGTGGACGGCCGGCGCGCGGCGGGACAGTGCGGCGAGCAGGACGGGGAGGGTCCGGTCGGGGTCGCCGGTGATTCGCCAGTGCGCCTCGGCGGCTTCCACTTGCTGCCGCGGGTGGCCCTCCGTCAGGCAGCGTTCCACCAGTGGCAGCAGCGGCGCGCCGAGCGGGCCGAGCAGGGCGATGTCGGCCAGGCAGTCGGTGCGTTCGGTGAGCAGGTGCAGCGCGGGTTCGGGGTCGGCGCCGAGCCGGGCGGCGGCGACGGCGGCCGCGGGGGCCAGGTTCCGGTCGCCCCTGGTCACCAACTCGCCCAGCAGGTTGAGGAGTTCGGGGTCGGTGAGGCCGGTGCCACCGAGGAAGCGGACGAGTTTCACGGTCGGGCGGGCGCCCAGCAGTGCGGTCAGTTCGGGCAGCAGTGGGGCGGCGCTGTCGGGGGTGAGGGTGTCGAGGAGTTCGTCGGCGCTGCCGTGCATGCTGCCGCACCCGCCGCAGGGCTTCGGGGCGAGGGCCCGGCGTCGCAGGTCGAGGTCGTCGGTGGGGGCGGCGAGCGCGTCGAGTGCGGCCGCTTCGGGCTGGGGGACGGTGGTGAGCAGGCGGGTGTCACCGGCCCGGCCGAGGGCGAGTTGGGCGGGCCGGTGGATCCGCCAGTCGGGGTCGGTGGTGTGCGGCAGCACCGCCTCGGCGACGGCGGCGGGGTCGGCGCAGCGGGCGACGAGATCGGCCAGGCCGTCCAGGACTTTCATCCGCCAGTACCACTCGTGCTGGTGGGGCAGCGCGGCGGCCAGCAGCGCGGCGGCCTCCTCCTCGTATCCGCGCCAGCGTTCGGCCAGTCGCAGCGCGCGGCGGGCCCCGCGTCCGTCGTGGTCGCCGGCGGCGATCCAGGCGGCGGCGACGGCCCGGGTCGCCTCCGCGTCCTCGTCGAGCAGGTACCGCAGCCGGTCGTCGGTGTTGCCGACGCCGGGGAACCACTCGCCCGAGACCACCCGGAACGCCGGGTCGCCGCCGTCCGCGACCAGGACGTCCAACAGCTCGGCCGGGTACGGAAGTTCGGCCGCCTCCAGCAGCCCGAGCGCGGCGGTGGCCCGGACGGCCGGCTCGGGGTCGGCCAGCGCCGCCCGCAACCGCCCGGCCGGGTCGGCGTCGAGGAAGCGCAGCACCGTCAGCGCCTCGGCCCGCACGGCGGGCGCCGGGTCCTCGCGCTGAAACGCGGTCAGCGCGGCCACCGCGAGCGGCAGACACTCCCCCGCCGCCGCCCAGCGCGCCACCCGGACGAGCCGGCGGCGCACCTCGGGGTCGGGGTCGTCGCGCAACAGGTGGAGCAGGCCCGGGAGTTCCTCGGCCGCCAGGGTCCGCCCCGTCACCTTGTCCTCGAACCCGCTCTCGTCCGCCTCGCCCTCGTACTCCTCTTCGGCCCCGCCGGTGGTCGCGATGAACGCCAGCATGTCGTCCCGCCGGTGGACGGCGTGCACGGCGGCGTGCGCCAGGTACGGGACGGCGGCGGCCCCCGCCGAGGAGACCGTCCCCTGATGCAGGGCCCGCCCGAACAGCTCGCCGAGCACCCGATCGACCACCGCCCGGTCCTCGTCGTACAGCCCGCGAATCCAGTCGGGGACGTCGGTGCCGCTCCCGTACGAGTGCTCCAGCGATGCCCAGTCGGTCAGGTGCAGTTCCTCAGGTGATCTCACGAACGCCGGACCTTAGCCGAACGCCCTGACAAGGCATCATTCCTGCTGAGCGAGCAGCAGCCGGGCATCCTCGCGCAGCCGGTCGTCCTGGTGCTCCCACGAATCGAACGGCCCCAGCACGCGGCGGTCGGCGCGCGCCCATTCCTCGACCGTCGCCCGCTGCTCGTCGCTGAGCGCCGCACCCATCCGCCGCAGCGCCGCCACCGCGAACGCCCCCACCGGGAGCGGCTGGAGCAGCTCGGTCAGCACCGGAACGGCCCGGGCCGCGTCGCCGGTGATCGACCACAGCGCCTCGGCCGCACGGGCCCGGGACCACTCGTGCTGGTACGTCAGGTAGGGCTCGACCAGTGGCAGCAGCGGGCTCGCAAGCGGTCCGAGCAGGGCGATCTCCGACATGGCGTGGCCGTGGCGGCCGAGGTCCTCGGCGAGCAGACGCAGCGCGGGTGCCGGGTCCGCGCCGAGCCGGACGGCCGCGACCGCGGCGTGCAGCACCGGGTCCTGGCTCGCGGTGGCGGCCAACTCCTCCAGCAGGCCGATCAATTCGGGGTCCGCCAGGCCCGTCCCGCCAAGCACCCGCACCAGTTGCCCGCTCGGGCAGTCACGCAGCAGCCGGGTCAGCTCGGGCAGCAGCGGGCCGGCATCCGCGGGGGTGAGCGCCGCCAGGAGTTCACGGGCCCCGCTGTGCGGCCGGTCGCAGCCTCCGCACAGATAGGGCGTGAGCACCCTGCGCCGGAGCTGGAGGTCGTCGGTGCGGGCGGCCAGCGCGGCCAGCGCGTCCCGGTCGGGCTCGGGGACGGCGGTGAGCAGCCGGGTGTCGCCGGCCCGGCCCAGCACGAGTTGCGCGGCCGTGGCGATCCGCCGGTCCGGATGGGTGACGTACGGCAGCGCGGCCTCGGCGGCCGGGCCCGGGTCGGGGCAGCGGTCGACCCACCGGGCGAGGTCCCGCAGGGCCTGCATGTGCGGGTGCCACTCGCGCTGGTGCGGCAGGGCGCGGGCGAGCAGCGCGACGGTGTCCGCCTCCCGGTCCCGCCAGGTGTCGGAGAGCCGCACGGCCAGGCGGCTGCCGCGCCCATCGTGGTCGCCGGCGGCGATCCAGGCGGCGGCGACGGTACGGCAGGCCTCGGCGTCCGAATCCAGCACCGCGGCCGCCCGATCGTCGGTGCTGCCGACGCCGTGGAAGAACTCCGCCCACGGCACGGCCAACACGGGACTCCCGCCGTCCGCGGCGAGCACATCCACCAGCTCGGCCGGGTACGGCACCTCGCCGCTCTCCAGCAGGCCGAGCGCGGCCATCGCCCGGACGGCGGGCTCGGAATCGGTGAGCGCGGCGCGCAGCCGCCCGGCCGGATCCGGGTCCAGCCGGCCGAGGACGGCCAGCGCCTCGGCCCGCACCCGGGCGGACGGGTCGTCGCGGTGGCAGGCCGTCAACGCGTCCAGGGCGAGCGGCAGTTCGTCCCCCGCCGCCCAGCGCGCCACCCGGACGAGCCGGCGGCGCACCTCGGGGTCCTCGTCCCGCAACAGGTGCAGCAGGCCGGGGAGTTCGCCGGAGACCGTGATGCCGTCCAGCGTCCCGTCGTCGAACCACCGATCCGCGTCGGCCCTCCCGGCGTTGGCCAGGAACGCCAGCATGCTGTCGCGCCGGTGGACGGCGTGCACGGCGGCGTGCGCCAGGTACGGCACCGCCGCCACGCTCGCCGGATACACCGTGCCCTGGTGCAGCGCCCGTCCGAACAGCTCGTCCAGCGCCTCGTCGACCACCACCCCGTCCTCGTCGTACAGCGCCCGAATCCAGCCGGGGACGTCGGTGCCCTCCCCGAACGCGTGGTGCAGCGACGGCCAGTCGACCAGGTGCAGTTCCTCAGGAGTTCTCACAGGCACCGGAGGCTAACCGGGAGATCCGACAGGCCGAGGAATTGGCTTGCCCTTGGGGACGGCTTGGCAAACCCGGGAAGGTGCTGGGAGGCGGCTGTGAGCCAGATGAAGCCGTACCTTACGATCATCGGGTGCCGAGCCTGACCGGAGTCCCGATCCAGATCATCGCCAGCCTGCTGGCGATCGCCGCCTTCGCCGCCACCATGTGGCTCTGGCCCCGGCTGGGCGGCCGGAGCTGGCGGGCGTGGCTCGGGCGGCTGGGGGCGTTCTTCGGGACGCAGATCGTGGTGCTGGCCGCGATGGGGCTGGTCGCCAACTCGTACTTCGGCTTCTACTCGACCTGGAGCGACCTGCTCGGTCTGGACGGCAGCCCGGGCACGGTGGTGAACCACGAGCCGGGCGGCAAGGCCGTCTCGGTGACCGGCGAGCAGAAGATGTACTCCTCGCAGGGCTCCGCGCAGGACCGCTCCGGCGTGATCCAGAAGGTGGAGATCCGCGGCGAGCACTCCGGGCTGACCGGTACCCCGGCGTACGTGTACCTGCCGCCGCAGTACTTCCAGCCGGCCTACGCGGGGACGAAGTTCCCGATGCTGCTCGCGCTGTCCGGCTACCCGGGCACGGCGGAGAAGCTGATCTCGCTGCTCCAGTACCCGGCGTCCACGCTGAAGGCGATCGAGGCCAAGGAGATGCCGCCGACGGTGCTGGTGATGATGCGGCCGACCCTGGTCGCCAACCGCGACACCGAGTGCATGGATGTCCCCAATGGCCCGCAGGCGGAGACCTTCTTCACCGAGGACCTGCCGAAGGCGATGTCCGCCGCCTACCGGATCGACGACCGGCCCGAGGCTCGCGCGGTGATCGGCGACTCCACCGGCGGCTACTGCGCCGTCAAGTTCGCGATGCGCAAGCCGGATTCGTACCGGGCGGCGATCGCACTGTCCGGCTACTACGAGGTCCACAACGACCCGACCACCGGCGACCTGTTCGGCGGCAGCGCCGAGGTCAAGCAGGACAACGACCTGCTGTGGCGGCTCCAGAACAAGCCCGCACCGCCGGTCTCGCTGCTGCTCGCCACCAGCCGCAACGAGGAGAACTACCCGGCGACGCAGCAGATGATCGGCGCGTTCAAGGCCCCGACCCAGCTGTCCACCATCACCCTGGACACCGGCGGCCACAACTTCCACACCTGGACCCGGGAGATCCCCCCGGCCCTCACCTGGCTCGGCAGCCGGCTCCCGCAGCCGACTGCCGCCGCGAGCTGACGAACCGTGGGCTGCGCGGAGATTGCAGCCCGCTCGTAGTCGGGCCTCATCGGGTTCTCAGGCACGCCACCCAACGTGTCTCCCATGACCACGTCCAGTTCCGTTCCTCCGACCAGCGAGCCGTGGCCCGACGCCGCGCCCCCCGGGGGGGGGACGCGAACGGCCTCGGGTCATTCCACGCCGGTCAACAACTGCCGCGTCAGCCGCCGCACAACGACAGCATGGTCTTCTTGTCGGCGGGCGTCACCGGCAGCTGGTACTTCAGCGAGACCTGCGCCCAGCGGATCGCGTACGAGCAGTGCACCTCGGTGTTGGCGGGCAGCCAAGTGGCCGGGCCGGAGTCGCCCTTGGAGGCGTTCTGCGAGCCGTCCGCCGGGATCAGGTTCAGCGGGTCGTTGGCGATCTGCACCCGCTTGGGCTTCTCCCACTGCGAGGCGCCCTGCTGCCAGTCGTAGGACAGCGGCATCACGTGGTCTATCTGTATCTTCGACGCCTGCTGCTTGTTCCAGTCCACCGTCTTGCCGGTGTACGGGTCCCAGATCGTCATTCCGGTGACGACGCACTCGGAGCCGTCCTTGTGCTCCACCTTCTGCCCGTCCCGGGCCAGCATGTCGTCGCGGGTGGCGCAGCCGTTGTGGCCCATCGGGACGCCGTCCACGTTGTCCGTCCACGGCGGGCCGAACTGGTCGCGGTCGTAGCCGGTCTTCGGACCCGCGTCGGCGGTCTTGACCTTTCCGATCAGATCCCGCCCCGCCTTGCGGTCCTCGTCGCTGGTGACGGGCGCCAGGCCGGGCTTGGTGCCGTCCGGGTTCTGCAGCGGGTTGGTGCCCTTGGAGGCGGACTTGGCCGACTGGGGCTTCGAACTGCCGGTTGTCGATGCCTTGTTGGCACTGGTGCACGCGCCGAGGGCGAGCGATCCGAGCAACAGGGCGGCGGCTATGACGGGGCGGCGGGATCGCACGGTATTCCTCTGCGGGTGGGCGAGTCTGACGGCCCACCAGAAGACCAGCCGGTCAAGCACGGGTCAAGGCGACCACGCCGCAGCATGACACACCTCACAATCCGGGCAAAACCTGTCCGCACGAAGGATTCGCCGAGGCCGGGGGGCGGGGGCGCAGACTGGCGGTATGACGGAATTGCGGGTGCCGGCCCTGGTGCTGGCGGCGGGCGGCGGGTCCCGTCTGGGCGGGCGGCCCAAGGCGCTGCTGCGCTACCGGGGGCGCACGCTGCTGGAGCACGCGCTGCTGGCGGCGCGGGACGGCGGGTGCGACGAAACCGTGGCGGTGCTGGGCGCGTCGGCGGCGGAGGTCCGGTCGCGGGTCGACACCGGCGACTGCGTGCTGGTCGACAATCCCGCCTGGCCCACCGGGCTTTCCTCTTCTCTGCGCGCGGGCCTGGCCGCGCTGCCGGCCGGGGCGAGTGCGGTGCTGGTGCTGCTGGTGGACACCCCGGGCGTCACGGCGGAGGCGGTGCGCAGGCTGCTGGCGTCGCACGCCCGGCGCACGGATCTGGCGGCGTGCGCCTACCACGGGCGCCGGGCGCACCCGGTCCTGATCGGCGCGGCGCACTTTCCCGAGCTGCTGGCCACTTCGACCGGCGATGCGGGCGCCCGCGCCCTGCTGTCCTCCCATCCGGTCGCGCTGGTGGACTGCACCGGCGTGGCCGCCCCCGACGACCTGGACACCCCGGCGGATCTGGCTCGATGGCACATCAGTTGACGGTTCGTCAGCACATCCGCACCTTTCCCCCGCCTCAACTGCGGTGCAGGATTACCTCATTCCGCACCGGGCCGGAGCCCGATCGGCGAGGATGGATGGCATCCCTGCCAGCTCGACCCAGACGGACGGTGCCCACCATGCCGCTGCCCGAGGACGCCGCAGATCCGGCCCGGTTCTCCCCCGGTTCGCCGTCGGGGGCCAGCCAACTGCGCTGCCCGGCCTGCCGTCGCGAGCACCGCTACGAGCCGCCGAGCCTGCCCTGCCCGTGCGGCGCACAGCTGCGGGTGCCGCTGCTGCGCGGCGGGGTGCCGGTGCAGGTGCGGTTCCGCTCCTGGGAGGACTCCTGGGTGAGCATGCGCTGCCCGCACTGCGGGCGCAACGACCAGTGGCCGCAGCCGGAGTTCACCTGCGACTGCGGGGCGACGGTGCGGATGCCGGTGGACCGGGCGCCGAAGCTGCAGAGCGCGGGCCCGCGGGCGACCCGTCCGGTCGAGGCGGCCCGCCCGTACACCACGGCGGTGCCGCCGCTCTCCCCGCCGGACCCGCTCGCGGCCGGTTCGGGCCCGGCCCGGGCGCTGCGCCCGCCGTTCCGCCCGCAGCCGGTGCGCACCCCGCAGGACGCGGTGCTGACGGCGGCCCGCTACTTGCAGTGGCTGGGCTTCGACGACCTGGAGCTGACCACCAGCCAGGAGCGCGACTCGACCAGTCTGCTGGGCGGCCGGATGGTGGCCCGGGTGGACACCTGGACGGAGCCGGCCGACGTCAAGGCGGTGGAGTGCCTGTGGCTGGAGACCCTGCACAGTGAGCAGGTCGCGGCGGCGATGTTCACCGTCTCCGGCTACTCCCGGCAGGCCTTGGTGCGCGGCGAACAGCTGCTGGTGGCCCTCTTCACGCTGGACGCGGCGGGCATCCCGCAGCCTTCGAACGGCGCGGCCGAGGCGCTGATGGAGACCGGCTGGACGTCCTGACACGCCGTCACGCCACCGTTACCCGGAAGCGCGTCTTCCGGATTTCCTCGCGCTCGTGATCTGGTGCACAAGCTCCTACGCGTGTTGAATTGCCGCCACGACGCGGGCCCTTGGGGATTGGGGAGGGCCGGCTGGTCGCTGCATGGCGCGCACAAGGAGGTGGCGTTGTCGGTGCACGGGACTGCCCCGGGGGGCATGGCGGACGTCGTCTGGCGGCTACGGTCGCGGGGCTGCTGGCAGGAGGCGGCGGACCTGCTCCGCCCGCAGGCCGGCCGGGATCCGACGGCGGCGCTCCAGCGGGCCGAACTGCTGATCGAGCAGTGCCTGTTCACCGCGGACCACTGGGAGCGCGCGGAGGACGCCCTGCGCCAGGCGGAAGCCTCGGTCGCCGGCAGCGAGCACCGCGCGGCGGCCTCCTGCGCACGCGGCTACCTGGCGTACGTGGCCAGCGTGTTGAGCCGCCGGGACCGGCTGGACGAGGCACAGGCCGCGCTGGGCCGCACCTCGGCGCTGCTGCCGCCGAAGGCACCGGGCCGGCCACTGCTGGACTTCCGGCGCGGGCTGGTCGCGGAGAACCTGCTGCACGATCCGGCGGCGGCGCACAGTGCGTACACCCGGGCGCACGAGGGGGCCAGGGAGCGCGGCGACGACCTGCTGCGCTCCTCGACCTGGTGCCACCTGGCGGGGCTGGCAGCGGCAGCGGGCGATCCGGAGCGGGCCCGGGAGGGTTTCGGGGCGGCACTGAAGCTGCGTGAACAACTCGGGTTCACGGTGGGGGTGGCGCCGGCCCTGGCCTCGCTGGCGGAGGTGTCGGAACCGGCCGAGGCGGAGCGGCTGCGCGCCGAGGCGTCCCGGCTGGTCCAGGCGCTCGGCGGGGTGCCGGTGTGGCTGGCGCGGCGGCTGGGCCGGGCGCCGGCGAGGGCGACGGAACCGGAAGACGGCACTGTGCACGACCCGCGGCACGGCATCAGCTAAGGTGAGCCTTACCTGTCCGGGGCGAGCAGTGGCCCGGACAGGTCCACCGCGCCGTGCCCGGGCCCCGCTCCCGGGGTACCACCCAGGGAGCCCGCGTGACCGCGCACCAGGTCGAGCAGTTCCCCGCACCGACCGCCGCCGACTCCCAGGTATTACACGGGAGTTGGCGGCGCCTCACCAAGGTCTTCCCGGGCCTGCGGATCCACCCGGCCGCCCCGCGCACCGGCGCCGGCTGGACCACCGCCGCCGCCCTCGCCACCGACCCGGCCGCCCTCGATGCGACGATCGCCTTCGACGAACGCCTCGGCCTCGAGCTGTACGGCACCCCCACCCGCCCGGACGTCACCGCCGGCTTCAGCCTGCACCGCTACGCCTGGCCGGCCGCCCTCGCCTTCACCCTGCCGTGGTTCCTGGAGCGCCGCGTCCCGGTGCTCCCGGTCGAACGCGTCTCGATCAACCGCGCCACCGGCGAACTCACCGCCCGCCCGACCGCCTTCCACTGCCTGCCGGACGACCCGGCGGCCGACCGTCCGAACGCCCTGGTCGTCCCGGACCGCCCGGCCCTCGACGCCGCACTGCGCACCGCGCTCGCCGACCATCTCGCGCCGGTGCTCCACGCTTTCCGCCCCCGCGTGCGACGCGGCCCGCGCACCCTCTGGGCGCTCGCCACCGACGACGTGGTGGACGGCCTCTGGTACCTCGCCACCCTGCTCGGCGAGGAGCCCCGGGCCGTGGCCGAACTGACCGCCCTGCTGACCGCCGACGCCTCCTCGGCCCCGTTCGTCGGCCCGCCCGGCTTCCGCGAGGAGGGCGGACACCGCACCAGGACCAGGGTCGGCTGCTGCCTGTTCTACACGGTCCGGCCGGCCGAACCCTGTTTCAGCTGCCCCCGCAGCAAATAGCTCCGACAATATTTTGATCTGATTCCGAAATTCCCCCCAATTGGTGTTTTGCTCGCGATCCGGTCATGATTCCCCGCATATCTCCGCCATGATGGTTCCCCTCAATCACGACGCGGAAAGCGAGGCTTGATCAGCTCATGAGACTGTCGGACATACCGCTGGGCTGGGTCGTCGCCGGCGCAGCCGCCCTCGTGGGCGCCGTCGCCCTGCTGGCCTTCGCCCGCAGCCGCTCGGCCGCAGCCACCAACACCGGCAATTCGGACTCCTGGGAACGCGCCGAGGAACGCCGCCGCCGCACCGAATCCCTCTACGGGGGCGCCTCCTACTTACTGCTTTTCTGCTGCGCCGCGGTCGCCGCCGCGCTCTCCTTCCACGGACTGGTCGGCTTCGGCGTCCAGAACCTCGGCCTCTCCGGCGGCTGGGAGTACCTGGTCCCGTTCGGCCTCGACGGGGCCGCCATGTTCTGCTCCGTCCTCGCCGTCCGGGAGGCCAGCCACGGCGATGCGGCACTCGGCTCCCGCCTCCTGGTGTGGCTGTTCGCCGCGGCCTCCGCCTGGTTCAACTGGGTGCACGCCCCCCGCGGCTTCGGCCACGACGGCGCACCCCAGTTCTTCGCCGGCATGTCGCTGTCGGCCGCCGTCCTGTTCGACCGCGCCCTCAAGCAGACCCGGGTCGCCGCCCTGCGCGAGCAGGGGCTGGTCCCGCGACCGCTCCCACAAATCCGCGTGGTCCGCTGGCTGCGCGCCCCGCGCGAAACCTACGCCGCGTGGTCGCTGATGCTCCTCGAAGGCGTCCGCACCCTGGACGAGGCCGTCGAGGAGGTCCGCGACGACAAGCGCACCTCGGCGGAGAACCGGGAACGCCGCAGGATGGCCTCCCGCCGGGAACGCGCCGAGATCCGCGCCATCGGCCGCCAGCCCGGCACCAGTTGGCGCACCCGCCACACCCGCCAACTCGAACCCGCCCCCACCACCCCCACCCCGACGGAGCCCGCCATAGCCCCCGCCGGCCTCCCCGCCACCCCCGCCCACCGCAGCATCGACCTCATCCCGGAAGAGGACACCACGAGACTCGCTTCGCTCGAACAGAAGCTCAAGGACCTGGAGCAGCAGTTCGGCTGAGGAGAACGATGGGAGCCCCGACAGGGGCTCGGGGAACGGCGGGGCCGAGTCTGCTGGCGATCAACAGGGCGCTGAAAGGTTCCGCCGTTTCTGGTCCCCGCTCTAACCCGAAGCAGTCCCGACCACTCGCTGCCCCCGACCACCCGCAGCTCGGCCTCGCCGTTCCCCGAGCCCCTGGATTCGCACCCCGATCCTCTAACTGCTCACCTCGAACCACATCCGCTTGCCCGAGCCGCGAGGCTCAACCCCCCACGCATCGGCCAAGCCCTCGACCAGCATCAACCCACGCCCGGACGACGCCTGTTCGCCGGGCGTGCGGCGTGTCGGCCAGAGATCGCTCTCGTCCTCGACCTCGACCCGCAGCCGCGCCCGCCCGTCCTCCTGGTAGAGCCGCGCGGTGAACATCGCGTCCCGGTCCGTGTGCCTAATCGCGTTCGTCACGAGCTCGGACGACAACAGCTCGGCGGTGTCGATGAGTTCGGGCACCCGCCAGCGCCGCAACGCGTCCCGCAGCTCCGCCCGGAGTTCGGAGATCCGCGCCAGGTCCGCCTGCCCGATCCTGCGCCGCAACTGCTGCGCGGCGCGGCCGCCCGCGGGCCCGTCCCAGCGCAGCAGCAACAGCGCGATGTCGTCCTCGCGTTCGCTGGTGTCGGCGGCCTGCGAGGCGATCCGGTCGGCGAGTTCCTCCAGTGGTTCGCGCGGGGATTCGTCGATCGGGGCGAGGTGTTCGGAGACGGTGTCGCAGAGACGGGCGAACCCGGTGTCGAGGTCCATGTCGCGGGCTTCGACCAGGCCGTCGGTGAACAGCAGCACGGTCTCCCCGGGGTCGAGGCTGAACCGGGTCACCCGGTACTCCTCGTCGGGCGCGACGCCGAGCGGCAGCCCGCCCGCCACCGGAACGGGGTGGGTGCTGCCGTCGGCGCGGCGCACCACGGGGTCGAGGTGGCCGGCCCGGACGGCGTAGACCACGCCGTAGTCGACGTTGACCTCGGCGTAGGTGCAGGTCGCGAAGTGATCGGTGTCGAGGTCCGCCAGGAAGCGCGACGCCCGGGCCATCACGGCGGCCGGCGGGTGCCCTTCGGCCGCGTAGGCGCGCAGCGCGATGCGGAGTTGGCCCATGATGCCGGCGGCGTGCACGTCGTGGCCCTGGACGTCGCCGATGACCAGGCCGACGTGGCCTCCGGGCAGCGGGACGACGTCGTACCAGTCGCCGCCGATCTGGAGGCCGGAGCCGGCCGCGAGGTAGCGGACGGCGGTGGTGACGCCGGGGACGGCGGGGACGGTGCGGGGCAGCATGACGCGCTGGAGGCCGGCGGCGAGTTCGTGTTCGGCGTCGTGCAGGCGGGCCCGGGCGAGGGACTGGGCGACCAGTCCGCCGAGGGTGGAGAGCAGGGTGCGTTCGTCGGGGTCGAGTTCGCGGTCGTCGTCGAAGGAGACCACGCAGACGCCGGTGGGGCGGCCGCTGGCGACCAGCGGGAGGAACGCCCAGGAGGAGCGTCCGCTGCTCTCGGCCCAGTCCCAGGCCTCGGGGTAGCGCTCGCGGTACTCCTCGCGGCTGGAGACGAAGATCGGGGCGCGCTGCCGGACCGCCTCGGCGGCGGGGTGGGTGGGCGCGAGCGGGATGCGGTCGAACCGGTCGTCGAGGGTGCTGCGGTAGCCGCTGGAGCCGAGCACGGCGATCCGGCCGCCTTCGAGCGAGGCGAGGGCGAGTCCGTCGGGGCCGAGGCCGGGCAGCGGAAGTTCGGTGAAGACCCGGGCGACGTCGCGGACGGTGACGGCTTCGGAGAGGGCGCGGGCGGCTTCCTTGATGAACCGGGAGCGTTCCTCGCGCAGCACGGCGAGTTCGTCGGCGCGTTCGCGTTTGTGGAGTTCGACGGTGGCGTCCCAGACGAAGCCGACCATCCGGGAGGGGCGGCCGAAGGCGTCGGCGAGGACCCGGCCGCGGAAGCGCACGGCGTGCAGTTCGCCGTCGGGGAAGACGGTGCGGTAGTAGGCGCCGCACTGGCCGAGTTCGGCGACGGCCCGTTCGACCCGGCGGCGCACCACGGGGGCGTCCTCGGGGTGCAGCAGGGCGAGGAAGGCGCCGGAGCTGCGGTCGAACTGCTGGCCGGCCAGGCCCAGGATGGTGCAGGCGCGCCGGTCGCCGACCAGGGTGTCGCGCCGGATGTCCCAGTCGAAGGAGCCGATGCCGTTGGCGGCCATCGCCGGTTCGAGCCACTCGGGGGTGGAGTCCCCGGTGCGGGTGGGCAGGCCCCGGGCGGTGGACGGCACGGCGCGGCCGGCGGCGGTGCGCAGCGGGTTCGCGGGAGTGCTGTTCCGGGTGGCCTGGGCGGGCGGGGTGCGGCGGGCGGGCCCAGGCGCCTCGGGCTCGGTGGCCATGCTTCTCCTGCCGGTGCCTTGCCTGGCGGCCGCTGGTTTCCGTGTCCCCTGCTGGGCCGGCCGGACCGCGATGGTTGCGTGTGCCTACTGGCACACATTCTCACTACCCTCTCGTATGTTCGGCAAGGCGGCAATGCCGGTGACCTGCGCGGTACTGATCGCACACGATCCCGCCGGAGAATCCTCACCCGAACGGCCCACCCGGGTGGCCGGTCCGGAATTCCCCCCACCGGTTCGGGGCGGGCCCGCTCAGAGCACGGACAGCTCGAACCAGGTGACTTTTCCGTCCCCGCGCAACTGCACTCCCCAGTCGTCGGCGAGCGCCTCCACCAGCAGCAGACCGCGCCCGGAGGTGGCGTCCTCGTTCGGGTGGCGGCGGCCGGGGAGGTGGCTGGTGCGGTCGTGCACCTCGACCCGCAGGCGCTGTTCGGCGGTGAACTGGGCGTCGAACTCGGCGCCCTTGCCGGTGTGCACCAGCGCGTTGGTGACCAGTTCGGAGGTCAGCAGCTCGGCGGTGTCGGCAAGTTCCGGCACACCCCAGTGGTCGAGCGCGGCCCGCAGCCGGCGCCGGACGGTGCTGACGGCGGGCAGGTCCGCCGCCTCCAGGGAGGCGTGCAGCCGGCGGTGCAGGGCACACTCCGGCTGGTGCACCGGGGCCGGACCCTGCGACTGCGGCTTCGCCGCCGGCTGTGACTGAATCTGTGCGGGCCCCTGCCGGTCCGTCTGCTCCCGGCGCGAGGCCGAGCGCTGCCGCGGGAACCTTGCCTGACCGTCCATCAACTTCTTCAGCCCCCGCCCTCGTTCCGGACGGCCGCTCCGGTCCCCCACCGGCCCGGCGGCCACTTCTGGTCATCCTCATGCCCACTCGGCGGCGTTTGCAACAGTGATCCGCCTCTACGCCCGTGGTGAACGGTGCGCAAGGGCGTGCGCGGGCACGCGGGTGAGCCGGGGGCGCTCGCCCGGGCCGGTGCCCCGGTTCACCCGCGTGCCCGTTCGACGCCAGGAGATCCGCCGGCCCTGGTTGGCGCCGTTGGTGCAGCCCCACAGCTGGGTGGGCGCGGCATTGTCGGTGCGCCGGTCGGCGATCTCCGGGCTGGTGCGTCAGCTCGTCCCCGGCGCGATCCTCGCACGCCCCGATCATCGATTCCGATCCTTGCCGACCACTTCCGCACAGCTCCTCCCCACTTCTCCCACACCCCTCCCGTGCGCCTGCGGGGCGTCCCGGGCCCGCGGCCGGACGCTGGACATGGCGGGCAGCCGCGGGTTCAATGGGGCCCGACGCGTTTGAACGTCGTTCTAAACTCTTCACCGACCACCCTCCGTCCACCCTCGACGAGCGAGGCACCGTGCGACTGACTCCCACCGAACGGGACCGGCTGCTGATCTTCACCGCGGCCGAGTTGGCCCGCGCCCGACGGGCGCGCGGCGTGCGATTGAACGTGCCGGAGGCGACGGCGCTGATCGCCGACACCGTCTGCGAGGCGGCCCGCGACGGCCGCCGCCTGGCCGAGGCGATCGAGGCCGGCCGCACCGTGCTGAGCGCCGCCGACGTGCTGCCGGGCGTGCCGGACGTGGTGACGGTCGTCCAGGTGGAGGCGGTGTTCGAGGACGGGACGCGCCTGGCCGTGGTCAACGACCCGTTCCGCGGCGCGGGTTCGCTGGGCGACGGGGCGCCGGGCGCGGCGCTGCCGGGCGCCGGCGCGGGCTACGACCCGGTGGAGGAGGCGCTGCTGCTGCCGGTGCACAACACCGCCTCGGTGCCGATCTCGGTGACCTCGCACTTCCACTTCTTCGAGTCCAACCCGCGCCTGGCCTTCGACCGCGCCGCCGCGTACGGGATGCACCTGGCGGTGCCGGCCGGTTCCTCGGTGCGCTTCGACCCGGGCAGCACCGTCGAGGTCGGCCTGGTGCCGATCGGCGGCGAGCGGGTGGCGATCGGATTCGCCGGGCTGGTGGACGGGCCGCTGGACGCGCCGGGCGCGAAGGACGCGGCGCTGGCCAAGGCCCGGGCGACCGGCTACCTGACCGAGTTCGACGACACGGAGCCCGCGCAGTGACCGCCAACGCCCGCCGCACCAGGAAGGATCACCACGCATGAGTGCTATCACCCCGCACGACTACATCTCGGTGCACGGCCCGCGGGCCGGCGACCGGGTCCGGCTCGGCGACTCGGGGCTGATCGTCCGGGTCGAGTCGGACTCGCAGGCCCCGGGCGACGAGTTCCTCGCCGGATTCGGCAAGACCGCCCGCGACGGGCTGCACCTGAAGCCGGCCGCGGTCCGCGAGACCTGCGACGTGGTGATCTCCAACGTGCTGGTGATCGACGCGGTGCAGGGCATCCGGAAGACCTCGATCGGCATCCGGGGCGGCCGGATCTCGGCGATCGGCCGGGCCGGCAACCCCGACACCCTGGACGGCGTGGAGGTGGTGGTCGGCACAGGCACCACGATCGTCTCCGGCGAGGGCCTGATCGCCACCGCGGGCGCCATCGACACCCACGTCCACCTGCTGTCGCCGCGGATCATGGAGGCCTCGCTGGCCTCCGGCGTGACCACCATCATCGGCCAGGAGTTCGGCCCGGTCTGGGGCGTCGGCGTCAACTCGCCGTGGGCGCTGCGGCACGCGTTCAACTCCTTCGACGCCTGGCCGGTCAACATCGGCTTCCTGGGCCGCGGTTCGTCCTCCGACCCGGCTCCGCTGGTGGAGGCGCTCGCCGAGGGCGGCGCGTCCGGCTTCAAGGTGCACGAGGACATGGGCGCGCACACCCGGGCGCTGGACACCGCGCTGCGGGTCGCCGAGGAGTACGACGTCCAAGTGGCCCTGCACACCGACGGGTTGAACGAATGCCTGTCGGTGGAGGACACCCTCGCGGTGCTGGAGGGCCGCACCATCCACGCCTTCCACATCGAGGGCTGCGGCGGCGGCCACGTGCCGAACGTGCTGAAGATGGCGGGCGTGCCGAACGTGATCGGCTCCTCCACCAACCCGACCCTGCCGTTCGGCCGGGACGCGCTGGGCGAGCACTACGACATGATCGTCTCCGCCCACGACCTCAAGCCCGACCTGCCGGGCGACGCCGCGATGGCCCGCGACCGGATCCGGGCCGGCACGATGGGCGCCGAGGACGTGCTGCACGACCTCGGGGTCATCGGCATCACCTCCTCCGACGCCCAGGGCATGGGCCGGGCCGGCGAGACGGTGCGCCGCACCTTCGCGATGGCCGGCAAGATGAAGGCCGAACTCGGCCCGCTGGACGGCACCGGCTCGTACGGCACCGCCGAGGGCGGCGACGACAACGAGCGGGTGCTGCGCTACATCGCCAAGCTGACCATCAACCCGGCCATCGCCCACGGCCTCTCCCACGAGGTCGGCTCGATCGAGGTCGACAAGCTGGCCGACATCGTGCTGTGGCGGCCGGACCACTTCGGCGCCAAGCCGCAGCTGGTGCTGAAGGCCGGTTTCCCCGCGTACGGCGTGGTCGGCGACCCGAACGCCTCCACCGACCGGTGCGAACCCCTGGTGCTGGGGCCGCAGTTCGGCGCGCACGGCGCCACCGCCGCGGACCTCTCGGTGGCGTTCGTCGCCCAAGCCGCCGCCGATTCCGCCTACTTGGACGTCGCGGGCGACCAACTGCCCACCCGCAGGCGGCGGGTGGGAGTGCGCGGCACCCGGGGCATCGGCCCGCGCTCGATGCTGCGCAACGGCCGGCTCGGACAGGTCGACGTCTCGGCGACCGGCCTGGTCTCGCTGGACGGCGAGCCGCTGCGCTCCGCGCCCGCCGACTCGGTCTCCCTCAGCCGCCTGTACTTCCTGTGAACTCCCCTCACTTTCCTAGGACTTGATTCCTCATGACCTCCCCCACCCCCGCCTCGCTCGGCTTCCGGATGCCCGCCGAATGGCACCCGCACGAGCGCACCTGGATGGCCTTCCCGACCCCGAACCCGACCTTCGACGGAGCGGAGCAGCTGGACGCGGCCCGCCGCGCCTGGGCCGAGGTCGCCAACACGATCGTCCGCCACGAGCCGGTCACCCTGGTCGTCAACACCGGCGAGACCGAGGCTGCCCGCCCCTATCTCTCCCCCGACGTGGAGATCGTCGAGCGCCCGCTGGACGACGCCTGGATGCGCGACATCGGCCCGTCCTTCCTGATCGACGGCGAAGGCCAACTGGCAGCAGCCGACTGGGTGTTCAACGGCTGGGGCGCCCAGTCCTGGGCCCGCTGGGACAACGACCAGCACATCGCCGAACACATCACCGAGCTGGCCGGCGTGCGGCGCTTCGCCTCCCGTCTGATCAATGAGGGCGGCGGCATCCACGTCGACGGCGAGGGCACCGTCCTGGTCACCGACACCGTCCAGCTCGGCGAGGGCCGCAACGCCGACTGGACCCGCGAGCAGGTCGAGGCCGAACTGCACGCGCACCTCGGCACCACCAAGGCGATCTGGCTGCCGCGCGGACTGACCCGCGACTACGACGAGTTCGGCACCCGCGGCCACATCGACATCGTCGCCTCGTTCGTCCGCCCCGGCACCGTCGTCGTGCACTCCCAGCCCAACCCGGCGCACCCCGACCACGCGGTCTGCCAGGAGCTCGCCGGGATCCTCCACTCCGCCACCGACGCCCGGGGCCGCAGCCTGGAGGTCATCGAACTCCCGGCCCCCACCGTCCTGTTCGACGAGGACGGCGAGCCCGTCGACTACTCCTACATCAACCACTATGTGGCCAACGGCGTCGTCGTCCTGTGCGCCTTCGACGACCCGCGCGACGAGCAGGCCAAGGCCATCCTGGAGAAGGCGTACCCCGGCCGGACCGTCGAACTGGTCGACGCCCGCGAGATCTTCGCCAACGGCGGCGGCATCCACTGCATCACCCAGCAGCAGCCGAAGGCCTGACGCCGCCTCACGCATCGAACGGCCGGTCAGTGGTGGAGCCGACGCTCCGTCACCGACCGGCCGTCCGGTCGCCGGTGAACTCCTGCGAACGATCTCCGATATCCGTCCTCGGAACGCGCGTCGCTGGTTAGCATGCCCGTGCGGCGCCAGGGGGGCGCCCGCCCAGCATTGGGGGATCCACGCATGCGCATTCGCGCGAAGGGGCTCACCGCCCTGCTCCTCGGCTCGCTGCTCGCCGTCGGCGCCACCGCCGCACCGCAGGCCGGCGCCAGCACCACCCCGGCCGCCACCACCACCTCGACCCGCGGCCTGGAGATCGGCATCCCGGCCTACAGCTTCCCGGACTACCCGATGTTGCTGAACGTCCAGGCCACCACGCCCGCGCCGTCCGTCGTCATCCTCAACCCGGGCAGCGGCGAAGCCCCGTTCGCCGCCGACTGGCAGGCCCGCGCCGACGCGCTGCGCGCCAAGACCACCGCCACCGGCGAGCACACCAAGGTGATCGGCTACGTGCACACCGAAGCCACCGGGCGCGACCGGGACGCCGTGCTCAAGGACGTCCGCAACTACCTGGTCACCCCGGACGGCAAGCTGCACGTCGACGGCATCTTCTTCGACACCAGCAGCCGCAACTGCGGCGTCAACAACGTCGAACGCGACTTCTACCTCGACCTGCGCCACCAGGTCCAGGCGCTCGTCCACTCGATCGACCCGACCGTGCAGGAACTGGTGGTGAACAACCCCGGCACCGCCGTCCAGGACTGCTTCCTGGAGCCCGGCAAGCGCACCGCCGACACCTTCGTCACCTTCGAAGGCACCTACGACAACTACATCAACCACTACCTGGGCGGGAACGTCTTCAACCTGACCGCCGGCTACTACCCCGGCGCCGGGTTCGACCCCGACGGCACCTCCTACTGGCACCTGATCCACGCCACGCCCAACGCCACCGCCATGAAGACCGCCCTCAGCACCGCGTTCACCCGCGGCGCCGGGTACGCGTACGCCACCGACGACGTCGAACTCAACCCGTGGGACGCCACCCCCGCCTGGGGCTTCGGCGCGGAGACCTCGTACGCCGCCACCATCGGCTGACCTCCCGGCCCGGCCCACCCCTTCGTCGGCAGGAGGGGCGGGCCCGGCCCCGCAGGGGTGTCATGGAGGCATGACACCCCCCACGCTCGACGAACTCACCGACGAACTGCTGCGCCTCGCCCCCGGACTGGACCGCGAACAGGCCATCGCCGTCCTCCGCAAGGCCTACCGGGCCGGCCTCGACCACGGCCGGCAGGAGACCGCCGAAGGACGCGAACACAGCGGCTGGTGACCCCCGGCCACACCCCCGCCCCGCGCCGTACGGGAAACTGGACGCCGGACAGCCAGCAACGAGGAGAGCGGATGGCCCCGCCACGCACCCGCCGCCCGGCCCGCCCGCGGGAAGAGGTGTACGCGGCCGCCCGCGCCGCCATCGCCGAACACGGCCTCGCCCGCCTCACCATGGCCGGCCTCGGCCAGCAGCTCGGCATGAGCGCCGGACACCTGCTCTACTACTTCGGCAGCAAGGACCAGCTCCTGCTGGAAACCCTCCGCTGGAGCGAGGCCCAGCTCGGCGAACGCCGCACCCGCGAACTCGCCCGCCACGACCTGCCGGTACTCGAACGGCTCGCCCGCTACATCGACCTCTACCTGCCCGAAGGCCCCGGCGACCCCCGCTGGATCCTGTGGATCGAGGTGTGGAGCCGCTCCCCCGGCACCGCGGAACTCCGCCAGGGCCAGCCCGACATCGAGACCCCCTGGCAGAACGACCTCACCGCACTCATCACCGAGGGCCTCACGACCGGCGTCCTCACACCCGTCGCCGACACCCCCGCTCCCGCTCGCGCCACCCAGCTCCGCGCCCTCCTCGACGGCCTCGCCATCCCCCTCGCCATCGGCCTCCCCGCCACCACCCGCCCCCAGGCCACCGCCCACGCCACCTCCGCCGCCCACGCCCTGCTGGGCGTCCCGGCGAAGGCGGCGAAGTAGCGGAGCAGCGGTCGGACGGGCGCCACGGCTTCGGCACGGGCCGAGGGAACGCGACCGACACAGGCCCGGCCACCGGCGGCGTGCCACGGGCAACCGGCCACCGGCCGTTGGGCACCGGGCCGCCGACGAACGCAAGCGGCAGGGCGTTCACGATCGGATGCCGCGCCGCACCGGGCAACCACCGCCCCTCCCGGCGAAGCCGCCGCTCACCACCCACAGGCCACCCGGGCACCCGGCCGACCCGATCCGGCACGGAACCGGAAGCGCCGACGGACACCCGCAGCGGCCCGGCAACGGGCACCGGCGGGGACAGACCCACCGCCTCCGGCTGGGCCCC
>NZ_JBIALR010000008.1:138854-285531 GCF_042873675.1 Kitasatospora sp. NPDC004614
CCCACCGAGCCACCCGGCGAAGCCGCCGCTCACCACCCGCAGGCCACCCTGGCACCCGGCCGACCCGGTCCGGCACGGAACCGGAAGCGCCGACGGGCACCCGCGGCGGCCCGGCAACGGGCACCGGCGGGGACAGACCCACCGCCTCCGGCTGGGCCCCACCGAGCCACCCGGCGAAGCCGCCGCTCACCACCCGCAGGCCACCCTGGCACCCGGCCGACCCGGTCCGGCACGGAACCGGAAGCGCCGACGGACACCCGCAGCGGCCCGGCGACGGGCACCGGCCGGGACAGACCCACCGCCTCCGGCCGGGCCCCACCGAGCCACCCGGCTACCGCTCCTCCGGACGAAGCCCGCACGACGCCAACGGGCGCGCGCAGCGTGGCGGCGACGGGCACCGGCCCGAACGGACCCGCCGGGTCCAGCCTGGCCGCACCGGATCCCGTGCGGCTGCCGCACGGGGCGGAGCCCCCGCCTCGGGCGTCACTCCGTCCAGACCGCCACCGCCGTGCGGTCGTCGGCGTAGCCCTTGGCGCGGACCTGGATCTGGCGGAGGAAGTCGACGGTGCCCGGCGGGTGCGGGTGCGCCCAGTGGCTGGACAGGAAGTGCGCGACGGCCGGCTCCTCGGCGATCGGGTCGGCGAGGCCCGGGGTGCACAGCAGCAAGATGTCGCCGGAGGTGGCCGGCACCAGGCGGAACCGGAACGGGCGCGGCGCCTGCCGCGCGGCCGGGGGCAGCGGGGGCTGGCCGTCCGGGTGGTGGAGCAGCCGGGCCGCGTACGCGTCGATCCAGTGCCCCGACCGCAGCAGGTACAGCCCGCCCGGGCCGGTGCCGAACGCGGCCCGGTGGGTGGCCGCCGGGTCGGTGGACATCAGCAGGCAGTGCAGCGAGGCGGTCTCCTCCGCCGGCGTCTCCTGAAGGGCTTCCGGCTCGGCCCCCTCCGGCACCGCGTTCTCGGCGTCGCCGCGCAGCCGGGCCGCCGCCTGGAGCGCGATCCGCTGCAGGCCGTACCGCAGCCGGTCGCGGGCGCCGGCCCGCAGGTCGGCGGCGAGTTCGGCGCGGCTGCGCCCGATCGCGACGGCCAACTGCCGGGTCGCGTCCGCCGCCGCGGCGGAACCCGACGCGGCGTCGGCCCGCCGCGCCGGGCCCGCGAGCACCGTCAGCACCAGCCCGTCCTCGGCCTCCCCGAACCGGACGGTGAGCAGCGCGTCGCGCCGCGGCTCGCCCCGGTAGCGGGCGGAGTCGCCGCGGATCGACACGGCCCGCAGCGTGGTCGCCGCGAACTGGGCGCCGTCGATGGCCGTGTCCGGCACGATGCCGGCCAGCCCGTCCGGGTCGGTGACCGGCAGCGCGGTCGGCTCGGCGGCGTACGTCGGCGGCCGCTCCCCGACATGCGGCACCGCCGGCGCCTCCGGCCCGCGCCAGGGCGCACCGCGCTCCGACGGCGGGGCCACTGCGGCATCCGGCTCCGCGACGGCCTCGGGCTCCACCGGGGCCTCGGGTACCGCGACCGCGACCGCCACCGGGGCCGGCTCCGGCTCCGGCTCCGGCTCCGGCTCCGGCTCCGGCTCCGCAACGGTGGGCGGTTCGGTGGGGTGCGGCTGGTGCGGCTGCTCGGCCGGTGCGTCGTCGTCGGTCGGGCGGATCTCGGGCCAGGCGGCCTCGGCCCAGCTGCGCAGGGACGGTTCCGGGTGCGCCACCGCATCCACGGGGGTGTGCTCGGTGGCGGGCCCGTCCTGGGTGTCGAAGAGGCCGACGGCGGAGGTGAACCATTCGTCCACGGACGAGGTGTCGGCGACGGCGCCGGGAGTGTCGGGGAGGGTGCCGGCGGGGCCCGCGTAGACGGTGTGCCACCAGGCGTCGTCGGGTCGGCTCGGCCCGGGTGCGCCCTGCTCGTTCAACTGACGGCTCCTGATTGATCCGTGGAATAGCCGGACGTCAAGTCATTCTTCCGAAGCACAACGACGGTGTCCGGGAATCGGAACATCGCACCGACGCCGGGGTGGGGTTCCGGCCACTGCCGGTCGAAATGAGCCGCAGCGATGGGCCGCGCGGGGGAAATTCGGAGCCCAAGAGGGGCATCGCTTCACCCGATCGGCTGATTAATATGTGCGCATGACCGCGCCAGGACTTCGCACTCGACCCCGGGAAGGGACCGCGTACGCGGTATTCCGCCCCGTGGCGATGCTGTGGTCCGTGCTGCTGGCCGCGCTGCTGGCGCTGCTGCCGTGCGCGGCGAACGCCCGCACGGCGAGCTCCGCGCCCCCCGCGCCCGTCACGTCCGTCCAGGCGGTGTCCACCGTCGTTCCGGCGGCGGCCGCCGTCTTCGCCGACCGGGACCGGGTCGGCGCACCGTCCGGACACCAGCACGCGCTGGCACCGGACGGCCCCGGCGTGCTCATCCTGTGCACCGCGGACGGCCCGGGCCGGGTGCCCGGTCACGGCTGTTCCAGTCACTCCTTCTGCGGCCCGGAGTCGCAGCTCCCGAACGCGCCCCCGCAGCCCGGCGCGGTCGTCCTGCCGCAGTTGGTGGCTCCCCCCGCGTCGCCCGCCGCCCCGGCGTGCGACGTCCGACCGGCGCCGCACCACGCGCCCGACCTGCACGTCCTCCAGGTTCACCGGTCCTGAGCGGAACCCACCGCCGACCCGTTCCCCGACGAAGGGGCGGTCGGCGGCTCCGCTGCCCCAACCCCACCGCAGACCGCCGTGAACCGCACGGCGGGGACAAGGACATCACTCATGGGTTCCGCCTACAAGCAGCCCCGGCAGGGAAGCAAGTCCGCCCAGCAGGCCGACCGCCGGGCCCGGATCGCCGAGCTGCGCGCGATCGAGCAGCGCCGTGAGCGCCGCAACAAGATCCTCACCATCGCCCTCTCGGCCGGGCTGGTGCTCGCCATGGTCGGCGGCGGCACCTGGCTGGCGCTGGACGCCAAGAACAAGAAGAACCAGCAGACCGAGGCGGCGAAGTCGCCGATCGAGGGCGTCAAGACCTGGGACAACCTGTCCCGCACTCACGTCCAGACCGAGGTCAAGTACCCGCAGGCCCCGCCGGTCGGCGGCGACCACAACCCGGTCTGGGCGACCTGCATGGGCACCGTCTACGACCAGCCGGTGAAGAACGAGAACGCGGTGCACTCCCTGGAGCACGGCGCGGTCTGGGTCACCTACAACGGCAAGGCCAACCCCGATGACATCAAGGCGCTGAGCGAGAAGGTCAAGGCCACTCCCTACAGCCTGATGAGCCCCTACCCCGACGAGGAAGGCACCATCACGCTGAGCGCCTGGGGCACCCAGCTAATCGTCGACAACTCGAAGGACCCGCGGATCGACCAGTTCTTCACCAAGTACGTGCAGGGCCCGCAGACCCAGGAGCCCGGCGCCTCCTGCAGCTCGGGCGCGATGTGACCGCCGACCGGGAACCGTCGCAGCCCGCCACCGGCCGGCGCCGCCGCACCCTGTGGTGGCCCGCCGCGCTGGCGGCGGTCGTCGCGCTCGGCCTCGGCGTGCCCGCGCTGGTCTCCAGCAGCACCCCGGCGTCCGGGAGCTCCTCCTCCACCCCGAGCACCGACTCGGCGGAGGCCGGCTTCGCCCGCGACATGGCCACCCACCACCAGCAGGCGATCGACATGTCGTTCATCGTCCGCGACCGCACCCAGGACCAGGCGGTCCGCACCCTGGCGTTCGACATCATCAACACGCAGGCCAACCAGCGCGGCATGCTGATGGGCTACCTCGACCAGTGGGGCCTCACCCAAACCAGCGCGGCCAAGCCGATGACCTGGATGGGCCACACCTACGAGGCCCACGACGGCTCGCTCATGCCCGGCATGGCCACCAACGCCGACCTGGACAAACTCCGCACCCTCAGCGGCAAGGACGCCGAGGTGTTCTACCTCCAGCTGATGCTCGCCCACCACCGGGGCGGCGCGGACATGGCCCAGGCGTACGTGGACGCGGCGAAGAACGACGTCGAGAAGCGGCTCGCGCAGACCATGGTCAACGGCCAGAAGGCCGAGATCGACCTGATCACCACCATGCTCACGGAACGCGGCGCACCGCCGAGTTCCTGACCCCGTCAACCGCCCGCGAGGGGCGCCACCCGGAAACGCCCGGGCGGCGCCCCTCGCGCGATCCTGCTGCGCGGGGGTGGGGGCGGTCGCGGCACGGCACCGGCGGGCGGTCGCGGCTGTGCGCCGGTGGGCGGTCGCGGTGGCGGAGCGGTGGGAGGTCTCGGCGGCGCGCCTGGCGGCATTTCCAACAGTGCGCCAGTGGCGGCAGCGGCGCGTCGGCGGGCGGTCGCGGCGTGGCGGCAGCGGTCGGGCACGGCCATGCGCCCGGCGGGCGGTCCCGGCCCCATGCCGGTGACGATCCCGACATGGCGTCAGCCGACGGCCGCGGCAGCACACCGGCGGGCGTCCCCGACATGAGGTCGGCGGTCATTCCTGGCCGCACGTGTGGCGAGCGTTCCCGGCTGCACGCCGGTGGGGCGTTCCCGGCACGGCGTCAGGCGGCGAACCCGGCCATGTGCCGATGGGCGTCCCCGACATGAGGTCGGCAGTCGTTCCTGGCAGCACGCCGATGGGCATCCCCGGCACTGCGCCTGGCGGGTGTCCCGGCCATACGTCTGACGGACGGTGTCGACAGTCCCCCGGTCAGCGCTCCCGACACGGCGTCAGCGGGCGGACCCGGCCAGGCGCCGGCGGACGTTCCCGACGCGAGGTCACCTGTCGTTCCCGGCAGCACACCGGTAGGCGTCCCCAGCCGTGCGCCTTGCAGGGGTACCCGACAGTCCGCCAGTAGGCGCTCCCGACACGGCGTCAGCGGACGAACCCGGCCGGGCGCCGGCGGACGTTCCCGACGTGAGGTGACCTGTCGTTCCTGGCAGCACGCCGGTAGGCGTCCCCAACGTGAGGTCGGCAGTCGTTCCTGGCTAGCACGCCGATGGACGTCCCCGGCACTGCGCCTGGCGGGCGTCCCGGCCGTACGTCTGACGGGCGGTCTCGACAGTCCCCCGGTCGGCGATCCCGGCACGGCCTCAGCGGGCGAACCCGGCCGGGCGCCGGCGGACGTTCCGGACGTGAGGTCACCTGTCGTTCCTGGCCGCACGCCGATGGACGTCCCCGGCACTGCACCTGGCAGGCGTCCCGGCCGTACGTCTGACGGGCGGTCTCAACAGTCCCCCGGTCGGCGCTCCCGACACGGCCTCAGCGGGCGAACCCGGCCGGGCACCGGCGGACCTTCCCGACGTGAGGTCACCTGTCGTTCCTGGCAGCACGCCGGTAGGCGTCCCCAGCCGTGCGCCTTGCAGGGGTACCCGACAGTCCGCCAGTAGGCGCTCCCGGCACGGCGTCAGCGGGCGGACACGGCCGGGCGCCGGCGGACGCTCCCGACCGTGCACCTGGCGGGCGGTCGCGGCATGAGGTCAGCGGGCGGACACGGCCGGGCGCCGGCGGACGCTCCCGACCGTGCACCTGGCGGGCGGTCGCGGCATGAGGTCAGCGGGCGGACAGGCGGGCCGCCAGTGCGGCAACCGCCGCGAGCAGCAGCAGGACCGCCCGGCCGCCGGACGCCGGTCCGGCGAGGTGGACGGCGAGCACCGGCAGGGCGGTGCCGAGTGCGGTGCCGAGGCTGCGCACCATGTTCACCAGGCCGCCGCCCACGGCCGAGCTCTGCGCGGGTATCGCCCGCATCACCAGCGCGTTGTTGGCGGGCAGCAGCAGCCCGAGGCCGTAGCCGGTCACCAGCAGCGGCAGCACCGTCGTGCCGGCTCCGGGCGCGGGCAGCGCGGCGAGCGCGAGCAGTCCGGCCGCGGCGGCCAGCGCACCGGCCCGGCAGCGCACCGCGTCGCTCCAGCCGCGCGGCAGCAGCCCGCCACCGACCGTGGCGGCCAGCGCGAACGCCGCGGGCAGCGCGGTGATCACCACCCCGGCCGTGCCGGCGGACACCCCGCGACCGGCCAGCACCACGGGCTCCAGCACCAGCGGACAGAACAGCAGCAGGTAGCCGATCAGCGCCACCAGCAGCCCAGCCCGGATACCCGGGGTGTTCACCAGTCCGGGAGGGACGATCGGCCAGTCCGCACGCCGCTCCTGCCGGACCAGCCCGGCCGCCGCGACAACCGCGAGCACCGCCAGCCCGGCCACCGCCCACCCCGGCAGCGGCAATCCGGACGCGGCGGACAGCGCCAGCAGCAGCGCCGTCGACGCGGTGGCCAGCAGCAACAGCCCAGCCAGGTCGAACCGTCCGCCACCTTCGACCTGCCTGTCCCCGGCCCACCCACCCTCGGGCCGCCCGCCTCCGGCCCGCCCACCCTCGATCCGTCGGCCCACGGCCCATCCACCGTCGACCCGCCCGCTACGGGCCCGTTCGCCTCCGGCCCGCTCGCCCCCGATCCGCCCGCCTCCGACTTGCCCGCCGATCCGCCAGCCCTCGGCCCGCCCGCCCCCGACCTGTCGATCCCCGACCCGCCCGCCTCCGACGCGTCCACCCCCGGCCTGGGCTTGCCCGCCCCCGACCCGCCCGACTCCGGTCCGCCCATCCCAGATCCGCACGCCCCCAGCCCGCCCGTCCCCGACCTGCCCGCCGCACGGCCTCGCGCCGTCCGGGAAGGTTCGCGGTAGCAGGAACCAGCCCGCCAGGATGCCGAGCACCCCGATCGGGACGTTGACCCAGAACGCCCAGCGCCAGGAGGCGTGGGTGACCAGTAGGCCGCCGAGGGTCGGGCCGAGGGCGAGGCCGAGGGCCTGGGCGGCGGCCTGGATGCCGAGTGCGGTGCGCATCGCCCGTTCCGGTACGCCGCGGGCGACCAGTGCCACGCTGTTGGCCTGCATCATCGCGCCGCCGACGGCCTGTACTGCGCGGCAGGCCACCAGTACGGCCAGGCTGCCGGCCAGTCCGGCGGCGAGTGAGGCGGCCGCGAACACGGCGAAACCGGCCAGGTACATGGTTTTGCGGCCGACCAGGTCGGACAGCCGCCCGACCGGGGCCAGCAGGGCGACCAGCACCAGCAGGTAGGAGAGCGACACCCATTCCACGGCGGCGAAGCCCGCGTCGAACCGGCGTTCCAGCGCGGGGAACACCAGTGAGGTGACGCTCGCGGTCAGCTGGCCGAGAAACGCGCCGAGGCAGACCGTGCCGACGGCCAGCCAGTGCGCGTGCGGCCAGCGTGCGACGGCGCGCGGGCGCGGGCGTTCGGCGCGCTGCAGGGCGTCGAGCAGCCTGGGGGCAACGGCAGGTTCGGCCATGAGTCGAATATATCTGCCACCGACATAATCGCTCAAGGACTGTTTCCGGCCCCGAGCCATCCACCCTCCCGACAGCCCCACGTCAGCCCCGCCGCAGCCCCGCCGCACCGCCCCGGCAACCGTCCTCGCTGGTCAACGTCGGGACCTGAGGCAGCACCGACACCACCTGGCGCTACGCTGTCCGCCATGTCTTCGCAGCCCCAGCCCGCGCCCGACGCACTCGCCGGGGCCCAGCAGCTCACCGATGTGATCACCCGGCTGCGCCGTGCCCTGCGCAGCTCCATCCGGTCCGAGTTCCCCTGGGAGGCGCTGCCGATGGCCCAGGTCGAGCTCCTCCAGACCCTCGCCGTCGCCCCCATGCGGGTCGGCGAACTCGCCGCTCGTCAACGCCTGGCGCCCAACACCGTCAGCGGTCTGATCTCCAAGCTCCTCGACGCCGGCCTGGTCGACCGCCAACCCGACCCGGGGGACCGCCGCACCGCCCGGATCGCCCTCACCGAGGCCGGTCACCAGCAGCTCCGCGACTGGCAGAGCGCCCACGAACGCCGCCTCGCCAGCGCCCTCCTGAGCCTCACCCCCGCCGACCGCGCAGCCGTCATGCAGGCTCTCCCCGGCCTCGACCACCTCGCCCACACCCTCGCGGGCACCGACCCCGCACGCTGACCCCACCTCGCCCACACCCTCGCGGGCACCGACCCCGCACGCCGACCCCACCGCACTCGCCCCCTCACAGGCACCGACCCCGCACGCTGATCCCACCGCGCCACCAGCCGAGGCATGGCGACGTCCGATTTCCGCCAGTCGGCCCTCCGGGGATGACGCAGACTGGATGGCGTGATCGACGACGAGACCAGGTACCGAGCCGTGCACAGCCGGGACGCCCGCTTCGACGGGGTGTTCTTCACGGCCGTCCGCACCACCGGCATCTACTGCCGTCCGAGTTGCCCGGCCACCACTCCCAAGCGCACCAACTGCTCGTTCTTCCCGTCCGCGGCCGCCGCGCAGGGCGCGGGCTACCGGGCCTGTCGGCGCTGCCGGCCCGACTCGGTGCCGGGCTCGCCCGAGTGGAACCACCGGGCCGACCTGGTCGGCCGGGCCGTCCGGCTGATCGGCGACGGCGTGGTGGACCGGGAGGGCGTCGCGGGGCTGGCCGACCGGCTCGGTTACAGCGCCCGGCAGCTCCAGCGCCAGCTGACGGCCGAGCTCGGCGCCGGCCCGCTCGCACTGGCCCGCGCGCAGCGCGCCCAGACCGCCCGGCTGCTCCTGCAGACCACCGAACTCCCGGTCACCGACGTGGCGTTCGCGGCGGGCTTCGCCTCGGTGCGGCAGTTCAACGACACCATCCGCGAGGTCTACGACCGCACCCCCAGCACGCTGCGCACCGAGCGCGGCGGCCACCGCCGCGCCCCCGTCGCGGCCGGCGCGCTGGGCCTGCGGCTCGCGTACCGGGGCGCCGTCGACACCGAGCACCTGCTGGACTTCCTCGCGCTGCGAGCCGTCCCGGGCGTCGAAGAAGTCGTCCCCGGCCCGCGTCCCGGCACCCGCACCTACCGGCGCACCCTGGCACTGCCGTACGGGCACGGCATCGCCGAGGTCGACGGGCTCGCCCCGGACGACGACCGGGCCCGCGGCTGGCTGGACTGCCGGCTCACGCTCAGCGACCTGCGCGACCTCACCACGGCCGTGCACCGGCTGCGCGCCCTGTTCGACCTGGACGCCGACCCGGACGCGGTCGACGACCGGCTCGCCGCCGACCCGCTGCTCGCCCCGCTCGCCGCGGCCCGGCCCGGACTGCGCTCCCCCGGACACGTCGACCCGCACGAACTCGCGGTCCGCGCCGTCCTCGGCCAGCAGATCAGCGTCGCCGCGGCCCGCACCCTGGCCGGTCGGCTCGCCGAGACGTACGGCACCCCGCTGCCGTCCAGCGACGGCAGCCTGCGCCTGCTGTTCCCGACCGCCGCCGCGCTCGCGGCCGCCGATCCCGAGCACCTGGCGATGCCGCAGGCCCGCCGCCGCGCCCTGCTCGGCCTGTGCGCCGCCCTCGCCGAGGGCACCGTCCGGCTCGACCCGGGCGTGGACCGCGAACAGGCCGCCGCCGAGCTGCTCGCCCTCCCGGGCATCGGCCCGTGGACGGTCGGCTACCTGCGGATGCGCGCCCTCGCCGACCCGGACGTCTTCCTCCCCACCGACATCGGCGTCCGCGACGGCCTGCGCGCCCTCGGCGAGAGCGGCGATCCGCGCAGCTCCGCCGACCGCTCCGCCGCCTGGGCGCCCTGGCGCTCCTACGCCCTGCACCACCTGTGGTCGGCGGCCTCCGCCCACCACACCGCCCTCCGTACCCGCAAGGAACCGGCATGACCACCGTCTTCACCACCATGGACAGCCCGCTCGGCACCCTGCTGCTCAGCGGCACCCTCGACGAGGAGCACGGCTTCGCGCTGACCGCCGTCACCGCCCCGGGCCAGAAGTACGCGCTCGCCGAGCCCGCCGCCGACTGGCAGCCCGACCCGGACGCGCTCGCCCCCGCCGTCGAGCAGCTCACCGAGTACTTCGCCGGCGAGCGCACCACCTTCGACCTGCCGCTCGCCCCCGTCGGCACCGAGTTCCGCCGCCGGATCTGGGCGAGCATCGACGACATCCCCTACGGCGCCACCGTCACCTACGGCCAACTCGCCGACGCCGCAGGCCAGTCACCCCGCGCCGTCCGCGCCGTCGGCGGCGCCGTCGGAGCCAACCCCCTCCTCATCGTCCGCCCCTGCCACCGCGTCATGGGCGCCAACGGCAGCCTCACCGGCTTCGCCGCCGGCATCGACGCCAAGCGCTGGCTGCTCGCCCACGAGAACGGCAAGGACGCGGACCAGCTCTTCTGACCACCCGTCAACCCGGCGCAGCCCCAATCACCCCTGCGCCGGGGCGAGTTCGTCCTGGTGCGGCGCACCGGCCGCGACGAACCCGCCCCGGGCCGCGGTCAGGGGCGGCGGACGGTGCGGAGGGCCTTGGTGCGGGTCTTGTGGTGGTGGCGGGCGCGTTCGGCGCGGAGGCGGGCGTCGGCGCGGGAGGCGATCCAGTCGTTCTCGCGCTGGAGCTTGAGGTAGGACTCCCAGCGGCGCTCGGGGAGGGTACCGTCGGCGAGGGCGGCGCAGACGGCGCAGGCGGGTTCGGTGCGGTGCGAGCAGTCGTCGTAGCGGCAGCCGGACGCGAGCTGGTCGATGTCGGCGAAGGCGAGGTCGATGCCCTCGCCACCGAACAGGCCGACGCCACGCAGGCCCGGGGTGTCGATGACGGCGCCGCCGCCGGGGAGCGGGACGAGTTCGCGGGTGGTGGTGGTGTGCCGGCCCTTCTCGTCGACGGAACGGACCTGCTGGACCGTCATGGTGTCGGTGCCCGCGAGGGCGTTGGTGAGGGTGGACTTGCCGGCGCCGGACTGGCCGATCAGGGCGCAGGAGCCGGTGGCCAGGGCGCGCAGTGCGTCCATGCCGGCTCCGGTCTCGGCGCTGACCGTCAGCACGGGGACCCCGGGTGCGACCGCCTCCACGTCCGCCCGGACGAAGTCGCCGTCGTGGACCAAGTCGGACTTGGTGAGGACGATCAGCGGTTCGGCCCCGGATTCCCAGGCGAGGGCGAGCAGACGCTCCACCCGGCCCAGGTCGGGTTCCGCGGCGAGTGAGACGGCGATCAGGACGGTGTCGATGTTGGCGGCCAGCACCTGACCCTCGGAGCGCTTGTGGGCGCCCTTGCGGATGATCGCGGTGGTGCGGGGGAGCACGGTGGTGACGGCGGGCAGTGGCCGGGCGGCCGGGTCGACGGCCACCCAGTCCCCGGTGCACGGGTTGTGAATGGTGTCGGCGCTGGTCACCGGCCGGGTGTCGGCGCGCAGCGTGGCGGGCTCGCCGGTCTCGGGATCGACGAGCAGCACATCGCAGCGGCCGCGGTCGATGCGGGTGATCCGCCCGGGGAGCAGGCCCGCCTCGGCGAGCGGACGGAAATCGGCGGCCCGGTCCTCGTCCCAGCCGAGGCCGGAGAGCGGGTGGGCAGCGGAGGTCGTGGAAAGCACGGGGTGAACCCTTCAGGGAACGGGTGGCCCCGGCCGTGCGACGGCGGTGTCAGCGCATGGGCGACACCGGTCCGAGGTCGGCCGCGGACCGAGGGGTACAGGACTCGGTGAACTTCTGAACGCGGGAACCAACACCTGCAAGGACAGGCCTCACGGTCCTCACCTCCTCTTCTTGCGACACGCCTCGCGCACCCCACCCTGGGGCGCCCTCGATCGGCGGACGCCACGCTAGTACTCCCCCGTCCCCGCCGCCACCGAATTTCCGCACCACCCGCACCGGCCCTCACCGCCCCTGTACCGCAAGGCAGTTGACACACAAGTCCGGGACATCCCCGACAGACGCGAAGCGGCCCCCGCCCGTACCGGAAGGTACCGACGGGGGCCGCTCCTTGGAGCCCGGGATCTCAGCGCTGCCTGCGCCGCACCCGGCCGAGCCGGCGTTTGACGTCGTCGTGCGGGAGGAAGCTCGCCCAGCGTTCGGGGTACTCGCTCGGCACCGGCTCGTCGTCGTCCTCGTCGAAGAGGTCCTCGTCGTGGCCTTCGGCGAGGCCGAACTGGCGGGTGCGTTCGGCGCGTTCGGCGGCGCGGCGGGTGGCGGCCTCGCGGCCGCGCTGGACGGCGGCGTCCTCGGTGAGGCGTTCGACCTCGGCGCGGGCGTCGGCGGTTTCGACGGCGGGCCAGCGGCGGTCTATGGCGGCATTCATCGCGGCGCCGATCAGGACGGCGAGCGCCACCACGAAGATCCACAGCAGTACGGCGACGGGGGCGGCGAGCTGCCCGTACACCGAGTGGCCTTCGACGGAGCTGACCAGGTAGAGCCGCAGGGCGACGCTGCACACCACCAGGACGAGGAGGGCGACGAGCGCGCCGGGGATGTCCTCGCGCCAGGGCGTGCTGACGGGGACGGCCACGTGGTAGAGGGTGGTGAGGAAGACGATCAGCAGCATGATCGCGGCGGGCCAGTAGAGCGAGGTGATCACTCCGGCCCAGCTCTGGAAGGTGTTGATCAGCAGCCCGGGCCCGGTGACCAGCAGTGGCAGCACCAGGGAGCCGATCACCAGTGCGCCGAGGTAGAGGCCGAGCGACATCAGCCGGGTCTTGACCAGGCCGCGTTTGCCGTCGAGGCCGTACATCACGGTGATGGTGTCGATGAAGATGTAGAGGGCGCGGGAGCCGGACCAGAGCGAGAGCAGGAAGCCGATCGAGATCAGGTCCGGCCGGGCGCTGCCGAAGACGTCGTCGAGCAGGGGTTGGACGATCTGGTCGATGGAGCCCGGTGAGAGCACCGTCCCAGCTGCTGAGATGACGTCCGCCTTGAGCCGCACGATGGTGCCGGCGCCGAGGATGTCGTCGAGGTAGCCGAGGGTGCCGGCCAGGCAGAGCAGCAGGGGCGGGATGGAGAGGAGCGTGAAGAACGCCGCCTCCGCCGCGAGTCCGGTGACGCGGTACTCGACGCAGGTGTTGGTGGTGTCCTTCACCAGCGCCCACAGGGTGCGGTACCAGGTGGTTCGCTTTACGGCCCGGCGGCGGCCGCCGCGACGACGGGGCTGCCGGTCGGCGGTCGGACCGGCCCCCCCGGGCGGATGCGGAGTACTGCCTGCTGCTTGCACGTCCCTACGGTATCGGCCCGCACTCGCCGACCGATGCGCCACTGCCGGGAACCGGCGGACCACAGGGTGCGGAGCGGCCCGAGCCGGCCGACCGTCCCGGAATGCGGAACGTTCAGGTCCAGGATTCGGACGTTAGTGGACCTCGAGTCGCCAGCCGTGCGAATCTCTTGCCATGTCTAGCGCCGGTACCACCCTAGTTGGCCGACTCCACGTCGACCTCCTTCGCGTGTCCAGCGCCATCTGTCCGGTGACCTGAGCCCCACTCGCACGCCGCCCCGCACCGGCGCCCTGCCCGCGCATCCCCGCCGTCGCGGATGCGCGCACCCTCGACACCCGGCCCAGCGTCACCCCTCCCGCCGCCTGCTGAATTCCGCAGGTGGGAGCGGGGCACGCCCGGGAATCGGCCAGCACCCCCCGCACCTGCCAAGCCGCTCAAAGGACTGACACCATGGCCCGCACTCCCGAGCCGGAAGCGCCGGACGAGCCTCAGGCCGGCGCCGCCGTCGCGGCCCGCCCCGCCGCCCGCAAGGTGACCCGCCACCGCGGCGAGGGCCAGTGGGCGATGGGGCACCACACCCCGCTCAACGCCAACGAGCAGATGAAGAAGGACGACGACGGTCTCAATGTGCGGACACGCATTGAGACGATCTACTCCAAGGGCGGCTTCCACTCGATCGACCCGGCCGACCTGCGCGGCCGGATGCGCTGGTGGGGCCTGTACACCCAGCGCCGCCAGGGCATCGACGGCGGCCGCACCGCGATCCTGGAGCCGCACGAGCTCGAGGACGAGTACTTCATGCTCCGGGTGCGGATCGACGGCGGCCAGCTGACCGTCCCTCAACTGCGCGCCATCGGCGAGGCGTCCGAGCAGTACGCGCGCGGCACCGCCGATGTGACGGACCGCCAGAACGTCCAGTTCCACTGGGTGCGGATCGAGGACGTCCCGGCGATCTGGGAGAAGCTGGAGTCGGTCGGCCTGTCCACCACCGAGGCCTGCGGCGACTGCCCGCGCGTGGTGATCGGCTCGCCGGTGGCGGGCCTCGCCGCCGACGAGATCATCGACGGCAGCTGGGCGATCGACGAGATCAACCGCAAGTACATCGGCAACCCCGAGTACTCCAACCTGCCGCGCAAGTTCAAGACCGCGATCTCCGGCTCCCCGCTGCTGGACGTGGTCCACGAGATCAACGACATCGCGTTCGTCGGCGTGGTCCACCCCGAGCACGGCCCGGGCTTCGACCTGTGGGTCGGCGGCGGCCTGTCCACCAACCCGAAGCTGGGCGTCCGGCTCGGCGCCTGGGTGCCGCTGGCGGACGTCCCGGACGTGTGGGCCGGCGTGGTCGGCATCTTCCGCGACTACGGCTACCGCCGCCTGCGCAACCGGGCCCGGCTGAAGTTCCTGGTCGCCGACTGGGGCCCGGCCAAGTTCCGGCAGATCCTCCAGGACGAGTACCTGAAGCGGGAGTTGACGGACGGCCCGGGCCCGGAGCAGCCGGCCGGACGCTGGCGCGACCACGTGGGCGTCCACCCGCAGAACGACGGACGGTTCTACGTCGGCTTCGCGCCGAAGGTCGGCCGGCTGAACGGCAAGCTGCTCCAGCAGGTCGCCGACCTGGCCGCCGAGCACGGCTCGGGCCGGCTGGCCACCACCGTCGAGCAGAAGCTGATCGTGCTGGACGTCGAGCAGGAGCAGATCGACTCGCTGGTGGCCGGCCTGGAGGCGCTCGACCTGCGGGTCACCCCGTCCACCTTCCGGCGCGGCACGCTGGCCTGCACCGGCATCGAGTACTGCAAGCTCGCGATCGTCGACACCAAGGACCGCGGCCGCACCCTGATCGACGAACTGGAGCGCCGCCTGCCGGAGTTCGACGAGCCGCTGAGCATCAACATCAACGGCTGCCCGAACGCCTGCGCCCGCATCCAGACCGCCGACATCGGCCTCAAGGGCCAGCTGGTCACCGACGAGAACGGCCGGCAGGTCGAGGGCTTCCAGATCCACCTGGGCGGCTCGCTCGGCTTCGAGAACGCCGCGTTCGGCCGCAAGATCCGCGGCCTGAAGGTCACCAGCGCCGAACTGCCCGACTACGTCGAGCGCCTGCTGACCCGCTACCAGGCGGACCGTCAGGACGGCGAGCGCTTCGCCCAGTGGGCGGTGCGGGCGAGCGAGGAGCAGCTGTCGTGAGCGAGCGAGCGGCACCCTTTTACTGCCCGTACTGCGGGGACGAGGACCTGCGCCCGTCCGAGAGCGGCCACGGCACCTGGGAGTGCCGGGCCTGCCGCCGGGGGTTCCAGCTGAAGTTCCTCGGGCTGTTGTCGACTTCCGACGGGGGGACCGGGAATGACGACCGCGACTGACTACGAAGCGATGGCCGTCAAGGCCGGCCGGGAGCTGGAGGAGGCCTCCGCGCAGGAGATCCTGCGGTGGGCGGCAGACACCTTCGGCAAGCGGTTCTGCGTCACCTCCTCGATGGAGGACGCGGTGGTCGCCCACCTGGCGTCCACCGCGCTGCCCGGCGTGGACGTGGTGTTCCTGGACACCGGCTACCACTTCGCGGAGACCATCGGCACCCGGGACGCGGTCGCCGCGACCATGCCGGTCAACGTGATCACGCTGACCCCGAAGCTCACCGTGGCCGAGCAGGACGCCCAGTACGGGCCGCAGTTGCACGACCGCGACCCGGACCTGTGCTGCTCGCTGCGCAAGGTCGAGCCGCTGAACCGCGGCCTGGGCGGGTACGACGCCTGGGCGACGGGACTGCGCCGCGACGAGTCGCCGTCCCGCGCCAGCACCCCGGTGGTGGCCTGGGACGCCAAGCGCCGCAAGGTGAAGCTCGCCCCGATCGCCCGCTGGACGCAGGACGACGTGGACGCCTACGTGCAGGCCAACGGGGTACTACTGAACCCGCTGCTGTGGGAGGGCTACACCTCGATCGGCTGCTCCCCGCTGTCCTGCACCGCCAAGCCCGGCGAGGGCGAGCAGGGCCGGGCCGGCCGCTGGGCGGGCTCCGGCAAGACCGAGTGCGGCATCCACCTCTGAGCACCACTTGATCCACCGTCACCGACTGTCAGGAGTAACCACCGTGACCACCGCCGACACCCCGGCAGCGGGCCGCGAGCGCGGCGCCACCGTGTGGCTGACCGGGCTGCCCAGCGCCGGCAAGACCACGCTGGCGTTCGCGCTGGCCGAGCGGCTGCGCGCCGAGGGCCACCGGGTCGAGGTGCTGGACGGTGACGAGATCCGCGAGTTCCTCTCCAAGGGCCTCGGCTTCTCCCGCGAGGACCGGCACACCAACGTCACCCGGATCGGCTTCGTCGCCGAGAAGCTCGCCGCCAACGGCGTCAAGGTGCTCGCCCCGGTGATCGCCCCGTTCGCGGACTCCCGCGCCGCGGTGCGCGAGCGGCACGCCGCGAACGGCACCGAGTTCCTGGAGATCCACGTCGCCACCCCGGTGGAGCTGTGCTCGGAGCGGGACGTGAAGGGCCTGTACGCCAAGCAGGCCGCCGGCGAGATCTCCGGTCTGACCGGCGTCGACGACCCGTACGAGGCGCCCGGGAAGCCGGAGTTGCGCCTCCAGACGCAGGGGCGGACGGTGGCCGAGTCCGCCGACGAACTGCACGCCTTCCTGACCGAGAGGGGCCTCGCGTGACCACTGTGACCGACAGCCCGGTCCGTACCGACGACACCCCCTTCGCGCTGTCCCACCTGGACGCGCTGGAGGCCGAGTCGGTGCACATCTTCCGCGAGGTGGCGGGCGAGTTCGAGCGGCCGGTGATCCTGTTCTCCGGCGGCAAGGACTCCATCGTCATGCTGCACCTGGCGCTGAAGGCGTTCGCGCCCGCCCCGGTGCCGTTCGCGCTGCTGCACGTGGACACCGGCCACAACTTCCCCGAGGTCCTCGAGTACCGCGACCGCACCGTGGCGCAGCACAACCTGCGCCTGCACGTGGCCTCCGTCCAGGACTTCATCGACGACGGCCGGCTCCGCGAGCGCCCCGACGGCACCCGCAACCCGCTGCAGACCGTGCCGCTGCTGGACGCCATCGAGTCGAACAAGTTCGACGCGGTCTTCGGCGGCGGCCGCCGCGACGAGGAGAAGGCCCGCGCCAAGGAGCGGGTGTTCTCGCTGCGCGACGAGTTCGGCGCCTGGAACCCGCGCCGCCAGCGCCCCGAGCTGTGGTCGCTGTACAACGGCCGGCACGCGGTCGGCGAGCACGTCCGGGTCTTCCCGCTGTCCAACTGGACCGAGCTGGACGTGTGGCAGTACATCGAGCGCGAGGGCATCGCCCTCCCCGAGATCTACTACGCCCACCACCGCGAGGTGTTCAAGCGCGACGGCATGTGGCTGACCGCCGGCGAGTGGGGCGGCCCGAAGGAGAGCGAGAGCACCGAGACCCGTCTCGTCCGCTACCGCACGGTCGGCGACATGTCCTGCACCGGCGCGGTCGACTCCGACGCCGACACCATCGAGGCCGTGATCGCCGAGATCGCCGCCAGCCGCCTCACCGAGCGCGGCGCCACGCGGGCCGACGACAAGCTGTCCGAGGCCGCCATGGAAGACCGCAAGCGCGAGGGGTACTTCTAACCGTGACCATCGACACCTCCACCTCCCTCCTGCGCTTCGCCACCGCCGGGTCCGTCGACGACGGCAAGTCCACCCTGGTGGGCCGGCTGCTGCACGACTCCAAGTCGGTGCTGGCCGACCAGCTGGAGGCCGTCGAGCACGCCTCCCGCCGCCGCGGCCAGGACGCGCCCGACCTGGCGCTGCTCACCGACGGCCTGCGCGCCGAGCGCGAGCAGGGCATCACCATCGACGTGGCGTACCGCTACTTCGCCACCGCCCGGCGCCGGTTCATCCTCGCCGACACCCCCGGCCACGTGCAGTACACGCGCAACATGGTGACCGGCGCGTCCACCGCCGAACTCGCCGTCGTCCTGGTCGACGCCCGAAACGGCGTCGTCGAGCAGACCCGCCGGCACGCCGCGGTCGCCGCGCTGCTGCGCGTCCCGCACGTCGTGCTGGCCGTCAACAAGATGGACCTGGTCGACTACGCGGAGCCGGTCTTCGCGCGGATCGCCGAGGAGTTCACCTCCTACGCCGCCTCGCTCGGGGTCAAGGACGTCGTCGCGGTGCCGATCTCGGCGCTCGCCGGTGACAACGTGGTCGAGCCGTCCGGGCACATGGACTGGTACGGCGGCCCGACCCTGCTGGAGCACCTGGAGACCGTCCCGGTCGGCTCCGACCCGAGCACCGAGCCGGCCCGGTTCCCGGTCCAGTACGTGATCCGGCCGCAGAGCCAGGAGCACCACGACTACCGGGGCTACGCCGGGCAGTTGGCCTCCGGCGTGCTGCGGGTCGGCGACCCGGTGACGGTGCTGCCCTCGGGCCACACCACCACCGTCGCGGCGATCGACGCGCTCGGCGTCGAGACCGAACTCGCCTGGGCCCCGCAGTCGGTGACGGTCCGCCTCGCCGACGACCTCGACATCTCCCGCGGCGACCTGATCGCGTCCGGGTCAACCGCCCTGCCCAGCAAGGACATCGAGGCGACGGTCTGCCACCTGAACGAGCGCCCGCTGCACGTCGGCGCGAAGGTGCTGCTCAAGCACACCACCCGCACCGTGCGCGCGCTCGTCAAGGAGATCAGCTACCGCATCGACATCGACACTCTCGAACAGCGCTCCGGCGCCGAGGGGTTGAACGTCAACGACATCGGCCACGTGGTGCTGCGCACCGCCGAGCCGCTGGCCCTCGACCCGTACCGCGACAACCGGCGGACCGGCTCGTTCATCCTGATCGACCCGGCCGACGGCACCACGCTCACCGCCGGCATGGCGGGCGAGGCGTTCGACACCACCCCCGTCAGCACCATCGACGCTTCCACTGAGGAGGACTGGGTCTGATGCCCAGCGAGGCGTTCTCGGGCATGGACAAGGAAGGCGGCCGCATCGGCAGCGGCGTCCTCGGCAGCGGCCAGGGCGGCCTGACGCGATGTGAGGGCTGACAGGGGACCTAGCCCCTGTCGCCGGGCCCGCAGCCGCCGCACCTTCCCACAGCAGGTACGGCGGGGGCGGCCCGGCCCCGGTCAGGCACGACCGTCTTCCTTCTCCACGAACGGGACACCTCTCATGGCACCCAGCTCCCTGCCCACCCATACCCAGGCCCGCCCCACCGCCGGCCGGATCAGACGCGCCGCCGTCGCGACCGTCGCCGTCCTCACCGCGGCCGGCCTGCTCACCGCCTGCGGCTACGGCTCCAAGAGCGACGACAAGGCCTCGGCCGCCCCCGCCGCGTCCGGCGCGAAGCTGTCCGCCGACACCGTGAAGATCGGCTACTTCGCCAACCTCACCCACGGCACCGCGCTGGTCGGCCTCAAGCAGGGCATCCTCCAGCAGGAACTCGGCGGCACCCAGATCAAGGCCCAGGTCTTCAACGCCGGCCCCGCCGAGATCGAGGCGCTGAACGCCGGCTCCATCGACATCGGCTGGATCGGCCCCTCCCCGTCGATCAACGGCTACACCCAGTCCGGCGGCAAGTCCCTGAAGATCGTGGGCGGTTCGGCCTCCGGCGGCGTCAAGCTGGTGGTCAACCCGGCGAAGATCACCTCGGTGGACGAGCTCAAGGGCAAGCGGATCGCCACCCCGCAGCTCGGCAACACCCAGGACGTCGCCCTGCTCAACTACCTTGCCGGCAAGGGCTGGAAGGTCGACGCCAACACCGGCGACGGCGACGTCAAGGTGATCCGCAGCGACAACAAGGTCACCCCCGACGCCTACAAGTCCGGCTCCATCGACGGCGCCTGGGTCCCCGAGCCGACCGCCTCCAAGCTGGTCACCCTCGGCGCGAAGGTCCTGCTCAACGAGAAGGACGTCTGGCCGGACAAGAAGTTCGTCATCACCAACATCATCGTGTCGCAGAAGTTCCTCACCGAACACCCCGACGTGGTGGAGGCCGTCCTGCGCGGCTCGGTGAAGACCAACGCCTGGATCAAGGCCAACTCCGACCAGGCCAAGGCCGTCGCCAACGAGCAGATCAAGGCCGACGCCGGCAACGCGCTGGACGCCGCGGTCCTCGACCCGGCCTGGCAGGACATCGACTTCATCGACGACCCGCTGGCCAACACCCTGCAGGCCGAGGCCGACCACGCCGTCACCGCCGGCCTCCTGAAGAAGCCGAACCTGGCCGGGATCTACGACCTGACCCTGCTCAACAAGGTGCTCGCCGCGGCCGGGCAGCCCGCCGTCGCCGACGCCGGCCTCGGCGCCAAGTAGCCCTCCGGAAGCCCTCCCAGGCCCCGGCGTCCGTCTCGCGCCCGCCCACCCGATGCCCACTCGCCGGGCGGGCGCGGGACGGACCCCGGCCACCGCACCCCGCCCCTGCCCTGCCCGGCCCACACCCGCAGGAGGTGCCCGTGACCACGGCACTGACCACCTCGCCCGACGCCCCCGGCGCAGAACACCCGGACAGCGACTTCGCCGTCCGGATCTCGCACGTGCACAAGACCTTCGGCCGCCCCGGCACCGCCGCCCCGGTCCTGGACGACATCAACCTGACCGTCGCCCCCGGCGAGTTCGTCACCCTCCTCGGCGCCTCCGGCTGCGGCAAGTCCACCCTGCTCAACCTGGTCGCCGGCCTCGACCGGCCCACTTCCGGCACCATCGACGTCCCTGGCGGCCGCCCCGCCCTGATGTTCCAGGACCACGCACTCTTCCCCTGGCTCACCGCGGGCAAGAACATCGAACTCGCCCTCCGCCTGGCCGGCGTCCCCAAGACCGAACGCCAGACCGAGGCCGAACGCCTGCTCGACCTGGTCCGCCTCGGCGGCTCCTACAAGAAGCGCGTTCACGAACTCTCCGGCGGCATGCGCCAGCGCGTCGCCCTCGCCCGCTCCCTCGCCCAGGGCTCCCAAGTCCTGCTGATGGACGAGCCGTTCGCCGCCCTCGACGCCATCACCCGGGACGTCCTGCACAACGAGATCACCCGCATCTGGGCCGAACGCCGGCTCGCCGTCCTGTTCGTCACCCACAACGTCCGCGAAGCCGTCCGCCTCGCCCAGCGCGTCGTCCTGCTCTCCTCCCGCCCCGGCCGGATCGCCCGCGAATGGCGCATCGACCTGCCCCAGCCGCGCCGCATCGAATCCGCCGGGGTCGCGGATCTGTCCATCGAGATCACCGAAGAACTGCGTGGGGAGATCCGCCGCCATGTCCAGCACTGACACCCTCCCCGCCGCCGACGACTCCGCGGGTGTCGAGGCCGGCCTCGACGCACTCGAAACCGTCCACGCCACTCGCGCGCCCCTCTCCGTCGTCCTGCGCCGGTCGGTCCTCCCGCCCGTCCTCGGCGTACTCCTCGTCCTCGCCGCCTGGCAGCTCGCCTACAGCCTCCACCTCACCACCCCCGACAAGCTCCCCAGCCCCGCCGACGTCTGGGACTCCCTCACCGAACTCTGGTACGCCGGAACGCTGTTCTCCATCATCTGGACCAGCGTCTGGCGCGGCCTCTCCGGCTTCCTGCTCTCCGTCCTGATCGGCACCCCCATCGGCCTCCTGGTCGCCCAGGTCAAGCCGGTCCGCGCCGCACTCGGCCCCGTCCTCTCCGGCCTCCAGTCCCTCCCCTCGGTCGCCTGGGTCCCCGCCGCCGTCATCTGGCTCGGCATCAACAACTCCGCGATGTACGCCGTCATCCTCCTCGGCGCCGTCCCCTCCATCGCCAACGGCCTCATCGCCGGCGTCGACCAGGTCCCCCCGCTCTTCCTCCGCGCCGGCCAAACCCTCGGCGCCACCGGCCTGGCCGGCGCCCGCCACATCCTGCTCCCCGCCGCCCTCCCCGGCTACCTCGCCGGCCTCAAGCAGGGCTGGGCCTTCTCCTGGCGCTCCCTCATGGCCGCCGAACTCATCGCCTCCTCACCGGACTTGGGCCTCGGCCTCGGCCGCTACCTGGAGAACCAGCGCGAGTTCACCAACATGTCCGGCGTCCTCCTCGGCATCCTCCTCATCCTCACCGTCGGCGTCGCCATCGACCTCCTCTTCTTCTCCCCCCTCGAACGCCGAGTCCTCCGCAGCCGCGGCCTCCTCGTCACCACCCGCTGACACCGATGGCTCTCCGCCCCTCCCCCCACCAGCCCCCCACCCCGGCGGCTGCGCCCCGCCACGAGCAGAGCGACCGGGAACAGGGCGGCACCCGCGCACCCCGCCACGAGCGCAGCGACCCGACCGGCACTCCCGCGTCCCGTCAGTCGGGCGACGACCTGCCTCCGGGCGGCAGCCTCGCGCCCCATCAGGAGCGCAGCGACCTGACGCCCCGAAACCCCCCGCCCCATCAGGAGCGAACCGACCTGCCTCACCCCAACCCCACGCCCCGCCAGGGGCGCTGGGGGCACCTCCCAGCCGAAGGCGAGGGGGCGGAACTGCGCGCGGCGGAAGGCACCGAGCCGCAGCCGGACACCGCGCTCACCCCCACCCACCGCCCGCACCCAGCAGCCGACCAACCACCTCGCCAGCCCTCCCGCACCGCCCAGCCCCGTCAGGGGCGCTGGGGGCACCTCCCAGCCGAAGGCGAGGGGGCGGAACTGCGCGCGGCGGAAGGCACCGAGCCGCAGCCACGCACCGCCCCCACCCCCACCCACCCCTCGCACCCCGCTGCCGCCGCACCGCTTCTCCTCCTCGCGCACGGCTCCCGCGACCCCCGCCACGCCGCCACCGTCGAGGCCCTCGCCGACGCGATCCGCGCGCTCCGCCCCGAACTCCCCGTCACCACCGCCTATCTGGACCACTGCGCCCCTCGCATCGCCCAGGTCGCCCCGCGCCTCACCGACGCGATCGCCGTCCCCCTGCTCCTCAATCGCGCCTTCCACGCCAAGCACGACATCCCGGCCGCCCTCCGCGCCGCCGGTTCCGCCATCCCGGTCGCCGACGTCCTGGGCCCGTCCCCGCTCCTCCTCGACGCCCTCGACCGCCGCCTCGCCGAGTCCGGCCTCGACGTCACCGACCCCACCGTCCGCGCCCGTACGGGAATCGTCCTGGCCGCCGCCGGCTCCTCCGACCCGGCCGCCAACGCCACCACCCGCGCCGTCGCCGCCACTTGGCAACGCACCCGAGGCTGGGCCGCGGTCACCACCGCCTACGCCTCCGCCACCACCCCAACGGTCACCGACGCCCTCGCCACCCTCCGCGCCGACCCGGCCGTCCGCACCACCGCCGTCGCCCCGTACCTCCTCGCCCCGGGCCTCCTCCCGGACCGCATCGCCACCGCCGCAGCCACCGCTGACCACCTGGCCCCAGTCCTCGGCGCGGCCCCCGAACTCGCCCGCCTCGTCCTCACCCGCCACGCCGAGACCGCCGCCACCACCGCCTCAACGGCCCGCACCGCCTGACGTCTCACCACAGCGGGGCCAAGTCACCACTGCCACGGGGACATCCCCGGCCGAACGGCATTCCCCGCCACGAAATTCCGACCGGAGGCATCAGCCCCCGAGCGCCGCGAACGCCGCAGCCAGTTCGTCCGCCGCCGACGGCAGCGGCGTCGTGACGCCGACCCACGAGCCGTCGCGGAAGTGCACGTCGAGGCGGCCCCGCTGCGTGACGCCCTTCGCGTTGCGCTGAGCCCCGGCGATCTCGTCGCGCGGGAGTTCGAACTGCAGGGCGTGCTGTTCGGTGAGCTGCCAGAGCTTGGCGCGGTCGGCGAGCAGCAGCAGCCGCCGGCCGGTGAGGACGAGCAGCGCGCTGCCGTTCGCGCCGTCCTCGTGGAGGCGGACGACCAGGCGGCCGGCGGTGGTGTGCCAGTCGCCGGCCATGCCCTTGCCGTGCCAGACGGAGTCCGGCACGGCGTCCATCATCCGGTCCTCGACGGCGCCGACGCCGGCGGAGACGGGGTTGACCACCGCGTATGCGCGCCGCAGCAGGGTGAACGGCTTGGCCAACTTCTGTTCCAGTTCGCCCGGTTGGCGCGGGGTCAGCAGTGCCTCGGGCGGTCGCGGAATGCCGGGCGCCAGCGAGACGGGGGCAGCGGCCAGCAGCTCCTCGCCGGCGGCGAGGAACGGCGTGGCGAACTGGCGGTCCCGGTCGAGCACGGTGGTCCTCCTGAATGTGGTGGGTGGCTCAGCCGAAGGCGTCCTCGAAGCGGCGGCGGCGCTCCTCGGGGCTGAGGTCGGGTGCCTGGGCGGGCTGCGCGATGCCGGCGCGTTGACGGAGGCCGGTGCTGGGGCCGCGGTTGCCGCTGATCCGGTCGTCGGCCTCGTCGGCGACGATTCCGGCGCCGCTCTGGGTGATCTGCTGGAGCGCTTCGCCGGCCGGGTTGCCGGTCAGGCCGATGCCGTGCAGGCCTCCCTTGCCGATCATCTTGACGCCCGTCTTGGCCAGGTACGCCTCGACGTCGAGCGGCTTGTTCCAGGTCCAGGGCTTCTTCGGGTTGAGGTGCGGGCGCTTGGAGACGGCCTTGAGTGCCTTCATCGCGTCGGCGATCTTCTTCAGCGCGCTGGCGAGTTTGCGCACCAGGTTGGCTATCCGGGCGCTGGCGATGGCGCCCTCGGCGGCGGCCGCGGCGGCTTCGGCGGCCAGCGAGATGCCGGCGGTGATCACGCTGAAGGCGAGCGACGCGGCGAGCGTGATGATCGCCCATTCGATCAGCTCGCGAATGATCGTCTCGACCAGGTCCTGTGCCATCCGGGCTTCGGCGGCGGCTTCGGTGAGGAGTTCGGCGGTGGCCTCCATGTCCTCCGCCTCGTCCTCCAACGCCTGCTCGTACTCGGCGAGTTCACGCTGGAACGCCTCGGACGCCTCACCCTGCCATTCGCCGGCCAGGGCGGCCCGGTCGCGGCGCTGGTCGGCGATCACCTCGCGCAGTTGCTCGGCCTGCTTCTGCCACAACTGGGCGGCGGCTTCCAGGCCTTCGGGGTCGCCGGTGACGAACTCCAGCGGCTCGGCAAGGGGTTCCACGATGGGGCGCATGATCTCGTCGATCAGGCTGCCCAGCGGGGTCATCCAGTCGTTGATCTTCGTGTAGGCGTCGACGGCGCCCGCGATCGGCCCGCTCATCCGTCCAGCCCTCCGGCGATCGCCTGCATGGTGCGCCCGATGCCCTCGTCGGTGCGTTCGTACGCGCCGGCCATGCCGTCGGCGTATTCGGCGATCCGGTCCATGGTGTCGGAGGCGGCCCCGGCGTTGTCGATCGCCGCCTCGGAGCGTTCCACGTAGTCGCGGCCGGTTTCGTCGGACTCCGGGAGTTTCCCGAAGGCGGACGGCGACAGCTGGTGTCCGCCGAGTTCGGCGCGGATCGCCCGCAGCCGCTCGGCCCGTTCGGTACTGGTGCGGGCGAACCGGCGCAACGCGTCCGGATCGACCGTGAACTCCCCCGCCATGTCGGCGTACCTCTTCCCCGTTGCCAAGGTCCGATGGCATGGGCGAAGGCATAGGCGTCACCATGCGAAGACCATGAATTGGCAAAAAAGCTAACACGGCGCGGCCCCCAAGTGGTACCCCTGCACGCCCTGCTGACGCTCAGTCGGCCAACCGCTCCCGCACCCACGGGTCGACGCAGCGCTCGGCCGCCTCCCGACGGACCGCCAGGAACCGCTCCGTCACGGGCCCGTCCCCGGCGTCCGCCCACCGCCACGCACCCACCGCGCACACCTGCCGCAACGGGTCTCCGCCCTCCACCGCCGCCACCAGCTCCTCCTGCAGCCGCCGCCGACCGCCCACCGTCAGCAGCACCTGCGCCAGCCAGCGCGGCGAGGACGGGTCGTCGTCGGCCAGCAGCGCGGCCAGCACCAGCGGGTAGCAGTGGTGCGCGGCCGCCCGGTCCGCGCTCAGCCGCCGGTACGCGGCCTGCCGCTTGTGCCCGATCCGGTGGTACTGCGCGTAGCCCGGCGCCTGCGCGTCGAGCCGCGCCACCCGGTCGTCCTGCGAGGTGTCGCCCACCGGCTCGCCGAGAGCCTCCAGCAGGGCGTCCAGCGCCGCTTCCTGCGCGCCCATCCGCACGTGCTGCTCCATCGACGTCTCCTCATCTCCCGCGGACTCCCGCCGAATACTTGCAGGCGCGGGAATTTGCGCATTTCGACTAAGCTTGTACGGAGTGAAGCGACCCCGAAGGGAGCGTGTCCGATGACCCGCCCTGATCCTGCCCTGGCCCACGGCTGGTGCGCCCTGACCGCTCTGCACGGCCGGATCGAGGCCCATGTCGAACGCGCCCTGCAGGCCGAACACGAGCTCAGCGTCCGCGAGTTCTCCGTCCTGAACGTCCTGAGCGAGCAGCACGACGGCGACGGCGGCCACTTCCGGATGAACCAGCTCGCCGACGCGGTCGTGCTCAGCCAGAGCGCCACCACCCGCCTGGTCACCCGCCTCGAGGACCGCGGCCTGCTCGCCCGCTACCTCTGCCCCACCGACCGCCGCGGCATCTACACCAACGTCACCCCGGCCGGCCTCGACCTCCTCGCCCAGGCCCGCCCCACCAACGACACCGCCCTCGCCGAGGCCCTCACCACCGCCGAGACCCGCCCCGAACTGGCTCCCCTGGTCGCGACCGTCCGCGAGATGTCCAAGGCCTGAGAGAGCACCATCAGGGGCGCGGGGAGACTCGCGCGAGCGGATGGGCACGAAAACAGGGGCGCTGGGGGTACCCCCAGCGCCCTGATGGTGCTCTCCCCGGTCCCGCGAAGCGCTAGTCGGCCTTGCGCCGCTGCCGCCCCGTCCCGTAGTTGGAGCCACTCTTCGTCCCGGACCCCGGCTTCGCCCGCCCGGACGACTTGCCGATGAACCCGGCCGCCATCTGCGAGCTCCCGCCGCCGGGGCGCTGCTTGGGCCGGGGGCGGCGCGGGTTGCCGCTCATGTCGACGTCCTTGGGCAGGCCGCCGGAACGCTTCGCGGGGCGGCGTCGCGCCTCGCCGTCCGCCGGCTTGGCCCCGCCACGCCCGCGGCCACGGCCCTCCGCACCCTCGGAGACGGGAGCGGCAACAGCCACCGCCGTCGCCGGAACCGGAAGCATGACCGCCACGCCGGACGGCATCCTCGCGCCGGTGATGCGCTTGAGCTCGCCGTCCTCGGGGCGGACCTTGGTGATGGTGGGCCGGATACCGGCGATGCTCATCAGGCGGTTGACCTCGCGGCGCTGCTCGGGCAGCACCAGGGTGACCACGGTGCCGGACTCGCCGGCCCGCGCGGTGCGGCCGCCGCGGTGCAGGTAGTCCTTGTGGTCGATCGGCGGGTCGACGTTGACGACCAGGTCGAGGCCGTCGATGTGGATGCCGCGGGCGGCGACGTTGGTGGCGATCAGCGCGGTGACCTGGCCGTCGCGGAACTGGTCGAGGACCCGGTTGCGCTGCGGCTGCGACTTGCCGCCGTGCAGCGCGGCGGCGACCACGCCGTGGGCGCGCAGCTGCTTGGCGAGCCGGTCCGCGCCGTGCTTGGTGTGCACGAACATGATCACGCGGCCCTCGCGGGCGGCGATCCGGGCGGTGGTCTCGGCCTTGTCGGCGGGGTCGAGCTGGAGCAGGTGGTGGTCCATGGTGGTGACGGCACCGGCCGACGGGTCCACCGAATGGGTGACGGGGTCGGTCAGGAAGCGGTTGACCAGCCGGTCCACGTTGCGGTCCAGGGTGGCGGAGAACAGCATCCGCTGCCCGCCCTCGGCGACCTGCTCCAGGAGCTTGACGACCTGCGGCAGGAAGCCCATGTCGGCCATCTGGTCGGCCTCGTCGAGGACGGTGATCGCCACGTCGTCCAGGCGCACGTCGCCGCGCTGGATCAGGTCGTCCAGCCGGCCGGGGGTGGCCACCAGCACCTCGGTGCCGCGGCGGACCTGGTTGGCCTGGCGGGTGATCGACATGCCGCCGACCACGGTGGTGATCCGCAGGCCGAGCACCCCGGCGTAGGGGGCGAGCGCGTCGGTGACCTGCTGGGCGAGCTCACGGGTGGGGACCAGCACCAGGGCCAGCGGGTGGCGGGCGCTGGCCCGCTTCCCGGCGGTGCGCACCAGCAGCGGCAGGCCGAACGCCAGGGTCTTGCCGGAGCCGGTGCGGCCGCGGCCGAGGACGTCACGTCCGGCCAGCGCGTCCGGCAGGGTGGCGGCCTGGATCGGGAACGGCTCGGTCACGCCCTGCGCGCCCAGTTCCTTCATCAGCCCGGAGGGGAGGTTCAGCTCGGCGAAGCTCTCCGCCGCCGGGCGGGACGGGGTGCCCTGCACGTGCGTGAAGTCCTCGGCGGGCGCGGCGACCGACGGCGCGGCACTCCGGCGCGGCCGGCGCGGACGCTCGGTACGGGCCTGCTCGCCGCCGCGCGGCTGCTCGGTACGCGGAGCACCGCCACGCGCGGCGCCGGTGCGCGGCTTCCCGCTACGGGTGCGCGGCTTGTCGGCACGGGGCTGGTCGGTACGCGAACCGGACTGCGAAACGGACTTCGAACCAGATCGCGAAACGGACTGCGCCGCGGCCTTCTCGGCGCGCGGACGGGACTGCTCGGGCATGGGTGTTCCTCTTCCTGAGGGCCTTCGGCCGGCGCGCGCGGAGGCGCGGCGGCGGGTGTGTCGGCCGTCAGGGAGAAGTAAGGCGCCGCCCCGGCCGTCGGGCGGCATGGGCGAGGGCCCGTACCTTGGAGGTACGGGCCCTCGCCTGCGTCACACTGAGTCGGCGTAGGCCGGGACTCAGATGGGGCGGATGTTCTCCGCCTGCGGGCCCTTCTGGCCCTGGGTGACGTCGAACTCGACCTTCTGGCCCTCGAGGAGCTCACGGAAGCCGGTGGACTGGATGTTCGAGTAGTGAGCGAACACGTCGGCGCCGCCGCCGTCCTGCTCGATGAAGCCGTAGCCCTTTTCGCTGTTGAACCACTTCACGGTGCCGGTAGCCATAACCGTCTCCACTTTCACTGGGGCGTTGGGGCACACACCTCGTGAGCCCCACGTAGCCGCGATCCCCATCCGGAGACTAAACACCGGACAAAACAAATGCGCCTGTGGTTGGAACCAGCAGGCGCACACACACGTTCATGGGAACCAATACTGCAACTGCTTCGACAATAGCACGGTCCCCCTCGCCAACGGCGGCAAAAGTTCCGCTGGTCACACCGCGTTTCAGTGCGACGCCAAGGGGGCATGCGGTCCCGTTGGACCGCATGCCCCCTCCTACTCGGGGCTACCCGTCGGTACCCCCGCAGGGCTGCCCGGCGCTACCCGCCGCCGGGCCCGTCGGACCCGCCCGTCAGGCCCGGCCGGCCGCCTGCGGCTCGCGCTCGGCGACGGCCTCGGGGCCGTGGTCGGGCATCGCGCCGTGACCGGGCCACCAGGCCTTCTTGCCGAGCAGCGCGGTGATCGCCGGGGTGAAGAACATCGCCATCACGAAGGCCGCCAGCACGATGCCGATGGCCAGCGCGAAGCCCAGCTCGGCGAAGAGCACGTTGCCCGCCAGCATGAAGGTCGCGAACGACGCCGCCAGGATGAAGCCGGCCGCGGCGACGGTCGGACCGGCGTGCCGGACCGCCTCCTTGGCCGCCTCGCGGGGGCTGCGGCCCTCGCGGGCCTCCTCCCGGAGCCGGGCGATGATCAGGATGTTGTAGTCGGTGCCGATCGCCACCACGAACAGGTAGATGAAGATCGGCAGCATGAACATCAGGCCGGACTCGGAGCCGAGCTTGAGGAAGGCCACCGTGGTGGCACCCAGCGTGGCCGCGAAGCCGAGGCCGACCGAGGCCATCAGGTACCAGGGCGCGACCACGCTGCGCAGCTGGAGGCCCAGGATCAGCAGGATCAGCACGCCCGCCACCGGGAAGACCAGCTTGTAGTCGTGCGCCATCGCCAGGTTGATGTCCTTGTAGATCGACGAGGTGCCGGCGACCAGCGCCTCGCTGCCGGCCGGGGCTGCCGGGTGCGCGGCGGAGCGCAGCTCGGTGATGGTGTCGATCGCTGCGTTGCTGGCCGCGGAGTCCTTGAGCACCACGACGAAGTCGGCGGTGCTGCCGTCCTCGCTGAGCTTGTGCTCGGCCTGGACGGCGGCGACGCCGGGGACCTGGCCGAGCTTGGCGCCGAAGGTGTCCAGGCCGGCCGGGTCGAGCTTGCCGCCACCCTTGGTGCTGGTGGTCAGGAAGACGTGCGTGGGGTCGGCCGCGCCCTCGGAGCCGCTCTTGCTGAGGGTGTCCAGGACGAGCATCGACTCCTTGTCCTTCGGCATCATGCTCTTCTGCATGTCGAAGGTGCCCTGGTAGCCGAGGCCGGCCAGCGAGAGGATCACCAGCAGGCCGCCGGAGACCAGCGCGATCAGGCCGGGGCGACGGCCGACCACCTTGCCGAGCTTGTGGAAGCGGGCGCCCTCCGGCTCCTGCATCCACTTGCGGCCGGGCCAGAAGGTGGCCTTGGCGGGGAGGACGGCGAGCAGCGCCGGGCTGAGGGTGAGCGAGGCCAGCGCGGTGACGATGACGGAGATCGCCAGCGCCGGGCCGAGCGACTTGAACATGCCGAGCTCGGAGAGCAGCAGCACCGCGAAGGCGACGGTGACCGCGCCGGCCGCGGAGGCGATCGCCTCGCCGACCCGGCCGACGCCGTTGGCCACGGCGGCCTTGCGGTCGTCGCCGGCCCGCAGGCGCTCGCGGTAGCGGAACATCAGGAACAGGAAGTAGTCGGTGCCGACGCCGAGGATCACCACGATGTCGATCGCCGAGGCGATCGGCGAGGACTTCAGGTCGAACGCCTTGGTGACGAGGGCAATCAGGCCGCTGGCGGCGATCATCGGGAAGATCGACAGCAGCACCGGCAGCCAGCCGACCAGGATGCCGCGGAAGATCACGCCGACGATGACCACGATCAGCACGATGGTGGCGAGCATGGTGATCGCGTCGGTGGCGCTGGAGGACTCCTTCTGGTCCAGCCCCATCGCGGCCGGGCCGCCGACCTGGTACTTCAGCGCGGTGCCGCTGGCCAGCGCCCTGCCCTCTTCGCGCAGGTCCTTGGCGGCGACGGTGAACTCGTCGGTCTGCATCTTGGTCTTGTCGATGGAGACCATGCCCATGGCGTACTGCCCGTCGGGCGAGAAGGTCTTCCCCTCGATCGGGGGGATGATCTGCTCGACCAGCGGGATGTGCTTGTCGGTCAGCCCCTTGACGACCTTGGCCATGTCGGCCTTGTCGGCGTCGGTGAGCGCGGCGCCGTCCTTGCGTTCGAACAGCAGCAGTGCGCTCGGGGAGAACTCGGCCGGGAACTTCTCCTGCTGGACCACCGCGGCCCGGATGGACTCGTAGTGCTTCGGCAGGAACTCCGACTCGTCGGTCGAGGCGCTCATCTTCGGAGCGGTGGCGATCAGGGCTATGGAGCCGATCACCCACGCGATGATCACCCACCAGGCCCGCTTGACGACGAAGTGTCCAAGTCGGTGGAACATGATCGAAATGCCTCCCCTGGGCATGGTTCACCGCAGCCGAAAAACACCAGGTACCGGGCAGCGGCAGGACCGGCGCGCGAAACCCTCAACAGGGCCTAGCCGGTCGGCAGGTAAGTAACAGCGGGCAGTTTACGGGAACTTGCTTGCCGCCCGGCAAGTGGGTTTCGCGTGTGCCCCCTGGGGGCGGCCACGGAACCTGCCCCCGCACTATCGTCGCCCGCCCGCACCCCCTCCCACCTCGTGCGTGGGGTGGAGATCGCTCCCCCTCAGGGTGGACGCCCGGCTGCCCTCAAGGAGGAGACCCCGACCCCGGGGGTGGGGTTAACCCCCTACTCCCTCCTGGGGACAGGGGGAGGAAAAAGTCGGTGACTAGCCGGATGGTTCGTCAGAACCCCAGCTCATAGCGTCTGTTGTGCCGCCGGAAGCAGCCCGGAGGCCCACCGACCGGGGCGGTCCGCACCCGCCCGTAGCCCCTGGGGGACACCACCGTGAAGCATGGAATCGCCGCCTCGATGGGCGCCTGGAGCGCCCGCCACAGAAAGAGCGCGGTCTTCGGCTGGCTGCTCTTCGTCGTCCTCGCCGCCTACCTCGGCGGCATGCACGGCTCCACCAAGATCACCGAGTCCGAGCAGATGCCGGGCCAGGTCGCGCAGGCCGCCAGGATTCTGGACGACGCGGGCATCAAGTCTCCGGCCGGTGAGGTCGTCCTGGTGCAGAGCCGCACGCTGATGGCGGACGACCCGTCCTTCAAAGCGGTCGTCGAGCAGGTCGCCACCGCCGTCCGGGCCACCGGCAAGGCCGGGGAGCTGCACAGCCCGTACGAGACGGGCGCGATCTCCGCCGACAAGCACTCGGCGCTGCTCCAGTTCACGGTGATCGGGGAGGACGACAAGGCGGCCGTCGCCAACGTGCCGCCGATCATGGACGCGGTGACGGGCGTTCAGAAGCAGCACCCCGAGCTGACGGTCGAGGAGTACGGCCAGGCCAGCTCCGGCAAGTGGTTCGCCGAGCAGTTCTCCTCGGACTTCGCCCGCGCCGAGTGGACGGCCGTGCCGCTCGCCCTCGGCATCCTGCTGATCGCCTTCGGCGCGCTGGTGGCCGCGGTCCTCCCGGTGGTGCTGGCGCTGACCGCCTTCATCGCCGCCTCCGGCCTGGTCGCGCTCTCCTCCGGCGTGCTGCACACCAGCAGCGACGCCTCCTCGGTGATGCTGCTGGTCGGCCTCGCCGTCGGCGTCGACTACTGCCTGTTCTACCTGCGCCGCGAGCGCGAGGAGCGCGCCGCCGGGCACGACGCCGAGACGGCGCTGCGGATCGCCGCCGCCACCAGTGGCCGCGCCGTGCTGGTCTCCGGCATCACCGTGGTGGTCGCGATCGGCGGCATGTTCCTCACCGGCATCGGCACCTTCAAGGCGATGTCCTTCGCCACCATCCTGGTCGTGATCACCGCGGTGCTCGGCTCGCTGACGGTGCTGCCCGCGCTGCTCTCGATGCTCGGAGACCGGGTGGAGAAGGGCAAGGTCCCCTACCTGCACCGCCTGCGCCGTGACACGAACGAGGGCAGCCGGTTCTGGAACGCGGTGCTCACCCCGGTGCTGCGCCACCCGCTGGCCGCCGCGGGGCTGGCCACCGTCGCCCTGCTGGCGATCGCCTCGCCGACGCTCACCATGCACACCGCCAAGCTGACGTTCCAGCAGCAGCTGTCCAAGGACAACGCCCTGGTGGCCACCTCCCAGCGAATCCAGGACGCCTTCCCCGGCAGCCCCTCCCCCGCCACCGTGGTGATCAAGGCGAAGAACATCTCCTCGCCCGAGATGAAGCAGGCGCTCGCCGATCTCCAGTCCAAGGCCCTCGCCACCGGCCGGATGCACGGCCCCACCAGCCTGACGGTGCACGCCGAACAGAACGTCGCCACGGTCGACATCCCGCTCAACGGCAGCGGCAACGACTCCACCTCCGCCGAGGCCCTGAAGGTGCTGCGCGAGCAGGTCGTGCCCGCCACGGTCGGCAGGATCGCCGGCGCCGAGACCCCGGTCACCGGCAGCACCGCCGGCTCGATCGACTTCAACAAGCAGATGTCCGGCTCGATGCTCCCGGTCTTCGGGTTCGTGGTCGGCTTCGCCTTCCTGCTGATGCTCTGCTCGTTCCGCTCGCTGTCCATCGCCGTCACCGCCGTGATACTCAACCTGCTCTCGGTCGGCGCCGCCTACGGTGTGCTGGCGCTGGTCTTCCAGCACGGCATCGGCGCCTCGCTGATCGGCACCGAAGGCGTCGGCGCGGTGGAGAGCTGGATCCCGCTGTTCCTGTTCGTGATCCTGTTCGGCCTGTCGATGGACTACCACGTCTTCGTGGTCTCCCGGATCAAGGAGGCGCACGACCGCGGCCTGCCCACCGGCGCGGCCGTCGCCCACGGCATCCGCACCACCGCCGGTGTGGTCACCAGCGCCGCCGTGATCATGGTCGGGGTGTTCTCGGTCTTCGGGACGCTCTCCATGCAGACCATGAAGCAGATGGGTGTCGGCCTCGCCGCCGCCGTCCTGATCGACGCCACGGTGATCCGCGCCGTGCTGCTCCCCGCCGTGATGTCCCTGCTCGGCGACAGGAACTGGTACCTGCCGCGCTGGCTGCACTGGCTGCCCCGGATCGAGGGCGAGGCGCCCGCCGCCGCCCCCGCCGGCACCGGCCCCCACCGCGGCCGCGGCGACCACGAGCTGATCGGCTGACCCACCCCCCTCCCTCCTGAGGCGCCCCCGGTTCGCCGACAATGAGCAGGTGATCTTCGACGAATCGGGGGCCCAGGCCCTCCTCCAGCAGGCGTGCGCCCCGGCCGGTATCGACCCGGCCGGGGCCACGCTCATTTCGCTCGGCCAGAACGCCGTCTTCGACCTGCCGGAGCTCGGCCTGGTCGCCAAGGTCGGCCGCGCCCCCGGCTCCGCCGACCGGGCCGCCCGCGAGCTCGCGCTGGCCGGCTGGCTGGACGGCGCGGGCGTGCCGGTGGTCCGCCCCGCCGACCCCGTCGTGCACCTGGCCCAGGACCACCCCGTCACGCTGTGGCACCGGCTGGAGCCCGCCGTCCGCCCGGCCCGGCCCGCGGACCTCGCCCCGCTGCTGCGCGCCCTGCACGCCCTGCCCGCGGAGCCGGCCCCGCCGGTGCCGCTCGGCCGGCGCGACCTCCTCGCCCCGGTGGACAGTTGGCTGGCGACCGCGGAGGGTCACATCGATCCGGCGGACGTGGCGTTCCTCCGTGACCGGAAAGAGACCTTTGTCACCGCTATTTCCGAATTGACCCCTTACCTCCCCTCCGGCCCGATCCACGGCGACGCCCTGCCGCGCAACGTGCACATCACCCCCGCCGGCCCGGTACTGCTCGACCTCGAGTACATGGCCTCGGACCTCCGCGAGCACGACCTGGTGGTGCTGGCGCTCAGTCAGGACCGGTACGGCGTACCGGCCGAGGAGGTCGCGGCGTTCAACGCGGCCTACGGGTGGGACGTCCGCGAGTGGCCCGGCTTCGCGGTGCTGCGCGGCGCGCGGGAGACCGCGAGTGCCGCCTGGGTGGCGCAGCAGACGGCCGGAAACCCGGCCGCCCGGACGGAGTTCCGTCGCCGTGTCGACTCACTGCGTGACGGAGAGGCGGAAGTACGCTGGTTCGCGTTCTGACCGCTTCCGTTCGGTGCCCGCCTTGTGGCGCAGCGCACATCCGGACGGAACCACCTCGGTCGTACCTGGCGTCGTCGTAGTCGACCGGACGCCCCGCTGCTCGCGGCAGGTACGACGTAGGAGTCGTCCATGGTGAAGTCCCGCATAATCGCCCGTCGTCGTTCTCTTCTTCTCGGTGCCTCCGCCGCACTGCTCGCCCCGGCCCTGCTGGTGGCGTGCGGTGCGCACGGCACCCCCTCCGCGGCAGGGGCAGCCGCGCAGCACTCGGTCACGCCGAGCGCGAGCACGACCACGGGCGACAGCGGGGGTTCCTCGGTGGCGGCCCGGCCGACGCCGAGCGAGGGCACCCCGTCCCCGTTCGCCTCGCCGAGCCAGGACCCGACGGCGCCCACCCGGACGCAGGCACCGCCCGCCCCGAGCACCACCCCGTCCACGCCCGGCACCGGCGCCTCGCAGCCGTCCGGCGGCCAGCAGAGCCACGCCCCGGCCACGCACGTGCTGGCGCACACCGCCTCGGGCGGCCGGACCGTGGCGCTGACCTTCGACGACGGCCCGGGCCAGGCCACCGGCCAGGTGCTGGACCTGCTGGCGCAGTACAACGCGAAGGCGACGTTCTGCGAGATCGGCGACAACGCGCAGGCGCACCCGGCGATGGTCAAGCGGATCGTCGCCGAGGGTCACCGCCTGTGCGACCACACCGTGGACCACCCGCAGCCGATGCACACCCAGTCGCACCAGCAGCAGGTGGCGGAGATCGCCGACGCCAAGACCCAGATCGAGGACGCCGCCGGCGGCAACGCCCCGATCACCTGGTGGCGCGCCCCGGGCGGCGACTTCACCGCGGAGAACGAAAAGATCGGCGCCGACCAGGGCATGAAGTCCCTCGGCTGGTCGGTCGACCCGCGCGACTGGTCCCGCCCGGGCGTGCAGTCGATCGTCACCACCGTCGAGCAGAACCTCCGCCCCGGCGGCGTGGTCCTGATGCACGACGGCGGCGGCGACCGCACCCAGACCGTCGCGGCCCTGAAGCAGCTGCTCCCGTGGCTGGTGGCCCAGGGCTACACTTTCGACTTCCCGCAGTCCTGACCGGCTCTCTTGCCGAGGCGTCCTGACGGCTTGTCAGGGCGCCTCTTCGGCCTTCAGGAGCCCCGTGCCCGCCTTCGTGCACCGCGTCACCAAGTACGACCCCGCCAACCGCGACGAGCGCGGCCACTACCTGGCCGACGACGACACCGACAGCGACCGCGGGCCGATCGAGGCGGCGTACCTGCAGGCGGTGGTCGCGTTCGCCGAGGAGTGCGGCGTCGACCGGCTGACGATCGGCCGCCCGGAGGCCGCCTTCTTCGCCTCCCCCGAGGACGGCGGCCGCCTGGAGGGTCTCTTCCCGGGCCTGCACGGGTTCCACGACGGCGCGGAGGTCTCCCTGGAGACCGCGCTGGAGCTGGTGCGGATGATGCTGCGCGGCGGCGAGGGCTGGTGCCTGCTGGAGGCCGGCGACCGGTTCTTCGTGCACATCGGCTGGGACCAGTACATGTACATCGGCACCGACCGCCCCTGCGAGCGCGCCGTGGCGCGAGTCCGCCGGCTGGGCCTGTTCCCGGAGCCGATACCGGAGTCGCCGCACTCCGAGGAGTCGGATGAGCCGGGCGAACAGCGGCCCGCCGACGAGGAGTTCTGGGCCCGGGTGCACTGGCTGGTCGCCGGAGGCCGGGCGGGCCTGCTGGAGGAGGGCTACGTCCAGAACGCCTCCCGCTGGCACCGGCTGACGCCCGAGACCATCGACGCCGTCCGCGCCGGCCTCACCCCGCGCGCCATGCTGACCCTCTGGCCGCCGCTGTCCGACGACGTCGCGGCCGCGCTGGCCGCGCTCCCCGAGGACGACACCCGGGAGTTCGTCTGGGAGGACGGATCGGGCGCCGTTCACAGCGTGGTCGTGCACGACGACCAGCACGAGGAGTTGACCGCCCGGGTGGCGGACGCCCGGGCCGCCTGCGCGCTGCCGATCACGGTCGACGAGCACCGTCCGCTGCTCAGCGGCGCGCTCCCCGACGAGGACGGCGTGCTGCGGGCCCGCTGGCGCACCACCTGGTCGCCGTGCGACGAGACCTGGATGTTCCTGAAGTCCCTGCGCCCCGGTCAGGCCGTCACCGGCACCGTCACCGGGATCGCCGACACCGTCGTGTTCGTGGACGTCGGCGGCTTCACGGCACGGCTCCGCCAACCGGAGCTGTCCTGGCGGTCGATCAGCGACCCGTCGGACCTCGTCGAGGTGGGCCAGGAGGTCACGGCCGCGGTGCTCGGCGCCGACCTGGCGCGCGAGGAGCTGTACCTGTCCCTGAGGGCGCTGCAGGACAACCCGCTGGAGCAACTGTCCACCCGCGTCGGCGAGTTGGTGGACGGCGTGGTGACGAGGGTGCTCACGTTCGGCCTGCTCGTCCGGATCGAGGACCGCCCCGACGGCCTCCAGGGGCTGGTGCCCGCCGCCGAGTCGGCCTGCGGGGCCGTTCAGGTCGGCGACGGGCTGACCGTGCGGATCCTCGAAGTCGACCTGGCCCGGCAGCGGGTCCTGCTCTCCTGCCGCTGATCGTCGGCCGCCGCCCTCAGGACGCCGCCTTGAGCGGCCAGCGCGGGTCCACGGTGGCGGCCGGGTCCTTGCGGCGCAGCCAGTCCTGCAGGCCGGTGGCCCAGTCGCGGTGCCAGACGATCTGCCGCCGGTGCAGTTCGTCGAGCGGCAGGTCACCGGCCTGTTCGGGGTACCGGTGGCCGAGGGCGACGGCGACCCGGACGGCGGCGAGTGCGTCGCTGCCGGCCTCGTGGGCGTCGTGGAGTTCGACGCCGTAGACCTCGCAGACCCGCTGCAGGGTGCGTGAGCCCTTGCGGTACTTGTCGAGGGCGCGGTCGACGACCATGGCGTCGACCACGGGGGTGACCGGCCCGCCGAGGCGTTCGGCGAGGGTGGGGCGGCCGTGGCGGCGCAGTTCGGCGTCGAGCAGCGACAGGTCGTAGGGCGCGTTGAAGGCGACCACGGGCCGTCCGGCGGCGAGCCGCTGGTGCAGGGCCTGGGCGATCTCCTCGATCGCCTCGTCGGCGGGCCGGCCGTGGGTGCGGGCCTCGGTGTCGGTGATGCCGTGGATGGCGGTGGCCTCGGCGGGTATCGGGACGCCGGGGTCGATCAGCCAGTTGGTGGCCGTTTCGACCCGGCCGCCGAGGGTGTCGACCACGGCGGCGGTGACGATCCGGGACTCCTGCGGGTCGGTGCCCGTGGTCTCCAGGTCGAATCCGGTGAGTGGCCCCTTCCACCAGGTCATGGGGTGTGTCCTTCCGTCAGCACTGCCAAGATGCGGACCATCATCGCGCGCCGCTGTGACAGCGCCGACGGCGCGTCCGCCCTGGCAGGGGCGACCGTGCTGGTCAGGACACTGCGCGGGAGTCCCCCCAGAGGTCCTCGAACTCCTCCCGGTAGACCTCCAGCAGCCCGGGTTCGGTGCCGCCGGCCTCCTGCCCGGCGCCGCCGCGGAGCACCAGGGCGGGCGATTCGATGCCGCGGGCCTTGCGCAGGTAGGGCTGGATGACGCCGAGGTCGGTGGAGCGCCGCCTTCCGCCGGCGCCCGTGGTCCGCGGGCCCTCCACCAGGTAGGCGGTGAACCGGGGCAGTTCGTCGAACACCCGGATCTCGAAGCTGCCGGGGTCGCGCAGCCGGGCCCGGACCCGCCGCGCGTGCATGATGTTCATCTCCACGGAGCGGCCCAACTCGCCGCGCCCGAGGCCGAGTTCGCGTTCACGTCGGCGGACGGCGCTGCTCGCCGGGTTGAGGAACAGCAGCCGCACCCGGCAGCCATCGCTGGCGAGGCGTACCAGGCGCTTGCCGGTGTAGTTCTGGCAAAGCATGCCGAGTCCGATGCCGACGGCGTCCAGGCGCCGGGCGCCGTCGAGCAGGTCCTCGACGGGCAGGTCGCGCTGCAGGCGGACCCGGTCGGGGTGGACGGCGATCACGTCGGCGTAGCGGCCGGCCACGAGTTCCTCGACCACGTCGGCGGGCACGCCGCCGTGGGTGCCGTCGAGCAGGGCGAGCAGCCGGGCGGCGGCCCGTTCGGTCTGGTCGAGGACGGTCTTGGTCAGGGCCCGGTTGCGGGAGACCACGTGCCGGGCGACCTCGAGTTCGTCGAGGGCGAGTTCGATCTCCCGGCGGTCCACCAGGTGCGGTTCGAACAGCGGCCAGTGCTGGACCATCAGTTCGCGCAGCTGCGGAAGGGTGAGGAAGACCAGCGGGTCGTCGTCGACGGGGTCGAGCAGGTAGCCCTTGCGGCGGGAGACCTCGCGGACGGCGGCGGCCCGGTGCACCCATTCCTCGCCGGCCGGTCCGGCGGCGGCGGTGACCCACTCCTCGCCGTGCGCGGGCGCGTAGACGGGGTGCAGCACTTCGTGCACGAGGGCGCGCATCCGCTGTTCGACCAGGTTGAGCCAGACGTAGGCGCGGCCGGCCAGCCGGACCCGGCGGTAGGCGCCGTCCCACTGGTCGGCGGCCCAGGCGGGCGGCATGCCCTCGGCGGGGCCGCCCTGCGGGGGCAGCGCCCCGCGTCCGACGCCGGTGCGGACGACCAGCGTCGGGGCCTCGCTGCCGCCGGCCCGCGGGTCGGGTCCGTCGCCGTCGGCGGGGAACGCCATCCGCTACCTCACCTCTCGCCCGCCGCCGCTCGGCCGCCGGTCTGTCCGCTGACTCGCTCCACCATGACGGCCCTTGGTCGCCGGCCGTACGGGCCCGGGGTTCTCGCGGTCCGGACGATCAAGGGTATCGCCCCCCGTGGCCCTGACACAGCCCTCTTGACAGCACGCGCACCGGCAGTCGACGGGCCGTCAGTACGCGGTTGTCCGGCCCGACATCCGGGACACCCGTTCGGGCGAACAACGGGCGAATGGGACCGGATGGGCGCGGCGTTCGGCCGTCCGGCGGGGAGTATGCGGGTGTGCCGTGCGTCCGGCCCGTCGCGCCACCGACGCCCCGCACACGTTCGGGCGCTCCGCCGGGTGGTCACCCGTAGGGGCGCCGACTGGCGTCTGGCACTGGGAAGTCGAGGACACATGCAGGTCTGGCCGGGGCAGCCCTACCCGCTCGGCGCCACCTATGACGGCGCCGGCACCAACTTCGCGGTGTTCTCCGAGAGCGCGGACCGGATCGAGCTCTGCCTGATCGCCGAGGACGGCTCCGAGACGGCCGTCGAACTGCGCGAGACCGACGCCTTCGTCCGGCACGCCTACCTGCCGGGCGTGCTGCCGGGCCAGCGGTACGGGTTCCGGGTGCACGGCCCGTACCAGCCGGGTCTGGGCCTGCGGCACAACGCCTCGAAGCTGCTGCTGGACCCGTACGCGAAGGCGATGGGCGGCCACATCGACTGGGACGAGTCGGTGTACGGCTACCACTTCGGCGCGCCGGAGCGCCGCAACGACCTGGATTCGGGGCCGCACACCATGCACTCGGTGGTGATCAACCCGTACTTCGACTGGGGCACCGACCGGCCGCCGCGCACCGACTACCACCGCACGGTGGTGTACGAGGCGCACGTGAAGGGCCTGACCAGGCTGCACCCGGGCATCCCGGAGGAGATCCGCGGAACCTACGCGGGCCTGGCGCACCCGGCGGTGATCGAGCACCTGGCAAAGCTGGGCGTCACGGCGATCGAGCTGATGCCGGTGCACCAGTTCGTCCGCGACCACCGGCTGCGCGACCTGGGGCTGTCCAACTACTGGGGCTACAACACGATCGGCTTCTTCGCCCCGCACTCCTCGTACTCCTCGACGGGCGACCGCGGGCACCAGGTGCAGGAGTTCAAGTCGATGGTGAAGGCGCTGCACGCGGCCGGCATCGAGGTGATCCTCGACGTGGTCTACAACCACACCGCCGAGGGCAGCCACCTCGGGCCGACGCTGTCCTTCCGCGGCCTGGACAACGCCTCGTACTACCGGCTGGCGAAGGACCAGCGGTTCTACGAGGACACCACCGGCACCGGCAACTCGCTGCTGATGCGCTCGCCGCACGTGCTCCAGATGATCATGGATTCGCTGCGTTACTGGGTCACCGAGATGCACGTGGACGGCTTCCGCTTCGACCTGGCGGCGACGCTGGCCCGGCAGTTCCACGAGGTGGACCGGCTGTCCTCGTTCTTCGACCTGGTCCAGCAGGACCCGGTGGTCTCGCAGGCCAAGCTGATCGCCGAACCGTGGGACCTCGGCGAGGGCGGCTACCAGGTCGGCAACTTCCCGCCGCTGTGGACGGAGTGGAACGGCAAGTACCGCGACACCGTCCGCGACTTCTGGCGCGGCGAGTCCGCCACCCTGGCCGAGTTCGGCTCCCGGCTCACCGGCTCCTCCGACCTGTACCAGGACGACGGCCGCCGCCCGATCGCCTCGATCAACTTCGTCACCTGCCACGACGGCTTCACGCTGCGCGACCTGGTCTCCTACAACGACAAGCACAACGAGGCCAACCGGGAGGACAACCGGGACGGCGAATCCTTCAACCGGTCGTGGAACTGCGGCGCCGAGGGCGACACCACCGACCCCGGGGTGCTCGAACTGCGCGCCCGCCAGCAGCGCAACTTCATCGCCACCCTGATGCTCTCCCAGGGGGTGCCGATGCTCTCGCACGGCGACGAACTCGGCCGCACCCAGCGCGGCAACAACAACGCCTACTGCCAGGACTCCGAACTGACCTGGCTGACCTGGCCGACCCGCGACGGCGGGCAGGCCGACACCCGGCTGCTGGAGTTCACCCAGGGCATGATCTGGCTGCGCCGCGACCACCCGGTCTTCCGCCGCCGCCGCTTCTTCCACGGCCGCCCGGTCTCCGGCACCCACGACGCGCTGACCGACATCGCCTGGTTCACCCCGGGCGGCGAGGAGATGACCGAGCAGGACTGGTCGACCTCGTACGCGAAGTCGCTGACGGTCTTCCTGAACGGCAACGCCATCTCGGAACCGGACCGGCGCGGCGGCAAGATCGTCGACGATTCGTTCCTGCTGATGTTCAACGCCCATTCGGAGCCGATCGCCTTCACCGTCCCGGCCGGCCACGGCGAGGTCTGGCAGGTCGTCGTCGACACCTCGCTGCCCGCCCTCCCCGCCCCCGGCACCGGCCCGCGCGCCAAGGCCGGCGACACCCTGCACCTGCCGGACTACTCCCTGCTGGTCCTCCAACGACCGGCCTGACACCGCCCGTTCGGGGCAATCTGCGGTAGGCCTCCGCCGGTCCGGGTAGGGATTCGGCTATGACGTCAGCCGCCGCGCGCCCTTCCACGGCCCGCTTCCCGACGGCCACCTACCGGCTCCAGCTGCAGCCGGAGTTCACCCTGCACGACGCCCGCCGGGCGGTGCCGTACCTGGCGGCGCTCGGGGTCTCGCACCTGCACCTGTCGCCGCTGCTGGAGGCCGTGCCGGGCTCCACGCACGGCTACGACACCGTCGACCACGGCCGGGTCGCCGAGCAGCTGGGCGGCGAGACGGCGCTGCGCGAGCTCGCGGCCGCGGCCCAGCGGCACAACCTGGGCCTGATCGCCGACGTGGTGCCCAACCACATGGCGCTGCCCGTGCCCGAACAGCTGAACCGGCCGCTCTGGCAGGTGCTGGCGAACGGCCCGGACGACCCGTTCGCCGCCTGGTTCGACATCGACTGGACGTCCCAGCCGGGCCCGATCGACGCCCCCGGGCGCGGCCGGCTGCTGCTGCCACTGCTCGGCGACCGGCTCGGCGTCGAGATCGACCGGCTGACGGTGGACGGCGAGGTGCTGCGCTACCACGAGCACGAGTTCCCGCTGCGCCCGGGCACCGCCCAGCTGCCGCTGCCGCAGCTGCTGGAACGCCAGTGGTACCGGCTGGCCTGGTGGAAACTCGCCGACGAGCAGGTCAACTACCGGCGGTTCTTCACGGTGAACGAGCTGATCGCGGTGCGGATGGAAGTCCCCGAGGTGTTCGAGGCGACGCACGCGGTGCTGCTGCGCCTGCACCGCGAGGGCGTCCTGGACGGCTTCCGGATCGACCACCCGGACGGGCTGGCCGACCCGCGCGGCTACCTGCGGCGCCTGGCTGAGGCCACCGGCGGCGCGTACACCGTGGTGGAGAAGATCCTCACCGGCGAGGAACAACTGCCCGGGGACTGGCCGTGCGCGGGCACCACCGGCTACGACGCACTGCGCCGGATCGACGGGGTGCTGACCGACCGGCGGGGCGCGGAGAAGCTGGCGGTCTCCTACCGGCGCGACGTCGGCGACCGGGCCGACGCGGCGGCGTCGGCGCTGATCGGCCGGGCCGAGATGGTCGCGCCGGACGGGGCGCTGTCGGCCGAGACCGACCGGCTGGTGCGCCTGGTGGAGCGGATCTGCGCGGACGGCCCGGAGCTGGCCGACCACTCGCCGCTGGCGGTGCGCCGGGCGCTGGAGACCCTGCTGACCGAGTACCCGGTGTACCGCCCGTACGTGGTGCCGGGCGAGGCGGCCCCGCCCGACGCCGCCCGGGCGCTCGCCCTGCCCGAGGAGGCGTCCGGCGCCGAGCGGCTGGTGCACCTGCTGGCCCTCGGGGAGCTGGGCCGCTCCCCCGCCAAGGACGAGTTCTGCCACCGTTTCGGCCAGACCGCCTCGGCGGTGGCGGCCAAGGGCGTGGAGGACACCGCGTTCTACCGGTTCAACGCGCTGCTGTCGCTGAACGAGGTCGGCGGCCTGCCCGAGCACCCGGGCGTACCGCCCGCGGACTTCCACCGCTGGTGCGAGCGGCAGGAGGAGCACTGGCCGCACGCGATGACGGCGCTGTCCACGCACGACACCAAGCGCAGCGCGGACGCCCGGGCCCGGCTCGCGGTGCTGGCCGAGCTGCCGGAGGCGTGGGCGGCGGAGTGCGCGGCGTGGACGGTGGCGGCCGGGCCGTGTCCGGACCGGGCCTCGGCGTGGCTGCTGTGGCAGACCCTGCTGGCGGCGTGGCCGCTGTCCGAGGAGCGGCTGCTGGGGGTGCTGCTGAAGTCGGTGCGGGAGGCCAAGCGCCGCACCTCGTGGACGGAGCCGGACGAGGCCTTCGAGCGGCGGCTCGCCCAGTACGTGCGCGGGGCGCTGGCCAATCCGGGGCTGTGTCCGCGGATCGCCGGATTCGTCGGGATGCTGGAGCCGTTCGCCCGGGTGAACTCGCTGTCGGCGGCGCTGCTGCACCTGCTGGTGCCGGGCGTTCCGGACGTGTTCCAGGGCGGCGAGGAGCCGCTGTACACGCTGGTCGACCCGGACAACCGGGCGCCGGTGGACCTGGACGCGCTGGCGGTGCGCCTCACCGACTCGGCCGCGCCGCGCCCCGGCGACCTGGCCCGGGAGAAGCTGCACCTCACCAGGACCGCGCTGCACCTGCGCCGGGAGGGCGCGCTGGGCCGCTACCGCCCGCTGGCGGGGGTGGGCCCGGCGGCCGACCACCTGGTGGCGTTCGCCCGCGGCGGGCGGGTGCTGGGCGCGGCGACCCGGCTGCCGTACGGGCTGCACCGGGCGGGCGGCTGGGGCAGCACCCTGCTGGAGCTGCCGCCGGGGCGCTGGACGGACCGGCTCACGGGCCGCCACTTCGTCGGCGGGCCGGTCGAACTGTCGTATCTGTTCCAGCAGTTGCCGGTGGCGCTGCTGGTGGAGGGGGCCTGATGCGGTACCGGGTGTGGGCGCCGGCGGCCAAGGTGGTCGAGGTGGAGGTCGGGGCGATCCCGTACCTGCTGGAGCGCGACCCGGCGCACCCGGGCTGGTGGCACGGGGACGGCCCGGACGGCGACTACGGCTTCCGGCTGAACGGTGGTTCGGCGCTGCCCGATCCGCGCTCGCCCCGGCAGCCGTTCGGCCCGGACGGGCTGAGCCGCCCGGTCGACCACGCCGCGTTCGACTGGTCGGAGACGGCCTGGCGGGGCCGCCCCCTGCCGGGCACCGTGGTCTACGAGCTGCACGTGGGCACCTTCACCGCCGAGGGCACCTTCGACGCGGCCGCCGCCCGCCTCGACCACCTGGTCGAACTCGGCGTGGACTTCGTCGAGTTGATGCCGGTCTGCCCGTTCCCCGGCCGCTCCGGCTGGGGCTACGACGGGGTGTCCCTCTGGGCGGTGCACGAGCCGTACGGCGGCCCGGACGGGCTGAAGCGCCTGGTGGACGCGGCGCACCGGCGCGGCCTCGGCGTGATCCTGGACGTGGTGCACAACCACCTCGGCCCGTCCGGCAATTACCTGCCCCGGTTCGGCCCGTACTTCACCGACCGGCACCACACGCCGTGGGGCGCGGCGGTGAACCTGGACGCACCGGGCTCGGACGAGGTACGGGCGTACCTGATCGGCAGCGCGCTGGCCTGGCTGCGCGACTACCGGATCGACGGGCTGCGGCTGGACGCCGTGCACGCGCTGGCGGACGACCGGGCGCTGCCGTTCCTGGAGGAACTCGCCCATTCTGTAGCGGAGTTGGCGGAGGCGACCGGACGTCCGCTGTTCCTGGTCGCCGAGTCGGACCTGAACGATCCGCGCACCACCGCGCCCCGGCAGGCCGGCGGGCTCGGGCTGACCGCGCAGTGGAGCGACGACTTCCACCACGCCCTGCACGCGCTGCTGACCGGCGAGAGCCAGGGCTACTACGCGGACTTCGCGGCCGACCCGTGGACGGCGCTCGCCAAGACGCTCACCAACGGGTGGTTCCACGACGGGAGTTGGTCCTCGTTCCGGGGGCGCTCGCACGGCCGACCGTTCCCCGCCGCCTACGGGCACCGGCTGCTGGGCTACGCGCAGACCCACGACCAGATCGGCAACCGGGCCACCGGCGACCGCCTGTCGGCCTCGCTGCCACCCGGGCGGCTGGCCGCCGCGGCCGCGCTGGTGCTGACGTCCCCGTTCACGCCGATGCTGTTCATGGGCGAGGAGTGGGGGGCGTCCACCCCGTGGCAGTACTTCACCGACCACACCGACCCGCAGCTCGCCGAGGCCGTCCGGCAGGGCCGGCGCCGGGAGTTCGCCGAACACGGCTGGCGTGCCGAGGACGTCCCCGACCCGCAGGACCCGGCCACGGTGCGCGCCTCCACGCTGGACTGGTCGGAGCCCGGCCGCGCCCCGCACGCCGAACTGCTCGGCTGGTACCGGGCGTTGATCCGGCTGCGGCGCGCCGCGCCCGAGCTGACGTCCGGCGACCTGGCGGCGGTGCGGGTGCGGCACGACGCGGCGGCGGGCTGGCTGGCCGTCCACCGGGGCCGCTACCGGGTGCTCGCCAGGATCGGCGGCGAGGGGCCCGCCGCCGTCCCGCTGGAAGGTGAACTCGCCGCGCTGGAGGCCGCGTTCGGCGAGGTGCGGCCCGGGCCGGACGGCGCGGTGCTGCTCGGGCCAGACTCGGCGGCGGTGCTGCGCACGGCCTGAGGCTCTACCGACATCACCACAGGAAGGCGGCGATCCGGGCGTTCAGGTGGGCCGCGTCCAGGCCGTACGCCGTCAGGTGCTCGGCCATCGACCCGTAGTGCCGGTGCTCCGCCACCGGCACGCCCAACCCGAGGACACGGTGCGGCAGTTGCTCCAGCGCCCGGTGCGCCTCGCGCTCCGAGGTGCCGGCCAGGTACGGCTCCACCAGCACCACGTCGGCCCGGCCGCCGATCGCCGCCCGCAGGCCCGCCGCGTCGAACGGCCGCACGGTGGCGGCGTACAGCACCGTCACGTCCAGCGTCTCGGTGGCCTCCAGCACCGCGTCCAGCATCGGGCCGACCGCCAGCACCACGCCGCGGTTGCCCTCGCGGACCGTCAGGAACTTCCCCGGGACGATCGGCCGGGCCTCGCGGTTCTGCTGGGCGGACAGCCGCACGTACTGCAGGCTGTCGCCGGCCGCGACGGCGTGGCGCAGCAGCAGGTCGGCCTCGGCGGGGTGGCCGGGGACGTGCACGTTCCAGTCGGGGAGGGTGTCCAGCAGGGCGATGTCGCCGGGCGCCATGTGGGTGCGGCCGCCGGCCGCCCAGTCGTAGGAGCCGTACGCGCTGACCAGCACCGCGCCGACGCCCTGGTGGTTCAGGTCGAGCTTCACCTGCTCGAAGGGCCGCTCGATCAGGAAGCTGGCGAAGGTGTGCGCGATCGGGCGCATCCCGGTCAGCGCCAGGCCGCCGGCGACGCCGATCAGCAACTGCTCGCGGATGCCGACGTTCACCACCCGGTCCGGGTGGGCGCGGGCCGCCTCGGGGAACTGGGCGGCGCTGACGTCGGCGAGCACCAGGGCGGTGCGCGGGTCCCGGGCGAGCAGCTCGGTGGTGGTCAGCGCGAACTGGTCGCGCATCGTCAATTCCTGGGTGGTCATGGCCTGTTGTCTCCGCTCTCAGCTGTACTTGGGTTCGGTGCGGGCCACCACCACGTGCGGGCGGCCGGGGTGCGGGGCGGTGTAGGCCCGGTACAGCTCCTCGTGGTCGCGGCCGTTCACGGAGGCCGTCGACCAGCCCGCGCCGGCGAACCGGGACGCGATGCCGCCGCTCCAGCCGTGCGTGGCCGAGGAGTTGTCGATCACCACCGCGTGCAGCCGCTCCAGGCCGTACGCGCCGGCGAACGCCAGCGCCTCGTGGTTGCTGCCCTCGTCGAACTCGGCGTCCCCGAGCAGCACCCACACCGCCGGGGCGTCCAGGCCCTGCGCCCGCAGGCCCAGCGCGGTGCCCACGGCCAGCGGCAGCCCGTGCCCCAGCGAGCCGGAGCCGATCTCCGCGCCGGGCACCAGCAGCCGGTCCGGGTGATGGCCGAGCGGCGAGTCGTACGACCCGAAACTCGACAGCAGCTCCACCGGGAAGAAGCCCTTCGCGGCCAGCACCGCGTAGTACGCCATCGGGCCGTGGCCCTTGGACAGCAGGAAACGGTCCCGCTCGGGCGCGTCGGCGGTGGCCGGGCCGACCTTCAGCACCTGGTCGTACAGCACCCACAGGGCGTCCAGGGTGGAGGTGGCGGCCGGCGTGTGCTTCTCGTCGCCGGTCATCAGCGAGATCAGGTGCGGCAGGTCGGTGAAGCCCAGGCCGGTGGCGGCCGGATCGGTGGCGACCGGATCGGTGGCGGCCGGGTGGGTGGCGGCCGGGCCCTTCTGACTGCCGGGAGTGCTCGTTGCTTCGCTCGTCATGCCGATGAGCATCCAACTTCAAGTCCGCTTCAGGTCAAGGGGCGCTCGCGGGTAGTGTTCCGGACCATGACGCCGTCCCGGCACGACCGCCTCACCATCGGCCAGCTCGCCGAGCGCAGCGGGCTCGCCGCCTCCGCGCTGCGCTACTACGAGAGCCTCGGCCTGATTCACGCCGAACGCACCAGCGGCAACCAGCGCCGCTACCCGCGCGCCGCGCTGCGCCGGATCGCCTTCGTCCGGGCCGCCCAGCAGGTCGGCCTCTCGCTGGAGGAGGCCCGCACCGCGCTCGCCCGGCTGCCCGAGGACCGCGCCCCCTCGCCCCGCGACTGGCACACCGTGGCCGCCACCTGGCAGCACCGCATCGACCGGCAGATCGCCGAACTCCAGCTGATGAAGGCCAAGTTGACGGGCTGCATCGGCTGCGGCTGCCTCTCCCTGAGCCGCTGCACGCTGTACAACGCCGAGGACCGGGCCGGCGCCGCCGGACCGGGCGCCCGCTACCTGCTCACCCGCGACCCGGACACCGGGCCCGAGCCCGCCGCCGAACCTGTCGCCGAGCCCGTCACCGGACCGGCTGCCGGACCCGCCACCGGACCGGCTGTCGCACCCGACCGGTAGCCTGGCCGCGTCGCCGGACCGACCGGTTTCGGCCATCCGTGGTCGTACCGGTTTCCCGGCCGTCTATGCTGCCCCCGAAAGTGCGTTCCAACCGACGGGGGGCCGGAAATGACCGACCATCAGGAGATCTCGCTCGACTGGATGTCCGGCGACCAGAGTCCGCCGCCGTCCTCCGAGCTGCGACCCGAGGTCCCGCACCCGGCCCGGATGTACGACTACTACCTGGGCGGCAAGGACAACTTCCCCGCCGACCGGGCCGCCGCCGAGCAGGTGGTCGCGCTCAGCCCGCTGGTCCGGATCAGCGCGCTCGCCAACCGGGCCTTCCTGCAGCGCGCGGTGCGCACCCTCGCCGCCGAGCAGGGCATCCGCCAGTTCCTCGACATCGGCACCGGCATACCCACGGCGGGCAACACCCACGAGATCGCCCAGTCCGTCGACCCCACCGCCAAGGTCGCCTACCTGGACAACGACCCGATCGTGCTGGTGCACGGGCGGGCCCTGCTGGCCGGCGCCCAGCAGGGCAGCGTCAGCGTCCTGCAGGCCGACCTGCGCGACCCCAAGGCGATCCTCGCCGACCCCGCCGTCCGCGAACTGCTCGACCTCGACCGGCCGGTCGCCCTGATGCTGTTCGCGATCCTGCACTTCATCGACGACGCCGACGACCCGTACACCCTCGTCCGCACCCTGATCGACGCCCTGCCCTCCGGCAGCTACCTGGCGCTCTCGCACGCCACCGCCGACTTCATCGACCCGGCACACGCCGAAAAGGGCCCGGCCATCTACCGCTCCGCGACCGCCCAGCTCACCATGCGCACCCGCGCACAGGTGCTGCGCTTCTTCGACGGCCTCGAACTGCTCGAACCCGGCCTGGTCACCGCCCCGCAGTGGCGCCCCGACCAGGCCCCGCAGGACACCGACGGCCAGGTCGCCATCTGGGCCGGCGTCGCCCGCAAGCCCTGACACCACCTCAACTGCCCGACGGCGGCGGTGCGATCATTCTGTCTCCCTCACCTCTGGAGCCCCCCGTGACCGCACTGCCGCCGCCCCCACCCCTGGTCGACGCCGCCTGGCTCTCCGACCACCTCGACCACCCCGACCTGGTCGTCCTCGACGCGAGCATCGGCGCCCACCGCCACGCGGCCCACCGCATCCCCGGCGCCCGCCCGTTCGACCTCGACGGGGCACTCTCCGACCACCGCTCCGACCTGCCGCACACCATGCCCCCGGCCGCCGACTTCCAGCGCGAACTGCGCGCCCTCGGCGTCAACGACCGCTCCACCGTGGTCGTCTACGACGGCGCCGGAATCTACTCCAGCCCGCGCGCCTGGTGGATGCTGCGCGCCATGGGCTTCGACCGCGCCGCCGTCCTGAACGGCGGACTCCCCGCCTGGCAGGCCGCCGGCCACCCCGTCACCGACCTCCAATCCCTTTACTCCCCCGGCGACTTCACCGCCCACCCCCGCACCGGCCTGCTCACCGACCGGGACGCCGTGGCCGCCGCCCTCACCGACCCCGACACCACCGTCCTGGACGCCCGCTCCCACGACCGCTTCACCGGCGACGCCCCCGAACCCCGCCCCCACCTGCGCCCCGGCCACCTCCCCGGCTCCACCAACCTCCCCTTCACCGACCTGCTCACCCCCGACGGCCACTACCTCCCCCTCCCCGCCCTCCACACCCGCCTCACCACCGCCACCGCCCACCGCCCCCACCTCATCACCACCTGCGGCTCCGGCATCACCGCCTGCATCCTCGCCTTCGCCGCCCACCTCACCACCCACCCCACCCCCACCGTCTACGACGGCTCCTGGTCCGACTGGGGCCGCCCGGAAACCAACCTCCCAGTAGCCACCGGCAGTTGACCGGCCGCCGGCGAGCCCCGAGCCGCTCACACACGGGGCCAGTGCCGTCACTCTCCTGCAGGACTCTGCGGGGGCAGGTGCCCGCTGGGCGGCATCGAGTCGAACAGCGGGGATGTCCCGCTCTGGTCCGCCCCCGGAGCGGGCCAGTCGGGCTCGGCGGCATCGGCAGGCCCGGCAACGTAATCGGGCCCTGCAACAAAAACGGACCTGGCGGCATATGCGGGCCCAGCAGTGTCGGCGGGAGAGTCCTCGGTCTCGTCCTGGACTGCTTGCTGGGTGGCGCGCTCGACCCGGTGGAGCCACACCTGACCCTTGTCGCTGTCGGGCCTGAGTCCCAAATTGTTCATCAGGTCCTCCATCTGCCGCGAGGCCGAGTCCTTGCTGTCGGGACCGGAAGTGGGCTGCGGCACTCGACCCAGAAGGTCGACGATCTCTTCGTCCTCTCGCAGCGCCGAATCCTCACTGTTGGGCCCGGGGACGAACTGGCCTGGGGCCGGCGCCCGCCGACCCGGCCGCGAGCGCGGGCGGCGGCCAGGCCGTCCCTCGTGTTCGCCACGATCAGCTCGCGCTGGAGTTCGGCGAGCACTGACAGCATGCCGAACATCGCCCGACCCTCCGCCGTGGCCGTGTCGATGCCCTCTCAATCACGTGCAGCCCGGTCTGCCGTTCGCGCAGCTCAGCGCCGAGTGTGACCAGGTGGAGAACGGGAGAGTCGGTCGAGCCGGGTGAGTGCACCGGGTCCTATAGCTAGTGCCGCGTCAGCGTCTCGACCCAGCGCAGGTGGCCCTCGACCACCGCGAGGGTGCGATCGTCCCCCTCCGGCCCGCGTAGGCGCAGTGCGGCGCCGATGCGGTCGCGGCGCGAGGCCACAGGCCGGAGATCGGGGTCGGGCCCGTCTTCGACGCAGAGCCACCACAGCGGGCCGGCCGTGCCGAGCGCGGCGATCGCCGCATCGAAAGCGGCCCGCCGCTCCAACGGCACATGCATGCGGGTCGCGGAGTGGAACACCACCCGCAGCTCGCCTGGCGGCAGTTCCGCCGCCAGGGCGGGCAGCACGTCGACGGCGTCGCCGCGCAACACCCGCGGCGGGTCCGCGGCGACGACGCCGAGCGCCGCGGTCAGCAGCCTGCGCTGGTCCAGGTTTTCCGGCCATACCAGCGCCTCCAGCCAGCGGCGGTCCGCCTCGGCGCGTACGTCCACCGGGTTCAGGTCCACCCCGCACACGCTCGCCAGCACGGGCAGCGCGTCCAGATCGGGCAGCGTGTCCGGGCCGTGCAGCGAGGCGACCAACTGCACCGGCGAGACCGGATCGCCGTAGTTGCGACCCCCCAGGCGGTAGCCGTACCGGTCGAAGCGCAGGTTCAGCCCGGCGCTGGTGCCGACCTCGATCAGGTGGACCGGCGCGTCGGTGTGGCGCGCGATCTCGGCCAGTCCTATGCGCAGGCCGAGGGCTCGCTGCACCTGGTTGGTCTGCACGAGTCGGCTGCTGATCAACTCGGTCAGTTCGGCCTCATGGCGTCGGCAGAAGTCCAGCAGCGCGCCCCCGGCTGCCTCGTCGGGGACGAGCGCGTCCGGGCCCGCGACCGAGGGGTAGTACCGGGCCAGCGGATGGTCCGCGCCCGCCAGCAGCAGCTGGTGCACCGCGCCGAAGAAAAGGAAGGTCGGGTACTGCCCGGCCCGGCCCCGCGCGGCCAGGGCGAGCAGTTCTTCCTCGGCGGCGACGGTGCGGCTGAGCGCGCGGTAGAGCGGCGAGGAAGTGAACTCGTCCGGCTGGGCGAACGCCTCCCGCGTGAAGTCAATGATCGTCTCGGTCACAACCGGAACATAGCCCCAATGCGCAACGTCTCACTCGCGTTCGCCGCACCTCATTGAACATCGGCACCGGGCCGGCCGGGGCCGGTGAGGGCGTCCGAGGGGTGCGGGTCGAGAGCGGGCGACTTCCTCGGCTTCTTGGGCATGGACCGGTACACCGGGACGGCGAGCACAGCCATGCCGACGCCGTAGAGCAGGAAGGTGGCGGGGGTTCCGAGTCGGCTCTGGACGAGGGCTCCGAGCGCCGCTCCGGCGGGCATGGCGCCCATGATGATCGTGCGATAGGCCCCGCCGACGGCGCCTCGGATCTCGGGCGGTGTAAGTCGTTGGCGCAGCGAGACGGTGACGACTCCCCACATGCCTCCCAGGCAGCTGCCCGCAGTCATGGTGGCCCAGAGCCAGGGGCCGTGGAACAGCACGGGTGCGACGAACATCAGGCCCCAGCCGATGCGTGAGGCACACAGCACCGGGGCGCTGCCCAGTCGCTGTTCGGCGCGGTGCGCGGTCAGGGAGCCGAGCGCCGTGCCGACTCCGACGCAGCTGAGGAGTAGTCCGTAGCCGGCGTCGCTGAGGTGGAGCGGCCCGGAGGTGGCGTACACCACGAGCAGGGCGAGGAAGGAGGTGTTCGCGAGCGTGGTCAGCGCGCCCGTGAAGGTGATCATCCGTATGGTCCGGTGGCGGAGCACGAAGGCGAGGCCGGTCCAGATCCTCGTGGGCTCTTCCTCGCGCGCCGGGACGCGTCCGACGTCCTTGGGCAGCAGGGCCAGTTGGAGCATCGAGCCGAGGTAGCCCGCTGCGGCACCCAGGAACGTCAGGGGCATGGCGATGGCGGTCAGCCAGCCGGCAAGGGGTGGGGCGATGAACTGGCTGGTCACCCGCATGGAGGTGTTGAGCCGGCCGTTGGCCTTGGTGAGAGCGTCCGGCGCGACGATGGTGGGGAGCACGGTTTCGCTGCTGGTGTTGAACACCGTCTCGGCGACGCCGACGAGGAACGCCAGCACCAGCAGCACGGGCAGCGACAGGACGTGGCAGGCCGCGGCGACACCGACCACGGCGATGAGCAGGGCGCGGGCCCCGTCGGCGGCGACCATCGACACCTTGCGGCTGGTCCTGTCCGCCAGCACACCGGCGGGAACTCCGAAGATCAGCCACGGCAGTGTCATCACCACCATCACCAGGGAGGACGCGCCGCCGGAATGCGTGAGTCGGGCCGCCACGAGAAGCAGCCCCATCTGGAAAACACCGTCGGCCGTGTTGGCCAGGACGGACGCGCCCAGGACCGCACGGAACGGCTCCGGCGCAAACCGCCTCCGGTGGGCGGAGAGCCGCTCGGCGCTCTCACCCGCACTCACGATCTTGTGTGGCATGCGCCGACCGTAGCGGTGCCGAACAGCCGGTTGACCACCGCTGAGAGCCGGATCACAACCCGAACGACCATGAACCACTGGGCACCACGGAGGCCGAACAGGTCCTGCGGCGCTTCACCCGCGGCGCCCCCAAGCCGATGTCTCACCCGTCCGACCGGCGGCAGTTGGCGAAGGCCGGCGAAAAGGCCAGCTCAACGCTCAACACGGGTGTCTCATGAGATATCGAAACGGTGGGGGACGTCGCCAAATGACGCCGGACCGGCGCCCTACCGACCGGCCTCGACCGTCGGAGGCTGCCCGTGCGAGAGCCAGCCCGGCCACCACATGTGGTGGGTGAGGTCGGCGGTGAGGGCGGTGACCAGGACGGAGCGGACGACCAGGGTGTCGAGGAGGACGCCGAGGGCTACGGCGAAGCCGATTTCGGCGAAGCCGACCAGGGGGAGGGTGCCGAGGACGGCGAAGGTGGCGGCGAGGATGAGGCCGGCGGAGGTGATGACGCCGCCGGTGGCGGCCAGGCCGGCGACGGCGCCGCGGCGGGTGCCGAGGTGGGCGGATTCCTCGCGGACGCGGGTCATCAGGAAGATGTTGTAGTCGATGCCGAGGGCCACCAGGAAGACGAAGACGAAGAGCGGGAACGCCGGGTCCTGGGCCTCGAAGTGGAAGACGTGCTCGAAGAAGAACGCGCTGATGCCGAGCGCCGCCGCGTACGAGAGGACCACGGTGGCGATCAGGATCAGCGGCGCCACCACGGCGCGCAGCAGGGCGGCGAGGATCACCAGGACCACGGCCAGCACCAGCGGAATGATCACCCGGTTGTCGCGGCTGGCGGCTCGTCCGGCGTCGAGGATCACCGCGGTGGATCCGCCGACCTGTGCGTTCGCCCCGGGTACGGCGTGCACGGCCGCCCGGACGCGGTCGACGGTGGCGCGGGCGGCGGCGCTGTCGGGTGGGTCGGTGAGTGTCGCCTGGAAGAACGCCTCGCCGCCGCGCACGTCGGCCGGGCCGATCCCGGCGATGCCGGGGGTGCTCGCGGTGGCCTGCCGGACGGCTTCCAGTGGCGGCCCGGCGTTGCTGATCACCGACAGCGGCGCGCCCGTCCCGCCGGGGAAGTGCGCGGCCAGGACCTGTTGGCCGGTGACGGAGTCGGGTGTGCCGGTGAACGATCCGGCGGCGCTCAGGCCGGTCGCGTTCAGCGAGGTCAGCCCGGCGGTGCAGGCGGCCAGGGCGAGCGCGGTGCCGATCCACACCTTGCGGGGGCGGCCGGCGATCCAGGCGCCGATGCGTGCCCAGCGTCCGGTCTTCGTCGGTTCGGGTGTGCCGTAGCCCGGGCGGACCGGCCAGAACACCCAGCGTCCGAAGGCGACCAGCAGCGCGGGCAGCAGGGTGAGCATGGCCAGCAGGGCGACGACCACGCCGATCGCGCAGACCGGGCCGAGGCCTCTGGTGGAGTTCATCTCGGCGACCAGCAGGCAGAGCATGGACGCGACGACGGTCGCCGAGCTGGCCAGGATGGCCGGCCCGGCCCGGCGCAGGGCGGCGGCCATCGCCTCGTGCCGGTCCTGGTGGCGTCTGAGTTCCTCCCGGTAGCGGGCGGTCAGCAGCAGCGCGTAGTCGGTGCCCGCGCCGAGCACCAGCACGATCAGGATGCCGGCGCTCTGCCCGTTGACGACCAGCCCGGCGTGCTTGGCCAGCAGGTAGATGACGGCCTCGGCCACCATCAGCGCCGCCCCGGCGGACAGCAGCGGAAGCAGCCACAGCACGGGGCTGCGGTAGGTGAGCAGCAGCAGCACGATCACCACGCCGACCGTCGCGAACAGCAGCGTGCTGTCGATGCCGGAGAACACCTTCGCCTGGTCGGCGGCGATCCCGCCGGGGCCGGTGACGTGGGTGACCAGCCCGGCGGGCGCGCCGGCGGCGGCGGTGGCGCGCAAGCTGTCCACGGCCGGCTTGAGGTTGTTCCACCCGGTGGTGCCGACCGCGACGGGCACCACGGTCTGCATCGCCTGCCCGTCCGCGGAGACGATCGGCCCGACCACCGGCGCGACCACGTGGGGCGCGGTGGTGAAGCTCTCGGCGTCGCGCATCGCCTTGGCGTGGTCCTCGGCGGTGATGCCGCTCGGCCGCTGGTACACCACCACGGCCTGGGCGGTCTCGACGGGCTGGAACCGGCGCTGCGCGTCCAGCACCCGGGTCGACTCGGCGTTCGCGGGCAGCCAGCTGGACGCCTGGTTGTCCTCGGCGCCCGTCAGCTTCCCGGCCAGCGGCACGGCGGCCACCAGCAGCACCAGCCACAGCGCCAGCACCACCCACTTCCGACGCCGCCCGCACGGCAGCGCGGACCATCTCGTGCCGGAACTCATCGCGACCGGCCCCCAGTCGACGACCCCGGGCGGGGCCGTCCGCGCCGCCCTCCTCGTCCCAGCATCGGGCCGGGGCCGCCCGCCCGCCCGTCATGGGCCCAAAAGCCCAGGTCAGGCGCTACGCTGCTCCAGTTGCCGCCACAGTTCGCGGACGCGGGTGGTGAGGCCGTCGAGGTCGCCGCTGTTGTCGAGGACGAGGTCGGCGACGGCGAGCCGGTCCTCGCGGGTGGCCTGGGCGGCCATCCGGGCGCGGGCCTCGTCCTCGGGCATGCCGCGCAGGGCGGTGAGGCGGCGCAGGCGTTCGGCGTCGGGGACGTCGATGACCACGACCAGGTCGTACAGCGGGGCGAGGCCGTTCTCGGCGAGCAGCGGCACGTCGTGCACGACGATCGCGTCCGGCCCGGCGGCGGCCTCCAGTTCAGCGGAGCGGGCCCGCACCAGCGGGTGCACGATGGCGTTCAGCGCGGCCAGCCGGGCGGGGTCGGCGAAGACGATCCGGCCGAGCGCGGGGCGGTCGAGCGAGCCGTCGGGCAGCAGCACCCCGGGGCCGAACTCGGCGGCCACGGCGGCCAGTCCGGGTGTTCCGGGGGCGACCACCTCGCGGGCGATCACGTCCGAGTCGACGATCACCGCGCCCAGCGCGGCCAGTTGGCGGGAGACCTCGCTCTTGCCCGCGCCGATGCCGCCCGTCAGTCCGATCCTCAGCATGCCGTCAGGTTACCGGCCCGTACGAGGGCGCCGGTCGCAGCCCCGGCAGAACGAACGCCGAGCGAAATCCGCGGGAACTCTCCGACCGCCTCCCCAAGGGGCGTCCGGGAAAAGTTGTCCATACAGCTCCACTGGCCCGATCCGGCCGCTAGGGTTCCGAACACCCGCACCACCCTCGAACGATCGGAGCACCACCCGTGTCCAGCAACTGGCCCGCCGGCCCGCGCCGGGTCCTGGTCGTCGGCATCGACGGCGTCCGTCTCGACCTGCTGCCCGAGCTGCACACCCCGCACCTGGACGCGGTCGCCGCCGCCGGCTTCCTCGGCACCGTCGAGGTGGACGACGCCACCCCGACCATGTCCGGACCGTGCTGGGCGACCATCGCCACCGGCGTCGGCGTCGCCAAGCACGGCGTGCTCGGCAACCACTTCGGCGGCCACCGGCTCGACGTGTTCCCGGACTTCACCACCCGCCTGGCCAAGCAGCACCGCCGCCGCACCTTCGCGGTCGGCGGCTGGGAGCCGCTGTTCCTGGCCCGCGACGGCGGCCCGCTGTTCAACGCGCCCGGCCGGCTCTCGTACATCGCGCCGCTGGAGGACACCCCGGAGGCGTGGGAGGTCTGCGACGAACGAGTCACCGCCGAGGCCGAGTACGTGCTGGCCCGCTCCGACGACGACCCGCAGGCGTCCTTCGTCTACCTCGGCGCGGTCGACGAGACGGCGCATTTCCGCGGCTGCGGTGAGGACTACCGCCGCTCGATCGAGGCCGCCGACGTCCGCCTCGGCCGCCTGCTGGCCGCCCTGCGCGAGCGCTCCACGTACGCCGCCGAGGAGTGGACGGTGATCGTGGTCACCGACCACGGCCACGTGGACGCGGGCGGCCACGGCGGCCGCAGCGAACTGGAGCGCACCGCGTGGATCGCCGCGTTCGGCCCCGGCATCACCCCGGGCGCGCCGGTCGGCCCGCTGCACCACACCGACGTCGCGGCGCACGTGTACGCGGCACTGGAGATCGTCCCCGACTCGCACTGGACGCTCGACGGCCGCCCGTTCACGGCCGCCGCGCCCGTGCACTGACCGGTCAGGCCAGCTCGACCGACTCGCCGACGTCGAGGGTCCGGTACACCACGCCGCCGGTGCCGGGCCCCTGCGGGCCGAGCAGCCGCCCGTGGACGGCCCGCCCGGCCTGGCTGAGCGTCTCCTCGTGGATCGCCACCGCCTGCCGGGGCCGGGCATCGCGCAGGTAGTCGACCAGCTCGCCGACCCGCAGCCACGGCGCGCCGAGCGGCAGCAGCAGGGTGTCGACGGTGTCCGGCGGGACGGTCAGCGCGTCGCCCGGGTGGAACACCCGGCCGCCGAGCAGGAAGCCGATGTTCGGGATCCGCTCGATGTCCGGGTGAATCTCCGCGTGCCACTCGCCGTGCACCGTCACCGGCAGCCCGTCCAGCTCGAACGCGTCGCCTTCGCCGACCACTGTCACGTGCATCCCGATGCCCTCGAGCTGCCGGGCCACCGAGCGGTTGCTGTACACCCGCAGCCCCGGGTTGGCCTCGACGGCGGCCCGGACCTGCGGCTCGGTGAAGTGGTCGGCGTGCTCATGGGTGATCAGCAGTGCGCTCACGTCCCGCACCGCCTCGGGGCCGGTGAACATGCCGGGATCGATCAGCACCGCCCCTTCCGCATGGTCGATCCGGACGCAGGCATGGCCGAACTTCGTCAGTCGCATACCGCCAGATTAGGGCGCACCCACCAGTGCGGGCTGCTCGGCGGTGCGCGGCAGCCTAGGACGCAGGCACCAGCGCGGGCTGCTCGGCGGTGCGCGGTGCGGGCAGCGCTGCCGGGCGCAGCGGCGGCAGTTCGACGTGCTCGCTGAGGCCGATGATCCGGTGCAGGCGGCGCAGCGGGGCGGGCGCCCACCAGTTGAGCCGGCCGAACAGCGACATGGTCGCGGGCACCAGCAGGGTGCGCACCAGGGTGGCGTCCACGGCGACGGCGACGGCGAGCGCGATGCCCATCTGCTTGACCATCAGCATCTGTCCGGCGGCGAATCCGGCGAACACGATCACCATCAGCAGCCCGGCCGAGGTGATGATCCGACCACTTCGCTGGAGTCCCAGCTCCACCGACCGCAGACAGCCGTGGCCCTGGTCGTGCAGCTCCTTGATCCGGGACAGCAGGAACACCTCGTAGTCCATCGACAGCCCGAACGCGAAGGCGAACACCAGCACCGGAATCATCGTCTCCAGGCCGCCGGTCGGAGTGAACCCGAGCAGCCCGCTGAAGTACCCGTGCTGGAACACCAGCGTCAGCGCCCCGAGCGAGGCGCCCAGCGACAGCACGTTCATCAGCAGCGCCTTGACCGGCAGCACCACCGACCCGGTCATCATGAACAGCAGCACCAGCGTCCCTGCCGCGACCAGGCCCACCGCCCACGGCCCGCGCGAGCCGATCTCGTGCTGGAAGTCCACCAGCGACGCCGCGTCCCCCGTCACGTACGTCTCCAGGCCGCCCCGGTGGTCGCGCAGCTCACCGACCACCCGCTTGGCCTCCGCGCCCTGCGGGTCGCCCTTCACCAGCACGTCCACGGTCTGCACCCCGTCCGAGACGGGGGTGACGGCCCGCACCCCCGACACGCCCGGCAGCGCCGCCACCACGGTGTCCGCGTAGTGCTGCGCCTGCTGCGGCGTGCCCTCGACGACCACCTGCACAGGGGCCGGGGCCTGCGCCGGGAAACGTTCCTGCACGGCCTCGGCGACCTGCCGGGACGCGAAACTCTTCGGCAGAACGTCGGCGCCCGAGTTGCGGAAGTGCGAACCCAGGAACGGCGCCCCCGCCGCGAGCAGCAGCGCCACGCACGCCAGCATCACCGGCACCGCCCGCCGCTGCACCCGGCGCACCGTCCGGGAGAAGAACCCCTCGTCCGGGACGGGCGCGCTCGGCGCCTTGATCCGCCGCCCCATGAAACCCAGCAGCGCCGGAATCAGCGTCAGCGCCGCCGCCACCGCGATCACCACCACGCTCACCCCCGCCGCCGCGACCGCCCGGAACACCGGACTGGTGAACACGAACAAGCCGCTCAGCGCCACCGCCACCGTCAGCCCCGAGAACGCCACCGTCCGGCCGGCCGTCGCCGACGTCCGCTCCACCGCCTGCGCGATCGTCGCGCCCAGGCCGCGCTCCTCTCGGAAACGGCTCACCATCAGCAACGCGTAGTCGATCGAAAGACCCAGCCCCAGCACCGTCGCGATCGGCAGCACGCTGGTGTCGATCTCCATGATCCGGCTGAACCCGAACATCGCCAGCAGCGCCCCGCCCACCGAAGCCACCGCCCCGATCCCCGGCAACCCCGCCGCGGCCAGCCCGCCGAACACCAGCACCATCACGATCAGGGTGAGCGGCAGCGTCACGATCTCCCCGAACCGGGTGTCCTTCGCGGTCTGGTCCTTCACCTCCTGCTGCAGCACCAGATCGCCGCCCACCACGGTGTGCGCCCCGTCCGCGGTGATCCGCTCCAGCCGGTCGGTCACGGCGCCGATCTGCTTGGCGCTCGCTCCGTCCGCCATCCGTACGTTCACCAGCGACGCCCGGCCGTCGTCAGCCGTCAACTGCCCCTGCGTCGAATACGTGTCCGCCACCGAGAGCACCCCCGGGAGCTTCGCCACCTCCGCACTCGCCTGCTGGACGGCACCCTTGACGCCTTCGCCACCCACCTGCGGCCCGCCCACCACCGCCGTCACGGTGCCCTGCACCGGATCCGCCGCCTGCACGACCGCAACCCCACGAGCCGACTCCGACCCGCCACTCCCCGTCCCCGCCACCGACCCCTCGAACACCCGCCCGCCGATCAGCACCCCCGCCACCAGCACCAGCGCCCACACCCCCAACACCCAACGCCGGTGCCGGAAACACACTCGCCCAAGCCCCGCCAACCGGCCGGATACCTGGGAAACCTCGACCTCTGCTGCGGTGGAGCGAGAGCTGCGCATGCGGGGAGCCTTTCGGACAAGTCACCTCAATGTATGCGTGACTTCCCGAACGTCCTATAGCCGGACGATGAGCCGCATCTCACAATTCCCTTCACATAAACGCCACTTAAGCTCCCCCACTCCCACCCACCTGCCCAAGCACCCACCAGCAGAGGACACGCCGCGCGAGGCAGGCCGGGACGGGAACGCTGGGCGGCAGGGGAACGCTGCACGCGGCAGGCCCTGGTGAAACGGGGACGCTGCACGGCAGGCCACGGCGCGACCGCAGCGGGCCGGGACGGGACGGGGGCGCTGCGCGAAGCTGGCCGGGGCCGGTCGGGAGCGCGGGTACCCGGCACTGCCCGAGCGACCGGGCGGGGCCGCGCAGCCGGGCATACCCACCCACCAGCGGAGGGACACGCTGCGCGAGGCAGGCCGGGACGGGAGCGCTGGGCGGCACGCCCGTGGCGGGACCGCAGCGGGCCGGGACGGAAGCGTCGCGCGAGGCAGGCCGGGGCCGGTCGGGAGCGTGGGGGCCGGCGCTGCGCGAGCAACCGGGCACCCGGGCGACCGGTACAGCCACCGGCCACCCACCCGCCCGAGCACCCACCAGCGGAGGACACGCCGCGCGAGGCAGGCCGGGACGGGGGCATGCGCGCACCGGGCCCCGGCACCGTGCACCGCGCCGCGATCCGCCCTCCCCCGCGCGCAGCGCACCCTTCGCCGGCGGGTGCCCGGGCGGGTGGGCGGGCACAGCCGCGCGCAGCGCATCGGCACCGTGCACCGCGCCGCGATCCGCCCTCCCCCGCGCGCAGCGCACCCTTCGCCGGCGGGCACCCGGGCGGGTGGGCGGGCACAGCCGCGCGCAGCGCATCACCCTCCGCCGGCGGGTGGGCGCAAAAGCAGGAACCCCCCACCCAGGACAAGCCTGGACAGGGGGTTCCTGTTGCGTCAGCTACTCAGCGAGAGCGATTCAGCTCTGGCCGCCGGCCAGCTTCTCGCGCAGAGCGGCCAGGGCCTCGTCGGACGCCAGCGCGCCCGAGCCCTCGTCGCTGCTGGAGGAGTACGAGCCGCCACCGGAAACCGGGGCCTCCTCGCCGGCCTCGGCGGCGGCAGCCGCGTCGGCCTCGCGGGACTTGATGACCTGGGCCTGGTGCTGCTCGAAGCGGGCCTGGGCCTCGGCGTACTGCCGCTCCCACTCCTCGCGCTGCTTCTCGAAGCCGGGCAGCCAGTCGTTCGCCTCGGGGTCGAAGCCCTCCGGGTAGATGTAGTTGCCCTGGTCGTCGTACGAGGCAGCCATGCCGTACAGGGTCGGGTCGAACTCGACCGACGCCGGGTCGGCACCGAGGGACTCGTTGGCCTGCTTCAGCGAGAGGCTGATGCGACGACGCTCGAGGTCGATGTCGATGACCTTGACGAAGATCTCGTCGCCGACCTGGACGACCTGCTCCGGGATCTCGACGTGGCGCTCGGCCAGCTCGGAGATGTGGACCAGGCCCTCGATGCCCTCGTCCACGCGGACGAACGCACCGAACGGAACCAGCTTGGTGACCTTACCCGGCACGACCTGGGAGATCTGGTGCGTGCGGGCGAACTGCTGCCACGGGTCCTCCTGGGTCGCCTTCAGCGACAGGGAGACACGCTCGCGGTCCATGTCAACGTCGAGAACCTCGACGGTGACCTCCTGGCCGACCTCGACAACCTCGTTCGGGTGGTCGATGTGCTTCCAGGACAGCTCGGAGACGTGAACCAGACCGTCGACGCCGCCGAGGTCCACGAACGCACCGAAGTTGACGATCGAGGAAACGACGCCGGAGCGGACCTGGCCCTTCTGCAGGGTGGTGAGGAACGTCTGGCGAACCTCGCTCTGGGTCTGCTCGAGCCAGGCACGGCGGGACAGGACCACGTTGTTGCGGTTCTTGTCCAGCTCGATGATCTTCGCCTCGAGCTCCTTGCCCACGTAGGGCTGGAGGTCGCGGACGCGACGCATCTCGACCAGCGAGGCCGGGAGGAAGCCGCGGAGGCCGATGTCGAGGATGAGACCACCCTTGACGACCTCGATGACGGTACCGGTGACGATGCCGTCCTCTTCCTTGATCTTCTCGATCGTGCCCCAGGCGCGCTCGTACTGCGCACGCTTCTTGGACAGGATCAGGCGACCCTCCTTGTCCTCCTTCTGGAGAACCAGGGCCTCGATGTTGTCGCCAACCGCGACAACCTCGTGGGGGTCGACGTCGTGCTTGATCGAGAGCTCGCGGGACGGGATGACACCCTCGGTCTTGTAACCGATGTCGAGGAGCACCTCGTCACGGTCGACCTTCACGATGACGCCCTCAACGATGTCGCCGTCGTTGAAGTACTTGATGGTCTCGTCGATGGCGGCGAGGAAGGCCTCGGCGTCGCCGATGTCGTTGACCGCAACCTGCGGGGTGGTGCTGACAGAGGTGTCGGTGGGGCTCGTCATTAGGAAAAGGGCTCCGGTACGGACATGAAGTCGTAGTAATGCCACGCGGAGGGCCCTGATCGCTCCCACCGAAAGCCGTACAGGCCAGAAAACGGCCACCGAAACGATTCCTGCGATCGGAATCCCGATGTCCGTCTGACGACCGTTGGGGTCTTCGACAGATGCGAGCGCGACCTGCTCCGTCCGAGGCGCGCAGGCCCGCAGCGCAACTTGTAGCATACGGGGACACCCGGACACGGTCAATGCCGAAGTCGGCGAGACCGGTAGAGGCCGGGACGGATCAGGCCATATCCTCCGAAGGCGCACCTCGCGGCGGCTCGAACACCGGCCCTACCCCGGATGCCACAGCCCGACCCGGCCCAGCAAAGGACCGGCTCCGCGGCAGTGGCGCTTCCGCGATCCATAGCCTACGTGACGGATTCCATGAACCACTCCACCACCCCCGGTCCCATCGAGCCCAGCGACTACGACCCTGCCGGGTACGACGTCCCGAGCGCCTACCACGTCGAGTCCGATCAGGAGGACGACGGCGACGAGGCGCTGCGCCGGGAGGTCGGTGAGGTGGAGTCGAGCCGGGCGAGTCGGCACTGGTGGGACCGGAACGCGGACGACTACCAGGACGAGCACGGGGAGTTCCTGGGGGACGACCGGTTCACCTGGTGTCCGGAGGGGGTGGACGAGGCCGAGGTGCGGTTGCTCGGTGAGCCGGCCGCGCTGAAGGATGCGGACATCCTGGAGATCGGTTCGGGGGCCGCGCAGTGTTCGCGCTGGCTGGCGGCGCAGGGGGCCCGGCCGGTGGCGCTGGACATCTCGTACCGGCAGTTGCAGCACTCTCGGCGGATCGACCTGGGCCGCGGCCTGGAGCCGGTCGCGGTGGTGCAGGCGGACGGCGCGGCGCTGCCGTTCGCGGACGGCTCGTTCGACCACGCGTGTTCGGCGTACGGCGCGGTGCCGTTCAGCGCGGACACCGAGCGGCTGATGCGCGAGGTGCACCGGGTGCTGCGGCCGGGCGGGCGGTGGGTGTTCTCGGTGACGCACCCGATCCGCTGGGCGTTCCCGGACGAGCCCGGGGAGGAGGGCCTGACGGCGTCGTCCTCGTACTTCGACCGGACGCCGTACGTGGAGCAGGACGAGCAGGGTGTGGCGACGTACGTCGAGCACCACCGGACGCTGGGCGACCGGGTGCGGGAGCTGGTGGGGGCCGGGTTCGTGCTGCTCGACCTGATCGAGCCGGAGTGGCCGGAGGAGCTGGAGCAGGAGTGGGGCGGCTGGAGTCCGCTGCGCGGTCAGCACATCCCCGGGACGGCGATCTTCGTCGCCCGCCGGGACGGCTGACGGTGCGCACCGGGGGGCTCGAACTGCCGGTCCGCACCGCGCTGCCCGCGCTGGCCGAGGCGCTGGAGGAGTACGGCGCGGCGGTGCTGTCCGCGCCGCCGGGCACCGGCAAGACCACCCTGGTGCCGCTCGCGCTGGCGGGGCTGCTGGACGCTTTCCCGGGCCCGCCGCGCCGGGTGCTGGTCGCGGAGCCGCGCCGCCTGGCGGTGCGGGCCGCGGCGCGGCGGATGGCCTGGCTGCTGGGCGAGCAGATCGGCGGCCGGGTCGGGTTCACGGTGCGCGGCGAGCGCCGGGTCGGCCCGGACACCCGGGTCGAGGTGGTCACCACCGGCGTCCTGCTGCAGCGGCTGCAGCGCGACCCGGAGCTGCCGGGCGTGGACGTGGTGGTGCTCGACGAGTGCCACGAGCGGCACCTGGACGCGGACACCGCGCTGGCGTTCCTGCTGGACGTCCGGGCGGCGCTCCGCCCGGAGCTGCGGCTGCTGCTGGCCTCGGCCACCGCCGACACCGACGCCTGGGCCGAACTGCTGGACGGCGCGCCGGTGGTGGCCGCCGAGGGTGTCTCGCACCCGGTGGAGACGGTGTGGGCGCCGCCGCCCGGCACCGTCCGCCCGCCGCACGGGACGAAGGTCGATCCGGTGCTGCTCGCGCACGTCGCGGCGACGGTCCGCCGGGCGCTCGCCGAGCGCGACGGGGACGTGCTGTGCTTCCTGCCGGGCGTGGGCGAAATCGCCCGGGTGGCGGGGCAGTTGGACGGCGTCGAGGTGCTGCAGCTGCACGGGCAGGCGCCGCAGGCGGTGCAGGACGCGGCGCTGGCGGCCGGTCAGCGGCGGCGGGTGGTGCTGGCCACCTCGGTCGCCGAGTCCTCGCTGACGGTGCCGGGCGTGCGGGTGGTGGTCGACTCCGGGCTGACCCGTGAGCCGCGCACCGACCACGCCCGCGGTCTGTCCGGGCTGGTCACCGTCCGCACCTCGCTGGCCGCCGCCCGGCAGCGGGCCGGCCGGGCCGGGCGCGAGGCCCCCGGCACGGTGTACCGGTGCTGGGCGGAGGTGGAGGACGCCCGCGCCGCGCGCTTCCCGACGCCGGAGATCGCGCTCGCCGACCTGACCTCGTTCGCCCTGCAGGCCGCCTGCTGGGGCGACCCGGACGCCACCGGCCTCACCCTCCCCGATCCGCCGCCCGCCGGGGCGATGGCCGCCGCCCGCACCACCCTGCGCGCGCTGGACGCGGTGGACGCCGACGGCCGCCCCACCGACCGCGGCCGGGCGATCGCCCGCACCGGCCTGCACCCCCGGCTGGCCCGCGCGCTGCTCGACGGCGCCGCAGCCGTCGGCCCGCGGCGCGCCGCCGAGCTGGTCGCACTGCTGTCCGAGGAACCGCCGCGCGCCCTCGGCGACGACCTGGCCCACATCTGGCGCACCGTCAAGCAGAGCAACGACCCGTACGCACGCCGGTGGAAGGACGAGACCCGGCGGCTGGAACAGCAGGTCGACGGGCCGTCGGGCGGGCTCCCCGACGCCGCGGCCGTCGGGCTGGTGGTCGGCCTGGCGTACCCGGAACGGATCGCCCGGGCCCGGGAGGGCGGCGAGGGCGCGTACCTGATGGCCTCCGGGACGGCGGCCCAGGTACAGGCCGGATCGCGGCTGCCGGCCGGCGGGTGGCTGGCGATCGCGGTGGCCGACCGGCCCGCCGGGTCGCCGTCGGCGCGGGTGCTGCGGGCGGTGGCGATCGACGAGGCGACGGCCCGCCGGGCGGGCGGTCCGCTGCTGGACGGGCGGGAGGAGGTCGGCTGGTCGGCCCGGCAGCGGGAGGTGACGGCCCGCCGGGTGGAGACCCTCGGCGCGATCGAACTCGCCGCGGTGCCGCTGACAGCGCCCGACCCGGCGCTGGTGCGCGACGCGCTGCTGGAGGGCCTCGCCCGCGAGGGCGTCTCCGCCCTGCTGAACTGGCCGCCGGCCGCGGCCGGGCTGCGCGAGCGGCTGGCGTTCCTGCACCGCACCCTCGGCGGGGTGTGGCCGGACGTGAGTGACGCGGCGCTGCTGGTCGCCGCCGAGCAGTGGCTGGAGCCGGAACTGTCCCGGGCCCGGCGACGCGCCGACCTGGAGCGGATCGACACCGCCGCCGCGCTGCAACGCCTGCTGCCGTGGGCGAGCGGCCAGGCCGGCCGGCTGGACGAGCTGGCCCCCGAGCGGATCACCGTGCCCACCGGCAGCCGGATCCGGGTCGACTACTCGGGCGACCGCCCCGTCCTCGCCGTCAAGCTCCAGGAGCTGTTCGGCTGGGACGCCGCCCCCGCCCTCGCCGACGGCCGCGCCCCGCTCACCGTCCACCTGCTCTCCCCCGCGGGCCGGCCGGCCGCCGTCACCGGCGACCTGGCCGCGTTCTGGCGCGAGGGCTACCGCGCCGTCCGCGCCGACCTGCGCGGCCGCTACCCCCGCCACCCCTGGCCGGAGGACCCGACCACCGCCGAACCCACCCGCCGGGCCAACCCACGCAAGTGACTACAGCCAGTTCTCCGCGAGGACGGCCATGTCGATGTCGTCGATCCACTCGTCGCCGTACCGCAGGACCTGCCGGCGGACGCCCTCGACCTTGAACCCGGCCTTCTCGTAGGCCCGTTGGCCGCGCCCGTTGAAGGCGTAGACGCCCAGCGAGACCCGGTTCAGGCCGAGGGCGCGGATGGCGTGGTCGGTGGCCATCCGGACGGCCTCGGTGCCGAATCCCCGGTCGCGGCCGTCGGGGCCGATGCAGATCCGGAGGTTGCAGGAGCGGTTGGGTTCGCTCCACTCGTTGAGGACGACCTCGCCGACGCCGCGGCCGGTCGACTTGTCGACGATGATCAGGTCGAGGCGGTCGGTCTGCGTGTTGCGGGTGGAGTACCACGCGACGATGCGCTTCTCCATCACCTCGTCCCACTCCGGCGCGACGGGGGTGTACTCGCTCGAGGTGTACTTGAGCACCTCCGGGTCGTTGAGCATGACGCGCAGCCAGGGAAGGTCCTCCTCGGCCTTGACCGGCCGGAGAACGATCCGCTCCCCCTCCAGCGTCGGCTTGTCGGCGAACGTGGCGGCGGGCGCGGGAAGTTGATCAGTCATTCGGCCAGTCTCCGAGGACCGGCCGACCGACCGCAATCGGATTATTCGGGCGGCCGGATCAGATCGCGTGCCATATCCGATGGTCCGTGTCCTCCGGGAAGTCGTTGGTGAGTGTCACAGCGATCGGACCGTACTGCGTATCGATGCGCCAGTTCTCGAATTGGTCGAGCTCCGTCATGACGTAGCGCCGCAGGTAGTCGCGGAGCCGGGTCCACTCGGCGGCGGTGAGCCTGAGCTCGGGGTCGCCTGTGCGCTCGGGCTCGGGACCGGACGGCAGTTCGTGGCCCCAGTCCTCCGCGAGGACCGCCATGTCGATGACGTTTGCCCACCGATCGCCGTACCGCACGGCCTTCCGCCGGACGCCCTCGACTCTGAACCCGGCCTGCTGGCAGGCGCTTTGGATGCTGTGGCCGGGGATGCGGACCGAGAGCGAGACCCGGCGGAGGCCGAGGACGCGGAAGGCGTGGTCGGTGAGCAGGCGGAGGGCCTCGGTCTCGAAGCCGCGGTCGCGGCCGTCGGGGGCGACGGCGATGCGGAGGGTGCAGGAGTTGTTGGGTTCGTCCCACTGGTCGAGGACGATCTCGCCGACGCCGCGATCGGTGGACCGGTCGACAACGATCAGGTCGAGCCGGTCGGCCTGCCTGTTGCGGCTGTGGTACCACCACTTGACGGTGCGGCGCTCCGTCGCCCTGGCCCGTTCGGGGGCCTTCGGGTCGTCGAGCGTGGTACGGAGCGCGGAAAGGTCCTCCTGCGGCCGGACGGGACGCAGGAGGACCTTCTCGCCCACCAGGGTGGGCCTGTCGGCGAAGGGGGCGCGGGATTCGGTCACCGGGCCAGTCTCGGGACCGGCCGGGCCGCGCCGCAAGGGATCAGTGGGCGGCGGCCTCCCAGTTGGCGCCGATGCCGACCGAGACGTCGAGCGGGGCGCGCAGCGGGTAGGCGGCGGCCATCTGTTCGCGGACCAGGGCTTCGACCTGTTCGCGCTCGCCGGGGGCGAGTTCGAGGACGATTTCGTCGTGGACCTGGAGCAGCATGCGGGACTTCAGGTCGGCGGCGCGGAGGGCTTCGTCGACGCGGAGCATGGCGATCTTGACGATGTCGGCGGCGGAGCCCTGGATGGGGGCGTTGAGGGCCATGCGTTCGGCCATCTCGCGGCGCTGGCGGTTGTCGCTGGTGAGGTCGGGCAGGTAGCGGCGGCGGCCGAGCAGGGTCTCGGTGTAGCCGACGGCGCGGGCCTCCTCGACGACGTTCTGCAGGTAGTCGCGGACGCCGCCGAAGCGCTCGAAGTAGGTGTCCATCAGGCCCTGGGCCTCGCCGGGCTTGATGCCGAGCTGCTGGGACAGGCCGTACGCGGACAGGCCGTAGGCGAGGCCGTACGACATGGCCTTGATCTTGCGGCGCATCTCGGCGTCGACGGAGTCGGGGCAGACCGCGAAGACCTGGGAGGCGACGGTGGTGTGCAGGTCCTCGCCGGAGGCGAAGGCCTCGATCAGGGCCTCGTCCTCGGACAGGTGCGCCATGATGCGCAGTTCGATCTGCGAGTAGTCGGCGGTGAGCAGCGACTCGTAGCCCTCGCCGACCACGAAGGCGCGGCGGATGGCGCGGCCCTCCTCGGTGCGGACGGGGATGTTCTGCAGGTTCGGGTCCTGGGAGGAGAGCCGGCCGGTGGCGGCGACCATCTGGTTGAAGGTGGTGTGGATGCGGCCCTGCGGCGAGACGGTCTTGAGCAGGCCCTCGACGGTGGTGCGCAGCTTGGCCTGGTCGCGGTGGCGGAGCAGGATGACCGGGAGTTCGTTGTCGGTCTGGGTGGCGAGCCAGGTGAGGGCGTCGGCGTCGGTGGTGTAGCCGGTCTTGATCTTCTTGGTCTTGGGCAGGTTGAGGTCGCCGAACAGGATTTCCTGGAGCTGCTTGGGCGAGCCGAGGTTGAACTCGCGGCCGGCGGCGGCGTGTGCCTCTTCGACGCAGCGCTGGATCTCGGCGGCGAACTGGGCTTCCAGGCCCTGCAGCCAGGCGCGGTCGGCGGCGATGCCGTAGCGCTCCATCCGGGCGAGGAGTTCGGCGATGGGCAGTTCCATGTCGTGGAACAGCTTGTCGGCGCCGACCTCGGTGAGCCGGGTGTCGAAGAGTTCGGCGAGGTCGTGGATGGCGCGGGCCTCGGTCATCAGGGCCTGGGCGCCGGCGGTGGGGTCGGGCTCGTCGGCGTCGAAGCTGAGCTGGCCGGTCTCGGCCTGGGCGGCGGGGGCGAGCGAGCGGGCCAGGTACTCCTCGGCGAGGACGTCGAGGGTGAAGGTGCGGCGGCCGGGCTTCTCCAGGTAGGCGGCGAGCGCGGTGTCGGCGCTGACGCCGGCGAACTGCCAGCCCTGTTCGGCGAAGGCGCGGATGACCTGCTTGGCGATGTGCAGGGCCTTGGGGCGCTCGGGGTCGGCGAGCCAGGCGGTGAACGCCCGGTCGTCGTTCTCGTCGAGCGTGGCGGGGTCGAACCAGGCGGCGGCGGTGCCGGTGGCGAGCGCGACCTGCTTGACCTCGCCTGCGCCGAGGGCCCACGCGTAGTCGGCGGCGAGCGCGGTGCGTTCGCCCTTGCCGGTGTGCTCCTCCAGCCAGGCGGTGAGCGCGCCGGGTTCGGTGAGCAGGTCGCCCTCGACGGCGGGGCCGGTGGGGATCTCGGCGGCGGCGCTCTCGGCGCCGGCCGGGTCGATGCCGTGCACCCGGTCGCGGAAGTTGGGGTTGCGGAACTCCAACGCCTCCATCAGCCGGGCGATTTCCTCCCGGTCGAACGGCGTGCGCTCCAACTGCGGGACGGCGAGCGGGAGTTCGACGTCCCGGACGAGCTCGGTGAGGACCCGGTTGCGCTTGACGGAGTCGAGGTGCTCGCGGAGCTTCTCGCCGATCTTGCCCTTGACCTCGTCGGCCCGGTTGACCAACTCCTCGAAGGAGCCGAACTGGTTGACCCACTTCGCGGCGGTCTTCTCGCCGACGCCGGGGATGCCGGGCAGGTTGTCGGACGGGTCGCCGCGCAGCGCCGCGAGGTCCGGGTACTGGTCGGGGCGCACGCCGTACTTCTCGGCGACCTTCTCGGGGGTGTAGCGCGTCAACTCGGAGACGCCCTTGGTCGGGTAGAGCACGGTGACGTGCTCGTTGACCAGCTGCAGCGAATCCCGGTCGCCGGTGACGATGAGCACCTCGAAGCCCTCGGCCGCGGCGGCGGTGGCCAGGGTGGCGATGATGTCGTCGGCCTCGAAGCCCTCGGCGGTGAGCCGGGGGATCCGCATCGCGTCGAGGAGTTCGCCGATCAGCGGGATCTGGCTGCGGAACTCGTCGGGCGTCTTGGCGCGGTTGGCCTTGTACTCGGGGAACTCGGCGGCGCGGAAGGTCTGCCGGGAGAGGTCGAAGGCGACCGCGAGGTGGGTGGGTGCCTCGTCGCGCACGGTGTTGACCAGCATCGAGGTGAAGCCGTACACCGCGTTGGTGTGCTGGCCGGTGGTGGTGGAGAAGTTCTCCACCGGCAGGGCGAAGAAGGCCCGGTAGGCCATCGAATGCCCGTCCAGCAGCATCAGCCGGGGCCGTTCGGCCGCACTCTTGCCTGCACCCTGTGTCGCCACGTCACGTCCTGTTCCTGCCGGATTGCACTGCCTCCACGATCCTATGGCCCGTGGCCGACATCTCCCGGCGCGGCGCGGAGCACCTCCCTACTGGCGGGTAGACAGTCGTACGATCGACGCGCACAGACGAAGTGAACCCCCGAACAGGAGCACCATGACCGACGCGGCGCCCGTACTGAACGTGCCCCAGGACGTGCTGGACCACTTCGCGAAGCTGGGGGTGAGCCCGGAGACCTTCTCCGGCGGGCACCTGGGCGAGAAGCTGGGCATCACCATCGTCGAGGCCTCCCCGGACCGGGTGGTGGGCACCATGCCGGTGGAGGGCAACCAGCAGCCGTACGGGCTGCTGCACGGCGGCGCCTCGGCCGCGCTCGCGGAGACCCTGGGGTCGATCGGCGCGATGCTGCACGCCGGCCCGGGCCGCTACGCGGTGGGCGTGGACCTGAACGCCACCCACCACCGCTCGGCCACCTCCGGCCTGGTGACGGGCGTGGCGACGGCGGTGTTCAAGGGCCGCACCGCGGCGACCTACGAGATCGCGGTGACGGACGACACCGGCCGCCGGATCACCAGCTGCCGACTGACCTGCATGCTGCGCGACCTGTAACCCGTAGATCCCCAACTCCCTACGCGCCCCCGGTGTTTGGCCACTCCCCGGTAGGGGAAATCTCGGCTGGACGAGGGGGCGCCGTCATGTCCGCAGAGAGCGAAAGACCGGGCGAACCAGGAGGGTTCCTCGGCCCGGTGGAGCCGGGCGAGGGCACCTGGACACAGTTCAGGAGGAACGCCGACCAGCCGCCACGTCTGCTGAGTCTGCGTCAGAAGTCGCTGGTGGTCGGCCTGTTGCTGGCGCTGGCGCTCGCCCTGACCGTCCGTCACGCGCTGGACCGCTCGGCGGCGGCCGGCCCGGCGCCGTCGGAGCTCGCACTGCCGTTCCCTTCACAGGCCACCCGGTTCGAATACGGCGGCCCGCTGCCGTCCTGGCAGGACTCGTTCGCGCTGTCGCTGACAGTGCACAACACCAGCGCGGGCCCGGTGGACGTGCTGGCGGTGAGCCAGGGCTACCGCGGGCTGTCGGTGGCGGTGGCGGGCTGGCTGCCGCAGACGGTGCCGCCCGGGCAGACGGTCTCGCTGCGGGTCGGCCTGCGGGTGACGGACTGCTCGGCCGCCCCGGCGGACGCCGGAATGCCCTTCCTCGACGTCACGCTGCGTAACACGCGTGCCATCGAGACCCAGAGCGAGATCCTGGGCGACTCGTACGCCCGCGACCTGTCCACCGCCCTGCACGCCACCTGCGACAGTCCCGATAATCGGACGCCGACGACCAGCCCGACCGACCCGGACAAACCTGTTCGATAAGCGGAGTTCCCAAGCCTGAACAGGGAGTTGAGAACCCTCACCGTTCACTCCTCGGAGTGGGGCCCGGAATCGAGGGCTCCACCTGGGATTTTTCGACCGCGCACAGAGATCAACTTCCGGCGTGGTCATAACAAGAGAATCACAGCCTCTCTCGCCCCTCTGCCCGAGCCGCCGCGCCCGGTCTAGAGTCACGCCCAGTCACCGTCTGTCCGATTTTCGGGCTCGGTCGACGCGTTCCGGCACCGCCAGCCCTGTGCGCGTGTCTTCCGTCCAGAAGGAGACCCCCGTCGTGCGAAAGAGCTCACTTCTTGTCGTGACCATTGCAGTTACCGGAGCGCTCACCCTCTCGGCCTGTGGCTCGCGCGGTGACAAGTCCACGGAGGGCGGGAAGGCCGGCGGCACCACCAAGGTGGTCATCGGTGTGGACGCCCCGATCAGCGGCAAGCTGTCCGCGCTGGGCCTGGGCATCAGGAACTCGGCCGAACTCGCCACCAAGAAGGCCAACAAGGACAACCTGGTCCCCGGCGTCACCTTCTCCATCGAGGCCAAGGACGACCAGGCCAACCCGACCTCCGGCAAGCAGAACGCCACCGCCCTGGTCGACATGAAGGACGTCATCGGCGTGGTCGGCCCGCTGAACTCCAGCGTCTCGCAGACCATGCAGAAGGTCTTCAACGACGCCAAGCTGACCCAGGTCTCCCCGGCCAACACCAGCCCCGAGCTGTCGCTCGGCCCGGACTGGGGCAGCAGCAAGTTCACCCGCCCGTACGCCTCGTACTTCCGCACCGCCACCACCGACGTGGTGCAGGGCAAGTACGCCGCCCAGTACCTGTTCACCGAGGCGAAGAAGACCAAGGTCTACGTCATCGACGACAAGAAGACCTACGGCGCGGGCCTGGCGGCCATCTTCCAGGAGGAGTTCAAGAAGCTCGGCGGCACCGTGGCCGGCACCGACCACATCAACCCGGACGACAAGGACTTCTCCGCGGTCGCCACCAAGGTCGCCGCCTCCGGCGCCGACTCGGTGTACTACGGCGGCGAGTACCCGGAGGCCGGCCCGCTCTCCGACCAGATCAAGAAGGCCGGCGCGAAGATCCCGCTGATGGGCGGCGACGGCATCTTCGACGCCGAGTTCATCAAGCTCTCCAACAACAACAGCGACGGCGACCTGGCCACCTCGGTCGGTGCCCCGGTGGAGGAGCTGCCCTCCGCCAAGGCCTTCATCTCCGACTACTCGGCCGCCGGCTACAAGGACGCGTACTCCGCGTACGGCGGCTACTCGTACGACGCCGCGTGGTCGCTCATCGAGGCCGTCAAGGCCGCGGTCGAGCACAACGGCGGCAAGGTGCCCAGCGACCTGCGCACCAAGGTGCTGGCCGAGATGGCCAAGGTGAACTTCTCCGGCGTCACCGGCCAGGTCTCCTTCGACCAGTACGGCGACACCACGAACAAGCAGCTCACCGTCTACAGCGTCAAGGGCGGGGAGTGGAAGGCGGTCAAGAGCGGTACCTACACCGGCTGATTCCGCACCGCACCAGCCGATGTCCGGCGGGGGGCGCCACAAGTGCCCCCCGCCTCCTCATACCCCCCTATCCACGGAGGCCCGCGGTGCACGAACTGCCGCAAAACCTGGCCAACGGACTGATGCTCGGCCTGATGTACGGCCTGATCGCCATCGGGTACACGATGGTCTACGGCATCGTCCAACTCATCAACTTCGCCCACGGCGAGATCTTCATGATCGGCGGCTTCGGGGCACTGACCGCCTACGCCGCGCTGCCGCACGGCACTTCGCTCTGGCTGGCACTGCCGGTCATGATCCTGGGCGGCGTGATCGCCTCCGTGCTCACCGCCACCGCGGCCGAGCGGTTCGCCTACCGGCCGCTGCGGACCGCGCCCCGGCTGGCCCCGCTGATCACCGCGATCGGCCTGTCCATCGCGCTGCAGCAGGTGGTCTGGGCGTTCTACCCGGGAGCCAAGAAGGCCATCTCCTTCCCGCAGTTCGAGGGCGCCAACGTCAGCCTCGGCCTGTTCCACCTGCAGCGCAACGACCTGTTCCTGCTGGCCGCGGCGCCGCTGTGCATGCTGATCCTGGCCTCGTTCGTGCGCTTCACCCGCACCGGCCGGGCCATGCAGGCCACCGCGCAGGACCCGGACACCGCGAAGCTGATGGGCATCAACACCGACCGGATCATCGTGATCGCCTTCGCACTGGGCGCGGCCTTCGCCGCGGTCGCGGCCGTGGCGCACGGTCTGCGGTACGGCCAGGTCGACTTCATGATGGGCTTCCTGGCCGGTCTGAAGGCCTTCACCGCCGCCGTGCTGGGCGGCATCGGCAACATCTACGGCGCGATGCTCGGCGGGCTGGTCCTCGGCGTCGCCGAATCGCTGGCCACCGCGTACATCCAGAACGTCCCCGGCATGCACCAGCTCGGCGGCGGCGCCTGGGCCAACGTGTGGGCGTTCGTCCTGCTGATCGTCGTGCTGCTGGTCAGGCCACAGGGCCTGCTCGGCGAGCGCGTCGCGGATCGGGCGTGAACACCATGAAAGCAACTTCCCACGAGACCGAGCCCGTTCTGCCGCTGCCCGGCACCGCGGCGCTCGCCGCTGCGGTGGCCGGCGGGGTGCTGGCCGCCGCGTCGGCGGCGATGTCCTGGACCTGGACCGACCGGTTCCCCGGCGACCTCACCTACTACGGTTCCCCGGCCGGCCTGCAGTGGCTGGCACTGGCCGGCGGCCTGCTGACCGCGCTGCTGGCGCTCGCCGCCCGCGGGCTGAAGGGCCTGCGCTGGCTGAGCCCGTCCGGCAGCCACAACGGCGTGCTGTTCGCCGCCCTCGGCACCCTCGCGGTGTGCTGGTACTCGGTGATCGCGATCTCCGTCGAGCTGGACGGCCTGGTCAACCTCGACCCGGGCGGCTGGGTCGCCGCGGTCGGCTCGCTGCTCGCCGTGGTCGGCGCGCTCGGCCTGCCGCTGGACCGCCGCCGCACCGTCAAGCAGGCCCCCGTCGCCTGGTGGTGGTACCTGGTCGCGGGTGTCGCGCTGGTGCTGCGGGTCGGCTTCGGCCAGGGCTGGGCGCTGAACGCCGTTCCGCCCGGGATCCGGCCGATCTTCAGCGAGAACCTGTGGTTCTTCGTCGCGGTGCCGGTCGTGATCCTCGGCTTCCGGCTCTGGCAGCTGCTGGACGCCTGGCTGCGGATCGGCCGGATCGAGCGCCCGCTGCCCGCCGCCCGCGCGCTGCCGTCCTGGGCGGAGATCCTGGTGATCACCGCGGTGTTCGCGCTCGGCCTGGGCGTGGTCGAGTTCGGCATCTCCACCGAGTACGGCGAGCTGTTCATCGGCTTCCTGCTGCTCGCGGTCTTCGCCACCGCCGCCCTGCTGGCCAGTGGCGCGGTCGGCCGGCTGAGCGAACTGACCACCCGGCACCGCGCGGTGACCACCGGCGCGGCGTTCGCCGCCGCGGGCGCGTTCCCGTTCACCCAGAGCAGCGAGACGTACGTGCTGATCGGGGCGAACATCCTGATCTTCGCCACGGTGGCGCTCGGCCTGAACGTGGTGGTCGGCCTGGCCGGTCTGCTGGACCTCGGCTACGTGGCCTTCCTCGGCGTCGGCGCCTACGCGGCCGCGCTGGTCTCCGGTTCGCCGTACTCGGTGTTCCGCGGCCTGCACCTGCCGTTCCCGCTCGCGGTGCTGATCGGCGCGCTGGCCGCGCTGGTGTTCGGCGTGGTGATCGGCGCCCCGACGCTGCGGCTGCGCGGCGACTACCTGGCGATCGTCACGCTCGGCTTCGGTGAGATCTTCCGGATCGCCATGAACAACCTGGACGGCCGCTCCGGCCCGAGCCTGACCAACGGCCCGAACGGCGTAGCGGCGATCCCCGACGTCAACCTGTTCGGCTTCGACTTCGGTCAGCCGCACGACTTCGGCTTCGTCCAGCTCGGCAAGTTCGGCAACTACCTGCTGCTGATGCTGGTGGTCACCGCGATCGTCGTGGTGGTGTTCGGCCGGGTCGCCAACTCCCGGATCGGCCGCGCCTGGGTGGCGATCCGCGAGGACGAGACGGCGGCCGAGGCGATGGGCATCAACGGCTTCCGGGTGAAGCTGATCGCCTTCGCGCTGGGCGCCACCCTGGCCGGCCTGGCCGGCGCGGTGCAGGCGCACGTGGCGGGCGCGGTCTCCCCCGACCAGTACCAGTTCGCCGGGCCGGTCCCGCCGAACTCGGCGTTCCTGCTGGCCGCGGTGATCCTCGGCGGCATGGGCACCATCAGCGGTCCGCTGGTCGGCGCGGCGCTGCTGTTCCTGATCCCGGCGAAGCTCCAGTTCCTGCAGTCCTACCAGCTGCTGGCGTTCGGCGTCGCGCTGATCCTGCTGATGCGCTTCCGCCCCGAGGGGCTGATCGCCAACCGCCGGCAGAAGTTGGAGTTCCACGAGGCCGAGCTGCCCGCGCAGGGCGGCCCGACCGACGACGCACTCTCGAAGGCAGGGGCGTGAGCACCATGACCACCGACACCGCGCCCGCCGCGCCGCTCGCCGAACCCGTGCTGACCGCCAGCAACGTGGTGATGCGCTTCGGCGGCCTGACCGCCGTCAACCAGGTCAACCTGACGGTCCGCCAGGGCGAGATCGTCGGCCTGATCGGCCCGAACGGCGCCGGCAAGACCACCTTCTTCAACTGCCTGACCGGGCTGTACGTCCCGACCGCGGGCACCGTCATGTACAAGGGCAAGGTGCTGCCGCCCAAGCCGCACCTGGTCACCCAGGCGGGCATCGCCCGGACCTTCCAGAACATCCGGCTGTTCTCCAACATGACGGTGCTGGAGAACGTCCTGGTGGGCCGGCACACCCGCACCAAGGAGGGCCTGTTCTCGGCGATCGTCCGCGGCCCCGGCTACCGGCGGGCCGAGGCCGAGAGCCGCGAACGGGCCATGGAACTGCTGGAGTTCTGCGGCCTGGCCGCGAAGTCCGAGCACCTGGCCCGCAACCTGCCCTACGGCGAGCAGCGCAAGCTGGAGATCGCCCGGGCGCTGGCCTCCGAGCCCGGGCTGCTGCTGCTGGACGAGCCGACCGCGGGCATGAACCCGCAGGAGACCCGGGCCGCCGAGGAGCTGGTGTTCGCGATCCGGGACCTCGGCATCGCGATCCTGGTGATCGAGCACGACATGAAGTTCATCTTCAACCTGTGCGACCGCACGGCGGTGCTGGTGCAGGGCCAGAAGATCGTCGAGGGCGACCGGGAGACCGTCCAGAACGACGAGCGGGTCGTCACCGCCTACCTGGGTGCCCCGCTCGAAGACACCACCGCAACGGAGGCCGACCAGTGACCGCTCTGCTGGAGGTCGAGGACCTTCGCGTCGCCTACGGAAAGATCGAGGCCGTCAAGGGCATCAGCTTCACCGTCGAAAAGGGCGAGGTCACCACCCTGATCGGCACCAACGGCGCCGGCAAGACCACCACCCTGCGCACCCTGTCCGGCCTGCTCCGGCCGACCGCGGGCAGGATCACCTTCCAGGGCGAGCCGATCGACACCGTGCCCGCGCACAGGATCGTCGCCCTGGGCCTGGCCCACTCCCCCGAGGGCCGGCACATCTTCCCCCGGATGACCATCGAGGAGAACCTGCTGCTCGGCGCGTTCCTGCGCCGCGACCAGGCGGGCATCACGGAGGACGTGGAACGGGCCTGCACGCTGTTCCCGATCCTCGCCGAACGACGGAAGCAGGCCGCCGGCACGCTCTCCGGCGGCGAGCAGCAGATGCTGGCGATGGGCCGGGCGCTGATGTCCCGTCCGAAGCTGCTGATGCTGGACGAGCCGTCGATGGGCCTGTCGCCGCTGATGATGCAGAAGATCATGGCGACCATCGTCGAGCTGCGCGCCACCGGCACCACCATCCTGCTGGTGGAGCAGAACGCGCAGGCCGCGCTGTCGCTCTCGGACCGCGCGTACGTGATGACCACCGGCGAGATCACCCTCTCCGGCACGGGCGCGGAACTGCTCCGCGACGACACGGTGCGCCGCTCGTACCTGGGCGAGGACTGACCCTCCGTCAGCAAGGTGCCCGCCGTCGGACCTCCGACGGCGGGCACCTCGGCGTTCGGGTGGGCTCAGCCCTCGGTGGCCTCGGCCTGCTTGCGGTCCTGGGCGGCGCCCTCCTCGATCACGGCCTCGGCGACGGCGGCCATGGTCATCCGGCGGTCCATCGAGGTCTTCTGGATCCAGCGGAACGCGGCGGGCTCGTTCAGTCCGAACTTGGTCTGCAGCACGCTCTTCGCCCGGTCGACCAGCTTGCGGGTCTCCAGGCGCTGCGAGAGGTCCGCGATCTCCTGCTCCAGGGTGCGCATCTCGGTGTAGCGCGAGACCGCCATCTCGATCGCCGGCACCAGGTCGCTCTTGCTGAACGGCTTCACGATGTACGCCATCGCGCCGGCGTCGCGCGCCCGGTCGACCAGTTCGCGCTGCGAGAAGGCGGTGAGCATCAGCACCGGGGCCAGGTGCTGCTCGTGGATCCGCTCGGCGGCGGACAGACCGTCCAGCACCGGCATCTTGACGTCCAGGATGGCCAGGTCGGGCCTGAGCTCCTCGACCAACCGGAGCGCCGTCGCACCGTCACCAGCCTCACCGACGACGGTGTAGCCCTCCTCCTCCAGCATCTCCTTGAGGTCGAGGCGGATCAGCGCCTCGTCCTCGGCGATGACGATTCGGGTGATCTGGGGCAAGTCGGTGTCAAGCGGCTGGGCCTGCTCGTCGGCGGTGCTCACGGGGCTCCTCGGTCCGGCGGGGTGCTGCATGCACGAGCCTACCCAGACACGGTATGTTTGGTTCACCACGGTGGGGGGTTTGACCTTCTAACCGTTGGGCCCCGATAGCCCAATCGGCAGAGGCAACGGTCTCAAACACCGTCCGGTGTGGGTTCGAATCCCACTCGGGGCACTTTCTCTTCGATTCCAAGGTCACCGGCCTTGGAGTGTGCGCCGCCGCGGTGATCCTCACCACGGCGGCGTCGCTGTTTTTGCGGACCGACCGTCTCACCCAGCGAGACAGCCCCTAGGACGCCAGGTGCAGTCCGCCGGGCAGGCCGGCCCGGTGGGCGAGGGCGGCGGCCTCGCCGCGGGAGGTGACCGCGAGTTTGGCCAGGATGTTGGCGACGTGGAACTTCACCGTGGACTCGCTGATGTGCAGCGCGGCGGCGATGTCCCGGTTGCGGCGGCCCCGGGCGAGCTGGTCGAGGACTTCCAACTCGCGGGCCTGAAGGCCGTCCAGCGGGCCGCCGGCCGCGGCGGGTTCGGGCAGCGCGAGCGGCAGGTCCACGGTGACGGTGGCGCCCCAGCCGGGGACGGCCTCGACGGTGCTGCGGCCGCCCAGCGCGGCGATCCGCTCCGCGGTGCGGTGCACGCCCAGCGCGTCGGCCGCCAGCACGCCGAGGCCGTCGCCGCGCACCACCGCGCGCAGGATCGCGTCCGGAGTGAACTGCCAACTGACGTGCAGCCGCGCGGGCTTCTCCTGGTCGAGCATCACCAGCACGGCGGCCCGGACGGCGTCCCGCGCGGTGTGCGCCAGGTCGGCGGGGACGGAGCGGGCGGCGTCGGCCGGAGGTGCGACGTCGAGGCGGATCCGGGTGTGACGCAGCAGCGGGCGCAGTTCGCGGGCCAGCCGGGCGAACGCGGCGTCGGCGGGTTCCTCGCTGAGGGTGCGGTCCAGGTCGGCGGAGCGGCGCACGTCGAGCAGGGCGGTGACGGCGAGTTCGGTGGCGGCGCGGCGGGCGGCGGCGTCGTCCAGGTCGGCGGAGCGCAGCGGGGCGAGGATGGCGGTGAGCGCGGCGCTGTGGGCGCCGGTGGATTTGGCGATGGCCCAGGCGCGGGCGTTGGCGGAGACCCGGGAGACGGCGGCCTGGGCGGGGGCGGCGTCGGTGGCGCGGTGTTCGGAGTGGGCGACGAGCAGGTCCCACAGTGGTTGCAGGATCTCCAGCGCGTCCGTCGCGAGCGGCCGGTCGTCCGGCCGGACCAGCACCAGGACGGCGCCCTTGCCGGCGCCCGGCGTGGTGGTGACCACCACCAACGGCCGCTCGGCCCCGGCGAGTTGGGCCTTCCCCTGCCAGGGGCGGCCGGGCCCGGCCTCGGTCAGGGCGCGCTCGCCGAGCCGGGAGATCACCAGGCTGCCGAAGGCGTCGGCGAACTCCGGCGGCCCGACGGTGTTCGCCGGCGAGTACGCGCAGACGCCGCTGAGCTGGGCGGCCGCGACGTGCGGGACCAGCGGTTCGAGCACCTCGGACAGCCGCGCCAGCAGGCCGGGGCGGGGTTCGCGCAGCACCTCGACGACGCGGGCCAGCGCGTCCTGCGGGCGGGCCCAGGGGGCGGTCTCGTCCATACCCGTCAGCCTAGTTCGGGCGCCGCGTGACGGCCCTGGCTTTTCGGCCAGGTCGAACTGGCCGAAAGGCTGGCCGGGCAGTGCTTGCCGCGGGACCAGGATGGAACTCGTCGGAGCAACCAATTCCCCTCGATTCCAAGGACATTGCCATGACCAAGGCCATTGCTTTCGCACAGTACGGCGACCCGGACGTGCTGCGCCCGATCGACCTCGACCTGCCGGTGCCGGGTCCGCGCCAGGTGCGGGTCGCGATCCGTGCGGTGGGCGTCAACCCGCTGGACCACAAGCTGCGCAGCGGCATGCTGGACGGTTTCTTCCCGATCTCCTTCCCGTGGGTGCCGGGCCACGAGGTGGCGGGCGTGGTGGAGGCCGTCGGCGCGGAGGTGACCGAGTTCGCCGTCGGGGACGAGGTGTTCGGTTCGGTGCACGGTGGCGGTTACGCCGAACACGCCCTGGTGGACGCCGAGTTGCTGGCCCGCAAGCCGGCCTCGCTGAGCTGGGCGGAGGCGGCGGCGCTGCCGGTGGCGGCGGAGACCTCCGAGCGGATCCTCGGCGTGCTGGGTGTGCGGCCGGGCGAGACGCTGCTGGTGCACGGCGCGGCCGGCGGTGTCGGCACGCTGCTGCTGCAGTTCGCCCGGGCCCGCGGCATCACCGTGGTGGGCACCGCGAGCGAGGCCAACCACGAGTACCTGCGGTCGCTGGGCGCGATCCCGGTGGCGTACGGCGAGGGTCTGGCCGAGCGGGTGCGGGCGGCGGCCCCGGGCGGGGTGGACCGGGCGCTGGACGCGTCCGGGAAGGCCGACGAGGTGCCGGTGTCGATCGAACTGACCGGCAGCACGGACCGGGTGCTGACCATCACCTCGCCGATGGCCGGGCAGCAGCACGGCGTCCGTTTCACCGGCGGCGACGAGGTCGAGCAGTACCACCCGCGGGCGTTCGCGGCCGCGCTGGCGCTGCACGGGGCGGGCACCCTGGTGCTGCCGATCCACCGGGTGCTGCCGCTCGCGGACGCGGCCGAGGCGCACCGGATCAGCGAGCACGGCCACCTGCGCGGCAAGATCGTCCTGACGGTCTGACACGAAGGGCCGCCCTCCGGGGGGCGGCCCTTGCGCCGTCAGTTGTCCAGCTCGCCCACGTGGTGCACCCGCACCAGGTTGGTGGAGCCGGCCAGGCCGGGCGGGGAGCCGGCGGTGATCACCACGATGTCGCCGCGCTCGCAGCGGCCCAGGCCGATCAGTTGGGCGTCGACCTGGGCGACCATCTCGTCGGTGGTGGTGACGTACGGGCCGAGGAAGGTCTCCACGCCCCAGGTGAGCGCCAACTGGCTGCGCACGGCGGGCTCGTAGGTGAACGCCAGGACCGGGATCGGCGAGCGGTAGCGGGTCAGCCGGCGGGCGGTGTCGCCGCTCTGGGTGAACGCGATCAGGTACTTGGCGTCCAGGAAGTCGCCGATCTCGGCGGCGGCCCGGGCGACCGCGCCGCCCTGGGTGCGCGGCTTGCCCTTCCCGGTGAGCGGCGGCAGCCCGGCGGCCAGCACGTCGGACTCGACGGCCTCGACGATCCGGGCCATGGTCCTGACCGTCTCCACCGGGTACTTGCCGACCGAGGTCTCGCCGGACAGCATCAGCGCGTCGGTGCCGTCGAGCACCGCGTTGGCGACGTCGGACGCCTCGGCGCGGGTCGGCCGGGAGGCGTTGATCATCGAGTCCAGCATCTGGGTGGCGACGATCACCGGCTTGGCGTTGCGCTTGGCCAGCTTGATCGCCCGCTTCTGGACGATCGGCACCTGCTCCATCGGGAGTTCGACGCCGAGGTCGCCGCGGGCGACCATCAGACCGTCGAAGGCGTCCACGATGGAATCCAGGTTGTCCACCGCCTGCGGCTTCTCGATCTTGGCGATGACCGGGATCCGGCGGCCCTCCTCGGCCATCACCCGGTGCACCTCCTCGACGTCCTTCCCGCTGCGCACGAACGACAGCGCGATGATGTCGGCGCCGGTCCGCAGTGCCCAGCGCAGGTCTTCGACGTCCTTGTCGGAGAGCGCGGGCACGGAGACGGCGACTCCGGGCAGGTTGAGGCCCTTGTGGTCGGAGACCAGGCCTCCTTCGATGACGATGCAGTGCACCCGGGGGCCCTCGACGTGGGTGACCTCCAGGCAGACCCGGCCGTCGTCGACCAGGATCCGCTCGCCGCGCGACACGTCGGCGGCCAGGCCCTTGTACGTGGTGCCGCAGATGTCCCGGTCGCCGGGGACGTCGTCGATGGTGATGGTGAACTCGTCGCCGCGTTCCAGCAGCACGGGGCCGTCGGCGAAGGTGCTCAGCCGGATCTTCGGGCCCTGCAGGTCGGCGAGCACCCCGACGCTGCGGCCTGTCTCGTCCGAGGCCTTGCGGACCCGGTGGTAACGCTCCTCGTGCTCCGCGTGGGAGCCGTGGCTGAGATTCAGTCGGGCGATGTCCATGCCGGCGTCGACCAGGGCCTTGATCTGGTCGTACGAGTCTGCGGCAGGCCCGAGAGTACAGACGATTTTTGCTCGGCGCATGGCTCCGAAACTATGGCATTACCGAGCCGTAACAACGCGCTTCCGGCCAATCCTCCCATGACAGTTGGCGAAAGATTCGTTGACATCTTCCACCGGCCGGAACCGGTGACCGCCGGCCCTCGCGAGCCGGGCTTTCCGCTTCGCAGCCGACTGCCGACCCGGGGTCACCGGCTGCGGGACGGAGCACCGCCCATCGGTCTCACCTCAGCTCCACAGACCTGACTTCCCGCCGGCCCGGCGGCAGGCGCCGGTCGGCTTGTTTTCGCCGACCGGACGCACCGTCGTGCGTACCCCTCCGGCCTGCACGACCGGCGGCCAGAACCGGGTGAATTCCCACGCCTTCACTTGACGCACAGTCGTGCGGGCGGATGGGGCGGTGTCACGGGTGAGTTGCCCAGATCTCACCTGTTGGAAAGCTCGCGGGGCTGGTACCGGAGGCGAGAAGAGGGCAGACTGCCACACGCGTTTTCTACGCGCGTCGCGGCAGGTGGCGGGGGGTCAGCCGTCCCGCCGCCATGCCCGCCTGACGGCCCGTACGCCCGACTTGGAGTCTTGATGTCCCTGAACCGCCGTGACTTCGTCACCCGCTCCGCCGCCACCGCGGCCGGTGCCGCCCTGGCCGGCGGCCTGACCGCCGCCGTGGCCACCCCCGCCGCCGCGGCGGACCAGAACCAGGACGAGTTCCGCGGCCGGGGCCCCGTCCCGTTCAAGGCGAGCTTCACCGTGATGGGCACCACCGACCTGCACGGCCACGTCTTCAACTGGGAGTACTTCACCGACTCCGAGTTCGACGACAAGGCCCACAACGACGTCGGCCTGGCCAAGGTCTCCACCCTGGTCGAGCAGGTCCGCGCCGAGAAGGGCCGCGGCCACACCCTGCTGATCGACGCCGGCGACACCATCCAGGGCACCCAGCTGTCCTACTACTACGCCCGGGTCGAGCCGATCACCGGCAAGCGCGCCCCGGTCCACCCGATGGCCGCCGCGATGAACGCCATGGGCTACGACGCCGCCGCGCTCGGCAACCACGAGTTCAACTACGGCATCCCGCTGCTGCGCGCCTACCAGGACCAGCTGGACTTCCCGCTGCTCGGCGCCAACGCGCTGAACGCCAAGGACGACAAGCCGGCCTTCCCGCCCTACGTGATCCGCGAGCTGCACCTCGGCCACGGCCGCCCGATCCGGGTCGGCATCCTCGGCCTCACCAACCCGGGCATCGCGATCTGGGACAAGGCCAACGTCCAGGGCAAGCTGACCTTCCCGGGCATCCCCGAGGTCGCCGCCAAGTGGGTGCCGAAGCTGCGCGCCGCCGGCGCCGACGTGGTCGTGGTCTCCGCGCACACCGGCGTCGACGACCCGTCCTCCTGGGGCGACCAGCTGCCCTACGCGGAGAACGCGGGCGCCGCGATGGCCGCCACCGTCCCGGGCATCGACGCGGTGCTGGTGGGCCACGCCCACAAGGAGATCGCGCAGCGGATCGTGGTCAACACCCAGACCGGCAAGAACGTCGTGCTGTCCGAGCCGCTGTGCTGGGGCGAGCGCCTGACCTGCTTCGACTTCGAGGTCGAGTTCGCCCGCGGCCACTGGACCGTCACCGGCGTCACCTCGCGACTGCTGAACTCCAACACCGTCGCCGAGGACCAGAAGATCGTCAAGCTGGTCGACGCCCAGCACAAGAAGGTCGTCGCGTACGTCAACCAGGTCATCGGCACCTGCAAGGAGAGCCTCTCCATCGCCGAGTCCCGGTTCAAGGACACCCCGATCATCGACCTGATCGGCCGCGTCCAGGCCGACGCCGTGCGCACCGCGCTGGCCGGCGGCCAGTACGCGAGCCTGCCGGTGATCGCCCAGACCGCGCCGTTCAACCGCACCGCGGTCATCCCGGCCGGGGAGGTCAAGCTGCGCGACGCGGCCGGCCTGTACATCTACGAGAACACCCTGGAGGCCCGGATCCTGACGGGCGCCCAGATCAAGGACTACCTGGAGTACTCCGCCAAGTACTTCGCCCAGGTCGCCCCGGGCGCGCCGATCAACCTGGACACCCTGACCAACCAGGCCAACAACACGCCCGACTACAACTACGACTCGCTCTACGGCGTCAGCTACGACATCGACATCGCGCAGCCCGTCGGCAGCCGCATCGTCAACCTGTCGTACCAGGGCAAGCCGGTCGACCCGACCGCGCAGTTCGTCCTCGCCGTCAACAACTACCGGGCCAACGGCGGCGGCAACTTCCCGCACGTCGCCAAGGCGCAGCAGGTGTGGGCGAACTCCGAGGAGATCCGCAACACCATGATCGCCTGGGTGAAGGCCAAGGGCGTCATCGACCCGGCCGACTTCTACGGCCAGTCCGGCTGGCGCCTGGTCCGCGCCGGCGTGCCGGTCTTCTAAGTCCCGCTCGCGCAGGGGCCGTTCGGACAATCGTCCGGACGGCCCCGGTCGCGGTCTCCGGAACCGTTGTGCCCCTTGGTCCGTCCAACTCACAATCGAGGCACGGACATTGAGGGGGCAATGGACATGCGCGGACGGATCGCAATGACGACAGTGGCAGTGGCGCTGCTGCTCGGCGGGTGCACGGGCAACTCGGGGACGCCGACACCGGGAAGCAGCCCGAAGGCGGCACCCAGGCCGAGCCTGATCACGGCCGGACCGGAGGTGCGCCCCGCCACCGGCGAGGCGGCCGAGCGGGCGGCGGAACTGACCGCTGCCTGGCCCGGCTCGCCCACCCAACAGGTCTGGGAACACGGCTACTTCCCGACCGAGGACTCCACCGTGTGGATGCCCGAGGGGGCGTTCCACAGCGACGACGACAAGGCCGCCTACTACTCCCACCACTTCGACCTGAAGACCACGCTGCCGGTGGCCGTGTCCGGCACCGCCGAGGTCCGGTTCGCGGACGGCTCCCGGCTGACCCTGCCGCAGCGCACCGCACAGGCCGTCCTCGACTCACTGACCGAACACAGCAACCCCTGCCCCGCCCAGTGCTACCGGTTGGCCGTCACCGCCGTCCAGCCCGGCACCACCACCGTGGCCACCAGTCGCGGCCAAGCGACCATCCCGGTATGGGAGTTCACCATCACCGGCTACGACCACCCGTTCCGCTACCCCGCCGTCCTCCCCCAGGCCCAGGCCGGTCCGGCGCCCGGATCCGACACCGACCCCGCGACCACCTGGCTGCGCAAGGCCTCCCCCGACGGCCTGGTCCTCACCGCCTCGGTGCCGCACGGCAGTTGCGACACCGTCCTGCCCGGAGAGGTCCACGAGACCGACCAGGCCGTCGTCCTGATCGGCCGCACCACCCCGGACAAGTCCGACGGGCCGTGCACCGCCATCCTGCTCTCCACCGCGGTCGAGTTCCGACTCTCCCGCCCCCTCGGCCTCCGCCCCGTCCTCGGCCTCGGCGACGGCCTCCCGCAGACCGTGGCAGCGCACTAGCCTGACCGCATGCTGATCACCGACCGCCTCACCCTGCGCCCCTGGGAACCCGCCGACCGCGACCGCGCCTTCGACCTGTACTCCCGCTGGGAGGTGGCCCGTTGGCTCGGCCGCGAACCCCGCGCCCTCACCGAGCCCGCCGAAGCGGACGGGATCATCGCCCGCTTCCGCTCCCGCTGCACGCCGGACGGCCGGTACGGCGTCTGGGCGGTCGAGGTCCGCGAGACCGGTGTGATCGCCGGGACGCTGCTGCTGATCCCGATACCGGACGGCGCCGGCGAAATCGAGATCGGCTGGCACTTCCACCCGGACAGCTGGGGGCACGGCTACGCGACGGAGGCCGCGGCCGCGATCCGCGACCGCGCCTTCGCCGACGGACTCACGGAGCTGTACGCCGTCGTCCGCCCGGACAACACCCGGTCGATGGCGGTCTGCCACCGCCTGGGCATGACGCCACTCGGCCGCACCGACCGCTGGTACGAAACCGAGATGGAAGCGTTCCGCCTCGGCCAATAGGAGGCGAAACACAGGCGGGCGCGAATCCGGGGGCCCGGCACCTGCGCGCAGCCGGTCCCCGCCGCGTTCCACGGAACCGGATCACCGGGTGCCCCGTCCAACTCGCGATCGAGAAACGGACGTTGAGGGGACGATGGACATGCGTGGACGGATCGCCGTGGCGACGGTGACAGTGGCGCTACTGCTGGGCGGGTGCGCGAGCACCTCACCGACACAGACACCGGCGGTGGGAAGCAACGCGGCACTCGCGCCCAGCCCGGTCCCCGCCGGCCCCGAGGTGCACCCCGCCACCGGCGACGCGGCCCGGCGGGCGGCGGAGGTGACGGCCGCCTGGCCCGGCTCGCCCGCCCAACAGGTCTGGGAACACGGCTACTTCCCCACCGAGGACACCACCGAGTGGCTGGCCGACGGCGCGTTCCACAGCGGCGACGACAAGGCCGCCTACTACTCCGGCCGCTTCGACCTGAAGACCACCCTGCCGGTCGCCGTCTCCGGCACCGCCGAGGTGCAGTTCGCGGACGGCTCCCGGCTGACCCTGCCGCAGCGCACCGCACAGGCCGTCCTCGACTCGCTGACCGAGAAGGGCAGGGTCTGCCCCGGCGACTGCGGCGGCCGGCTGACCATCACCGCCGTCCAGCCCGGTACCACCACCGTGGCCACCAGCCGCGGCCAAGCGACCATCCCCGTCTGGGAGTTCACCATCACCGGCTACGACCGGCCGTTCCGCTACCCCGCCGTCCTCCCCCAGGCCCAGGCCGGCCCCGCGCACGGCCCCAACTCCGAACCCGGCTCCACCTGGCTGCGCTCGGTCTCCAGCGACGGCCTGGTCCTCACCGCCACTGTCCCGCACGGCACTTGCTCCACCCTCCTGCCCGGCGAGGTCTACGAGACCGACCAGGCCGTCGTCCTGATCGGCCGCACCGCCCCCGTCACCCCCGACCCCGACCACGTCTGCGACGCCGCCCTCCGCGCCACCCCGGTCGAGTTCCGCCTCTCCCACCCCCTCGGCACCCGCGCCGTCCTCGGCCTCGCCGACGGCCGCCCGCAGGCACTGCCCGGGCAGCGCTGACACCCGACTCGGGGCCGCCCGGTCGCACACCGCCCGCGCGGCGGACCTCTTGGTCACCGCCCACGTGGACCAGCAACTCGCCCAGCTGCGCACCGCGTTGCCCTGGGCGACCCCCCTGGGGACGACCGTGGCGGACATCTGCGAGACCTACCCGGCCAACACCGGCTTCACCCGCCGGACCTGGACCCCGGTGATGTGCACCAGAACCGGCACCGCCTACCTGGCCTTCGACGGCGACTTCCGCGAGCACCTCGCCCAGCTCGACACGACGCTGGCCACCGCAGGCTGGAAGCCCAAGCAGGGGCCGGGGGATCCACCCGGACTGGTCGCAGACTTCGACCGCATGCATCCAGTGGACGGCCCACCGGACAAGGCCACCATGCAATACACGCCGCCGATCCCCTCCGTCTTCGTGATCCCGCACGACAACGGCGCGTACCCGCTCGGGCCGCACGCGACGGTCGAGGTGGTGCAGGCCCCTCTCCTGCCGCGCATCGACGACGGAACGGCCGAGCACGACCGAACACTTGAGTATCCGACGGTCACGCCCACGCACTTCGTGGACTGGCAGCCGTACAGCCACACCCAGCTCTCCACCGCGTACCCGGCACACGGCGCGATCCTCGCCATCTCGGTCCGCCTGCCCTACAACACGTAGCTGGTGGGCGCGAAACCGGGGGCGCTGGGGGTACCCCCAGGCGAAGCCGAGGGGGCGGAACTGCGCGAAGCGGAAGGACCCGACCGCAAGATCGCGACGCAGGCCAATGACTCGCCATCGATCGCGACCTTGCGGATGGACAGCAACTCCTAGAACGGGAAGCGCGACCGCCCGTGCTGAATCGAGATCCACTTCACCGTCGTGAACGCGTCCACGCTGGTCTCACCGTTCAGTCGCCCCAGCCCCGAGTTCTTCTGCCCCCCGAACGGCACCAGCGGCTCGTCCGCGATGGTCCCGTCGTTGACGTGGATCATCCCGGTGTCGATGCGCTGCGCGAACCGCACGCCGCGCTCGACATCCGCAGTGTGAACGGCCCCGGACAGGCCGAAGGGCGTGTCGTTGGCGATCCGGACGGCCTCGTCCTCGCCGTCGAACGGAATCAGCAGCGCAACGGGCCCGAAGATCTCACGCTGCAGAATCGGCGCGTCCGCCGGAATGTCCGTCAGGACCGTCGGCTTCACCAGCGTGCCCACGGTCACCCCGTGCAGCAGCGGCCGAGCGCCGGCCGCGATCGCCTGGGAGACCTCCGCGGTGATCGACTCGGCCTGCGCGGAGTTGATGAGCGGCCCGAGCTGGGTGTCCGGGTCGCCGGGGTCGCCGGCCCGCAGGGAGGCGACCTTCGCGGTGAACTTCTCGCTGAACTCGGCGAACAGCGAACGGTCCACCAGGATCCGGTTGGCGGCCATGCAGATCTGCCCCTGGTGGACGAAGCGGCTGGCCACCGCAGCATCCACCGCGTAGTCGACGTCCGCGTCGTCGAGCACCACGAGGGCGCTGTTGCCGCCGAGTTCGAGCACGGTCCGCTTCAGGTGGCTCGCGGCGACGGTGGCGACGTGCCGGCCGACGGTGTCGGAGCCGGTGAAGGCGATCACCTTGGGCACGGGGTGCTCGATGAACACGTCGCCGATCTCGGCGATGTCGGTGAGGACGACGTTGAGCAGGCCGGCGGGCAGCCCGGCCTCCTCGAAGATCTTGGCGATAAGGGTGCCGCCGGCCACCGGCGCGTCCTGGTGGGGCTTGAGGACGACCGCGTTGCCGAGTGCGAGCGCGGGCGCGACAGCCTTCAGCGACAGGAAGACGGGGGCGTTGAACGGGCTGATCACGCCGACCACGCCGACCGGGAGGCGGTAGAGGCGGTTCTCCTTGCCGGGCACCGGGGAGGGCAGGATCTTGCCCTCGACGCGCATCGCGGTCGTCATGGACTCCCGCAGCATGTCCTTGACCAGCGAGAGTTCGAACGCGGACTTCATCAGGGTGCCGCCGAGTTCGACGGTCATCACCTCGAGGATCTCGGCCTCGCGGGCCTCCACCACCTGCAGTGCCCGCTCGAACACCAGTCGGCGCTCGTAGGGGCTGGTGGCGGCCCAGGCGGGCTGGGCCCGCTCGGCGGCGCGGTAGGCCTGGTCGATCTCCTCGGCGGTGGCGACGGTGAACGAGGCCAGCTTCTCCCCGCTGAAGGGATCGAGGTCCACGATGTCCCAGGAGCCGGTTCCCGGCCGCCACTGGCCGTCGATGTACTGCTGGGCGAGTTCCGCGATCAAGGACATGCGATCCCTTTCGGCGTTAACGATCACCTACTGACGGATCATCATCTTAATTGCGGGCTAGCTCTCCTGGAGGATCTCCGCCAGAAGAGACCGGGTCTCCTCCTCGGACAGCGCCGCCGCCGACACCCGGTCCAGCGCGGCCGCGTACTCGGCGACCTCGCTCGGCTTGTCCAGGTACAGCGCGGTGGTGAACTGCTCGACGTACACCACGTCCACCAGGTCCGGCTCCGGGAAGCACAGCACCGTGAACGCCCCGCTGTCCGCCGCCAGCGCGCCCATGCCCAGCGGCAGCACCCGCAGGCTGATGGTCTCGCGCAGCGACAGCTCGGCCAGCCGCGCCAGCTGACCGCGCATCACCTCCGGCCCGCCGCACGGCCGCCGCAGCGCCGTCTCGTCGACGATCAGCTCCAGCCGGGCGGTGGTGTCCGCCGCGAGGTACCGCTCCTGGCGGCGCAGCCGGACGGCCGCCCGCCGGGTGATCTCCTCCTCCGGCGCGCTGGGGCTGCCCGCCCGCATCACCGCGTGCACGTACTCGGGGGTCTGCAGCAGCCCGGGCACGAACTGCACCTCGTAGCTGCGCACCAGGTTCGCCGCGTCCTCCAGGTTGAGGTACGTCTGGAACCAGCCGGGGATGACGTCCCCGTAACCGTGCCACCAGGCCGGGGCGTTGGTCCCGCCGACCAGACCGAGCAACGCCGCCCGGGACTGCTCGTCCTCGACGCCGTACAGCGTCAGCAGGTCCGCCACGTCGCGCTGCTTGAAGCCGACCCGGCCGAGCTCCATCCGGCTTATCTTCGACTCGGAGGCGCGGATCGAGTAGCCCGCGTCCTCCCGGGTCACACCCCGGGCCTCGCGCAGGCGCCGCAACTGGGCACCCAACTGGATGCGACGCGCGGTCGCACCGCTGCCCGTCTGCAGGCCCGTCATGCAAACCTCCGCGCCGAACCAACAGTTGGACCCTGTAGGGATGCAGTCTGCCACTGCCCGGCGACACTCCGCGAGGGGCTTCCGGCATTTGGCCAAGCCGTTGCACAGTTGTACTGCAACGCCGCTCAGGACAGTGCCGGCAGCACCTCGGCAAGATCGGTGCGGGAACTCACCCCGAGCTTCGGATACGCCTTGTACAGATGGTGGCCGACGGTACGGGCGCTGAGGAAGAGCTGTGCGGCGATGTCCCGGTTGGACAGGCCCTGCGCGGCCAGCCGGACGATCTGCGACTCCTGCGGCGTCAGACCCGCCACCACCTTGACCGGGCCGCGCGCGGCGGGCGCGCCGGTGGCGTCCAGCTCCAGCCGGGCCCGCTCCGCCCAGGGCAGCGCGCCCAGTTGGCGCAGCGTCTGCTCGGCCGCCCGCAGTGGCACCCGGGCCTCCGCCTTGCGCCGGGCCCGGCGCAGCCACTCGCCGTACAGCAGCTCGGTGCGGGCCTGCTCCCACGGACGCGACTGCTCGGCGTGCCGGGCCAGCGCCGCCAGGTACAGCTCCTCCGCCAACTCCTCGGGGGCCAGCAGCGCGTGGCAGCGGTGCACCAGCGCCCGCGCCCACGGCAGGCCGCTGCGCCGCGCCCACCGCTCGTACCGGGCCAGCGGCTCGGCGACCTCCTCCGGCCGGCGCAGCCGCACCGCCGCCTCCACCAGGTCCGGCACCGAACGGACCGCCGACACCTGGAAGTTCTGCGCGCCGCCGGCCAGCGCCGCCAGCTGCGCGAAGGCGTCCTCGGCCCGGCCCGCGCCCAACTCCAGCACCCCGAGCGCCCACTGCGCCCACGGCATCCCGGAGGCGCCCCGGGCCCGCGCCAGCCCGGCGTGCTCCCGGCACCGGTCGTCCTCGCCGCGGGCCGCCGCCAGGTACGCCAGGAAGCCGTGCAACTGCCCGGTCCACAGCGGCTGCCCGCAGTCCTCGGCCAGCCGCAGCGCCTCCGCGGCGTGCTCGTCGGCGGTGCCCGGACGGCCGGTGAACAGCTCGGCCTCGGCCAGGAAGAACAGCAGCGTCGGCAGCGTCCCGAACGCGCCGCCCTCCCGCGCCTCCCGGACCAGCCGGCCCGCCAGGTCCAGCACCTCCTCGTCCCGGCCGGGCAGCAGGGCCGCCCCGCACGCCAACGCCAGATCGACCGGCGCCACGGCCCCGGCGGCCCGCGCCGCCCGTTCGGCCTCCGCCAGTTCCGGCACGTCCGACGCGTCCCCCAGCGCCGCCGTCACGTACCGCACCACCGGCGCCAGCGGATCGTCCGCAGGCAGAGCGAGCCCGCCGAGTGCCTCCAGCGTCCGGCGCACCGCCTGCGCGTCGTGGTACCAGGCCGCGTGCACCGCCTGCACCAGCACCCGGGCCGCCGGGCCGGGCGCGAAGTCCGCCACCAGGCTCGCCGCCTCCACCAGCCGCCGGTGCGCGGAACGGTGCTCGCCCCGCCAGAACTCCGCCACCCCGCGGGCGAACAGCAGGTGCGCCCGGGTCTTCGCGTCCAGCCCGGGGCCGTCCGCCGCCGACGCCAGCGCCTCGGCCCGGGCCACCTCGCCCGCCTCCAGCGCGGCCTCCACCGCCTCCACCGTCAACTCCCGCGCCCGCAACGGGTCCGGGCTCAGCCGCGCGGCCCGCTCGTACGCCGCCGACGCACCCAGGTGGCCGCCGCGCCACGCCGCGCCCGCCGCCGCCGCCGCCAGCTCCTCCGCCACCGCCGCGTCCCGGCCGGTCGCCGCGAGGGCCAGGTGCCAGGCCCGGCACAGCGGCGCCCGCTCGCCGTACGCCTGCGCGAGGGCGGTGTGCGCGGCCAGCCGGTCCACCAGCGGGGCCCGGTCGATCAGTGCCGAACGCAGCATCGGATGCCGGAAGGTCACCCGGTCGGCGCCCAACTCGACCCGCACCAGCCCCTGTTGCTCGGCGGGCGCGAGGTCCGCCACGGTCAGCCCGCACTCGGCCGCCGCACGCAGCAGCACCTCCAGCGAACCGGACTCCTCCAACGCCGCCAGCAGCAGCCACTGCTGTGTCCCGCCGGGCAGGCGGCTGACCTGCCCGTGGTACGTCAGCCGCAGCCGCCCCGCCGGGGGCAGCACACCGGCGACCTCGCCCGCCGAAAGCTCCAGCAGCGCCAGGGGGTTGCCCTGAGCCGCCTTCAACACCTGGTCGGTGTCGGCGAGTTCGGGCGCGACGGCGGCCAGCAGCTCGGCGGCGGCCCGGTCGCTCAGCGGCTCCACCCGCAACTCGGGCAGCCCGGGCAACTCCGGGCCGTCCGTCCGGGTCGCCAGCAGCAGCGCCACCGCCTCCGCACCCAGCCGGCGGGCCGCGACCTGCAGCACCGCCACGGACTCCCGGTCCGCCCACTGCACGTCGTCCACCAGGCACAGCAGCGGCCCCTGCTCGGCGAGATCGCCCAGCAGCGTCAGCACCGCCAGCCCCACCAGCAGCCGATCCCCCGCCGGACCGTCCGACAGCCCCAACACCCGTTCCAGCGCCGCCCGCTGAGGCCCCGGCAGCTCCGGCACCCGGTCCAGCACCGGCGCCAGCAGCTGACTCAGCGCCGCGTACGGCAACCGGGCCTCCGACTCCACGCCCGTCGCCCGCAACACCCGTCCCGGGGCGCTCACGGCCGCCTCGGCCAGCAACGCGCTCTTCCCGACCCCCGGCTCCCCACGCAGCACCAGCACCCCGGCCCGGCCCGCAACTGCCGCCTCCAGCAGCCGGCCGACCGCCGCCTGCTCCGCCCCCCGCCCGTACAGCACCATGCCCCGCACCCTACCTATGCACGACTGATTCGCCGTCCGCGCAAGCTCCGTAACGTCTTGTCCCGCAAGGAAGAAACCACCCGGAACGGAGCCCACCATGGACCTGCACAACATCGTCGAGCGCTACCTCGCCGTCTGGAACGAGACCGACCCGACCGCCCGCCGCAAGCTCATCGACGACGTCTGGGCCACCGACGGCACCTACACCGACCCCCTGACCGCCACCCGCGGCCGCGACGAGTTCGACGCCACCCTGGCCGCCGTCCAGTCCCAGTTCCCCGGCCTCACCTTCCGCCTCGGCGGCCCCGTCGACACCCACCACAACGTCGCCCGCTTCACCTGGGAACTCGCCCAGGAAGGCGCGGACGAGGCCCTGGTGATCGGCTTCGACGTCCTCACGGCAACGGAGGACGGCCGCATCGCGACTGTCGTCGGCTTCCTGGACAAGGTGCCGAGCGCGTAGAGCCTAGGCAGGCGGCTGCGAAAACAGGGGCGCTGGGGGTACCCCCAGGCGAAGCCGAGGGGGCGGAACTGCGCGACAAGCGCACACCACATCCGCAAGGTCGCGATCACGTGCAAGTCGTTGTCCCGCGTCGCGATCTTGCGGTCGGGTGCCTTCCGCTTCGCGCAGTTCCCCGCGCCCCGGTTTCGCACCCTTCCGCCCTTCCAGAAAAACAACGACGCCTGCCCTAAACCTGGTCGGGGAAAGGGGCAGGCGTCGACCGGATCCCGACGACTCTGGCGGGTCGGTGTTTGTGAGGTGGTCAGACCACCAGGGGACGGTCGGTCGGCTTGATCGGCGCGGGGAGCGCCGTCTTGCCGCCCAGGTAGGTGTCGACCGCCGCGGCGGCCGAACGGCCTTCCGCGATCGCCCAGACGATCAGCGACTGGCCGCGACCGGCGTCACCGCAAACGTACACCCCATCAACGTTGGTGCCGAACTTGCCGTCACGGGCGACGTTTCCGCGGGCGTCGAGCTCGACACCCAGCTGCTCCACGAGACCGTTCTTGACGTCCGTCCCGGTGAAACCCATGGCGAGGGTGACCAGCTGAGCGGGAATCACCTTCTCGCTCCCGGGCACGGGCTCGAACTTGCCGTCCTTGAAGGCGACTTCGACCAGGTGCAGCTCCTGCACGTTCCCGCCCGCGTCGCCCGCGAAGTGGGTCGTGGAGACCGAGTAGATCCGCTCCCCGCCCTCCTCGTGCGCGGAGGTCACCTTGTACGTCATCGGCATGGTCGGCCACGGCTGCCCGGCCGGACGCAAGTCCGAAGGCCGCGGCATGATCTCCAACTGGGTGACGGACGCGGCGCCTTGACGGTGCGCGGTGCCGACGCAGTCGGCACCGGTGTCGCCGCCGCCGATGACGACGACGTGCTTGCCCTTGGCCGAGATCGGGGAGTCGACGTAGTCGCCCTCCTGGACCTTGTTGGCCAGCGGCAGGTACTCCATCGCCTGGTGGATGCCGTTCAACTCCCGTCCGGGGACGGGCAGATCGCGCGCGGTGGTGGCGCCGGCCGCGATCACCACGGCGTCGAAGCGGGAGCGCAGGTCCTGCCCGGTGAGGTCGACGCCGACCTCGACGCCGGTGCGGAACCGGGTGCCTTCGGCGCGCATCTGCTCGATGCGGCGGTTGATGTGGCGCTTCTCCATCTTGAACTCGGGGATGCCGTAGCGCAGCAGTCCGCCGATCCGGTCGGCGCGTTCGTAGACGACGACGGTGTGCCCGGCCCGGGTGAGCTGCTGGGCGGCGGCCAGGCCGGACGGGCCGGAGCCCACCACGGCGACGGTCTTGCCGGACAGCCGCTCGGGGACCTGCGCGGTGACGCCGCCCCGGTCCCAGGCCTTGTCGATGATGGTGACTTCGACGTTCTTGATGGTCACCGCGTCCTGGTTGATGCCGAGCACGCATGCGGACTCGCACGGGGCGGGGCACAGGCGGCCGGTGAACTCCGGGAAGTTGTTGGTGGCGTGCAGGCGCTCGATGGCGCCGACGAAGTCGTCCCGGTAGGCGAGGTCGTTCCACTCGGGGATGAGGTTCCCGAGCGGGCAGCCGTTGTGGCAGAACGGGATGCCGCAGTCCATGCAGCGTCCGGCCTGCTTGGTGATGATCGGAAGGAGGCTGCGCTCGACGTAGACCTCGTTCCAGTCGCGCAGTCGCACGTCCACCGGACGGCGCTCCGCCAGCTGCTTGGGCGTGGTCAGGAAGCCCTTGGGGTCAGCCACGTGCCGCCTCCATCATCTTCGCGGTGGTGTCGGCCTCGGAGAGGCCATCGCGCTCAGCGGCGTCCTTGGCGGCGAGCACTGCCTTGTAGTCGGTCGGCATGATCGTGGAGAAGCGGGAGACTCCGCTGCCCCAGTCGGCGAGGAGTTCGGCGGCGACGGTGGAGCCGGTCTCCTCGTAGTGCTGCTGCACGGTCTCGCGCAGCCATTCGCGGTCGGCGGCGTTGGGGGCCTCGATGCCCACCATGCCGCTGTTGACGTTGGCGGGGCGCAGGTCCAGCACGTAGGCGATGCCGCCGGACATGCCCGCCGCCAGGTTGCGGCCGGTCTCGCCGAGGATGACGACCCGGCCGCCGGTCATGTACTCGAGGCCGTGGTCGCCCACGCCCTCCACCACCAGGGTGGCACCGGAGTTGCGGACGGCAAAACGCTCACCGGCCTTGCCGCGCAGGTGGATCCGGCCCGCGGTGGCGCCGTAGCCGATGGTGTTGCCGGCGATCACGTGGTGCTGCGCGTCGGCGCCGATCGCGGCGGCGTCGCGGGCCGGGCGGATCACGATCACGCCGCCGGACAGGCCCTTGCCGACGTAGTCGTTGGCGTCCCCCTCGAGTCGCAGCGTCACGCCGCGCGGGACGAACGCACCGAACGACTGGCCGGCCGAGCCGGTGAAGGTGACGTCGATGGTGCCCTCGGGCAGGCCCTCGCCGCGGTGCTTCTTGGTGACCCGGTGGCCGAGCATGGTGCCGACGGTCCGGTTGACGTTGCGGATCGGCAGCTGGATGCGGACTGCGTCGCCGCGCTCCAGGGCGTCCTCGGCCAGTTCGATCAGCTGGTTGTCGAGCGCCTTGTCCAGCGCGTGGTCCTGCTCGGTGGTCCGGTGCAGCGCGGCACCCTCGGGCAGTTCGGGGACGTGGAACAGCGGGGCCAGGTCGAGCCCGGCGGCCTTCCAGTGGTCGATCGCGGCCCGGGCGTCGATGTGCTCGGCGTGGCCGACGGCCTCCTCGATCGAGCGGAAGCCCAGTTCGGCGAGCAGCTCGCGGACCTCTTCGGCGATGAACTCGAAGAAGTTGACCACGAATTCGGGCTTGCCGGTGAACCGCTCGCGCAGCACCGGGTTCTGGGTGGCGACGCCGACCGGGCAGGTGTCGAGGTGGCAGACCCGCATCATGATGCAGCCGGAGACCACCAGCGGGGCGGTCGCGAAGCCGAACTCCTCGGCGCCGAGCAGGGCGGCGATGACCACGTCGCGGCCGGTCTTCAGCTGGCCGTCGGTCTGCACGACGATGCGGTCGCGCAGGCCGTTGAGCAGCAGGGTCTGCTGGGTCTCGGCGAGGCCGAGCTCCCAGGGGCCGCCGGCGTGCTTGAGACTCGTGAGGGGAGACGCACCGGTGCCGCCGTCGTGACCGGAGATCAGCACCACGTCCGCGTGCGCCTTGGACACACCCGCGGCGACCGTACCGACGCCGACCTCCGACACCAGCTTCACGTGGATGCGGGCGTCCGGGTTGGCGTTCTTGAGGTCGTGGATCAGCTGAGCCAGGTCCTCGATCGAGTAGATGTCGTGGTGCGGCGGCGGGGAGATCAGGCCGACGCCCGGGGTGGAGTGCCGGGTCTTCGCCACCCACGGGTAGACCTTGTGGCCGGGCAGCTGGCCGCCCTCGCCGGGCTTGGCGCCCTGGGCCATCTTGATCTGGATGTCGTCGGCGTTGACCAGGTACTCGGAGGTGACGCCGAACCGGCCGGACGCGACCTGCTTGATCGCCGAGCGGCGCTCGGGGTCGTGCAGGCGCTCCGGGTCCTCGCCGCCCTCACCGGTGTTGGACTTGCCGCCGAGCCGGTTCATCGCGATCGCGAGCGTCTCGTGCGCCTCCATCGAGATGGAGCCGTACGACATCGCGCCGGTGGAGAACCGCTTGACGATCTCGGAGACCGGCTCGACCTCGTCGACGGAGATCGGGGTGCGGCCGAGCCCGTCCAGCTGGAACAGGCCGCGCAGCGTCATCAGCCGCTCGGACTGGGCGTTCACCCGGTCCGTGTACTGCTTGAAGACGTCGTAGCGCTTGGTGCGGGTGGAGTGCTGGAGCCGGAACACCGTCTCCGGGTCGAACAGGTGCGGCTCGCCCTCGCGGCGCCACTGGTACTCGCCGCCGATCTCCAGCGCGCGGTGCGCGGCGGAGATGCCGGACGCCGGGTACGCCTTGGCGTGCCGGGCGGCGGTCTCCTTGGCGATCTCGTCCAGGCCGATGCCGCCGAGCTTGGTGGTGGTACCCGCGAAGTACGCGTTCACCAGTTCCTGGGACAGGCCGATGGCCTCGAAGACCTGCGCGCCGCGGTAGGAGGCGACGGTGGAGATGCCCATCTTGGACATCACCTTCAGCACGCCCTTGCCGAGCGCCTTGATCAGGTTCTTGATCGCCTTCTCGGGCTCGCCCTTGACGAACACGCCCTGGGACACCAGGTCCTCGACGGACTCCATCGCCAGGTACGGGTTGACCGCGCCGGCGCCGTAGCCGATCAGCAGCGCGACGTGGTGCACCTCGCGGACGTCACCGGCCTCGACCAGCAGCGACACCTGGGTGCGCTGCTTGGTGCGGATCAGGTGGTGGTGGATCGCCGAGGTGAGCAGCAGCGACGGGATCGGGGCGTGCTCGGCGTCCGAGTGCCGGTCGGAGAGCACGATGATCCGGGCCCCCTCGGCGATCGCCGCGTCGGCCTCGGCGGCGATCTCGGCGAGCCGGGCGGCCAGGCCCTGGCCACCCGTCGCGACCTTGTACAGGCCGGAGAGGGTGACGGCCTTCAGGCCGGGCTGGTCGCCGTCCGCGTTGATGTGGATCAGCTTGGCCAGCTCGTCGTTGTCGATCACCGGGAAGGTGATGCCGACCGAGCGGCAGTGCGCCGGGGTGGCGTCCAGCAGGTTGCCCTCGGGGCCGAGGTTGCTGTGCAGCGAGGTGACCAGCTCTTCGCGGATGGCGTCCAGCGGCGGGTTGGTGACCTGGGCGAACAGCTGGGTGAAGTAGTCGAACAGCAGGCGCGGCTTCTCGCTGAGCGCGGCGATCGGCGAGTCGGTGCCCATCGAACCGAGCGCCTCGGCGCCGGTCTTGGCCATCGGCGCGAGGATGACCCGCAGCTCCTCCTCGGTGTAGCCGAAGGTCTGCTGCCGGCGGGTCACCGAGGCGTGGGTGTGGGCGATGTGCTCGCGCTCGGGGAGCTTGGCGAGCTGGATCTGCCCGGCGGCGACCCACTCCTCGTACGGGTTCTCGGCGGCGAGGGCGGACTTGATCTCCTCGTCCTCGACGATCCGGTGCTCGGCGGTGTCGATCAGGAACATCCGGCCGGGCTGCAGGCGGCCCTTCTTGACGACCTTGTCCTGCTCGATGTCGAGCACGCCGACCTCGGAGGAGAGCACGACCAGCCCGTCCTCGGTGATCCAGTACCGGGCCGGGCGCAGGCCGTTGCGGTCGAGGACGGCGCCGATCCGGGTGCCGTCGGTGAAGGTGACGCAGGCCGGGCCGTCCCAGGGCTCCATCAGGTTGGAGTGGTACTGGTAGAACGCGCGGCGGGCCGGGTCCATGGTGGCGTGGTTCTCCCACGCCTCCGGGATCATCATCAGCACCGCGTGCGGCAGCGAGCGGCCGCCGAGGTGGAGCAGCTCCAGCACCTCGTCGAAGGACGCCGAGTCGGAGTGCTCCGGGGTGCAGACCGGGAAGATCCGGCCCAGGTCGCCGGGGATCAGGTCGGTGGCGAGCTGGGACTCCCGGGCGGTCATCCAGTTGCGGTTGCCCTTGACCGTGTTGATCTCGCCGTTGTGCGCGACGAAGCGGTACGGGTGGGCGAGCGGCCAGCTCGGGAAGGTGTTGGTGGAGAACCGCGAGTGCACCAGGCCGACCGCGGAGGCGTACAGCCGGTCCGACAGGTCGGGGAAGAACGGCTCCAGCTGCCCGGTGGTCAGCATGCCCTTGTAGACCAGGGTCCGCGCGGACAGCGACGGGAAGTACACCCCGGCCTCCCGCTCGGAGCGCTTGCGCACCACGAACGCGACCCGGTCCAGCTCGATGCCCGCGCGCTCGCCGTGCGACAGGAACAACTGCCGGAAGCGCGGCATGACGGAGCGGGCGGTGGAGCCCAGCAGCTCGGGGGCGGTCGGGACCTCGCGCCAGCCGAGGACGGTCAGGCCCTCCTCGGCGGCGATCGCGCCGATCCGGGCGACGGCGGCGTCGGTCGCCTCGTCGTCCTGCGGCAGGAAGGCGATGCCGACCGCGTAGGAGCCGGCGGCGGGGAGTTCGAAGTCGACGTTGGCGCGCAGGAAGGCGTCGGGGATCTGGGTCAGGATGCCCGCGCCGTCACCGGAGTCGGGCTCGGCGCCGGTGGCGCCGCGGTGCTCCAGGTTGCGCAGCACGGTCAGTGCCTGCTCGACGATCCGGTGGTCGGCGACACCGGTCAGCGTGGCCACGAAGCCGACGCCGCAGGCGTCGTGCTCGTTGCGCGGGTCGTACAGACCCTGGGCCTGGGGACGCGCGTCCGGAACGAGGGCGTAGGGGCCGGTGGCCCGGGCGTCCTCGTGGCCGGAGTGCATGGATGCAGACAGCATCGGCTCTCCCGTCGTCGTGATCAGTTGCTTGATGCAAAGGGACGACGTTGGCCCTGATGCGATTTGGTCGGTGCAGGTTACATGATGCCGGGTGTCCCGGGAAGTGGAATTCTGCGTCCGTATCGCGGACGCGACCCCAGGTCACGGGGCGGCTGGAGGGTAGGCGCAGCGTCGCGCGTCCCGACCAGTGTGCCCGGGGTCGAGAGGGTCGAAACAGGGGCGAAACGCCCCGGAAGGACCTTTGCCAGAGGTTGACCTGGGATTCCGCGAGCGGGATGCCGACCACGGTTGGGATTGTGCGGGTCGGCGACCGGATGTTGAGACTAGGGCAAGGGGGCAACCCGTGCCCATGTGTGCAACATCACCCAGACCCCTGCATAAACATGCAGAGGTCTGGGTGTTCGTACAGGCCTGTCCGGAGGCCCGGTCAGCCGATCGCCCCGCCGATCAGGCGGCCCAGCAGGAAGGTGACGACCGCCGCCGCGCCACCCAGCGCCAGCTGGCGCAGGCCGCTGAACCACCAGGTGCGGGCGGTCACCCGGGCCACCGCCGCACCGCAGACAAACAGGCCGAGCATCGCCAGCAGCGCGGCCGGCCACAGCGCGGTGGCGCCCAGCAGGTAGGGCAGCACGGGCAGCAGCGCGCCCAGCGCGAAGCAGGCGAACGAGGATCCGGCGGCGACCAGCGGCGAGGGCAGGTCCTCCGGGTCCACCCCGAGTTCCTCGCGGGCGTGCACGGCGAGCAGGGTGTCCGGGTCGGCGGACAGCTGGCGGGCGACCTCCATGGCCAGCTCCGGGTCGACGCCCTTGGCCACGTACAGCTGGGCCAGCTCGGCCAGCTCACCCTGCGGGTTGCGCTTCAGCTCGATCCGCTCGGCCTCCAGCTCGGCCTCCACCAGCTCGCGCTGGGAGGCCACCGAGGTGTACTCGCCGACGGCCATCGAGAACGCGCCGGCCGCCAGGCCGGCCAGTCCGGTCAGCACCACGGTGCTCGGTTCGGCGGCCCCGCCGACCACGCCGGTCATCAGCGCGAAGTTCGACACCAGGCCGTCCACCGCGCCGAACACGGCCGGCCGCAGCCAGCCGCCGTTGACGTCCCGATGGTGGCCGTCGGCGGGAATCCGGGGCTGCGGGCTGTCGATGTGCTGGTCGGCGGTGATGGTGCTCATGCTTGCGGCTCCCCTTCCGGGCACGGCGAAGGCCCCCCGGGGCGCATGTTCCGGCCAGGGCTGCTGGTGCCCCTCGAAACTAGCCGTTTGACCTGCGACTTTCCAGCAAAGTAAGCCTGCCCAAAGGCAGTTGGGGCCGCCCCCGCCGACTGCGGCAGGGGCGGCCCCAACGGGGTCAACTCACGTACTCAGGAAGACTTTTCGGAATCCTTGGCGCTCTTGACGCCCTTGTCGTCCCCGGAATCCTCCGAGTCCGCCGCGTCCTCGGCAGTTCCGTCGCCGTCCTTCGGACCACCCTCGCCCTTGCCCTTGCCGGGCGCCGCGTCCGCGACCGGCTCCGCCCCGGTCTCCCGGGCCGCCGCCTCGGCGCGCTCCAGGGTGGCAGCCGGGTCGATCTCGTCCGGGTCCTCGCGGCCGGGCCGCAGCCGCGCGGAAACCACCAGGTAGACCACCGCGCCGATGAAGAGGGCGATCGCCGTCCAGTCGTTCAGCCGCAGGCCGAAGAAGCGGTGCGCCTCGTCGATCCGCAGCCACTCGGTCCAGAACCGGCCCGGCGTGTAGAGCGCGACGTACAGCGCGAAGGCCCGGCCGTGGCCGAGGGTGAAGCGCTTGTCGGCCCAGATCACCAGCACCGCGACCAGCACGCACCAGAGCGACTCGTACAGGAAGGTCGGGTGGTAGGTGCCCGTGACGACCTCGCCGTTCGGCAGGGTCTTGTCGATCTCCAGGCCCCAGGGCAGCGTGGTGGGCTTGCCGTACAGCTCCTGGTTGAACCAGTTGCCCCAGCGGCCGATGGCCTGGGCGAGCGCGAGGCCGGGGGCGACCGCATCGGCCCAGGCGGGCAGCGGGACGCCGCGGCGGCGGGCGCCGATCCAGGCGCCGACCGCGCCGAGCGCGACGGCACCCCAGATGCCGAGGCCGCCCTGCCAGATCTTCAGCGCGTCGATCGGGTGCTTGCCCTCACCGAAGTACAGCTGGTTGTCCGTGATGACGTGGTACAGCCGACCGCCGACCAGGCCGAACGGCACCGCCCAGACGGCGATGTCGCCGACCGTGTGCTTGCCGCCGCCGCGGGCGACCCAGCGCCTGCTGCCGAGCCACACGGCCACGACGACACCGATGATGATGCAGAACGCGTAGGCGCGCAGCGGGATGGGTCCTAGGTAGAGGACGCCCCGCGACGGGCTCGGAATGTATGCGAGATCCATGACACCCTCGACGCTACCGTGTCCCGCCCGCCGCACCGGCACCGGAACGGGTCACGGAAACGTCAAGCCTCCCGGTCGGGCCTCCGAGCGATCAGGGCGAGGGCGTGTTGTTGGTCTCGGCTGCGGTCGAGGTCGGCGCGGGGCTCTGTCCGTGCGAGCCGGGGGTGCCCAACTGCTTGCCCTGGTTGGCCTGGTCCACCCACTTCACCAGGTTGTCGGTGCTGATCTGCTCGTCGCCCTTCTTCGGGTAGATCGGTTCGCCGTTGAGCAGCACCGTGGGCGTCGACTTGAAGCTGGACTTGTCGAAGTCCTGCTGCACGGCGGAGACCCAGCCGCCGAACTTGTTGGTGTTGACGCAGGACTGGAACTCGGCGTTGTCCAGGCCCGGCACCTGCTTGCCCAGGTCGATCAGGGTCTGCTTGCTGCCGAAGGTGTCCTCGGTCTCGCCGGGCTGGTTGCGGTAGAGCACGTCGTGGTAGTCCCGGAAGTGCCCGGCGTTCTGCGCGCAGCCCAGCGCGTTGGCGCCGTACTTGGAGCCGTTGCCGCCCAGCGAGCGGTCGATGAACGAGACGATGTGGTAGTTGACGAAGATCTTGCCGGCGTCTTCCAACTGGTCGATGGTCGGCGAGAAGGCGCGCTCGAAGCCGCCGCAGGCCGGGCAGCGCGGGTCCTCGTAGACGGTGAGGGTGGACGGGGCGTTGGCGGACCCGACCGGGATGATCAGGTTCTTGTCGCCGATGGTGCCCGCGGGGGCGGCGGTCGGCGTCTCCGGCTTGGAGCGGTTGTTCTGCACCACCACGCCGACCACCACGGCGGCGGCGATCACGGCGATCACCGCGCCGCCGACGATCAGCTTCTTCTTCCGCTTCGCCCGGGCCTCCTGTTCGACCCGTTCCTCCAGCATCCGCTCACGGGCGCTGCGCTTGCCTTCTTCGTTCTTCTCGCTCATGAGGTGCTCTGCCATGGTCCAGGGATCGGTTCTCTTCGGATGAGTGCTGCGGGACGGGGTACGGTCAGGCGGCCAGCCAGGCGTCCGCCGAGAGCTTGGTGCGGGGGCGGAAGATCAGCCATGCCGACATCAGCAGGAAACCGGTGTCGCGGAGGATCTCCTGGATGTACTTGGTCTGCGACTCGCTCACCGCGCCGCCGCCGCCGAAGCAGCCACAGTCGATCGAGATGCCGCGCGCCCAGACGGAGGAGATGCCGGCGATGAACAGCACCAGCAGCGTCGCGGAGATCACCGCGACGACCCGGGTGCCGAGGCCGAGCACCAGCAGCACCGCCAGCGCCAGTTCCAGGAACGGCAGCCCCCAGCCGACCGGCTTCACCAGTGACTCCGGCAGGATCTGGTAGGCCCGTACGGCCTGCGCCGCCTCCGCCGGGTCGGAGACCTTCGCCAGTCCGGCCCAGCCCCACACCACGGCCAGGCCCAGCCGCACCACCAGCCCGAACCACTCCGCCGCCGAACCGTCCACCACCCGGCGAAACCCGCTCACCCGGCCGTGTTCGGCCTGCTGACTGGCCATCAGTTCCCCCTCGGGCACGCTCCACCGTTTCCTGCCTGATGAACCGTAGGGGATGGGGTGCGGTTCCTCCACATTCGCCAGTTACGCCGGATGAGTGACGCTATGCGGTCATACGTCCGATTATTCGGATCATCGCCCCGCCGGCCCGCACTCCGCCCCCGCCTGCTGGCACACCACCGCCCGCTCCGCACCCCGGCGCGCCAACTCCCGTTCCACGCCGCCGGTTCCGGCCAGCGCGGCGGCCAGCGCCAGGCCGGCCGCCAGCGCCCGCAGCAGGACCGCCTTGTGCACCCGCGCCATCCGCACGCCCTTTCGCCGACCGGCCGTCGACGGGTTCAACGGCCTGAACCTCGACAAGATCACCGCGCGGCCCGGGCAGTTCACCCGATCAGGTGGCGGCCCGAGAACGGCGAAGAGCCGCCCGGGGATGCTCCCCGGACGGCTCTCGGCCTCGAGCGCTACTTGCGGCGCACGCCCGACGCCAGGTCGGCGGCCAGCGCCCGGACGGCGATCAGGCCGGCCGCCGGCTCGGCGGCGTCCAGCAGGCGCTGCACGAACGCCGAGCCGACGATCACGCCGTCCGCGAAGGCCGCGACCTCGGCGGCCTGATCGGCGTTGGAGACGCCCAGGCCGACGCAGACCGGCAGCGCGGTGGTGGCGCGGGTGCGGGCCACCAGGTCCTCGGCCAGGTTGCCGACCGCGGCCCGGGTGCCGGTGACACCCATCACGGCGGCGGCGTAGACGAAGCCGGAGCCGGCCGCGGTGACCTCGGCCAGGCGAGCGTCCTTGGAGGACGGGGCGACCACGAACACGGTGTCCAGACCGTGCTCCGCGGCGGCCTTGCGCCACTCCACCGACTCCTCGACCGGCAGGTCGGGCAGGATGCAGCCCGCTCCCCCGGCCGCGGCCAGGTCGGCGGCGAACCGGGCGACGCCGTAGCGGTCCACCGGGTTCCAGTAGGTCATCACCAGCACCGGCACGGCCGGGTGGGCGGCGGAGACCTCGGCGACGGTGCGCAGCACGTCCTTGATCTTGACGCCGCCGCGCAGCGCGATGTCGTCGGCGGTCTGGATGACCGCGCCGTCCAGCACCGGGTCGGAGTGCGGCAGGCCGACCTCGACGACGTCGCAGCCGCCCTCGATCAGCGCGTTGATCGCGGCGATGCCGCCGTCGACGGTCGGGAAGCCGGCCGGCAGGTAGCCGATCAGGGCGGCCCGGCCCTCGGCCTTGGCGGCGGCGAGGGCGGTGGTGAGCTTGGTGTCGGCCATGGTCAGTTGGTCCCCTCGGCGTCGTCGTAGAGGCCGAAGTACTCGGCTGCGGTGTGCATGTCCTTGTCGCCGCGGCCGGAGAGCGAGACCAGGATGGTCGCCTCCGGGCCCAGCTCGCGGCCGAGTTCGAGCGCGCCGGCCAGGGCGTGCGCGGACTCGATGGCCGGGATGATGCCCTCGGTGCGGGACAGCAGCCGCAGCGCCTCCATCGCGGCGCGGTCGGTGACCGGACGGTACTCGGCCCGTCCGGTGTCCTTCAGCCAGGCGTGCTCGGGGCCGACGCCCGGGTAGTCCAGGCCGGCCGAGATCGAGTGCGACTCGATGGTCTGGCCGTCCTCGTCCTGCAGGACGTAGGTGCGCGAGCCGTGCAGCACGCCCGGGTCGCCCTTGGTCAGGGTGGCGGCGTGCTTGGGGGTGTCGGCGCCGTCACCGGCCGCCTCGCAGCCGATCAGGCGCACGCCCGCGTCCGGGATGAACTCGTGGAAGATGCCCATCGCGTTGGAGCCGCCGCCGACGCAGGCGACCACCGCGTCGGGCAGCCGCCCGGTGCGGTCCAGCACCTGCTGGCGGGCCTCGATGCCGATGACGCGGTGGAAGTCGCGCACCATCATCGGGAACGGGTGCGGGCCCGCGACGGTGCCGAACAGGTAGTGGGTGGAGTCGACGTTGGCGACCCAGTCGCGGAACGCCTCGTTGATGGCGTCCTTCAGGGTGCGGCTGCCGGACTTGACCGGGATCACCTCGGCGCCCAGCATCCGCATCCGGGCGACGTTCAGGGCCTGCCGCTGGGTGTCGACCTCGCCCATGTAGATGGTGCAGTCGAAGCCGAACAGCGCGCAGGCGGTGGCGGTGGCCACGCCGTGCTGGCCGGCGCCGGTCTCGGCGATGATCCGGGTCTTGCCCATCCGGCGGGTCAGCAGCGCCTGCCCCAGCACGTTGTTGATCTTGTGCGAGCCGGTGTGGTTCAGGTCCTCGCGCTTGAGCAGCACCCGAGCCCCGCCGGCCTCGGCGGAAAACCGGTGGACGTCGGTCAGCGGGCTGGGCCGGCCGGTGTAGTCCTTCAGCAGGGCGTCGAGTTCGGCGGCGAACGCCGGGTCGTTCTTGGCCTTCTCGTACTCCTCGGCGACCTGCTCGACGGCGGCGACCAGCGCCTCCGGGATGAAGCGGCCGCCGTAGGCGCCGAAGTAACCGCGAGCGTCCGGGACTTGGGTACCCGGAACGTTGAGCTCGGACATGGACAGTCCTCTGTCTGGAAGTTGACGGCGTGAAAATGAAACAGGCGGCGTGTGCTCAGCCGCAGGTTCCGCGCCATCGACGTCCGGGGACCTGTCCGGGCTCGCAGCCGATCACGTAGCGCACCCGCCGCCCCAGCGCCCGGCGTGCGGGCGCGCGGCAGCCGCGCGGGCGGCAGCCGGGAGCGAGGCGGGTGGCGATCGACATGGCGGAGGGTCAGCCCCGCCCGTTGTTGCGCAGCGCCGGGTGCGCCCCGGCGGCGACCAGGTCGGCGACCGCGGTGCGCGGGTCGCGGCCGGTCACCAGGGACTCGCCGACCAGCACCGCGTCGGCGCCCTGGTTGGCGTAGGTGATCAGGTCGTGCGGGCCGCGCACCCCGGACTCGGCGACCTTGACGATGTGCGCCGGGATGGCGTCCACCACGTTGCCGAAGGTGTTCCGGTCGACCTCGAGGGTCTTCAGGTTGCGGGCGTTGACGCCGATGATCTTCGCGCCGGCGTCCACCGCGCGCGCGATCTCCTCCTCGTCGTGCACCTCGACCAGCGGGGTCAGCCCGATCGACTCGGCCCGCTCGATCAGCGAGACCAGGGCCGGCTGCTCCAGCGCGGCAACGATCAGCAGCGCCAGGTCCGCGCCGTGCGCGCGGGCCTCCCACAGCTGGTAGGCGGTGACGATGAAGTCCTTGCGGAGGATCGGCGTCTCGACCGCGGCACGCACCGCGTCCAGGTCGGCCAGCGAGCCGCCGAAGCGGCGCTGCTCGGTGAGCACGCTGATCGCGGCGGCCCCGCCGGCCGCGTAGTCGACCGCCAGCGCGGCCGGGTCGGCGATCGCCGCCAGCGCGCCCTTGGACGGGCTGGAGCGCTTGACCTCGCAGATCACCCGGACACCGTCGCCGCGCAGTGCGGCCACGCCGTCCTTCGCCGCGGGTGCCTTCGCCGCGAGCTCCTTGAGCTCGTCCAGGGAGGTCCGGGCCTGTCGCTCGGCGAGGTCCTGCCGGACCCCGTCGATGATCTCGTCGAGCACAGTCACGCGTGCGCCCCCATCATGTTTCGCTGGTGTGGCCGGGGACACAGGTGCACGGCCCCGGCCTTTCGATGGTATCGGGCCCCGGGGGCGCACTCCGCATCCGACCGGCGTGCGTCTCGATCGGCGGACCGCCCGGCGCACATTCCGGGCCGGTCCGGGACCGCCGGGAACGGGGTTTCAGACCGCCGGGAACGGGGCTCTCAGACCACCGGGGGCGCGAGCCCGGCGCCGATCGGCAGGTTGCGGAGCACCGCGAAATCGGGCCCGGGGGGCGCACTCCGCATCCGACCGGCGTGCGTCTCGATCGGCGGACCGCCGGGCGCGCGTTCCGGGCCGGTCCGGGACCGCCGGGAACGGGGTTTCAGACCACCGGGGGCGCGAGCCCGGCGCCGATCGGCAGGTTGCGGAGCACCGCGAACAGGGCCAGCGCCAGCATCAGCACGACCGTCTGCCGGCCGGTCAGCCGGAAGCCGGCGGGGCGGCCGCGCAGCGCCCGCACCGTCCAGCGCAGCCACAGCGCGAGCGCGGCCAGCGCCAGCAGCGTCACCAGCAGGTTGTCGTGGGCGGCGGTCAGCAGCTCGCCCCTGGTCAGCGCGTGCACACAGCGCAGCCCGCCGCAGCCGGGGCACCACCAGCCGGTGGCCTGCAGCACCGGGCAGACCGGGTAGTGGCCGGGGGTGTTCGGGTCGACCGCGGCGACGAACGCGGTGGGCATCGCCACCGCGACCAGCGCCGCCAGCGGGCGGACCAGGCGGCGCGGCGCAAAGCCGGCAGTGGGAGCGTTCACGGCCACGATTGTGCCCGGGCCGGCCCCGAGGACGCGCCGGAAAACGCCGAACGGCGGGCGCGCGGCCCGCCGTTCGTACCGTGTCCCGCGGTCAGGCCGCAGTGACTGCGCTGCGCTCCTCGGTGGGCGCCGACGCGAAGTTCTTGCTGGGCTGCTTGCCCATGCCTGCCATCGACATCGCCTTGCCGACGACGCCACCGACCAGGACCACGGCGAGGCCCGCGATGGTCAGCACGACGTTCGGCATGATCATGGCCACGCCGGCCACGCAGAAACCGACGAAGGAAATGACCACGCCGGTCCACGCGGCGGGAGTGTGGCCGTGCGCTGCTGAAGCCATTGATGCTGCTCCTTGTTCTACCTGGGCCCCGCTCGGGCGGTCCTGGGCGGCGCTCGACGGGTTGACACCCCCATTGTGCCGGGCCGAACACGGCGTCCCCAAGCGGGGGCCACCGTGGTGCCGAGCACACTCAGCCGGTGGGGTCCTCGCCGCGGTCCAGCGCCTTCCACAGGTCAGCGGGGCTGTTGGCGCCCGCCGGGGTCTTCCCGGCCGGACGGCTGCGGGTCGGGGCCTCGTAACGGGAGCCCATCGCGGGCCAGTTGCGGCCGAAGCGCACGGTCAGCGCGCCCGCCACGACCAGCAGCAGGCCGCCCGCCAGCGCCACCCACGGCCAGCCGGTGCGGGTGATCTGCTCGGCGTGACCGCTGGTCAGCCCGAGCTGCCCGGCCGCGGCGGCGTGCAGGCCCGCGGTGTCGGTGCGGCCGATCACCGCCCCGGCGACCGCGCCCACGCCCGCCAGTGCCGTCAGCGCGCCCACCAGCATCCGGGCCCGGCCGCGCACCGCGAACACCGCGACGGCGGCGGCCATCGCCACCAGCGCCATGCCGGTCGGCAGGCCGGTCAGCGTGCTGCCGGAGGCGTGCACCGCGATCCGGCCGCCGTCCGTGCCCGCCACCACTCCCTCCGCCCAGGTGCGGCCGACGGAGGTCAGCAGCAGGGTGGCGCCGAGCGCGGTCAGCAGCAGCATCAGCGCGAGGGGGCCACGGGACTTGGATGCAGCGGGGGTCTCACTCACCCGACCAGTGTCCCCGACCGCACGCGGCGGCCCGCTGCCGGGTCGGTCAGCGCAGCGTGTTCGCGGCGGCGACCGCCCGCAGCACCGCGGTGGCCTTGTTGCGGCACTCGGTGTCCTCGGCGTGCGGGTCGGAATCGGCGACCACGCCCGCCCCGGCCTGCACGTACGCGGTGCCGCCGCGGATCACCGCGGTGCGGATCGCGATCGCGGTGTCCGAGTCCCCGGCGAAGTCCAGGTAGCCGACGCAGCCGCCGTACAGGCCGCGCCGGGTCGGCTCCAGCTCCTCGATGATCTGCATGGCGCGGGGCTTGGGCGCGCCGGACAGCGTGCCGGCCGGGAAGCAGGCGGTGAGCACGTCGAGCGCGCTGCGGCCCTCGGCGACCTTGCCGGTGACGGTGGAGACGATGTGCATCACGTGGCTGTAGCGCTCGACCGCCATGAACTCCACCACCTCGACCGAGCCCGGTGCGCAGACCCGGCCCAGGTCGTTGCGGCCCAGGTCGACCAGCATCAGGTGCTCGGCCCGCTCCTTCGGGTCGGCCAGTAGCTCGGCGGCCAGCTCGGCGTCCTCCAGCGCGGTGGCGCCGCGGTGCCGGGTCCCGGCGATCGGGTGCACCATCGCCTCGCCCTCGGCGACCTTGACCAGCGCCTCCGGGCTGGAGCCGACCACGTCGAAGCCGCCCTCCGCGCCGCCGTCCGGGCCGGGGAAGCGGAACAGGTACATGTACGGGCTGGGGTTGGTGGTGCGCAGCACCCGGTAGACGTCCAGCGCGGACGCCTCGCAGGGGGCCTCGAAGCGCTGCGAGGGCACCACCTGGAACGCCTCGCCGGCCCGGATCCGCTCCTTCACCACCTCCACCGCCTTGCGGTAGGGCTCGCCGCCGAACGGCGAGTGCGCGTCCACCTCGGTCGGCGTCCAGGTCGCCAGGCCCGGGTCGACGGGGCGGCGCAGGTCGGCCTCCATCGCGTCCAGCCGGGCCACCGCGTCGGCGTACGCCTCGTCCACGCCGGTGGCCAGGTCGTTGTGGTTGACGGCGTTGGCGATCAGCAGCACGGTGCCGGACGCGTGGTCGAGCACGGCCAGGTCGGTGGCCAGCAGCATGGTTAGCTCGGGCAGCCGCAGGTCGTCCGGGGTGAGGTTCGGCAGGTTCTCCAGGCGGCGGACCACGTCGTAGCCGAGGTAGCCGACCAGGCCGCCGGTGAGCGGCGGCAGGCCGTCGTCCGGGTGCCGGGGGGTGTGCAGGGCGGCCAGCGTGGCACGCAGCACCTCCAGCGGGTCGCCGGAGGTCGGGATGCCGACCGGCGGTTCGCCCAGCCAGCGCGCGCCGCCGTCCTGGCCGACCGTCAGAACGGCGCCGGAGCGCACCCCGACGAACGAGTACCTGGTCCAGCTGCCCTGCTCGGCGGACTCCAGCAGGAAGGTGCCGGGCCGCTCGGCCGCCAGGCTGCGGTACACGCCGATCGGGGTGAGGCCGTCCGCGAGGAGCCGGCGGGTGACGGGAATGACCCGGGTGTCTGCGGCGAGCGCGCGGAAAGCCTCAAGTTCCATGGGGCACCGATCAGATGAGAGAGCGGGTGGTCGGGAACAGGCTAGCGGGACAGCGGCAGCACATCGGCGTCGAAACAGGTCCGCTCGCCGGTGTGGCAGGCCGCGCCGACCTGGTCGACCTTGACCAGCAGGGTGTCGCCGTCACAGTCCAGCGCGACGTGCTTGACGTGCTGGAAGTGACCGGAGGTGTCGCCCTTCACCCAGTACTCGTTGCGGCTGCGGCTCCAGTACGTGCAGCGGCCGGTGGTCAGGGTGCGGTGCAGCGCCTCGTCGTCCATCCACCCGAGCATCAGCACCTCGCCGGTGTCGTACTGCTGGGCGACGGCGGGCACCAGACCGTCCGGGGTGCGCTTGAGGCGGGCGGCGATCGCCGGGTCCAGGGCGGTGCTGCCGGGGGCGGCGGGGTTGATCGACATGCAGTCCATTCTCGCAGGCGGGCCCGGCCGGCCCGGGCGGCCCCGCCAGGGCGGTAGTTTGACCCCCGACGAAAAACAGAACCGCTCTGCACGATGGGGGATTTGCCGGGTGAGTCAGTACCAGCCGCAACCAATGCCGACCGTCGCCTTCGGTCACCACCTGCTCCAGCGGACGGCGGGCGAACACCTCTACCCCGGCGAGCCGATGATCGGCACCTGGGCGATGAAACTGGACCGCCTCGCACCGCTCTGGTGGGACCGCGACACCGTCCGCGCCGCGAGCCACGCCCCGCTGGCGTGGATCTACAACTTCTTCGTGCGGCTCTGGTACGGCTTCCTGCTGTACTTCCTGCCGCGCTGGTTCGTCTTCTGGTTCACCCCGGACATCCACCTGCGGCGCCCGTACGGCCTGTCGCTGACCCGGCGCGCCTACCGGGCGATCCGCCGGCCGATGCACGGCGGCTCGCTGAGCGGCGACGAGGGCTCGACGGCCCGGCAGTTCTGGCGGGCGGTGCGGACCACGCCCGGCGAGAAGCTGCGGGCCGACCACGACTACTTCACCGTGCTGCTGACGGACCGCCGGCTGCTGATCCTCAGCCGCTGGGACCTCCTGCAGGCCAAGCAGCACTACCGCGCCGTCCCGATGTACGAACTCCCGCTCGGCAGCTGGTGGCTGCGCCCCGACACCCCGAACGACATCTGGGCCGCCCGCCAGGACCTGCTGTTCGCGGACGGCTCCTGGATCGCCCTGGACTTCGAGGACGAGGCCGAGCGCGAGGCGTTCCGCGCGGCGACGGCGGGGCGCTGACCGCACCGACCGCACGACGAGGCCCCGCCGCCGTACCCGGGTACGGCGGCGGGGCCTCGGTCATCTGTCAGCCGAACGCGGTCGCGATCCGCGACTCGTCCACCCGGTACGGCGCCGGGTCGTTGGCCAGGCCCACGTCGTGCAGGAGCTCCTGCTTGATCGCTTCCTTGTTGACGGGGCTCTTCAGGCCCTCCTTGCCGACCGCCATCGCGGACTGGCCGGCCGCCTTCAGCGTGCCCTTCACCGTTCCGTCGCCGCGCTGCACCGGGTCGTCGTCCTCGATGCCGAGCAGGTCTCGGAACTGGTTGTTGGCCCACTTGCTGGCCTCGCCGTCAAGCTGCTGGGCGGCCTTGGCGATCATCCCCTCGCCCTGCTCCAGCTCCCGCATGCCCTGGACCGCGGTCTTCACGTTCTTGACCTGCTTCAGCGCCCGGCTGACGCTGCTCAGGTTGCGAACCGCCTTCACCGCCTGGCCCATCTCCTTCAGCGCCTTCAGCAGCGCCTCCAGCTTCTGCGCCAGCTGGGTCGAGACCCGGCCCACCCGGGCCACGAAGACGGCGATCTCCGCCTCGGTGATCAGCGCGTCCGCGATCAGGCCGATGCCCATGGTGAACACCGCGATCACCGCCTCGGCGGCCAGCGACACGATCAGCGCCTCGATCGCCTCGCTGATGATCTGGATCACCATGCCCTCGGCCATCGCGCACTCCTGCGCCGCCGAGTTGATGATCTGCGCGGTCTCCAGCATGCCCTGCGCGGTCTGGTCGAGCGCGTCCGCGACCTCGCCCATGTGACCGCCGAACGCGTCGCTGGCGCCGCCCGCCCACGCCTCGGAGAGCGGCACCGCGCCGCCCCGCAGTTCGGTCGCGACCGACTGCACGGCGTGCGCCTGCGCCTGCCACTCCTCGGCGGCCGCGTTCAGCTCCGCGAGGTTGCCGGTGACCTTCTCCAGCATCTCGATCAGGCCGGACTGCTCCAGCGCCCACTCGACCGCCTCGTCGAGCATGCCGCCCAGGCCGTTGCGGTCGGGGTGCTCGGCCGGGGGCAGGTGCGCCATCGCCTGCTCGACCCGGGCGTGCGCCCAGGCGTAGGCGTCACTGGCACCGAGCATTCCGCCCAGGCCGCCCGGCATGCTGCCCGGATCGACGGGGTAGGGGCCGCTCCACATACCGCCGCCACCCCCGGCACTGCGGCCCGGGTCGAAGTGGAAACCCGGGTCCGGGTCGTAACCCGGGTCCCGCCCGGGGCCGCGCGGAATGAGGTCCTCCCAGCCATCACCCGGCGCCGGGCGCCCGACCGGCCCACCGGAGGCACCCCCGCCGCCCTCGCCACCACCCTCGCCGGCGCCCGGCTCGGCGGCCGGCGGGTCCTTCGGGCCGAAGATCTGGTCGCCGGCCCACTCGGTACCGCGCTGGGTCAGGCCGTCGAGGATGGTCGAGGCCGAGCCCTTCAGCTTGCCCTTGAACCAGCCCTCACGCGGATCGATCGGCCCGACCCCGTCGGCGCCGCCGTCGCCGCCCGTCGGGTGGTTCGGCGCCTGCGGAGGCTGCTGCGGATGCGGCGGCTGCTGCTGCTGCGGCACGTGCGGCACCTGCGGCGGGGGCATGTGCGGCGCCTGCGGCGGGGGCGACTGCTGCGGGTGCCGGATCTCCGGTGTCTGCGACACCGGCGGGCGCGTCGGCTGCGGGGCCGGGCGCGACGGCTGCGGGGCCGGGCGCGGCGGGGGCGGCGGGGGCGGCGTGATCCGGCGCGACGGGGCGGGGGTCGAGACCCTGTTGTTGTTGGAGGAACGGCCCGCCATTACATGCCACCGCCCATCGTGCGCACCACGTGGTCCTCGTGGTCCATGTAGTTCTGCGAGACGCCCGCCAGCCCCTCGGAGGTGTTGTTGACGGCGTTGCCGAGCACGCCGACGTTCTCCTTGTTGGCGTTCGCGTGCTCCTGGTACGCCGAAGCCAGGTGCTGGGCGTTCGGCAGGTGCCCGAAGGCATTGGACGAGATGGTGATCGCGGCGGTGGCCGACGCGATCCTGCTCAGCAGTTCGGACTGCTCGGCAAGCAGTGACGCATATCGATCGAGTGCGCCCGGTTCGACCCGAAATCCGCCGTCCCCCATGACAGTTGCCCTCCCTCGGCGACCTTTCAACTGGCCGGTCATCCTACTGATTCGCAGGCAAAGGCTTCGCAAACAGATGTCCGAAAAGCACTGCCGCGCCCATCGCCGAACCATCACAATGGCGGTGGAACCAGGGGGTTGGCATGAGTGGGCGACAGAAGACGGTCCTGACTGCGGTAGTGGCGGTCCTTCTGGCGGCCCTGGCCGCCGTCCTGCTGTGGCCCGAGCCGCACCGGCCGGCCGCCGCTCCACCGCCTCCACCCAGTTCCTCCCCGGCACCTTCACCGAGTCCGACCAAGGAAATTCCGTACCCGTACTTCACCCCGGGCACGTGTTTCCAGGTCCCGCGGCTCAGCAAGGTGCAGCAGCCCATCGCCGTCCCCTGCGACCAGCCGCACGACGCCGAGGCGATCGCCAACGCGGACCTGCCGGACGGTCTGGCCGACCTCCCGGCGATCTTCCGCACCCTGACCGAGCTGTGCAAGGCCCCGACGACGCAGGCCCTCCAGCGCACCGCCGACGGCCCGCGCCACGCCACCTCGGTCGGCCTGCCGCTGGAGTTCTACCAGCAGGGGTTCCGCGGCATCACCTGCGCCCTGACCTTCAAGGCCTGACCCCACCCGTCAGGTGCGTGCAGGATCACGTGCGCGCCAACGTTCAAGGCCCGACCTGCTGCGTAGGCTGTGCGGCATGTCGAGCCTTGCACGGGCCGAGCGTGCCCGTCTTACCGGATTGTTGTCGGCGGCCGGCCCGGACGGGCCGACCTTGTGCGGGGGGTGGCTGACCAGGGATCTGGTGGCCCATCTGGTGGTGCGGGAGGGCCGGCCGGACGCGGCGGCCGGGATCAAGGTGCACGCGCTGGCGAGGTGGACTCGGCGGGTGCAGGACCGCGCGGCGAGGCGCCCGTACGAGCAGTTGGTGAAGTCTTTCCGCTCGGGGCCGCCGGCGTTCTCGCCGTTCAACCTGCCGGGGGTGGACGAGGCGGCGAACCTGCTGGAGTACTTCGTGCACGCGGAGGACGTCCGCCGGGCGGTCCCGTTCGAACCGGAGCCGGTGTCGGCCGAACTGGCGGAGGCGCTGTGGCGGCGGGTCCCGATGGCGGCCCGGCTGGGCGAATCGCGCCCGGCGGTCTCGCTGCGGCTGGCGCGGCCGGACGGCCGGGAGGTGACGATCCGTCGCGGGGCGCGGTCCCTGGTGACGGTGACCGGGGAGCCGGGCGAGTTGGTGCTGTTCCTGTTCGGACGCGGCGCGAAGACGGCGGTGACGGTGCAGGGCGAGCCGGAGGCGGTCGCCGAGCTGGCCGAGGCGCTGCCGCTGCCGGAGAGCTGACGAACCGTTCGACGCCCCCACCGGGCCGGTGGGGGCGTCGCTGCGTCAGCGGACGGGGTGGCCGGTGGTCCGGAGTTCGTCCTTGACCTGACCGATCGTCAGGTCGCCGAAGTGGAAGACGCTGGCTGCGAGCACGGCGTCGGCGCCGGCGTCGACGGCGGGTGCGAAGTCGGCGAGCTTGCCGGCCCCGCCGGAGGCGATGACGGGCAGCGAGACGGCCTTTCGGACGGCGCCGATCATCTCCAGGTCGTAGCCGTCCTTGGTGCCGTCGGCGTCCATCGAGTTCAGCAGGATCTCGCCGGCGCCGAGTTCGGCGGCCCGCACCGCCCATTCGACGGCGTCCAGGCCGGTGCCCTGGCGGCCGCCGTGGGTGGTGACCTCGAAGCCGGAGGCGGTCTGGGTGCCCTCGGGGCAGCGCCGGGCGTCGACCGACAGGACCAGCACCTGGCGGCCGAAGCGCCGGGCGATCTCGCGGATCAGTTCGGGGCGGGCGATCGCCGCGGTGTTGACGCCGACCTTGTCGGCGCCGGCCCGCAGCAGCTTGTCGACGTCCTCGGTGGTGCGCACGCCGCCGCCGACGGTGAGCGGGATGAACACCTGCTCGGCGGTGCGGCGGACCACGTCGTAGGTGGTCTCCCGGGAGCCGGACGAGGCGGTGATGTCGAGGAAGGTCAACTCGTCGGCGCCCTGGGCGTCGTAGAGCTTGGCGAGTTCGACCGGGTCGCCGGCGTCGCGCAGGTTCTGGAAGTTGACGCCCTTGACGACGCGTCCGGCGTCCACGTCCAGACAGGGGATCACGCGTACTGCGAGTGTCACGGCTGCTTGCCTTCCAAAGTGCGGGCCAGGCCGGGGCGGTGGGCCTCCAGCTCGACCTCGACCATCATCCGGGAGTCGGTCAGGCCCTGCACGACCACCATCGTGGTGACCGGCCGGACCTGGTCGAAGAGTTCCTTGTGGGCGCGGCCGACCTCGTCGCAGTCCCGGACGTGGGTGAGGTACATCCGGGTGCGGACCACGTCGGCGGCGGTGAGTCCGTAGCGGTCGAGCGCCTCGAAGGCCACCTTGAAGGCGGCGATCGTCTGCTCGTACGGGTCGCCCTCGACCAGGGCGACCTTGTCGTCGAAGGCGGTGCAGCCCGCGACCAGGACGAAGTCCCCGGCCACCACTGCCCGGGAGTGTCCGTACGCGTCCTCCCGGGAGGACGCTTCGGACTGGGGGGCGTCGGCGGCCGGGGTTTCGTCGGTCATCGGGACACAGCCTCCAGGGCCTCTTCGAGGGTGAACTTCTGCTCGTAGAGGGCCTTGCCGACGATCGAGCCCTCGACGCCCTCCGGCACCAGGGTGGCGATCGCGCGCAGGTCGTCCAGCGACGACACGCCGCCGGAGGCGACCACGGGGCGGTCGGTGGCGGCGCAGACGTCGCGCAGCAGCTGGAGGTTGGGGCCGGTCAGGGTGCCGTCGCGGTTGACGTCGGTGACCACGTAGCGGGCGCAGCCCTCGGAGTCCAGGCGGGCCAGGACGTCGAACAGCTGGCCGCCGTCGCGGGTCCAGCCGCGGCCGCGCAGGGTGGTGCCGACCACGTCGAGGCCGACGGCGATCTTGTCGCCGTGCTCGGCGATCACCTTGGCGACCCACTCGGGGCTCTCCAGGGCGGCGGTGCCGAGGTTGACCCGGGTGCAACCGGTGGCGAGCGCGGCGGCCAGCGACTCGTCGTCGCGGATGCCGCCGGACAGCTCGACCTTGATGTCGAGCCGGCCGGTGACCTCGCGGAGCAGGTCGCGGTTGCTGCCGGTGCCGAACGCGGCGTCCAGGTCGACCAGGTGCAGCCACTCGGCGCCGGCGTTCTGCCAGGCCAGGGCGGCGGCGAGCGGCTCGCCGAAGGAGGTCTCGGTGCCGGAGGCGCCCTTGACCAGGCGGACGGCCTGCCCGTCGCGGACGTCGACGGCGGGCAGCAGTTCGAGGCGGTTGGTCATGATCCGTTGGTCTCCCAAGTCGGAGGGCGTCAGAGGGTGTCGACCCAGTTGGTCAGCAGGGCGGCGCCGGCGTCGCCGGACTTCTCGGGGTGGAACTGGGTGGCCCACAGCGGGCCGTTCTCCACCGCGGCGACGAACGGCTGCCCGTGGGTGGCCCAGGTCACCTTGGGGGCGCGGATCTTCTCGGAGTGGGTCTCCAGCAGCCAGTGCCGCACGCCGTAGGAGTGCACGAAGTAGAACCGGGTGTCGGCGTCCATCCCGGCGAACATCCGGCTGTCCGCGGCGGCGTCGACGGTGTTCCAGCCCATGTGCGGGACGACCGGCGCGTCCAGCGGCTCGACCACGCCGGGCCACTCGTCGCAGCCCTCGGTCTCGATGCCGTGCTCGACACCCTTCTCGAACAGGATCTGCATGCCGACGCAGATCCCCAGCACCGGGCGGCCACCGGCCAGCCGGCGGCCGATGATCTGCTCGCCGCGCACCGCCTTCAGGCCGCGCATGCACGCCTCGAAGGCTCCGACGCCGGGCACCAGCAGGCCGTCCGCGTCCAGCGCCTGCTGGAAGTTGGAGGTGACGGTGACGTTGGCGCCGGTCCGTTCGACGGCGCGCTGGGCGGAGCGCAGGTTGCCGGAGCCGTAGTCCAGCACCACCACGTTCTTGCTCATGTCGCGAAACTCCTAGTAGCGCAGGATGCCGGCGGCCAGCAGCATGGCCGAGGCGAAGCCGAGGACGACGATCACGCTCTTCGGCTTGTCCTGCTTCCAGAACGAGTAGACGCCGGCGGCGAAGAAGAGGCCGAGGAAGATCATTACCGATGCCATCAGAGAGCACCCTTCGTGGACGGGAGGATGCCTTCGGCGCGCGGGTCCCGCTCGGAGGCGTAGCGCAGCGCCCGGGCGAGCGCCTTGAACTGGCACTCCACGATGTGGTGCGCGTTGCGGCCGTACGGCACGTGCACGTGCAGGGCGATCTGGGCCTGCGCGACGAAGGACTCCAGGATGTGCCGGGTCATCGTGGTGTCGTACGAGCCGATCATCGGGGCCATGCCCTCGGGCTCGGTGTGCACCAGGTACGGGCGGCCCGACAGGTCGACGGTGACCTGCGCCAGCGACTCGTCCAGCGGGACGGTGCAGTTGCCGAACCGGTAGATGCCGACCTTGTCGCCGAGCGCCTGCCGGAAGGCGGCGCCGAGGGCGAGCGCGGTGTCCTCGATGGTGTGGTGGGTGTCGATGTGCAGGTCGCCGTCGGTCTTCACGGTGAGGTCGAAGAGGCCGTGGCGGCCGAGCTGGTCGAGCATGTGGTCGTAGAACCCGACGCCCGTGGAGACGTCCGTCCTGCCGGTTCCGTCGAGGTCGATCTCGACCAGGACGGAGGTCTCCTTGGTGGTGCGTTCGACGCGGCCGATACGGGACATTGCGGGGTTACAGCTCCTTGATCACAGAGGACACGGCGGCCAGGAAGGCGTCGTTCTCAGCGGGCGTTCCGGCGGTGACGCGCAGCCAGCCGGGCACGCCGTTGTCGCGGACCAGCACGCCCTGGTCGAGGATCGCCTGCCACACCGCGTGGGTGTCGGCGAAGCGGCCGAACTGGATGAAGTTGGCGTCCGAGTCGGTCACTTCGAGGCCGAGCTCGCGCAGCGCGACCACCAGCCGGTCACGCTCGGACTTCAGCTGCGCGACGTAGCCGAGCAGCGTGTCGGTGTGCTCCAGGCAGGCCAGCGCCGTCGCCTGGGTGACCGCCGACAGGTGGTACGGCAGCCGGACCAGCTGCACCGCGTCCACCACGGCCGGATCGGCGGCCAAGTAGCCGAGCCGCAGCCCGGCCGCGCCGAACGCCTTCGACATGGTGCGCGAGACCACCAGATTGGGGCGGCCGGCCAGCAGCGGCAGCAGCGAGGCGCGGTGCGAGAACTCGACGTACGCCTCGTCCACCACCACCATGCTCGGCTTGGCGGCCTGCGCGGCCTCGTACAGCGCGAGCACCGTGTCGGCCTCGACGGCGGTGCCGGTCGGATTGTTCGGCGAGCAGATGAACACCACGTCCGGGCGCAGCTCGGCGATCGCCGCCCGGGCCGCGTCCAGGTCGATGGTGAAGTCCTCGTTGCGCGGGCCGGAGACCCAGGCGGTGCCGGTGCCGCGGGCGATCAGCGCGTGCATCGAGTACGAGGGCTCGAAGCCGATCGCGGTGCGGCCGGGCCCGCCGAAGGTCTGCAGCAGTTGCTGGAGCACCTCGTTGGAGCCGTTGGCGGCCCACACCTGGTCCTTCGTCACGGCGTGGCCGGTGGTGCGGCTCAGGTACGCCGCCAGGCCGGTGCGCAGCTCGACCGCGTCCCGGTCCGGGTAGCGGTTGAGCTGCCGGGCGGCGTCGGCGACCCGCTCGGCGATCCGGGCCACCAGGGGCTCGGGCAGCGGGTACGGGTTCTCGTTGGTGTTCAGCTGGACGGGCACGTCCAACTGCGGTGCGCCGTAAGGGGACTGGCCGCGGAGTTCGTCCCGGACGGGCAGGTCGTCGATCTTCGTCACGAGCTGGGGACACTCCACTCGAATCGGGCCTTGATCGCATCGCCGTGGCCGGGCAGGTCCTCGGCCTCGGACAGGTTGACCACGTGCGCGGCGATGTCGGCCAGCGCCTGGCGGTCGTACTCGACGACCTGGACGCCGCGCAGGAAGGTCTGCACGGACAGGCCCGAGGAGTGGCAGGCGCAGCCGCCGGTCGGCAGCACGTGGTTGGAGCCGGCCGCGTAGTCGCCCAGCGAGACGGGGGTGAAGCGGCCGAGGAAGATCGCCCCGGCGTTGCGCACCCGCTCGGAGACGGCGTGCGGGTCGGCGGTCTGGATCTCCAGGTGCTCGGCGGCGTACGCGTTGACGACGGCCAGGCCCTGGTCCAGGTCGTCGACCAGGATGATGCCGGACTGCGGGCCGCCAAGCGCCTCGGCCACCCGCTCGGAGTGCCGGGTGCGGGCGACCTGGGTCTTCAGCTCGGCCTCCACCGCGTCGGCCAGCTCCGCCGAGGCGGTGACCAGCACCGAACCGGAGGTCGGGCCGTGCTCGGCCTGGCTGATCAGGTCGGCGGCGACCTCGGCGGCGTCCGCCGTGTCGTCCGCGAGCACCATGATCTCGGTCGGGCCGGCCTCGGAGTCGATGCCGATCCGGCCGGCGAACAGCCGCTTGGCGGCCGCCACGTAGATGTTGCCGGGGCCGGTGACCAGGTTGACGGGCGCGCACTCCTCGGTGCCGAGCGCGAACATCGCCACCGCCTGGGCGCCGCCCACCGCGTACACCTCGTCCACGCCGAGCAGCGCGCACGCCGCCAGGATGGTCGGGTGCACCCGGCCGCCGAACGCCTTCTGCGGCGGCGAGGTGACGGCGATGCCGGTCACTCCGGCCTCCTGGGCGGGCACCACATTCATCACAACGGAGGACGGGTAGACCGCCAGACCGCCCGGCACGTACAGGCCGACCCGGTCCACCGGCACCCAGCGCTGGGTGACGGTGCCGCCCGGCACCACCTGCGTGGTGTGGCCGGTGCGCCGCTGGTCGCCGTGCACGGCGCGGGCCCGGCGGATCGACTCCTCCAGCGCGGCGCGCACCTTCGGGTCGAGCTGCTCCAGGGCCTCGGCGATCTGCTCGGCCGGGACACGGGTGGACGTCAGCCGCACCCCGTCGAAACGCTCGGTGATCTCTATCAACGCCGCCACGCCACGATGGCGTACGTCCTCCGCGATCGGCCGCACCTTCTCAAGGGCGGCCTCCACGTCGAACTCGGCACGGGGCAGCACGTCGCGGGGGTCCTGGTCGGAGCCGCGGAGGTCGATTCGAGAGATCACAGGCCCAAGTGTAAGGAGTGGCGAAAAACGACATCCGGGCATTTCAGTCCGTGATACGAAAGGTGAGACGGCTACAAGATCATCGGGGGGCGCGGTGGATCAGGCACCGGACGACTGGACGGACACCGAGCGCGGGCTGTGGGAGGCGTTCCGCCACGGCGACGTGTACGACCTGCGGGCCGACCGCTCCGACCCCCGCACCGACCTGGTCCGGCCCGCCCCCGCCGGGCAGGCCGTCCGCCCGGACGACGAGAGCCGCGGCCCCGACGACCCGTTCGACTCCACCCCCTGGGGGCCGGAGCGCACCGTCCGCGCCGAAGTGATCGCCCGGCTGCTGTTGCACGGCCCCGCCCCCGCGCCCGGCAAGGTCACCTCGCTCAAGCTCACCGGCGCCCGGATCACCGGCCGGCTCGACCTGGCCGGCGGCCGGATCGACGGCTACGTCGAGCTGCGGCTGTGCCGCTTCGACCACAAGCTGCTGCTCTCCGAGGCCTCCGCCGCCACCCTGCGGCTGGTCTCCTGCGCACTCCCCCGGCTGGAGGCGTCCCGGATCGCCACCGAGGGCGACCTGCACCTGGCCCGCTGCGGCATACCCGCCGGCGTCCGGCTCACCGACGCCCGGATCGGCACCGACCTGCTGCTCAACCAGTCCGCCATCGGCCCCGACAGCTTCGGGCGCTCGCTGTCCGCCGACGGGATCGGCGTCAATCAGGACTGCGAGGCCGAACGGCTCGACGTGCTCGGCGAGGTGGGCCTGCGCTCGGCCCGGATCGGCGGCCGCCTCTCGCTGCGCGGCGCCACCCTGCGGGCCTCGCCCGTCAACCCCAACGCGCTCAACGCCCCGCGGATCACCATCGGCCACACCCTGTACCTGTCCGGCTCCGCCGACGCCGACTGGACCGGCTCCCGCACCGTCTACGGCTCCGGCTACGGCGAACCCGCCACCGCCGCCTACGAGGACGTCACCCACACCCCGTTCCGCTCCTGGGGCCGGGTCCGGCTCTCCGACGCCCGCTTCGACAACGCCTGCCTGATCACCGCCGCCGAGTTCCACCTCGGCCCCGACCAGGAACTCTCCCTCAACCGGATCCAGACCCCCGAGCTCCGCTTCACCTGCCGAACCCCGCCCACCGGCACCGTCAGCCTCAACCGCGCCCGGATCGGCAACCTGGTCGACTCCCCCGGCGCCTGGCCCACCGACCGGCACATCTCACTCACCGGCTTCAGCTACGAATCGCTCCGCCCCGCCGAGCCCTTCCCGCTGGAACGCCGCGTCGAATGGCTGGAGTCCGGCGCCGAGTTCCGCCCCGAGGCCTACGAGCAGCTCGCCGCCGCCCTGCGCCGCGACGGCGCCGACGAGGACGCCCGCACCGTCCTGCTGGCCAAGCAGCGCCGCCGCCGCGCCACCCTGCCGCTGCCCGGCCGGCTCTGGGGCCACCTCCAGGACGCCGCCGTCGGCTACGGCTACCGCCCCGGCCGCGCCGCCACCTGGCTGGTCCTCGCCTGGGCGCTCGGCACCATCTACTTCCAGGAGCACCCGCCCGAGCCGATCAAACCCGACGAAAAGGTGATGTGGAACCCCGCCCTGTACGCCGCCGGCAAGGTCCTCCCGCTGATCGACCTCGGCCAGGCCGGCTGGAACCCCGACCGCCCCGGCCAGTGGGTCGCCACCGCCCTGGTCCTGACCGGCTGGGTCCTCGCCACCACCGCCGTCGCCGGCGTCACCCGCCTCCTCCAGCGCGGCTAGCCGGTAAGTCCGGAGCGGCGGCGGCCCCACGGGAACTACGCTGTCCGCCGTGACTGATCGGCTCCCGCTCTTCCCGCTCAACACCGTCCTGTACCCGGGACTGGTGTTGCCCCTGCACGTCTTCGAGGAGCGCTACCGCCGGCTGGTCGCCGACCTGCAGAAGCTGCCCGAGGACGAGCCGCGCCGCTTCGGCGTGATCGCCCTCCGGGACGGTCGCGAGGTCGCTCCGGTCCGCGAACTCGACGAGCCCGCAGGCCCGTTGGACGGCATCGGCGCCCCCGGCGAGGACCCGCTGGACGCCCTCCACCCGGTCGGCTGCGTCGCCGACGTCGCCTCCGTCCGCGACCAGCCCGAGGGCCGCTACGAACTCCTCGTCACCGGCACCACCCGGTTCCGGCTCCGCGCGATCGACGCCACCGGCCCCTACCTCGTCGGCGACGTCTCCGTGCTGCCCGAACAGCCCGGCGAGGGCTCCGGCGCACTCGCCGCCGGCGTCGAACGCGCCTTCCGCACCTACCAGAAACGACTGGCCGGCGCCCGCGAAGCCACCCTCAACGGCGAACCCGAACTCCCCGACGACCCGCAGGTGCTCTCCTACCTGGTCGCCGCCGCCACCACCCTGCCGGTGGCCGTCAAGCAGGAACTCCTCGCCTGCCCCGACACCGCGCAGCGCCTCACCCGCGAACTCGAACTGCTCCGCCAGGAGAGCGCGGTGATCGCCAAACTCCCGTCCCTGCCCGCCACCGACCTCACCCGCCAGGCGTTCAGCCCGAACTGAGGACACCCCCGCCCATGCCCAAGAAGAAGACCGCCGGCGGCACCCCCGCGACCGTCGCCCTCGACACCGCCGCGGTCCCGTTCACCGTCCACGAGTACGCCCACGACCCCGCCGCGAGCTCCTACGGCGCGGAGGCCGCCGAAGTCCTCGGCGTGCCGCCGGCCCGCGTCTTCAAGACCCTCCTCGCCGAGACCGACGGCGCCCTCGCCGTAGCCGTCGTCCCCGTCTCCGGCCAACTCGACCTCAAGGCCCTCGCCACCGCGCTCGGCGCGAAACGCGCCACCATGGCCGACCCCACCGCCGCCGAACGCTCCACCGGCTACGTCCTCGGCGGCATCTCCCCGCTCGGCCAGCGCAAGAAGCTCCGCACCGTCATCGACACCACCGCCCTGACCCACCCCACGATCTACGTCTCCGCAGGCAAGCGCGGCATGGAAATCGAACTCGCCCCGGCGGACCTGATCCGCCTCACCAACGCGGTCACTTGGGCGATCAGGCGAAATCAGGGGCGCGAGGAACTGCGCGAAGGGGAACGCACCCAACCGCAAGATCGCGACGCAGGACAATGACCTGCACGTGATCGCGACCTTGCGGACGTGACTTGCGCTTGTCGCGCAGTTCCCCGCGCCCCTGTCCTCGCACCCGCTACTGCTGCGCCCAGTACGGCGGCCGGTCCGGCTCCCGCTTGCCGAACGTCGCCGACAGCGCCAGCAGCACGATCGTCGCCGTCATCGGCCACACCAGCAACGCCCCGTGCGCCGTGAGCTCCAGCGGCCCGTCGAACGTGCCGCCGTTGCCGACGGCCAGCGCGTGCGCCCGCAGGTCCGTCGTGGGGCCGAGCCGAGTGCCGAGCTGCCAGCCGATGACCGAGCCGAGGAGGCCGCCGACGGTGAGGCCGACGGCGACGGCGATGCCGCCGCCGCGGGCGCGGGTCCAGAGGAAGGCGCCGAGGGCGGTGGCGACGCCGAGGGCGAGGCCGAGGAGGGAGAAGACGCCGACGGCGGCGATCTGGGCTTCGCCTTCGGGATCGCGGTAGAGGATCCGGTTGTCCTGGACCTCGAACCCGATCCGGGGGGCGAGCCAGAGCCAGAGCAGGCCGAGCACGACGCCGAGGACCGCTCCGGCGACAGCGATGATCGCTCCGATCCGCAGTTCGGGGCCGACCGGTGGCCGCTCGACGGGGGCGGGCGGCTGGTGCGGGTGGGGCGGGGCGAACGGGTCCGCCCCGGGCGGCGTGTTACCCGCAGGTGTGTTCGGTACGGTCACGGCCCCATCGTCCCACGGCCGCCCCCGCCGCTGTCGATCTCCCGGCGGTGCAAGTTCCCCGGGGAGGAGCTAGCGGGCGGCCCGCCGGTACGCCCAGGTGGCGAGCGTCAGCGAGCCGAGGCCGACCGCGCCGCAGACGCCGAGGTCGAGCAGGACGCGGGCCCAGTCGGGGTGCGGGGCGAAGGTGAGGGCGAAGGCGTCGACGCCGTAGCTGGAGGGCAGCAGGTCGCGCAGCCACTGCACCGGGACGGGCAGCCGGGAGGCCGGCAGGACGCCCAGCAGCAGCGCCGCGGACATGCCCAACTGCCCGGCGAGGGTGGCGAGTTCCTGGCGGGGGGCGAGCAGCCCGAGCGCCGCGCCGAGTCCGGCGAGCGCGGCGCCGGCCAGCGGGATCACCGCGAACAGGATCCACAGCCGGCCCATCGGCAGCCCGAACATCCAGCTGCCGGCGGCGGCGGTGACGAACACGCCGGGCACGGTGAAGGAGGCGTACGCGGCGGCCGTGCCGAGCACCACGGAGGCGGGCGGGACGGGCAGCGTCGCGTAGTGGTCGAGGCCGCCGGTGTGGCGGAGCCGGCCGAAGTACTGGGCGAGCAGGTTGAGTGCCACGAAGGCGACGACCAGGACGGCGGAGCCGGCCACCACGGCGTGCGCGGAGGGATTGTCGCCGGGGTCGACGACGCCACGCATCATCACCAGGATGCCGATGGACTGGAAGGTCGCGACGAACAGCAGCGGGATCCGGGAGACCTTGGCGCGGGCCAGCTGGGCGCGGTAGACGGCGGCCAGCGCCGGCAGCAGCCGGGCGGCGGGGGCCAGCGGGGCGGCCTGCCCGGTGCCGGTGTCGGCGGGGGCGTCGAGCAGGGTCATCGGGTGAGTCCTTCGTGCCGGCCGCCGAGTCGGAGGTAGGCGTCCTCCAGGGTGGGGGTGGCGAGGGTGAAGTCGTCGAGGGCGGCGAAGGCGGGGCCGGTGGTGACGGCGGCGACCAGTTCGCGGGCCTCGTCGGGGGTGGTGCGCAGGGTCCAGCGGCGGCCGGTGCGCTCGGCGCGTTCGGCGAGCGCGGCGACGGCGGGGACGCCGGTGGGGGCGTCGTGGCGCCACACCAGGTCGAGTCGGACGTGGCCGTCGACCAGGGCCTTGAGGCCGCCGGGGGTGTCGCAGGCGATGACCTTGCCGCCGTCGATCACGGCGACCCGGTCGAGCACGGTCTCGGCCTCGATGACGTTGTGGGTGACCAGCAGCACGGTGGTGCCGCGCTCGGCGCGGCGGCGGTCGACGGCGCTCCAGACGGCGCGGCGGGCGACCGGGTCCATGCCGGTGGTGGGCTCGTCCAGCACCAGCAGCGGGCGTTCGCCGACCAGGGTGGCGGCGAAGCAGGCGAGGCGGCGCTGGCCGCCGGAGAGCTTGGCGAGCGGGCGGTGGGCGAGCGGTTCGAGGCCGAGTTCGGTGATCACGTCGGCGGTCTCGGCGCGGGCGGCGGCGCGGGACAGGCCGCGCAGCCGGCCGGTGGTCTCGGCGGCGAGGGCGACGGTGAGCTCGTCGAGGGCGGTGGATTCCTGGCCGAGGTAGCCGAGCAGCCGGGCGGCCCGTTCGGGGTGACGGACGATGTCGTGGCCGAGCAGCTCGATGGTGCCGGCGTCGGGGCGGAGCAGGCCGGTGAGCTGGCGGACCAGGGTGGACTTGCCGGCGCCGTTGGGTCCGAGCAGCCCGAAGATCTCGCCGCGCCGGACGGCGAGATCGATGCCGTCGTTGGCCCGGACCTCGGTGCCGCCCGCCCGATAGGTCTTGACCAGGCCGCTGACGGTGCAGCAGCCCTGAGGTGCCTTGCTCACGACGGAAGACTCTACGCGCCGCGGGGGACGTTCCGGGCATGCGGGTCACACCGAAAGCAGCCGTCGGCGGTGGTCAGCTGTCCTCCAGTGCCTCCGCGGGACGCCGGGTGTCGGGGACGCGGGCGGCCAGTTCCTTCCAGAAGCCTTCCCGGATCGCGTACCTGTCCTGCTCGTCGATCTGGTCCTCCTTGTGCGCGAGCAGGCCGAACCGGGCGGCGTAGCGCAGCAGTTCGCCGTCGAGGCGGTGCGGGATCCGCGGGTGCTCGGTCCACAGCAGGGCGGGGCGGTCGGTGGTGGCGAGGCGGTCGAGCCAGCGGCGGGCGAAGACCTGGCCGACCTCCTGGGGGTCGCCGCCGACGCTGGTGATGTCCTCCTCGCGGTCGGCCCAGCGCTGGGCGGCGGTGGTGAGGCGGTCCAGGGTGGGCAGGGTGTCGGCGGCGCCGGTGGTGTCGGTGCGCTCCAGCCAGCCGCGGTCGGAGGACCAGCGCAGCACCGGCCCGCCGAGCGCGGCGGCCGGCGGTACGGGCACGGGTGCGAGGACGGGGGCGCGGCCGGCCAGGTCCTTGGGGGTGGGGATGACCCGTAACGGGGCAGTCCGCCCGCTGGGGACGGCCGCGGCGGCGGGGGCGGTGGCGCGCGGGCGGGGCGGGGTGGGCAGCACGGCGACCGGCGCGACGACGGGGGTGACGACAGCGGGTTCGGTGGCGGCCTCCCGGGGGCGGGCCCAGCGTTCGATCCAGGCGCGGTCGAGCACCCGGCGTTCGTCGGCCTCGCCGACGAGTTCCTCGGACTGGTTGAAGTCGCCGTCGGCGGCCTCCAGCGCCCACAGGTGGACGGCCACGCCGTGCTCCTTGGCGGAGGCGACGCCGGGCAGCAGGTCGCCGTCGCCGGTGACCAGCACCACGTCTGCGCAGGCGTGGTTGCGGGCGAGTTCGCTGAGTTCGGCGTGCATCGCGGCGTCCACGCCCTTCTGCACCCAGCGCCCCTCCGCGCGGGTGAGCGCGCCGAGCCGGACGGTGACCCGGGGCAGCACTCTGAGGCGCCGGTGTTCGGGCGCGGGTCTGCGGTCGATGGCGGCGTCGAACCAGTAGATCCGCAGCAGCGGCAGCCCGGTCTCCTCCTCGGCGCGTTCACGCAGCGCGCCGATCAGCACCGGGTGGTCGACGGCGATCCGGGACCGGCCGGGTTCTCCCGCGAGCAGGCTGGCGGCGGCGCCCAGCAGGTAGCCCGCGTCGACCAGGACGACGCAGCGGTCCATCTGGCACCTCCTCCTCGGCCCGGCGCCGCGGCGGTGGGGACGCCGCCCGGCGGTCCGGCCCACCGTTGCGCACACCTTTCCCCTTCGTTCGCTCGGTGAACCGCGTCGAACGGTTCGGCTCGCGACCCTGGATACTGGGACACCGTGCGGAAGAGTGCAGTGGCATTGTGCGGAGTGGCGGTGATCGGAGCGGTCGCCATCGTCCTGGTGCCCTCGACCGTTCCGGAGACCTCCCAGGGGGACACCTCGCTGGTCTCGGTGGTGGTCAACGGCGGCCGCACGGTCGAGCTCGGCCCGACCGAGACCCGGACCTTCCCGGTGGAGGTGACGGCGACGGACCGTTCCGGCATCCGCACTGTCGATCCGATAGGTCTGTGGGGCCCGAACTACGCGACCCTCAAGGTCGGCCCGATGAGCTGCGTCCCGCTGGACGCCACCGGCACGGTGAGCCGCTGCACGGGCGAGGCGACGGCCTCGGCGACCTCCCGGGTGCTGTTCGACGACCAGGCCGGCACCTGGTTCGTGGACCTGCGGATCCAGGCCAACGACGGCGACCGCTACGTGTCGAAGTCGGCGGGCGGTTTCTCGCTGAAGCGGACGGCGCAGTTCGACCAGGCGTCCTGCCCCACGACGGCGGTCGACGGCCAGAGCATCCAGCTGCAGGCGCGGCTCCGGCGCACCATGTGGGACGAGGGCGGCTACATTCCGCAGCGCGGCACGACGGTGTACCTGCAGTTCCGCCCGACCGGCTCGGACAACTGGTCCACGCTGACGGCGACCAACAGCAACGCCGAGGGCATGGTGTCGATACGACTCGAGGCCAGCATGTCGGGCACGTACCAGTGGTACACGGCGGGCGACAAGTGGACGGGATCGGCGACCTCGGCGGAGCTGCCGATCACCGTCACCCCGAAGCAGGCGCACCCCGGGCAGTGAGCGCGAAGGGGCGCCGGGGAGGTTCCCCGGCGCCCCTGGTGGCTCTGCCGATCAGCCGCGCAGTTCGGCGGCGACCAGTTCGGCGATCTGCACCGCGTTGAGCGCGGCACCCTTGCGCAGGTTGTCGTTGGACAGGAACAGCGACAGGCCGTTGTCGACGGTCTCGTCCACCCGGATCCGGCCGACGTAGCTCGGGTCCTGGCCGGCGGCCTGCAGCGGGGTGGGGATGTCGGTGAGGACGACGCCCGGGGCGTCGGCCAGCAGCTCGGTGGCGCGCTCGGGGCTGAGCGGGCGGGCGAAGCGGGCGTTGACCTGGAGCGAGTGGCCGGTGAAGACCGGGACGCGCACGCAGGTGCCGGAGACCTTCAGCTCGGGGATGCCGAGGATCTTGCGGCTCTCGTGGCGGAGCTTCTGCTCCTCGTCGGTCTCGTTGCTGCCGTCGTCCACCAGCGCGCCGGCGAACGGCAGCACGTTGAACGCGATCGGACGCTTGTAGACGCCCGGCGCGGGGAACTCGACGGCCGCGCCGTCGTGCACCAGCGCGGTGGCGTCGTCGACGACCTTGCGGGCCTGCTCGTGCAGCTCGGAGACGCCGGCCAGGCCGGAGCCGGAGACCGCCTGGTAGGTGGAGACCACCAGCGAGACCAGCTCGGACTCGCCGTGCAGCGGCCGCAGCACGGGCATCGCGGCCATCGTGGTGCAGTTCGGGTTGGCGATGATGCCCTTGGGGCGCTCGGCGATCGCCTCGGGGTTGACCTCGGCGACGACCAGCGGGACCTCGGGGTCGCGGCGCCAGGCGGAGGAGTTGTCGATGACGACGGCTCCGGCCTCGGCGACCTTCGGGGCGAGGGCCTTGGAGGTGGACCCGCCGGCGGAGAAGATCACGATGTCGAGACCGCGGTAGTCGGCCGTGGTGGCGTCCTCGACGGTGACCTCGGTGTCCTTCCAGGGCAGCGTGCGCCCGGCCGAGCGGGCCGAGGCGAACAGCCGCAGCTGCTCAACCGGAAAGTTGCGCTCCGCCAGGATCTCGCGGACCACGCCGCCGACCTGACCGGTGGCTCCTACGATGCCGACCTTCATCCGAGTCTCCTCCTCCTACGTTGTGCAAAGCCATCATGCCTTGTCAGAGCGGGTGCGCGCGGGGGCGTCCCAAGGCGTGAACGCCTGCCGTCCGAGGCGGCAATCCCTTTCGTCGGGGCGCCCGCGGGCCGCAAATTCTGCGCGGATCTCAGCCGTGCGCGAGCAGCGGCAGCCGCACCGCCGGGGTGGGGATGCGCCCGGCGCGGTGCAGCAGCGCCTTGAGCGCGGTCGGGTTGGGCCCGGCGAACGCGGCCCGGGACACCTCGGCCAGCTCCGCGCCGAGCTTGCGGGCCAGCGGCACGTCTCCGTCCGCCCAGGCCCGGTGCAGGGCGACGAAACGGGCGGTCTCCAGGTGTGCGGAGGCCAGGATGCCGCCGTCGGCGCCGAGCGCGAGCAGCGGGGACAGGAACAGGTCGTCGCCGACCAGCACCCCGCGCGGTTCGGCGCCCAGCAGCGCGACGGCCTGCTCGTCGATCCCGCCGGGGGCGTACTTGAGGCCCGCGACCTGCGGCAGCGCCAGCAGTTCCAGCAGCGTGGCGGCGCCGAGCGGCTGCCCGGTGCGGTACGGGATGTGGTAGATCACCAGCGGCACGGGGCTGGTGGCGGCCAGTTCCCGGAAGTGCGCGAGCACCCCGGCCTCGCCGGGACGGACGAACGCCGGGACGGCGACCAGTGCCGCGTCCGCCCGCCCGTCCAGCCGGGCCAGCGCCTCGGCGGTGCGCGCGGTGCCGCCGTGCCCGGCGCCGACCGTCAGCACGGCCCCGTACTCGGTGGTGACGCGCCGGCACAGTTCGACCACCGCGTCCTGTTCGGCGTCGGTGAGGGATCCGGGTTCGCCGGTGGTGCCGAGGGCGACCAGTCCGGCGGCGCCGGCGTCCAGGCTGTCGCGGGCCAGCTGCTCCAGCGCGTCCAGGGCGAGGGCGCCGTCAGCGGTGAACGGAGTGACCAGCGGGACGTGAATGCCGTGGAGTTCCATGGGGGAAGCGTGCCGGGCGCCGACCGTGCGGGTCCAGTTCACATTTCCGATGCTTCTCGTAAGCTGAGCCGATGCTCGATGTGCGACGACTGCGGCTGCTGCGCGAACTGGCCCACCTGGGGACGATCGCGGCGGTGGCGGACGCCCTGGCGTTCAGTCCTTCGGCGGTGTCCCAGCAGCTGTCGGTGCTGGAACGGGAGGCCGGGGTGCCGCTGCTGGAGCGCACCGGGCGGCGGGTGGCGCTGACCCCCGCCGGGCGGAACCTGGTGCGGCACACCGAGGCGGTGCTGGAGCTGCTGGAGCGGGCGGACGCCGAACTGGCGCACGCCCGCCGCGGCCTGGCCGGCCCGCTGCGGATCGGCGCCTACCCGTCCGCGGTGCGCGCCCTGGTCCCCGCCGCACTGGCCGAACTGGCCGCCCGGCACCCCGAGTTGGAGGCCATGGTCAGCGAGGTGGACCCGGCCGCGGTGGCGGCGGCGCTGCGCGCGGGCGAACTGGACCTGGCGCTGGTGCACGAGTACGACCTGGTGCCGGCCGAACCGGAGGAGGGCATCGCGCTGACCGGCCCGGTGTTCGCCGAGCCGATGTACCTGGCGGCCCGCAGCGCCGGCACCCTCGCCGACCACCAGCACAGCCCGTGGATCACCGCCCCGCCCGGCACCCTCTGCCACGAACTGACCGAACGCGCCTGCCAGGCCGCCGGGTTCAGCCCCCGGGTCCGGCACCGGGTGGACGACTTCGCGGCCCAGCTCGCCCTGGTGGCGGCCGGCCAGGGCGTGGCCCTGGTCCCCCACCTGGGCACCGGCCACTGCCCCCCGAACGTCACCCTGACCCGCCTGCCGATCTACCGCCGCACCCGCACCGCCTTCCGCGCGGGCGCTGCCGCCCATCCCGCCGTGGCCGCCTTCGCGGCGGCCCTGCACACGGCGGTCCCGGCCGAACTGCGCGCCGCCTGACGCCCGTTCGGCCCGTTCGATCAATTCAGCACCCTCAGCCCGTTCAGCCCGTTCAGCCCGCGAACTCCCGGATCAGCCGCCAGACTTCGGCGGGCCGCTCCTCCTGCATGAAGTGCCCGCCGCCCTCGACCAGCCCGGTGCTGAGCGCCCGCACCCCGGCCGCCCGCAGGCCGGCGGCGTACGCGTCGAGGTCGACGGGTTCGCGGGTGCCGCGCAGGTAGAGCAGCGGGGTGTCGACGGGCCCGGCGGCGGCGGATTCGGCGTTGTCGCGGGCGTCCTGCCCGAAGGCCCGGTAGAGGTCGAACCCGGCGGTGAGCTGCCCGGGTTCGCGGTAGGCGGCGGCCTGGTCGGCGCGCGATTCGGGGGTGATCCGGTCGGGGTCGGCGGACAGCACCCGGTAGAAGTACGCGAAGTAGGCCTCCTGCCGGCCGTCGACCAGCGTCTCGGGCAGGTCGGGGACGGCGTGCAGGCCGAAGTGCCAGATGTACGGGTTGCCCAGCACCTGCTCCCAGGGCGCGACGCCGGGCAGCACGGTGTTCATCACCACCACCCGGTCGACGGCGTCGAAGGCCCGCAGGTAGGCGTACGCGGCCATGCCGCCGGCGTCGTGGCCGACCAACGTGGTTCCGGTGAGGCCGAGTTGGCCGATCAGCGCGTGTACGGCGGCGGCGATCCGCCGCTTGGAGCCGCCGACGCCGCCGGTGGAGCGGCCGATGCCGGGCAGGTCGACGGCGAGCAGGCGGGCCTCGTCGCCGGCCGCGGCCATCACGCCCTGCCAGGTGCGGGAGGACTCGGGCCAGCCGTGCAGCAGCAGGAAGGGGCGGCCGTCGGGGTCGCCGGATTCCACGACGTGCAGGGAGAGTTCACCAACGGGCACCTGATGGCGCCTCAGTTCGATCGACATGCGACATGTCTACCAAAAGACATGGATCATGTCGATGACCGGTCGTCTAGGCTGGCCACATGAACGACGACCGCCCGGGCTACGAGCGCGGGACCGGCTTCCTGCTGGCCCGGCTCGGCTCGCTCACCGCCCGCTCCTGGACGGCCTTCCTCGGCGAACACCGGCTGACCCAGGCCCAGTACGGCGTGCTGGTCGCGCTCGGGCAGCACGGCCCGGTCGGCCAGGGCCGGCTGGCCGAACTGGTGGCGGTGGACGCCCGCAACCTGGTGTCGGTGCTGGACGGCCTGACCGGCCGCCACCTCGTGGAGCGCCGCCCGCACGACACCGACGGCCGCCGCCGGGTGGTCGCGCTGACCGCCGAGGGGCGGGCGCTGGTGGACGGCCTGGCCACCGCGGCCGCCACCGAGCAGGACCGCTTCCTCGCCGCTCTCCCCGCCACCGACCGGGCCCGGCTGAACCGGCTGCTGCAACGCCTCTACGCCGCCCACCTGTCGCAGCCGGACGCGGGGGCTTGAAGCGGTCGGTAGCCTTCCGCCATGCATGAGTTGAACGAGCAGAAGGAACAGCCCGGCCGGTTCGGCACCGGGGCCACGCTGGAGACAGCGGCCGAGCGGATCGGTTCGGTGCACACCACCTACGCGCCGGACCCCGACGGCGACCCGGACCCGGGCGAGATCGTCTGGACCTGGGTGCCGTTCGAGGAGAACGACGGCCGCGGCAAGGACCGCCCGGTGCTGGTGGTGGCCCGGGAGCGCTCCGGCACCCTGCTGACGGTGATGCTGTCCAGCAAGGGCCACGACAACGACCCGGACTGGGTGCCGCTCGGCGCCGGCCCGTGGGACCGCAGCGGCCGGGACTCCTGGGTGGCGCTGGACCGGGTGTTCCGGGTGCACGACGGCGGAATGCGGCGCGAGGCGTGCGCCCTCGACCGGGCCCGTTTCCAGCTGGTGGTCGACTCGTTGAGGCACCGTTACGGCTGGCACTGAGTAACGATTGTCGGATCGTCTTCCATCGCTCGCCCCGAACCGGGTACAACGGCACCAGCAACTCCCAACAGTTGACCTGGAGTCGGACGCATGAGCAGCAACACTCCTCCTGGCTACGGGCCGCAGGACCCGTACGGCCAGAACCCGTACGGCCAGAACCCGTACGGTCAGCAGCCGCCTCCGGCCAACGGCGGCTACGGCACCCCGCCCCCGCCTCCCCCGCCGCCGCCGGGCTACGGCGAGCAGCAGCCCGGGTACGGCGCCCCGCAGGGCTACGGACAGCAGCCGGGTTACGGGCAGCAGCCCGGCTACGGCGCCCCGCAGGCCCAGTGGCCGGGCTGGCTCGCCCCGCCGCTGCCGCCCGGCGTCCCGCCGACCCCGGGGACCCGCACCCTGGCCACCCCGGTGGACCGGTTCGTGGCGCGCCTGATCGACGGCCTGATCGTCGGCCTCCCCGTCGGCGTCGTGGCCTCCGTGACCTTCGGCCCGCTCACCATCGGGTACTTCGCGCTGCTGGCGATCGCCTACGTCGTCTACGACGGCGTCATGATGACCACTCAGCACTGCCAGACCGTCGGCAAGAAGGCCATGAAGCTCCGGGTGGTCAGCGTCGCCACCGGCGCGCGGCCGACCGACAACGAGCTGTGGACCCGGGCCGGTGTCTGGGGCGGCCCGTACATCGTCCCGTACATCGGCAGCCTGGCGGTGCTGGTCAACGGCCTCTCGCAGCTGTGGGACAAGCCGCTGCAGCAGACCTTCCACGACAAGGCCGCCAAGACCGTGGTGGTCAAGGAGAGCTGATCCGGCGTCAACGGCGAAGAGCCCCTGCGGAGTCGGAACTCCGCAGGGGCTCTTCGCCTGCCGGTGTCAGCTGGCCAGGCAGCTCGGCCCGAGCAGCTGCTTCAGGTCGCCGAACAGCGCGGGGTCGGACTTCACCCGGTGCCGGTCGAGGCGCAGCACCACGGTCCTGGTCCGCCCGCGCAGGTGGACGTGGACCTCGGTGGAGCCCTTGTGGTGGGTGAGCACCTCGCCGAGTCGGCTGACGATCGGCGGGGTGAGCTTGTTCTCCGGCACGGTGATCACGATCGGCAGCTGGGCGCCGACGTTGGACAGGTCGGGCACCGTGAGTTCCATGCCCATCAGGCGCGGTACGTCCTCCCGCTTGTCGAGCTTGCCGCGCACGAACACCACGGCGTCCTCGACGAGTTGGGAGGAGACCAGCTGGTAGCTGGCGGGGAAGAACATGCAATCGATGGAGCCGGCCAGGTCCTCGACGGTGGCGATCGCCCAGGCGTTGCCCTGCTTGGTCATCTTCCGCTGGAGGCCGGAGATGATGCCGCCGATGGTGACGATGGTGCCGTCGGGGCGTTCGGCGAGGTCGGCGACCGCGCAGTCGGCCTTGTCGGCGAGCACGTGCTCGATGCCGTGCAGGGGGTGCGAGGAGACGTACAGGCCGAGCATCTCGCGCTCCTGGGTGAGCAGGAAGGACTTCTCCCACTCCTCCTCGGAGAACACCACGTCCAGGCCGAAGCTCGGCTCGTCGGAGACGCTGTCGCCGCCGAACAGGTCGAACTGGCCCTCGGCCTCCTTGCGCTTGATCGAGACCACGTTGTCGATCATCGGCTCGAACTGGGCGGTCAGGCCCTTGCGGGTGTGCCCGAGCGAGTCGAAGGAGCCGGCCTTGATCAGCGATTCGACGGTGCGCTTGTTGCAGACCACCGCCTCGACCTTGTCCAGGAAGTCCGGGAACGAGGTGTACTTCCCCTTGGCCTTCCGGGTGCGGATCATCGACTCCACCACCGGGCCGCCGACGTTGCGGATGGCGGTCAGGCCGAACCGGACGGTGTCGCTGCCGTGCGGGGTGAAGTCGGCGTCGGACTCGTTGACGTCCGGCGGGAGCACCTGGATGCCCATCTTGCGGCACTCGTTGAGGTAGACCGCGGACTTGTCCTTGTCGTCCTTGACCGAGGTGAGCAGGCCGGACATGTACTCGGCCGGGTAGTTGGCCTTGAGGTAGGCGGTCCAGTAGGAGACCAGTCCGTAGCCGGCGGTGTGGGCTTTGTTGAAGGCGTAGCCGGAGAACGGGACGAGGACGTCCCACACGGCCTGGATCGCGGCGTCCGAGTAGCCGTGTTCGCGGCAGCCCTTCTGGAAGGGAACGAACTCGGCCTCCAGGATCTCCTTCTTCTTCTTGCCCATGGCCCGGCGCAGCAGGTCGGCCTGGCCGAGCGAGTAGCCGGCCAGGATCTGCGCGGCCTTCTGCACCTGCTCCTGGTAGACGATCAGGCCGTAGGTCGGCTTGAGGATCTCCTCCAGGGGCTTCTCCAGCTCCGGGTGGATCGGGGTGATGTCCTGCTGGCCGTTCTTGCGCAGCGCGTAGTTGGTGTGCGAGTTGACGCCCATCGGGCCCGGGCGGTACAGCGCGAGGACGGCGGAGATGTCTTCGAAGTTGTCGGGCTTCATCAGGCGCAGCAGCGAGCGCATGGGGCCGCCGTCGAGCTGGAAGACGCCGAGCGTGTCGCCGCGGGCGAGCAGTTCGTAGGTGGGCTTGTCGTCGAGCGGCAGATCGAGCAGCTCGATCTTGATGCCCTTGTTCTTCTCGATCGCCTTGACGGCGTCGTCCATGATCGTCAGGTTGCGCAGGCCGAGGAAGTCCATCTTGAGAAGGCCGAGGCCCTCACAGGTGGGGTAGTCGAACTGCGTGATGGTGACGCCGTCGGTGTGCCGGGTCCAGACCGGGATGTGGTCGGTCAGCGGCTCGGCGGACATGATGACGCCGGCGGCGTGCACGCCGGGCTGGCGGATCAGGCCCTCGATGCCGCGCGCGGTGTCGATGACCTTCTTGACGTCCGGGTCGCTCTCGTACAGGCCGCGGATCTCGCCCGCCTCGCCGTAGCGGGGGTGCGAGCTGTCGGTGATGCCGGAGAGCGGGATGCCCTTGCCCATGACGTCCGGCGGCATCGCCTTGGTGATCCGGTCGCCCATCGCGTACGGGTAGCCGAGGACGCGCGAGGAGTCCTTGATGGCGGCCTTCGCCTTGATGGTGCCGTACGTGACGATCATGGCGACCTTGTCGGAGCCCCACTTCTCCGTCACGTAGCGGATCACGTCACCGCGCCGGCGCTCGTCGAAGTCGATGTCGACGTCGGGCATGGAGATGCGCTCGGGGTTGAGGAAGCGCTCGAAGATCAGGCCGTGCGGGATCGGGTCGAGGTCGGTGATGCCCATCGCGTAGGCGACCAGCGAGCCGGCCGCGGAGCCACGGCCGGGGCCGACCGCGATGCCCTGACTCTTGGCCCACATGATGAAGTCGGCGACCACGAGGAAGTACGCCGGGAACCCCATCTGGATGATGGTGTCCATCTCGTACTCGGCGAGCTTCTTGTGCTCGTCGTCGTAGCCGCCCGGGAAGCGCCAGTCCATGCCTTCCCAGACCTTGGACTTGAAGAAGTCCGCCTCGGACTCGAAGCCCTCCGGGATCGGGAACCGCGGCATCAGGTTCTTGAACTTGAACATGCCCTCGGTGTCGACCCGGGAGGCGACCAGCAGCTGGCTGTTGCGGCAGCCCTCCTGCCAGATGTCCGAGGAGTCGAGGCCGTACATCTCGGCGGCCGACTTGATGTAGTAGCCGGTGCCGTCGAACCGGAAGCGGTCCGGGTCGGAGAGGTTCTTGCCGGTCTGGACGCAGAGCAGCAGGTCGTGCGCGCCGGCGTCGGCCTCGGTGGTGTAGTGCGAGTCGTTGGTGACCACCGGCGGGATGTTCAGCTTCCTGGAGATCTCCAGGAGGCCGTCACGGACCCGCTTCTCGATGTCGAGGCCGTGGTCCATCAGCTCCAGGAAGTAGTTCTCCTTGCCGAAGATGTCCTGGTACTCGGCGGCCGACTTGAGCGCCTCGTCGAACTGGCCGAGCCGCAGCCGGGTCTGCACCACGCCGGACGGGCAGCCGGTGGTGGCCATCAGGCCCTCGGCGTGCTCGGCGATGATCTCCTTGTCCATCCGGGGCCACTTCACCAGCCAGCCCTCCGCGTACGAGCGGGAGGTCAGCTTGAAGAGGTTGTGCAGGCCCTCCTTGTTGCGGGCCCAGATGGTCTTGTGGGTGTAGGCACCGGACGCCGAGACGTCGTCCTTCTTCTGGTGCGGCTGGCCCCACAGGATGCGCTTGGTGTTCGAGCGGGACTCCGGCGCCACGTACGCCTCGATGCCGATCACCGGGGTGATGCCGGCGGCGGTGGCCTGCTTGTGGAACTCGGCGGCGCCGTACATGTTGCCGTGGTCGGTCATCGCGACGTGGGTCTGGCCCAGCCGCTCGACCTCCTTGAAGAGCTGCTTCAGCCGGGCGGCGCCGTCCAGCATCGAGTACTCGGTGTGGACGTGCAGGTGCGCGTACGGCTGGTCGCTCAAGGCGGGGCCTCCGGGGTACTGAGGGGTACTGAGGGGGTACTGCGGGGGTACTGCGGGGGCTGAAACACGTAAGGCCCGAGCCACCACCTGGGCTCGGACCACGGCTTCCGGGATCGCGGATCCGAGTCTAGTCCCCCTCCGGACGTTGAAGCGCTAACCTCCGACCACCACACGGTTACGGGAGGGGACCCTGCCATGGCCTTCGCACCATCGCCTCTGCCCGCTGCCCGGCCGGCCGTCCGCGGCCTGCCGGGAATCGGCGTGCTCATGTTGTTGCAGCTCATCAGCCTGCTCGGCATCCTCGGCTACGACCTGGCGCAGGGCGACGGCCTGTCGTACCTGCCGACGGCGCTCGGCTTCTCGTACAAGCACATCGTGCCGGCCCCGGTCGGTTTCTTCGGCTGGAGCACCGCGTACCTGCTGGCGACGGCCGCCGTCGTGTTCGGCGCGTTCGCGGGCGGCCGCTGGGTGCGCGGCGCGGCGATACCGCTGACCGCCGTCAACGCGTACCTCTCGCTGAACGAGCTGGTCATCCTGTTCACCGGGGACAACGCCGGCAGCGAGTACGTGTACAAGCCGTTCGGGCACCTGCTGCTGACCCTGACCCTGCCGCTGAACCTGCTGATCGCCCTGGCCGTCACCGTGGTGGTGGCCGCCACCCGCACCCCGGGCACCGCGCCGCTGCACCCGCAGCCGGGCTTCGGCCACCCGGGCGCCGTTCCCGGCCCGTGGGGCGGCGCGGCCGCGGGGCCGGTTCCGCAACCGCCCTTCCCCCACCCGCACGCACCGCGGCCCGGGCTGCCGCAGCCGCCCGCCGGCGACCCCGGCGCCGCGTACGCCTACCCCCCGGCACCGGCCGCCCCGCCCGCCGGTGCGCCCGGCTATCCCCCGGCACCGCCCGCGCCGCCCGCCGGTGCGCCCGGCTATCCCCCGGCCCCGCCCGCCCCGCCGCACTTCACACACCAGCCGCACCACTCGCACCAGCCCGCCCCCGCCCCCGGTCCCGTCACCGGCGGCGAGTCGCAGCCCCACCACTCGCACCAGGACCACTCTCACCACCAGCCGCCGCCCACCCCTCCGATGTCCTGACCGACTGTTAGCTTGGGCGTCGCCGAGAGGAGCCCGACGATGCCCACCGCCGTCCGAACGCTGACCGCCCGCGAGTTGACGGTCGGCTACTTCGAACGCCAACTACTGGACCGCGCCCAGCCGTTGCCCGCCGTCGAGGCGGCGCGCCGGCTGGCCGCGCTGCAGGCGCAGTACTCGCCGTCGCCGCACCTCGCGCTGTGGTCCCGGCTGCCCGGCTTCACCACCGGGCAGCTGGACGCGGCGCTGCTGGACGGCAGCGTGGTGAAGGCGACGCTGATGCGCGGCACCCTGCACCTGGTGCCGGGCGAGGACTACGGCCACCTGGCCGCCGCCTGGCGCCGCCAGTGGCTCACCGACCTGCGCGGCCGGCACCGGGACGCGGGCCTGGATGAGGACGAACTCACCGCCTCGCTGCGGGAGTTCGCCACCGTGGCACGCTCCGCCGAGGAGCTGCGCGGCCACCTGGCCGAGGCGTCGAAGGAGCGGATCCGGCCCGAGGACCTGCTGCACTACGCCCGCGCCCTGGCCCCACTGGTGCACGTCGCCCCGTCCGGGCACTGGCGGGCCCACGGCAAGCCCCGATTCGTGCTGTGGCAGGGCGAGTTGCCGCCCGAGCCGGAGGCCACGGCCCGGCTGGTGCGCCGCTACCTGGCCGGGTACGGACCGGCCTCGCGCGCCGACATCGCGCACTTCAGCGGGCTGAGGCTGCGGCAGATCGACCTGGCGCTGGCCGAACTCGGCGAGCTGGTCCGCTACCGGGACGAGGCCGGCCGGGAGCTGCTCGACCTCCAGGACGCCCCGCCGGTCCCCGACCCGGGCCGCGAACTGCCGGTCCGCTTCCTGCCGAAGTGGGACGCGGCGCTGCTCTCGCACGCCGACCGGACCAGGATGCTGCCCGCCGACATCCACCGGCAGGTGTACCGGGCGGTGAACGGCACCCTGCTGGCCTCCTACCTGGTGGACGGCCGGGTGGCAGGCACCTGGGCGCACGAGGCGAAGCGCGGCGCGGCCGTGCTGACGCTCACCCCGCTCGTCCCGCACGGGCAGCGGGCCGAGCTGGCGGCCGAGGGCGAGCGCCTGTTGGAGTTCCTGGAGCCCGACGCGGCCACTCGCACGGTCCGGTTCTCCGGCTGACGGCCGGTCAGCCCTGCGAGTCGGCCTCCGCGGTGTCCTCGGCCTCGGCCTCCGCGTCCAGCTCGGCGAGGAACGCCAGCGCGGCCGCCCAGGTCCGCTCGTCGGCCTCGGCGTCGTAGTCCGGCAGTTCGGCGTCGGTGTACAGGTGCCCGGCGCCCCGGTAGCGGTGCACCTCGACGTCGGCGCCGGCCCGGGTCATCTGCAGGTACCAGGTGTTCAGCCAGTCCTCGGACTCGTACGCGTCCGGCTCGGCCACGTGCAGCTGCACCGCGATGCCGGTGGCCGCGTCCTCGCGCAGGTCGGAGGTGCCGTGCAGGAGCAGCAGCCCGCGGGCCTGCTCGTCGGCGAGGGCCAGGTTCTGCGCCAGCGATCCGCCGAGCGAGAACCCGGCGTACACCAGGCCGTGCTTCGCGGGCAGCAGCGGGGCGACGGCGGTGACGGCGCGGCGCAGCAGTTCGTCGTTGCCGATCTCGTCGCGGTACGCCATGCCCTCCTCGGCCTCGTCGAAGGTGCGGCCCTGGTACAGGTCGGGGGTGTGCACGGTGTGCCCGGCCTCGCGCAGCCGGTCGGCGGCCCGGTGCACGGCGGGGCGCAGGCCGTACGCGGAGTGGAACAGGACGATCTCGGCCACGGGTGGCTCCTCAGTGCTCGGGTGCTCGACCGTCCATGATCTCCCATCCGGGAACGCGACGGGGCCCGGCCCACCGCTGGGTGGGCCGGGCCGCTCGTGCCGAGCGCGGTCAGTACGAGGTGCTGACCGCGGCTCCGCTGAACGCCTGCTGGCCGTACAGGCTGATGTAGTTGTACCCGGCGGGCGGGTTGGTGATGGTCAGCGTCTCGTTGTTGCCGCTGCCGGTGGACTTGGCGGTGTACGAGCCGGTGGTGGCCCAGTTGCTGCCGTTGTAGTACAGGTCGGCGTTGCCGGTGCCACCGGAGGTGGTGATGGTGAGGCTGGTGGTGCCGGCCGGCACCCACAGGTAGAAGTACGCGTAGTTCTGGACGGTGGCGGCGACGTTGGAGCGGCCGCAGTTCTTGTCGAGCTGCCGGGTGTCGGAGCCGGTGCACTCGGGGACGCTCGGCACGGCCGGACCGCAGTTGCCGGTGTTGCAGGCGGTCAGCCAGTTGTTGAAGTCGGCGTCGTAGCGGGTGCCGATGGTGGTCTTCAGGATCGTCCGGGCGCCGGCCCAGTCACCGGTGCGGTACTTGGCGAGCACGGCGTCCATGTCGGCGCGGTGCGACTGGAGCATGTAACGGACCGCCAGGTAGCCCCAGTTGTAGACCCTGGTCTGGTCGGCGTTGTTGTAGGTGGTGTCGAACAGGGTGGACAGCGCGTAGGTGTGCTGCCCGGCCTGGTTGATCGCGTCGGTGTACTCGACACCCCGGTAGCCGTAGGAGATGTACTCGGCGAAGCCCTCGACCCACCAGACGGTCGGGGTGGTCATGCCGGCGTCGAAGTCGCCGTACATGTCGAACCGGCCGTCGAGGTAGTGGGTGTACTCGTGGTTGAGGTTCCAGATCTCGAAGGCCGGGCGCGCCCAGTCGGCCTCGTAGGCGATGAACCGCGGCTGGTTGCCGACCGTGGCCGGCTTGCCTTCCAGGTACATGCCGCCGTTGTCGGTGGACATGTCGAAGATGGTGCCGGCGTAGGTCTGGTAGTCGTTGCGCGAGTGGAACACCACCACCTCGATGGTGGTGTTGTTGTCGTCCGCGACCGCGCCGTTGTCCCGGACCACGCCGTGGAAGTACGCGTCCTGGCCCTTCAGGCTGCTGCACGTGGTGGCCAGCTGGTCCGCCGTCAGCGCCTGGGCGACGATCTTGATGCTGGGGCTGCAGGTGTAGTTGACCGTCAGCACGGCCGCCTTCAGCCGGTTCGCCAGGTCGCAGGTGCCGTAGTAGGCGCAGTTGGCCTTGTCGTAGGCGTCCGTCATCTCCGCCAGGACCGCCCACATCGTCCCGGTCCGCCCGGTGATCGAGGTCTGGTCCAGCAGGCTCTTCATCAGCGGCCGGACCTTGGCCTGCATCGCCGGGTACTTCAGGAACCGGCCCAGTTCACGGCCCGAGTTGGAGACCAGAAAGTCCTTGGTCCCGCCGAGCAGGGCGTTGTTGCGGGTGGCGAACGCCTGCAGGGTGTCGAGCACGCTCGGATCGGCCTGCACGGCGGGCAGGAAGTCGCTGTTCTGGTGGCCGCGCCAGAGCACCGTGTACACGTTGTTGACGGCGTTGACCATGTACCAGGAGCTGTCGTAGCTGCTGTTGTAGCCGTTCAGCAGCCGCTTGACGACCGACAGGTAGCGGGCGTTCTCGGCCGCGCTGTCGATCAGGGTGACGGCCTCGCCCAGCGTGGCGCCGTTGGCATCGGTCACGTCCTGCGAGTGCGGGGCGGCGAAGAAGGCGTCCAGGCCGCCCTCGATCGCGGACTTCAGGTTGGCGCCGTACGGGCCGACCACGTCCGCGTTGTACCACTGCACGTAGTACCCGGCCCGCAGGTACAGCACGATCTGGGTGGCCGAAGTGGAGTCGTCACCCGGGTAGTTGACGGAGACGTCGCGCAGCGCGTTGGCCACGCTCACCATCTGCGCCTCGTTGAACGCCAGCTTCGCGTCGTTGCCCTTGAGCAGGAACAGCGAGTTCACGCAGTCCACGGTGGCGGACTTGATCTGGGCGACCAGCGCGCCGCCGGTCTTCCCGGTGAAGTCGGACGCGTTGCACGCGGCCGCTGCCGCGAGGGACTTCGCCTGCTGCGGCTCGCCCTTCACGCTCAGCGGCGGCCGCTTGCTGGCGTCCGACCGCACGTCGTGGTCGGCGTCCTTGCGGCGCTCGGCCGCCTCGGTGCTGCGCGGCGCCGACTTCGACGCCTTCGCGGGCCGCTCGCCGGTGGGAGCGGTGGGGGTGGCCGCCCGGGCGCCCGGCACGAAGGCGGCGAGGAAGCCGAGGGTCAGGCAGAAGGAAAGCAGCAGGCTCCACGTTCGCGCGGGGGACGCGAACGGTATCCGGAAGGTTCGCACGTGGGGGCCTCCGGGCCGATATGACGCCGCGTGTTGGGGGCGCGGCGGAGGGGGAATGCGCCGTCGAGACCAGCTCGACGACTGGGGGTGACATGTACAATTGCACATGTCACCTCACGCGGGAACCCCTCGGGGCCGGATCAACTGGCCTACATAACCCCGGAGTTGACGCCTCTCAGCCGGCCAGCCGGCCCGCCAGCTCCTCCACGTCGGAGACGAACCACAGCTGCAACCCGCGATTGCTCTCCCGCACGAAATCCCGCAGGGCGTCCGACCGCTCCACGTGCGGTGCGACGTCCCCCACCACCGCGAGACCCATCCGGTACTGGGCGAACTTCTGCACCACCCCGCCCGCCACCCCACTGCGCAGCCGGAAGAACTCCTCCGCGAACCGCTCCACCGGCACCGCCACCCAGGACGCCCCCTGGTAGTACGCGTTCCCCAGCAGGTCCACCGCGTCCTGCTCACCGGCGACCGGCGCGCCCTCCGCCCCGCACACCATCACCTGGACCCCGCCCAGCTCCCGAACCACCGTCATCGCACGTCTCCCGTCAGATCCTCGATCAACCCGAGCACATCCCCCACCCGCCGCGGCGGCCCCAGCACCACGAACCGCAACCCGCCCCGCGCCTCGTCCCGCACCGCCTGCACCCACAACGGCCGCGACTCCCCCGACGACCAGGCCGACGCCGCCGCGAGCACCGCCGTCACCAGCCGATCCGCGTCCCCGCGCCCCACCCCGTCCACCTGCACCACGGCCGAAACCTCCGCCCGCGAGGGGCCCACCACCTCGGCACCCCCGGTGAACGCCTCCACCTCCGCCCGCGCGATCCGGTACTGCTTCCCGATCCGCACCGCCTTCAGCTTCCCGTCCCGCACATAGCCCCGGACGGTCTTCACATGCAGCCCCAACAGCTCGGCCACATCCTCGACGGAGTAGAACTCCTGCACGCCGCATCCTTCCCCATCGTTCCCCATTTGCCAATCCGATAGGGAAGAATACGGCAGCACGCTGCTACCAGCCCATCTCCACCGGCCCGATCCCCCGCAGCCCGACCTGCCGGGCCAGCCACTCGGCGCGCTCCACGTCGCCCGACCGGAAGTGGATGAAGACCGTGTGATCCGCCGCCGGCACGTCAGCGGTCACATCCCGGCTGTTGATGGCGATCTGCAAGCACGCGTCCTTGTTCCGCATCCCCAGCCCGAGCTCCGGAACCGCCGGCCAGCTGAACCAGTCCCACTCGATCCACCCCGCCCCGGCCCCGACCACCCCGAGGAACGCCTCCTCGATCGACCCGACCGGACAGTCGTCCAGATAAAACCTGAGCGGAAGCATCCCCGCCACCCGCGGGTCCCCCGCCACCACCATGGCCCGCGTCTCGTCACTGGACTCGGGCCCCTCGTCCGGAATGATCACGCCCTCGGGGAACGCGGCAACCAGGCGCTCCGCCTCCGCCACCGCCAGCACCTGCCCGAACGCACTGACCCGGAAGCCGTCCATGGGGACGACCAGGCCCAGCAGGCGCCGAACCGCCCGATAGGCGTCCGACAGGTCACAGGTGCGCAGAACAGGCAGAACGTTCGAAGTGCTCATGGCGCAGCAGCCTCGCAGACGCGGCCGCCCCCACTCACCCGATTTCCGACTCCACACGAACTAGTACTGCAACGGTGCTTACAGTGACGGTCGTTGGGTTCGCTCGTTGGGCAGTTCATGGATGGGGAGATATCCGAGATCGATGCTCGTCGGTG